>JBPOIJ010000010.1:0-145376 GCA_052034585.1 Myxococcota bacterium
CGCCCTCGCCAACCTGGTGAAGCAGCGCCCGGCGCCGCTGATGACCCAGAAGGCGCTCTCGCTCATCGAGGTCGGCAACTTCGAAGACGATCTCGCCAAGGTGAAGGACTGCGACTGGGTCGTCGAGGTGATCAAGGAAGATCTTAAGCTCAAGAACGAGCTGTTCCGGAAGCTCGAGAAGTTGGTGCACGGAAAGGCCATCGTCTCGTCGAACACCTCGGGCATGAGCATCAAGGGCATGACCGACGGCACCAGCGACGACTTCAAGAAGCGCTTCCTGGTGACGCACTTCTTCAACCCGGTTCGTTACATGAAGCTGCTCGAGCTCGTCGCGGGCGAGAAGACCGACCCAGCGATCATGAAGCAGGTCCACGAGTTCGGTGAGCGCACCCTCGGCAAGGGCATCGTCTACGGGAAGGACACGACGAACTTCATCGCCAACCGCATCGGCACCTACGGGATGATGCGCACGCTCCAGCTGATGGAGCAGCACGGGCTGTCGGTCGAGGAGATCGACAAGATCTTCGGCCCGGCGATGGGCCGCCCGAAGTCGGCCGTCTTCCGCACCGCCGACCTCGTGGGCTTGGACACGTTCTTCCACGTCACCAAGAACTGCTACGACTCGCTGCCGAACGACGAGTGCCGCGACACCTTCAAGGCGCCCGCCTTCCTCGAGAAGATGATCGAGAAGAAGATGCTCGGCGACAAGACGGGCGGCGGTTTCTACAAGAAGAACAAGGGCGGCGAGGGTGAGAAGGAAATCCTCGTGCTCGATCTGAAGACCCTCGAGTACCGCGCGCAGAACAAGGTGCGCTTCGAGTCGCTCGGCGCCGCGAAAGACGTCGAAGAGCTCGCCGAGCGGGTGCGCACGGTGATGAGCGGCAGCGACAAGGCCGCCAAGTTCGCCGAGCAGGTGACCCTCGACACCCTCGCCTACGCCTCGCGCCGGCTGGGAGAGATCGCCGATGACTACGTCAACATCGACCGCGGCATGCGCTGGGGCTTCGCGTGGGACATGGGCCCGTTCGAGACCTGGGACGCGTACGGCGTCGAGAAGGGCGTCAAGCGGATGAAGGAGCTCAACATCCAGGTCGCGCCCTGGGTGGAAGAGATGCTCAAGAGCGGCCGCACCTCGTTCTACGGGCGTGACGGCGTCACCGACACCTATTGGGACGTGAAGGCGAAGGCGGCCAAGCCGGTCGATCGCATCGCGCGGCAGATCACCGTCGAGCAGCTCAAGCGCGGCAACAAGAAGGTCGACGGCAACGAGTCGGCCACGCTCTGGGACATGGGCGACGGCATCTTGCAGGTCGAGCTGCACGCGAAGATGAACTCGATCGACACGTTGATCATCGAGATGCTCCACAAGGCGGTCGACCTCGCCGAGAAGGACTGGCGTGGCATCGTCGTCGGCAACGACGGCGACAACTTCTCGGCCGGCGCCAACATCGCGATGCTCCTCTGGGCCATCAAGGACGGCCAGTGGGACGACATCAAGAAGATGATCAGCGGCTTCCAGACCGCCAACCAGCGGCTGCGCTACTCGTCGGTGCCGGTCGTCACCGCGCCCTTCCAGCTCACCCTGGGCGGCGGCGCCGAGCTCGCGATGGCCGGCAACGCGGTGCAGGCCTGCGCCGAGACGTACATGGGCCTCGTCGAGGTCGGCGTCGGCCTCATCCCCGGCGGCACCGGCAACCTCGAGCTGCTGCGCAACCTCTACGGCATTCACCAGGGCTCGAAAGACATGGACGCCCTGCCCTTCCTCAAGAAGGCGTTCCTCGCGATCGGCACCGCGAAGGTGGCGACCAGCGCCGAAGAAGCGCGCGAGCTCGGGTTCCTCAACCCACAAGACGGCATCTCGATGTCGCGCGATCACCAGCTCGCCGACGCCAAGCGGCTGTGCTGCGGGCTCGCCGAGGCAGGCTTCAGGCCTCCGCGCCCGGCCACCTTCCACCTCCCAGGGAAGAGCGGCGCCGCGACCATCGACATGATGCTCTACGACATGCAGCTCAACCATCAGATCAGCGAGCACGATCGAAAGATCGGCCAGAAGCTCGCCTCGGTGCTGACCGGCGGAGACACCAGCCCCTCGGTGCCCACCACCGAGCAGCGCCTCATCGAGCTCGAGCTCGAGGCCTTCCTCTCGCTGTGTGGCGAGGAGAAGACCCAGGCGCGCATCGAGCACATGCTCACCAAGGGCAAGCCACTGCGGAACTGATCCTTCACCCTTTCAACCCGACCTTCGAGGAGACACCCCATGGCTGAGAGAGTCGTCATCGCCAGCACCGCCCGCACGCCGTTCACTCGCGCCCACAAGGGTGAGCTGAAAGACACCCGCCCCGACACGATGGCCGCGCACGTCATCAACGCCGCCATCGAGCGCGTTCCAGGCCTGAAGAAGGAACAGATCGAAGACGTGGTGATGGGCTGCGCGATGCCCGAGGCCGAGCAGGGCATGAACGTCGCCCGCATCGCCACCCTGCTCGCCGGCTTGCCCGACACGGTGCCGGCGATGACCATCAATCGGTTCTGCGCCTCGGGCGTGCAGGCGATCGCGCAGATCGCGGCGGGCATTCAGGCCGGCCACTACAGCATCGGCATCGGCGGAGGCACCGAGACGATGACGCAGGTGCCGATGGGCGGGAACAAGGTGTCGGCGAACCCGCAGCTGATGGAGAAGTTCCCCGAGGTCTACACCTCGATGGGCGCCACCGCCGAGAAGGTCGCCGCGAAGTGGAACGTCGCGCGCGCCGATCAAGACGCCTTCGCGCTCGAGTCGCAGAAGCGAGCGGCCAACGCGCGTGAGCAGGGCAAGCTCAAGGACGAGATCGCGCCGATCAAGGTGAAGTACTTCGACGACGCCGGCGTGGCGAAGGAAGTGACGCTGTCCGACGACACGATCCTCCGGCCGGAGACGACGCTCGAGGGGCTCCAGAAGCTGAAGCCCGCGTTCGACGCCAAGGGCACGGTGACCGCCGGCAACGCCTCGCCGCTGACCGACGGAGCCGCCGCCGCAGTGGTGATGAGCGAGTCGAAGGCCAAGGAGCTGGGCGTGAAGCCGCTCGGCTACTTCGTCGACTACGTGGTGGCGGGCGTGCCTCCCGACATCATGGGCATCGGCCCGGTGCCGGCGGTGAAGAAGCTGCTCGAGCGCAACAAGCTCACCATCAAGGACATCGACCTCGTCGAGCTGAACGAGGCCTTCGCGGCGCAGGGCCTGTACTGCGTGCGCGAGCTCGGCATTCCGGCCGACAAGGTGAACGTGAACGGCGGCGCCATCGCGCTCGGTCATCCCCTCGGTGTCTCGGGCGCGCGGTTGGTGGGCACCATCCTCCGCGAGCTCAAGCGGCGCGGCGGCAAGCGCGGCATCGTCACCATGTGCATCGGCGGCGGCATGGGCGCAGCGGCGTTGCTCGAGGTGGCCTGAGCCATGGCCTCCGACGACGTCGCCGACTCGGCCATCGCGCAGTGCAAGCTGCTCGGCTCGAAGGGCGAGAAGCTCGCGTGCTTGCGCCAGGCGCTCAAGACGCTGATGACCGGGCGCGTCTCGGACGCGTTGGTGCAGCGCCAGGTGAAGTCGCTCGAGCTGGCCATCGTGGCCACCGAGAGCGATCTGGGCTGAGTCGTCGAATCGGCTCGAGCTCTCCACCGATGCTGACGCGCGCGTTCGAACGAGGGTGGTCAGGAGTCACGTCGTGAACCTCCGCTCGATCGTGACCTCCGTGGTGTCGGTCTTCGCCGGCGTGGGCCTGGGCTACCTCCTCTTCCACCACGAGCGGGAGCCGGTGGTCGGCACCGCGAGTGACGCCGTCACCACGCGGCCAGCGGCTCGGCCCTCCGCGCCGCCTCCGAGCACCGCGCCGACGCCCACCTCGGGTCCGACGCCATCGTCGCCGCCTCCGAGCGCCCAGCCCGCCGCTCCGAGCCCGCCGGAGCTCGCCCCACAGGTGATCAAGCTCGAGCAACGGGTTCAAGAGCTCGAGCAGCAGCTCGCGATCGAGCGCGCGATTCGGAGAGGCACCGAGGGTGAAGCGATCTCCCCGCCGCCCAACCTCCCCGCGCGATTTCGAGACGAGAAGCTGCTCCTCACCACCTTCAACGAGGCGCTCCAGAAGGCGGGCTTTGCGGGCCAGGTGACGAACATCGACTGCACCGAGCACCCGTGTCTCGTCTTCGGCACCGGCTTCGGCGAGCGCGGTGACATGGAGAAGCTGAAGAGCGAACTCGGCCCTTACGAGCACGACTCGTTCTCGACCTACGGCTTCGGCAGCAAGGACGGAAAGAAGGAACATCGCTTCTTCGGCGTCGCGGTGATGCCCGAGCTCAAGGGCCCTCCCGACGAGGCGACCCAGAAGCGCACCACCTTTCGAGTGAACCAGATGTACGAGGCGTCGAAGCCGCCGCCGAGTCCCTGAGCATTCCGAAGCCACGGAGAGAATGGTGTAGAACGCGCGCCATGATCGAGCGCGTCGTGCAGGGCACCGTCCCCAAGAAGCACCACCTTCAATTGAAGGACGCGGCGGGCCACCTGCACTGGGAGCAGTGCCTCACTCAAGACGGCTTCGAGGCACCGTACACCATCAGCTACCACCGCAACGCACCGCACCGGCAGTTGCCCGTCGAGACGAAGCACGGCTTTCTCGGCGCGCGCACCGCGGTGAAGTCGCAGTCGCTCCTCAAGCGGCACTTCCTCTCGCAGAACCTCGGCCCCTCGGGGAAGAGCCCGCTCGATTCGCGGCTGCCGATCCTCTTCAACGCCGACGTCACCCTCTCGGTGCTCAAGCCGACCCGCGACGACGAGGTCTACTTCCTCAACGCCGACGGAGACGATCTCGTCTACGTCCACGAGGGCGGAGGCACCCTGCGCACGCTCCTCGGCGACGTGCCGTTCGAGGCGGGCGACTACGTCTACGTGCCGCGCGGGCTGCTCCACCGGTTCGAGGTGAAGCCGGTGCCGCAGTGGTGGCTCACCATCGAGTGCCGCGGCGGCATGCACCTGCCGAAGCAGTGGCGCAACGGCGTCGGCCAGCTGCGAATGGACGCGCCGTATTGTCACCGCGACTTCCGCAAGCCGACCTTCCGCGGGCCGCTCGACGAAGGCATTCGTGAGCAGGTCGTGAAGCGCCAAGACGTCTTCTACGGCTTCACCACGAAGGACTCGCCGCTCGACGTGGTGGGCTGGGACGGCACCGTCTACCCGTGGGCGTTCCACATTCTCGACTTCCAACCGCGGGTCGGGCTCACCCACTTGCCGCCGACCTGGCACGGCACCTTCGCCGCGCGCGGCGCGCTCATCTGCAGCTTCGTTCCGCGGCCGACCGACTTTCACCCCGAGGCGATTCCCTGCCCGTACCCGCACGCGTCGATCGACGTCGACGAGTTCCTCTTCTACTGCAAGGGCAACTTCACCTCGCGGCGCGGCGTCTCGCCCGGCTCGATGAGCTACCACCCGGCCGGCATTCCGCACGGCCCGCATCCCGGCGCGTACGAGGCCTCGATCGGGCACAAGGAGACGAACGAGCTGGCGGTGATGCTCGACTGCGTGTTGCCGCTCCAGATGACGGACGCGGCGGCGAACCTCGAAGACCCGAAGTACCAGGCCAGCTTCATTCCGTGAGCGCGTCGGCCTTCATCCTCGAGCTGTCGGTCGGCCCGGGAGGTTCTCGCTGGGCCGAGACGCACACCTGGACCGAGCCGTGGCAGCTGCGCGCCATTCTCGAGCGGTTCTGCGAGAACGACGACAACCTCGCCGCGTACCACTCGATCTCCTACGGCGCGACGCTCGGCATCTGGATCGTTCAGCAAGGCCGGCTGATCGACTTCATCGATCTGCACCCATTCATCCTGGTGACGGTCGAGGGTCAACGGCGGCCGCTGGCCGAGTTCCTCGCTGACACCGAGGCGCACTCGAGCTTCCTCGACGCGCACGAAGACGGCTGGCTCGAAGACGTCGAGCTCACCCTGTTCTGGGATCCCATCGAGGAGCGCTTGCCGAAGCTGCTCGCGCCGGTGCTCGAACCCGAAGACGAGCTCGAGTTCGTCAGCGCGAAGTTGCCGACCGCTCCGAACGAGACGTACCTCGACTTCGCCAACCCGCTGGTGCTCGGTTCGCGAGAGCACGAGAGCGGAGAGGACCTCGAACCGCCCTTCGAGCTGCCGAGCTGATCACGCGCTGATCGAGTCGGCCCCTCAGAGCCCGACGCGCGCGAGCACCTTGGCCGCGACGTCGGTCGGCCAGAGCACCGCGAGCGTTCCAGCGAACGTCGGCGCGTTGGTCGACACGAACCCCGCGAGGATGATCGTCTCCGCCGCCCCGCTCCCGGTCGCGACGAGCCCTTCGATGGTCGTGCGCACCATGCGCGGCGTCGACGGCAGCACCTTCGCCTTGAGCATCGAGCCGAGCGACGAGCAGCACGCCGACGCGACGATGTTGGCGGCCTCGGTGAGCGCCGCCTCCGACGACGCCGCGAGCGGGCCCGACACGCCTGGCCTGCGGAGCAATCGATGCCCGAGCCGCTCCGCCGAGTCCGCCGGCAACACCCACCACAGCGCCCCCGGAACGTCACCCTCGAGCACGAAGCTCGCCGCGAGCACGTCGACGTCGCGCCCACCCATCAACCAGGGCAGCTGCGCGCGTGGCACTTCGAGCACCGTCGGCGCTTCCACCAGCACGCCCACGTCACCGACGAGGCGCGCGAGCATCGAGGCTGCCTGGGCGCTCCCGATGTGCACCATCTCGCGCAGCGCGTCTTCCTGCCGAGCGAGCGGGCCCGTCATGCCGTCACCAGCCGCGTGACGTCGAGAATGAAGACCGGCTGGCCGTTTCCGAGAATCGTGACACCCGCGAGGCCTGGCACCAGATCGAGCGGCTTCGAGAGCGCCTTGAGCACCACCTCTTCCTGGCCGAGCAGCCGATCGACCGCGAGGGCGAGCTTCCCATCGTCTCCATCGACGACGACGAAGGGCGCGAAGGGAGCAGCCGACGGCACCGCCGGCACCTCGAGCAGCGACGAGAGGTCGTGCACCGGCAACACGCTCTGGCCGAACTGGAGCACCGGCGCATTCTGACTCATCGGCAGCTTTTCGCGCGCGGTCTCGACCACTCCGCTCACTTTTCCGATGGGCAGGCCGTAGATCTCCTGACCGACTTCGACGAGCAGCAGGTTCACCATCGCCACCGTGAGCGGCAGCGAGAGCCGAAAGGTGGAGCCCTTGCCCAGCTTCGTCTCGATCTCGAGGGTGCCGCCGACCGAGTCGACCGCGCGCTTCACCGCGTCCATGCCGACGCCGCGCCCGGAGATGTCGGTGATGTCGGTGGCGGTCGAGAGCCCGGGCAAGCAGACCAGCATCAGCCGTTCCTTCTCGCTCATCGCCCGAACGTGATCGGCGGCCAGCAGCCCTCGCTCGACGACCAATCGCTCGAGCCGCGCCACGTCGATGCCGCGCCCGTCGTCCACCACCTCGAGCACGACGCGATCGCGCTGCCGACGAACCGCGAGCGTCACCTTGCCCTTGGGTGCCTTGCCGGCCACGCGGCGATCCTCCGGCTCTTCGATGCCGTGATCGATCGCGTTGCGCAGCAGATGGAGCACCGGATCAGCCAGCTCGTCGACGATGGCGCGATCGAGCTCGATGTCGTCTCCGCTGATGACGAGCTCGACCTCACGGTTTCGTTTTCGCGCGATGTCACGGGCGGCGCGCGGGAGCCGATCGGTGATCACCGCCACCGGCGTCATGCGGGCCTGCATCACCTTGTCGTGCAGCCCCTTCACCAACAGGTGCAGCCGATCGACCGCCTCGTCCAACGGAGGCCGCTGCGAGTCGGGCACGCCGCGAGACAGCTCCCGAACGCGCGCAGTGGCGAGCAGCAGCTCTCCGGCCTGATCGAGGAAGTGATCCATCACCTCGGTGCGCACCCGAATCGTCCGGGCCGGCTCCTGGGCGGCCGGCTTCTGCGCGTCCTTCTCGGCGTTGGGCGGCGGCGGCGGCTGCACCTTCACCACCGCGCCGAGCGACTCCAGCTCGACGTCACCCACCGTCCGCATGGTGCGCACGATGGCCTCTTCGTCTTGATCGGTCTCGAGCTCGAGGGTGATCGCGCCCTGCGGAACACGCCCGGCCTTGATGTCGTCGAGCGGCGGCTTCAGCTCGAAGATGGCCCCGAGCGTGCCGAGCCGCTTGTACGCGAGGAAGCCGCGAACGCCTGGCTGGGTCGAGGCCGGGTTGATCTTCAGCTTGAGCGCGAAGCGAGGGTTCGGCGCGGGCTCGGGAACTGGCGAGGGCGCCGAGGCGAGTGGCAGCTCGTTCGCGGGAGGCGGAGGCAGAGGCGCCGAGGGCGCGGGAGGCTTGCCTGTCAGCTCGGTGGTGAGCCGGTTGAGGCGATCGACCAACGGTTGGCTGTCAGGCAAGGGCACGCCCGTCGCCGCGGCGCGGACGTGACCGGTGAGCGCGTCGACGGCTTGGAGGATCACGTCGGCGATCCCCGCATCGACCCGCGCCACGTCGGCTCGGAGCGCGTCGAGGAGATCCTCCAACCGATGGGCGAGCCGAGCGGTGCCGTCGAAGGCCATCGACGCGGCCATGCCCTTCACCGAGTGCGCGTGGCGGAACATGCTGTCCACCAGCGGGAGCGTGGCGCCCTTCTCGAGCGAGACCACGTCCTTGCCGAGCGCCTCGAGGTGCTCGGTGGCTTCACCGGCGAAGAGCGCGAGGTAGCGAGAGGTGTCCCAGGTCGGGCCGGCCATGCGGAAGCCGCTCAGGCTTCTCCGAGGACCTTCTTCACGACGGCGAGCACGTCTTCGGCCCGCGGCGGCTTGACGATGAAGTCGACGGCGCCGGCTTCGATGGCTTCCATCACCATCGTCTCCTGGCCGAGCGCGCTGCACATCACCACCAGCGCCTTGTTGTCGCTGCGGAGGATCTCGCGGGTCGCGTCGATGCCGTTCCGATAGGGCATCACCAGATCCATCGTCACCAGGTCGGGCTTGAGCTCCTTGAACTTCTCGACCGCCTCGACTCCGTGGCGAGCCTCGCCGACGACGGTGAAACCGCCGGCCGCCAAGATGTCCTTGATGATGTCTCGCATGAAGACGGAGTCGTCGACCACGAGGACCTTCTTTGGCATCGCGTTCACCTGGCCTCGAAACCTACTTGGTTGTGAACGCGCGGGCTACCGTCGCGTCGAGGGCGTCGGGATCGAGCACGGTGATGGGCAAGGCGCCCAAGCGAGCCAGCCCTTTGACCGCAGGTGAGGCCTTGGGTGCCGGCGGACCCACCTTCTCGATGCTCTCGATGCCGTCGACGTCGCTGATGAGCAGGCCGAGCTCGCGCCGGCCGCGATCGAGGAGCACGACCCGCGCTTGACCGACGCCAGGCGCAGGAGGGACGTCGAGCAGCTCCCGGAGATCGATCACCGGCACCACGCGGCCGCGGAGGTTCATCACACCCTTCATGGCCTTCGGGCTGCGGGGCACTCTCGTCCAGCTCTCGGGCGCCACCACCACCTCGCGGATCGCGGCGAGCGGCAGCGCGTAGCGATCCTTCTCGATGCGAAAGAGGACGTGCCGCACTCGTGCCGAAGCCTACTTCGACTTCGCCCCAGTGGGCTTCTTCGACGGCGCGCTCTTGCCCACCACCAGCTCGTCCTCGAGCAACCGCATCATCTCGTCCACCTTCGCGCGGTAGGCCGGGTACTCGGCGGGCGTCACCCGATCGCAGGTCACCTGGAAGACGGCGCGGCTCGTCACCGTGCGGCCGGTCTGGGTCACCGAGCGATCGAGCTTGATGCAGGTCTGCTCGAGAGTGCCCGACGCGGGCAGCTTCTTCACCTCGAGGCCTTCGGGGAGGGTGATCGACACCCGCGTCTCGTCGGTGAAGGGCGCGCCCAACACGAGCGCCTGGCGACGTGAGCTCAACGAGAACGAGCCGCGCGGGTTCCACGACGTCGGCACCTTCACCCGCAAGGTGTCGCCCTCGGCGCGCGCGAACGTCTTCGCCTCGAGCCGCGCCTCGAGCCCCGCCGGCTTGCGGAGATCCTTCACCTCCAGCGTCTTCACCTCGCTTGTCGTCGAGTTCGGCACGAGGCCCGAGGCGATGCGCTGCACGCCTTGCTGGAAGAGCTCGGTGTCGCGAGCGGTGACTCGAATGCTCGAGCCGCCGCGGCCCTTCGCCTCGAGCGTGAAGGTGCCCTTGGCGCTGCCGTCGGTCGCGAGCTCGAGCGCGAGCTGACTCGAGAGGCGGTGTTTGTCGGGGCCCTGGAAGGGAATCTCGCGGAAGGTGTGCTCACCGCTCACCGGGTCGATCACGAGGCTCGTCGTGCCCACGTCGTCGTGGCGAACGACGTCGAGGTCGAGGAGATCGGCGGTGGGATCGAAGAAGCGGCCCTCGGCGACGCCGGCCTGCTTGGGCACGTAGACGATGGCGTGGTTGAACTGCTGCATCGGCACGTCCTTCGAGATCTGCCCGGAGTCGCGCGTGCGCACGTTGGCGAAGTGCACCTCGAGGCCGAGCTTGCGCGCCAAGGTGATGAAGAGCACCGCCTTGTCCTTGCAGTCGCCGTAGCGCCGCTCGAGCACCATCGGCGCGGCGTGCGGCTTCACGCCGGCGATGAAGGTCTCGTAGTCCTGCTGGTAGCGGATCTCTTCCATCACGAACTGGTGAATGCGCTCGAGCCGCTCGGTCGCATCGTCGGTGCCTTCTCCCAGCTTGCGGGCGAGCGCGTCGATCTCCGGGCTGTCGCGGAAGACGCCGTCGAGGAGCGACTTTTCCCACGACAGGTAGGTCTTCCAGTCGGGCACGGTGGAGAGGCGAATGTTGGCGGCGAGCTCGAGCATCGGCGGCATCGACGGCTCGCTGAGGAGCGGCGGGCTGTCGTCGACGAACCACTCGACCCTGAGCTGCTCTCCGCGACGCTCCTGCTTGCGCTCGAGCTGGCCGATTCGGTTCTCGTTGAGCGTGCTGCCGAGCGGCATCCACATCACGAAGCGGGCACGGCGGCGCTGCTCGGAGAGCCCCTGGAAGGACCAGGACTTCGTCAGGTAGCGCGAGAGGTAGCCGGTGGGCGGAACGTCGACGCGGTACTGGAGCACGAGGGTCGAGCCGGGCTGCATGCCGCGGAAGAAGATCTGCCGGCCGCGCTCACTCGAGGCTTCACTGCGCACGCCCTTGTCGTCGATGGAGTAGCTCTGGAGCACCCGCAGCCGTCCCGACGGCACGGTCTGCTTGATGATCCGATCGCGGCCCTGCGCATTGAAGGCGTGGGCGATGACGGTGACGACGTTCGAGGTGCTGCCGTCGGTGTTGAGGAGCGTCACCTCGTCGTCGAGCAGCCAGGCGACGTCGGCGCCGGGCAACTGCTTGAGCTGCCTTCGGGTGGAGACGATCTTCGCGATCTCCGCTTCGTCGGGCGCGTCGTCGAGCCACGGCCCGCGCGCTTCGGGAGCGAGGAAGTCGATGCGGTTGGCGAGCGCCTCGTTCTCCGGGTTGCGCTCGATCGCCCGCCGCCACGCGGCCACGGCTTCCTGCACCTGGCCCGCCTCGTAGAGGAGATCGCCGCGCTTCACCCACGGGTTCGACGCCTCCGGCGCGAGCGCCTGGGCCTTGTCGAGCGCCTCGAAGGCCCCTTCCGCGTTCTTCATTCGCCGGCGCACCTCGGCCAGCTGCAGCCACGCGCCGAAGTCGGTCGGCCAGGACTCGAGCCGCTCTTCGTACAGGCTCTCCGCGCGCGCGAAGTCGCCCGCCTCGAGGGCGAAGTCGACCAACCGGCGCTGGGTCTCGAGCTGGAGCGGCAGACGCGATCGGATCTCCTCGAGCACCTCGATGGCGTCGTCGCGGCGGCCGTAGCGCTGCAACGCTCGGGAGAGATCGAGCATCGAGTCGGGCCCTTCGCCGAAGCGGGCGAGGCGCGCGCGCACCGCAGCCAGCTCGTCCTCCGTCCACCCCTCGCTCCGGTAGGCCTCGACGAGGAGATCGTGGGCATCGGAGAGATCGGGGCGGGCCTTCACCAAGCCGATGACCGCCGTGCGCGCCTTCTGCTTGAGCCCTTGCTGCTGCCAAAAGCGCAGCTGGCGCAACCGAACGAAGGGCAGCTGATCACCCACGTCCTTGTCGAGCGCGCTCAGGGCGTCGGCGGCGCGGCCGCGCTCCTGGTTGAACCAGAGCGACTCCACCTGAAGCACCCGGCCGAAGACCGACGACGGGAACGCGCGCGCATACGCCTCGCTCGCCTTCACGCTCGTGCTGCCACCCGCGAGGAGATGCGCCCAGAGCGCCTTGTGCGCGAAGGTGCGGGCTGCCAGCGGCGCCAGCGGGCGAACCTGGAAGTCCACCTGTCGATCGAGATCGGCCACCGCCATCGGCAGCGACGACGACGGCACCAGCCGCGCCGCGAGGAACCAATTACCCTCGCGATGCGCGGACTTGATCAGCACGGTGTGCGCGCCCTTCGACAGCTTGAGCGGCACGATGACGTTGTCCCAGACGCTTCGATCGAGCAGTGACGCCGAGAAGAGGAGCGCCCCGTCGACCCACACCTTGAGCGGCCCAGTGGAGTAGAGCCGCAGCTGGTAGAAGCCGTCGGCGGTGGCCTCCACTCGGCCCTGCGCGAAGGCGACCGCGAACTTCGACGGCGTCATCAGCGAGCCGAGATCGAGCCGCCCGCGAGGATCGAGCGGAGCCGAGGGCCGCCACACCAGCTTCCCGAACCGCCCCTCGTACGTCTCCTCGAGGCCGGGGCGTTCCTCGGGCGGAAGGACCTGATCGAAGCCCTTGCCTTGGTCGTTGTCCCAGGTGCCGACGATGGCGAGGGGGAAGCGCCCTGGCTGGCCGGCGAGCACCTCGTCGCGCTCGTTCAGCCGGCCATCGGCGCTCAAGAGGAAGGTGAGGTGATAGGCGGCGAGCGAGCGCACCTCGGGCCGCGGGTGCTGGGCGACGAGATCGCGCAGCAGCTCCCGCACCTCGGCCCGCTGATGAAAGGTGAGATCGTTCAGCATCAACCAGTGCAGCAGGAGCGGCGCCGAGGACGAGCTGGTGTCGAGGAGCGCGCGCTGGAGATGATCGATCTCCTCCGCGTCGTGGCCGTCGAGCTGGGCCAGCATCGCCGCGAGCTCGTGGTACCCCGCCGACTCGGGGCCCGCCTGCCGCGCCTCTTCGACCGCCTGCCGGAGAGCCTGCGGCGTCTCGGCCCGGTAGAACGACTCCATGGCTCGGTCGAGCGCGGGGGCGTTGCTGGGCGCCACCTCTCGGAGCGTTGGCGCGACCGACAGACAGCTGGAGAGGAGGAGGAGCTGCGCGAACGGAAGAGCGAGGCGTCGCATGAGCGCGTGCGTCTACCACGCGCGACCGCCAGTCACTGCGTCGATGCGACGATCAACGACGACGGCGCTTCACCGGCACCGGCACCGGGGCGGGTGAGGGTCGGAAGAGGACCGCCAGCGAGACCGCCAGCACCAGCAGGGGAAGCATCGAGAGCACGTCCACCATGTCGATGACTTAACCACGCCCGGGAAAGCTGGCGAAACGGGGGCTTTTCCACACACCCCTCGGAAGGACAGGCGCGCTGAAACCATCGGGCGACAGCCTCGAGGCTGGGTTCACCGTGGCGGCGGGTTTGGTGTATGCCCACCGAGGAGAGGGTTCCACATGCCACGAGTGCAGAGCTGGGGCAGCACCACGCCGCTTCGATCGACGACCGAGACCGGACCTGCGCGGTTCGAACCGGGCGCCAAGCTCAAGACGGGCGTCAAGGAAGCCTCGGACGTGGTGGGTCTGCCCAACGGGTCGTTCGTGGTGGTGGGCGACCGGAGCGATCGCATCACCGTCGTCGGCCCGAACGGCAAGGCGAGGCAGGTCGAACTCCCCGGCCTCGAGAACGGCAACAGCCAGCTCGAAGGGGTCGCCTACGATCCCGAGCGGCATCACCTCTTCGTCTCGCGAGAAGAGTCGCGCGAGGTGCTCCGCTACGAGTGGAACCCTGACTCCGACAAGCCGCCGAAGCTCGAGAAGACCTTCGAGCTGCCGAAGGGGAAGCGGAGCAACAAGGGCTTCGAGGGCCTCGCCTACCTCTCGGGCGATCTCTCGCCGACCGGCAAGCCGCAGATGTTGGTGGCGCGTGAAGGAGCGCCTCGGCAGCTCTCGATGCTCGCCGACGGCGGCGGCGGCAAGCTGGCCGACGTGAAGCTCGAGAAGGAAGTCTACGCAGTGTGCCGCGACTTCTCGGCGGTCGCAGTCGACCCCAAGACGGGCAACGTCTTCCTCTCGAGCGACGAGTCGTCGACGGTGGCTCAAGTGCGGCTCGTGCGCGACGGCGACGTGGTGCGCGGCAAGCTCGTGCAGTCGTTCCCCTTGAGAACCGGCAAGGACAAGGCGCTCGAGCGCGTCGAGGGCCTCACCTTCAACGGCAAGGGCGATCTCTTCGTCCTCACTGAGAATGATGGCGAGCTGCGTCAGCTGAACCGGCGCTCGCGCTGACCGGCTCGAACGCGACATTCGCGCGCCCGGGACTCACCAGGGCATGCGCCTCCTTTCCCTCGTCGTGCTCTTCGTCTGGGTCGCTTCCTGCGCGACCAACCCCGCCAAACACCTCGAACCCAACGGCACCGACGTTCGGGTCAACACGGTCGATCCGGTCGGGCTGTACCGCGGTGAGGAGAAGCTCGACGAGCAGGACTTCTACGAGCTGAGCGGCGACACCGAGTCGTTCGACGCCGTGAAAAGCTCACGCGGCGCGGGCGGCGCCATGCAGATCGGCGGCGCTTCGCTCGTCACGGTGGGCGTGGTGGCGATGGCCTTCGGCTTCCTGAACGGGCTGCTCGCCGACGGCGGGATCCTCGGAGAGAAGGGCCTGTACGCGCCAGGCACCATCGACGGGCTCACCGGCTACCTCATCGCTGGCGCGGGTGGACTCGCGGTCTTCGGCGGGGGCACCCTCTTCACGGTCGGTGGCAACAAGGTGAAGGGCGAGCCTCCAGTGTTCGACCTCCAGCACGCCCAGGCCGCGATCGAGAAGGGTCGCTACGGCGCGGGAGGGCTCAAGCCCGAGACGATCTCCTCCCTGCAGCTCACCACCTCGTCGGCGAAGGCCGCCTACTGCGCGCGCTCGGGGGCGTTGGTGAAGCCGCTCGCCGCGCTCGACACGAACGGCAAGGAGATCGCCATTCAGGAACACCTCGACTGGGTGACGGTCGACGCGACACCGGCCGACGCGGTCTCGGTGCGCGACATGTACACCGGCGTCAATGGCTTCGTGGCGGAGGACGACGAGAGCGTCGACGGCACCTACAACCGGGAGGCGGCCAAGAAGTCGGCCCCCAAGGAATACGTGGTGACCTCCCCGTTGACGCGCTCGCTCGCGAACTACCTCACCCCGGTGACGCTCGTCGCCACCGTGAAGGGCACCGGCGTCTCCACCACCCTCAAGCTCGAGCAGAGCCTCGAGTGCTCCGAGGAGGTCGACTTCTCGGGCGCGAACGGCTCGAGCGGCAGCTCTGGCGACTCCGGCGGCTCGGGGAGCTCGTCTCGCGGCGCAGGCTCGGGTGGGAGCGGCGGACCTGGCGGTGACGGCTCGTCGGGACCCGACGTCGACGTCGAGGCAGCCTGGGTGCGTGACTCGGCCGGGCGCCGGCTCGTCTTGGCGGCGTGGACCTCGGGGAGCTCGAGCAGCGCGACGCTCATCGCGCCGAAGGGCACCCTCACCATCGACGCGTCGGGTGGGCTTGGCGGGCGCGGTGGAAGCGGCGGGCGTGGTGGGCGCGGGGTGAGCGGAGACTCCAAGCGCTGTCCCTCCGACGGCGGCAACGGCGGCAGCGGCGGCAACGGTGGGCGCGGCGGCCAGGGCGGGCGGGTGCGGCTCGAGCTCGCCGACGAGTCACTCTCGGGCCTCGTCGGTGCGTCGGTGCGAGGTGGCGCGGGAGGCAGCGGCGGCAGCGCGGGTCGAGGCGGCTATGGAGGAACGTCGAGCAAGGGCTGCTCGAGCGCACGCAGCGGCGCCGATGGCTCGAGCGGCCAGAGTGGCCCGCGGGGATCCGACGGCTCGATGACGAAGAAGCTCGTCCCCGCCGCGCAGCTCGAGCAGGTGCAACGGGCGCTGAAGGAGCTCAAGGGCTTCAAGCTCGATGGTGCCGCCGATGCGCCGGTCGCGACCGAGACCGACGACGCCGAGGAGCCCGCCGCCAACGAGCCTGCGCCAGCGAAGCCGACCAAGGCGAAGAAGAAGAAGAAGTGATCAGCCGCGCTTGGTGTGACGCAACAGCGCGCTGAGGCTCTCCTGCAGGTTGTCGACGGTGACGACCTGCTCGACCGTCGACGAGCCGAGCCCGAGGCGCTCCTTGAGCCGCGCCTTGACACCGTCCGACAGCGCCTCGCGCGCCGCTCCCACCCGACGCGCCGCAGTGGCCCGATGCACGTCGTAGAGCCTGGCGAGGGCGTCGATGGACAAGCCGTCGAGGAACGACTGGCGAAGGAGGTTCCGTTGTTCCACCGTGAGCGCCGCGAAGCTCTCCTTCATCGCCGCAGTGAACTCCGCTCCGTAGGCGCCGCGCAGCGCGTTGAGGCTGGCCTCCGGAACGGGAATGTCGGCGGCGGCCTCTGGCGTCACGTCACGGCCCCGGCGCTTGTTCTTCCGCATCGCCTCGTTCACCACGATCGCGCGCAGCCAGCCCTCGAGCGGCGACTTGCCCGAGTAGCCCTGGAACGACGAACGATCGCGACCGAAGAGCTCCCCGCGCAGCCAGCTCACCACGTCGTCTCGAACCGTCGCCTGGTAGCCCAGCTTGGAGAGCGCCTTGTGCGCATGAGGAATGAACCGAGCCTCGAAGTGACGCGCGGCAGCTTCGTCTCCCACCGAGCAGGCCCACGCGAGCGCGAGGTCTTCGAGGTGCGTCGAGCCGCTCCGCGCCGCGAGGAACGAAGACAGCGAGTCCTCGTCGACCTTCACCCCCAACGACTCCAACCACGTCTGTGCCTGGGCGACCCGTGACGTCACGACGCTCCTCATCCGCGCTGGCGGCCACCCTTCGATGGCTGACGCCTCCAACGGGTTCCGACGGTAACATCGACTCGATGGCGAGCGCGGATTGCATCGATCCTGACACGGCGGCGAACTTCGCGGCGCACGCCTTGGACGACGTCGCGCGGGCGCGGGTGGAGGCGCACATCGACGGCTGCTCCTCCTGCCGAGAGCTGGTGTCGATGCTCGCCAAGGCCTCGATGTCGATCGACGGCCAGACGACTTCGGAGGCGATGAACCCGTGGGACGAGGTGCTCCCGCGCGGCGCGAAGGTGGGCCCGTACGAGGTGCAGCACCCGCTCAGCGCTGGCGGCATGGGCGTGGTGTACGTCGCCTACGATGCGCGGCTCGATCGCCAGGTCGCGCTCAAGGGCGTTCGCGCCGGCCGCTCGGACGCGCCGCGGCTCCTCGAGGAAGCGAAGGTGATGGCGCAGCTCGCGCACCCGAACGTCGTGCAGGTCTTCGACGTGGTGCAGGCGGGTGGGCTCGACTTCATCGCGATGGAGCTCGTCATCGGCCGCTCGCTGCGCCAGTGGCTCCAGGGCGGGGCGAAGGGCTGGAAGGAGATCGTCGATCTCTTCCTCGAGGCCGGCGCGGGGCTGTTCGCGGCCCATCACGCGGGCATCGTGCACGGCGACGTGAAGCCGGCGAACGTCTTGGTGGGTGACGACGGGCGGGTGCGGGTGACGGACTTCGGCCTGGCGCGCTGGCGGACCGATGGAGCGAGCGGCGCGGGCACTCCGGCCTACTTCGCGCCCGAGCAGCGGAGCGGTGCACCAGCGACCACCGCGTCGGATCAGTGGGCGTTCTGCGCCAGCCTGCACGAGGCGCTCTTCGACGCCCTGCCCGGCAAGCCCCCGGTGACGAACCGGCGAATTCCGAGCGCGCTCCAGCGGGTGCTGCGTCGGGGCCTCTCGGAGTCGGCGAGCGACCGCTTCTCCTCGATGGAGACGGTGGTGAAGGAGCTGCGCCGCGTGCGCCAACGCGACGTGCGGTGGGTGGTGGCCGCGGTGGCGGTGACGTTGGTGGTCGGCACGGCCTCGTTCGCGCTCGGCGGGCGGCGCACCGAGCTGGCCAGGTGCGAAGAAGCGGCGGCCGCAGTCGCGCCGGTGTGGACGACCGAGACCCAGGGGCAGGTGCACGAGGCCTTCACTCGAACGGGCCTCTCCTATGCCGAGGACACCTGGGCGCGCGTGAACGAAGGCCTCTCGAAGTGGCAGCGCGCGTTCGACACCCAGAAGCTCTCCGCGTGCAGCGCCGCCACCTCGGCTCCGGTGAGCGAGCGACAGCTGACCTGCCTGACGGACGCGGCGAGAGAAGCGCGAGCGCTCCTGGTGCGCCTGTTCGACGCCGACGCGGCGATGGTGCTGCGAGCGGTGAGCGCGACCCAGGGCATTCCCTCGCCGCAGGAGTGCACTGGGGTGATCGACACCGCGTCCGTCGCGCCCACGTCGCAGGGAATCGAGACGGTGCGTCAGACGATCGCCGCCGCGCGGGCGACGGCCTTCGCAGGGAAGTACGCCGAGGCGCTCGCGCTCGCCAAGCAGGCCGACGAGGCCGCGCGCGCCTTGAAGGAGCCGCACCTGATGGCGTCGGCGAGAACGCTCCTCGGCGGTCACCTCTTCATCTCGGGTGAGCTCGACGCGGCGGCGGCGCGACTCTCCGAGGCCATCGCGCTCGCCGAAGCCGCTCATGAAGATCGCGCGCGCGCCTTCGCGTGGACCGAGCTCGTCGGCGTCGAATACACCCGCGGGCGTCACCAGCAGGTCGCGCTCCTGGCGCCCATCGCCCTCGGCGCGGTCGAGCGGATCCACGACGAGCGGCTCGCCACCGAGCTGCAGCTCACCATTGGCAGCAGCCTGAGTGATCAAGGCAAGGCGAAGGAAGCGATCGCGGTGTTGCGGGAAGCGGTCGATCGGCGCGTCGCCGCCTTCGGCGCGGAAGATCGGAGAACGGCCTCGGCGCTCTCGACCCTCGCCAACGCGCAAGCGATGTCGGGCGATCTCGACGCGGCGAAGGAGGCGCACGCGCGAGCCCTCGCTGCGGCGCGCGTCGGGTTTGGACCGGCCCACCCAGAGACCGCAATCATTCAACAAAATCTCGGTGATGATTTCTTGTATGGTTTGCACCTGGAGGACGCCGAGCGGGAGCTCACCTCGAGCATCGCGACCCTGAGTCAGGCGAAGGGCCCGGAGGCGATCGAGGTGGTGACCGGGAGGACCGATCTCGGCTTCGCGCATCTGTTGTTGGGCCGAGTGGAAGAAGCCCAGAAGGACTTCGAGGTCGCCTGCGCGGCGTTCGAGAAGGCGCACCCGAAGCACCCGAACCGGGCGATGGCGCTGGTGGGGCGGAGTGACGTGGGAGAACGCCGTGGCAAGGCGCCCGATGTCGCGAGCCTCGAGTTGGCCAAGACCTTCGGTGGCGATCTGCCTCCCTTCGACAACGGACGCGTCCTCTGGGCGCTCGGCCGCGCCAAGAAAGACGTGAAGCTCGTGATGGAAGCGAAGGCTGGGCTGGAGTCGGTCTCATTGCCGCTCATCGACCAGGTTCGAAAAGAAGCTGAGGCTTGGCTCGCCGAGCACGGTGTCGCCAAAGGTCGTCCAGCCGCCTCACCGTGACGACGCACGAAGGCCGCGCGTAGACTCCCGGAGGTTTGCGCTGGGAAAGGGGCACCATGGCTCGAGTCACCGGTGGCTGGCTCGTCGTTGGGGTTGCGTTCTCCGTCGCCTGTTCACCACCACCGAGTGAAGTCGATGCCGGGAGCGGGGGTGGTGTCGTCGGCGGAGGTGTCGCGAGCACGGGCGGTGGCAACACCGGCGGCGGTGCGGCAGGTGGAAGCGTGGGTGGCGGAGACTCGGGTGGAACGGCGGGCGGGGCGAGCGGCGGAGTCTCAGGCGGGCTCGCCGGCGGCGCTGCGGGTGGGACGGCTGGTGGCGCATCGGGCGGAACCTCGGGTGGGACGGCTGGTGGCGTATCGGGTGGATCGTCGGGCGGATCATCGGGCGGATCGTCGGGTGGATCGTCGGGCGGATCATCGGGAGGAACGTCTGGCGGATCATCGGGTGGATCGGCCGGTGGATCATCGGGAGGAACGTCGGGTGGATCGTCGGGCGGAACGTCAGGCGGCGCGTCTGGTGGAACGTCGGGAGGAACGTCCGGTGGATCGTCGGGCGGAACGTCAGGCGGCACGTCTGGTGGATCATCGGGCGGAGCCTCCGGCGGAGTCGCGGGCGGACAAGCGGGAGGTACCGTGCTCCCGCCGACCATCAGCAGCTTCAGCGCCGCCGCGAGCACCATCACCGCGGGCAGCACCACGACGCTCACCGGCGTCTTCGCGAACGGAACGGGCTCGGTCGACCAGGGCGTCGGCACGGTCGTCACTGGGACGCCAGTCACGATCGCTCCCACGACCACGACGCTCTACACGCTGACCGTCACCAACGCGCTCCTCCAGAACGTCACGCGCACTGCGAACGTGACCGTCGTCGCGGCTCCAGCGATCGCATCGTTCACCTCGAGCAGCACGTTGATCGCGGCGGGCGCGAGCATCACTTTGACGGGTTCGTTCAGCGGAGGCACCGGCCTCATCACCAACGACGTCGACTCGAGCGCGCGCTCGGTGAGCTCGGGCGTCGGTGCGACCTTCACGCCAGCCCGCACGACGACCTACACGCTCACCATCACCAACGCCGCCGGCACCTCGACCACCGCGACCGTGACGGTGACGGTCGTCTCCGTGACCGTCGCACCATTCCGAACGGTGGTGGCCACGAATGGAACGGTGAACTTCACCGCGACGGTGGCAGGCGCGGCGCCGATGGTGTCGTGGGCCGCCGACGGAGGAACCATCACCGGCGCAGGGCTGTTCACGGCCCCGGCAGTTCCTGGAGCGATCGGCGTCTCGGCGACCAGCGTCAGCCTCCCAGCCGCACGCGGAGACGCCATCGTCTCGGTCCTCGGGAGCGGCTTGTTCGGCACCGCGATCCTCCACTTCGTGAACGCGGGCGCGCAGACCGACCTGCCGATGAACCTCGCGAGCAACCCGGTCGCCGCCTACGTGCCAGCTGGCGACGGCGGCTTCACTCGCTTCCCCGGTGTGGGCGGCAGCGATGGAACGTTCGGCATCGCGGGAGTTCCACCAGGCCCGGCCTTCGTCACCATCGACGGCATCACCCACGTCTGGGTCGACGGTGGCACGCTCGACTTCGGTGCCTGGCGCCTCGGCCGCGCGAACGTTCAAGCCCCCGACGCCGGCACGAGGCTGCAGCTCGCCCTCACCAACATGGACCCGTGGTACCCGGGCGGAAACGGCAGCGACGACGTGCAGCTGTACTGTGAAGGCGCGGGCCTGACGACGGCGTACTTCCTCGGCGCAGGGCTCACTCCGGCGACGGGCGCGACCTCGCTCACCAACACCCTCGACTGGACGACGCTCACCCGCTCCTCCTGGCGCTCGGGCGGCCTCATCGAGAGCTCGCGCGGTGACGTCCTCTTCGTCAATCACTACCGGGCGGCGAACGGATCGATCAACGCCTGGTGGACGAAGTCGCTGCTCGAGACCGTCTCGACGAACACCCTGCAGATGCAGCACGGCGCGACCGCGATGCTCGCCGGGCCGTTCGCCCAGGCGCCGGTGCAGTCCGCGTCCTTCACGATGCCGCTCGGCCAATACAACGCCTTCATCCCTTCGGTCGGGCCCACGCCGGCCTTCTCGAGCAACAGCGACTTCGACGTTCGCACCTTGCCGACGTTGACCCACGGCGCCTTCGCCGACGGAGCCCTGCTGACGACGATGTCTCTCATTGCGCCGTCGTCTCCGAGCACGACCGCAGGCGTCGGCGGCTCGTATCGAAACCCGTTCCCGTCGTCGTGGGGCACGCTCGTTCGCGCGACCTCTCTGCGCACCTTCGCGCTGCGCCAACCCACGCCCGGCACGGCGACGCAGTACGGGTATGGCGGCATTCAACACCTCGACACGCTGGCGAGCGCGCAGGCGAATGGCGTCGCGCCAGTGCTGCAACCGGTGACGGCTCCCACCATCAACGGAACGAGCTGGACCCAGGCGACCCTCACTGGCGTCGGACTCACGCCGCGCTTTTCCTGGAATGCCCCCGCCGTCGGTGTGCCGACGAGCTATCGAGTCGACGTGGTGTGGCACGACTGGGTGGGCGGCCAGCCAGTGCTGGTGGCCTCGATGCGAGTGCCTTCGACGGTGACGTCCTTCCGGCTGCCGTCAGGGATCCTCCAGACCGGCCGCAACTACTCCGCGGTCCTCGTCGCCGAGCGCATGCCGCAATCGAACTTCGACCTCCGCCCGTTCGACACCAGCTTCCCGAACGATTGGTCGCGCGTGCAATCGGGCCTGCTCACGCCCTGAGCTCAGGGACAGGCGGCGCTGCGCTCGGCGAGGCCCCAGGTGATGAAGAAGATGGGGTGACTCGGCGCGAAGGTGCCGGTCGCCAACTTCTGCCAATGAATGCCATCGATGCTGCGGAAGAATTCTTGTGAGGAATAGCCAGACCAGACATTGCCGACCGCGACGAGCGTGCCGGAGGGCGAGCGGGCGACCGGGCCGAGGCGCGTGGCGGGCACCGACGCCGTCGACGCCCAGGTGATACCGTCGGTGCTGCTCCAACGCTTGGTGGACGACCAGAACCAGAACTCCGAGCCGGTCCAGAGGCCGCTCGAGTAGATGTCGTCGGCGATGGCGTGCTTCGTCCAGGTGTTGCCGCCGTCGCTCGAGCGGCAGACGACGCGGTCGGAGCCCATCATCACGATGACGCCGTTGCCTCCGACGATGTCTCCGTAGGCGCCGACGCCGTCACCACAGCCATCGGGGAGCGTCTGCGGGCGCCACCAGGTGCGGCCCTGGTTCGAGCTGATGAGCACGTCGCGATCGGTGTTGCCGCTGGCGATCGCGACGAAGCGGCCGTCGCTGCCGAAGGGCGCGTAGGCGAAGCGGCGCACGCTCCAGATGACGGGCTCGTTCGGGCCGGAGAAGTTCGCCGGGCCTCCCGCGTCCCAGCCGATGCCGTCGCGAGAGACCTTCGGTTCGCGATCGCCGGTGACGAAGACACCATTGCCGAAGGCGATGCCTCCGAAGCCGGCCTGCCCTTCCATCGAGCGCGTCCAGTCGACGCCGTTCTTCGAGCGCCGCACCGAGCCGGGGTAACCCCAGCCCCAGGTGCCGACGAAGTGGGTGCCGTCGAAGGCGAGGCCCTTGCTGAAGCCGGGAGAGTGGCCGCAGTCGCAGGGCGTGTGCGTCGAGCAGGTGCCGTCGTACCAGCGCGCCTGACAGGACCTGCCCGCGGTGTCGCATTGAATGGGCGTGGTCTGCCCGCAGATGAGCGCGTCGCCTTCCTTGTCCCAGGAGCGATCGGCGACCCAGGTGCGGCCGTCGTCACAGGAGATGGTGGTGCGGCCAACCATGCCTTGGGCGACGAAGATGGGAATGCGATCGCCCGCGTCGGGAACGGTGACGACTCCGGCGTCGGTGGCCGTGCCCGAATCGAGCCCCGCGTCGAATCGGCCTGCGTCGACGGTTCCCGAATCGGAGACACCTGCGTCGATGACCGCGGCGTCGGGTTCGTCGGCGCCCGCGTCGAGCTCGGTGCTCGCGTCCAAAATCGCCATCGCGGAACCGCCGCCTTGCGCGGTGCCAGCGTCTGCCGGGACGAGCGAAGGAACGTCCTCGACGAGGCCCATGCAGCTGGTGAGCGCGAGGAGCAGGACGACGCGGAGGGGCGCGGGGGCGGAAGCCATCTCCCCTGTTCCCGCCGGCGCCGTCGTCCCTTACAGGTCCGGAGAAGTCTCTGAAGTCGGCGGGTTACGCACGTCGAGCGGCGCGAACCTGGAGCCCGAGGACGACCCCGGTGAGGGCGAGCACGCCCGCGTACACCGGGCGGAGCGCGGGATCTTCCGGCGAGCTGGCGAATGGCTGGCTCGTGGGCAACCGGACGAGCGCTTCAGTGACGCCGGGAATGAGGTGAAAGAGCACGGTGGTTCCGGCGGCGATGGACTCGGGCACCCACGAACTGCGTCGACCGAAGAAGAAGGCCGCGCCGACGGCGAGCAAGGTGAGGACGGCGAGCGCGTGGCCGGGGCCAGGGCCTCCGTGACGGAAGAGCGCGAGGGCGGTGAGCGCGGTCAGCGCGGTGGTGACGAGTGAGATGCGGCCGATGGGGTGGGTGGAGCCGAGGCGCCCTTCTCGAATGAACGCGACGACGAGCGTGCCGAGCGCGATGAAGGAGAGGAGCGTGTGGATGAGACCGATGATGGACAGACCGAACATGTGAACCTCCGAGCGTGAGCGGACGGTACCGGCGCGCTCGGAGCGTCGAATCGGCCAGATGGCCTATCGGCCCGTTCAGGGCCAGTGGGCGAGGCGATCGGCGACTTCGGCGGACTCGTTGGCGACGCGTGGGCTGATGGAGGGAGTGCGGGCGAGGTACCCGAAGACGCGCTGCGAGCGCAGGGAGAACCCGTCGACCGGGACCTCGAGGCGATGCCGGGGATTGATGTATCGCTGAGTGGACAGCGCCCCGGTGACGCCGCGCTCCCGTTGAGCGATGCCGCGAGCACGCTCGGCGACGTGGCAGCTGACGCAGTCGATGGTGACGGGCCGTTCCGAGAGCGGGTTCTCGATGCGCCATGATTCGTCGAGCGCCTGGTCGAGGGCTGACACGCCCGCGTCTCGGAGCTGATTCGCGGTGACGAGCAACGGAAACGCCGAGGGCGACGGCAGCGGAGAGATGCGCCCGAAGGATGGAGGCGGGAGCGTCTGGATGAACTGCTGTTCGAGGGTGCCCGGCGGGAGGCGAGGAATCGGACTGGGGGCGAGGCCTCCGTCGGCGACGTCGAAGGCCGAGAACCCCCAGCCGGGGATGCCGAAGGCGAGTGTCATCACTGCGATACGGGTGAGGTTGCGCGCGCCGCAGTGCTGGCGCACGAGGCTCGAGAGCGCACGGGCGTAGGGACCGTCGAGGCCTTCCTGGGCCATGACGGGGTGAACACCGAGGGGCGCGCAGGAGGTCTTGCCGGCCGCGAGGGTCTTGAGGGCACGGAGCTCGCCGACCACCGCGTCGAACTCGGAGTCGGTGAGTTCGTAGAGGAGATGCACGGTGGCGTCGACGGCGCCGCGCTCGCCGACCGGTTGCGCGACGAGGCGTATCTGTTTGTGACACTGGTTGGCGGCGTCGAGGAAGCAGGGGTCGACCCGCGCCGCGACGATGGAGGTCCCTTCGGCGAGATCGTTGGGCGTCGAGCCGGTGAGCGGCGGGAGCGCGCGGGCGAAGGCGAGCGGCAGCAGTTGGGGGTCGACGGAGAGCAGGCCTCCAGCGTCGGGCGCAGGGAGCGGGAAGAGGAAGGAGACGTCATTGAGGCCCCACTGACCGTCGAGACAGCCCGCGTCGACGCTCGCGTCGGGCGCCGTGCCCGAGTCGGGGAGGAGCCCTCCGTCGAACAGGAGCCCAGCGTCGGGCGAGGCCACGCCACCGCAGCCGAGGGAGAGGAGACAGGTGAGGAGGGACGAGCGTCGAAGCATGCGGCGGCGGGTGAGCAACCGAGGTGCCGGGGCCGAACGGGCGAGTGTCGTTGAAAAGAGACACTCCGAAGTGCAGGCGGACCGCGGCCTTCGCGAGCCGGGTGGGGTCTTCGCGCGCCCGCGGCTCTCACATTTTCATCGCCCAGCCGTGAAGACTCGTGGACTCAGGGCGCGTCGCCAGGTGGGCGGAGGAGGACGCCCTTCATCGCGGTGACGTCGGTGCCATCTGGAAGGCGCTCGAGCGCGAGGACGAGGCTCGGAGTGATGGAGTCGGCGAGGCGGCGGCGGGCGTCACGCGTCGAGGGGAGCTGGTGCCAGATGAGGAGCGGAAGCCAGGCAGTGACGAGGGCGACGACGATGGTGAGGGAGACGGGTTGGAAGACCCAGTCGTTCGTGGAGAGGAAGAGGAGCGCGATGGGGAGGGTGGCGATGGTCGCGAGGACGGCGACTCCAGTGAGCCGATCGATGGGGAGGCCGCGGGTGTCGTTCTCGTCGTGATCGATGAGGTACGCGTCGACGCGGTAGTCGCCGGGAGGAATGGTCGCGGTGGTGGAGAGCTCGGGCGCGGCTTGTTTCTCGTCGACGAGGTACTCGGCGCCGGCGCTGTGGAGCGTGCCGGAGGGAACGCGGAGGAGCTTGCCCTGCTCGTGATGGAAGGCGCGGGCGACGAGTTCGGGTGGCGGGGGTTCGTCGACGTACGCGCGGAGCTTGAAGGTGCCGTCCGCGCCGGTGTCGAGGAGCACGAGGCGACCGGCTTCGGCTTCCTTGTCGAGCATGCCGGCGAGGAGCTTGTCCCAGGTGAAGAGACGGAGGCGGGAGACCGAGGCGGGATCGTAGACGGCGCAGAGCGCGGCGTCGGTACCGGCGATGAGATCGATCGGCATGTGGCGCGGTGGAGATAGCACCGGTCGAGCTCGAGTTGAGTGGCCTCGCTGACGAGCCTGGCCCCTCGTGACGCCACGCACGCCCCCTCCTGGACGGTACGACGAAGCGATCACGACGGAGCTCCAGGCCAGACTCGAACGGATCGAGGAACGGCTACGCGAGCTCGCTCCGATTGACGTTGACGACGCGCCACAGGCGGTGGGCCGGCTCCTCAATCGACGCATCACCCACGCGCTGCAGTCGTTCAGCGGACCCGATGCGCTCGAGGCGCAGCTCGACTTCGCCAACCACCACTTCGAGTTCATCGAGCAACGAGCCCCGCAGGCTGGCGCGGAGGAGCGCCTCGCGATGCCCGGGCGAAAGCTCCTCGGGATTCGAACGCACATCAGTTTCTCGCCCTTCACCGACGCCCTCGCGGCTCTGCTCGAGCAGCATTAGCATCGCGCTCATGCTTCGGGCTCGAGTGCTGATCGCGCTGGCGATGGTCATCGGAGGTTGCCGCGATTCCCTGGGCTCGCCCGATGCAGAGGTGCCGGATGCGGGCCCTCTTTTGGCTCGCTGCTTCGATTGGGACGGCGGATTCGGAGACGCAGGAGCGGTCTTCGTCGAGGACTTCTGCGCGAACCTGGCTCGCGCGACGTGCATGCGTCACACCGCGTGCGGGATCACCGAGACCGTCGAGGGCTGCCTGGATTCGGGAGTGGTGGACCTCACAATCTGTCGGCCATCGACGGCAGCGCCCCTATCCTATGCGCCAAGCGGATTGGTGGAACGTGTACGAGGCGGAACGGTCGGCTTTGACTGTGGAGCCGCCGCCCGGTGTCTCGCCGAGTTGCCGACGTCCTGCGCGCCGCCGACGAGCTGCAGCCAAGTCTACAGGGGCCTGGTCCCGCTCGACGGGCAGTGCACGTTGAATCTCGATTGCGTGCCCGGCGCGTTCTGCGGCTTCGGCGATCGATGTGCGCCTCGGTCCAACGAGGGTCAGAGCTACAGCGGCTACAACATCGTGAAGGCTGGCGCGTGCCGTGAAGGCCTGGTGCCGATCATGACCGCGTACCTTCACGGGCCGACCATGACCTGCAGTTCGAGGCGTGGGCTCGGAGACAGTTGCGCCATCGAGATCGGCTCGTCGCCGCTCAACGTCTGCCAGGCGTCGCTGGTGTGCAGCATCTCGACGATGCGGTGCGAAACCCAGGCTCAGCTGGGCGAACCGTGTCCCGCCGACGATACGGGCCAGAAGGCGCTCTCACCCTGCGCAAACCAGCTGTCCTGTCAGAGCAGCGATGGCGGGCCCAACGTCTGCCAACCGCTTCGCGCGCTCGGTGAATCGTGCGGCATCTGCAAACTCGACCTCTTCTGCAACGCAGGACGGTGCGAATCACGGTGATGGGACTTCGAAGTCGGAAGACGGTCTCACTCGTAGTTCGACTGCGCCGGTGTCGAGGAGCACGAGCCGGCTTCGGCTTCCTTGTCGAGCATGCCAGCGAGGATGTCCCGGTGAAGAGACGGCACAGAGCGGTGGAGAGAGCACCTGGTGCTGGTGAGCGCAGCGCGCCGGTCGAGCTCGAGTTGAGTGGTCTCGCTGACTAGCCTGGCCCTCGTGACGCCACGCACGCCCCCTCCTGGACTGTACGACGAAGCGATCACGACGGAGCTCCAGGCCAGACTCGAACGGATCGAGGAACGGCTTCGCGAGCTCGCTCCGATTGACGTTGATGACGCGCCACAGGCGGTGGGCCGGCTCCTCAATCGACGCATCACCCACGCGCTGCAGTCCTTCACCGGACCCGATGCGCTCGAGGCGCAGCTCGACTTCGCCAACCACCTCTTCGAGTTCATCGAGCAACGAGCCCCGCAAGCTGGCGCGGAGGAGCGCCTCGCGATGCCCGGGCGAAAGCTCCTCGCGATTCGAACGCCTCCGAAGACCGAGCTGGGGACGCCCGTTTCTCCCGTGCGACCGGTCATTCCACTCGGCTCGAGTGATCTCCTCGTCAACGGACACCACGACGTGTCGCTCGGGCCGGAGGTTCGACGCGAGCTCGCCTCGGCCGACCGGGTCGATCTGCTGTGCTCCTTCCTCAAGTGGAGCGGGCTGCGGTTGGTGCTCGACGAACTGAAGGGGCTGCTCGAACGGGCTCCGAATGGTCTGCGCGTCTTGACGACCGCGTACATGAGCGCGACCGAACGCCGGGCGCTCGACGAGCTCGCCTCACTCGGCGCGCAGGTACGGGTCAGCTACGACACGGACAAGACTCGGCTCCATGCGAAGGCGTGGTTGTTTCATCGCGAGTCGGGCTTCACGACTGGCTTCATCGGGAGTTCCAATCTGTCGGCGGCAGCGATGCTCGATGGCTTGGAATGGAACGTGCGGTTGTCCAATCAAGACAACCGGGGAATCCTCGAGAAGTTCCGCGCGACCTTCGAGCAGTATTGGAGCGACAACGAGTTCCGACCCTACGACGCGAAGGAATTCGACGAGGCCGTTCGGACTCAGCAGAACGACGCCGCACGGCGGTTCTTCGTCGTCGACGTCCTGCCGAGGCCACACCAGCAGGAGATCCTCGACGACCTCGAGGCCGAGCGAGCGCGTGGGCATCACAAGAACCTGGTCGTCGCAGCGACCGGCACCGGGAAGACGATCGTCGCTGCGCTCGACTACAAACGAGTGCGCGACCAGCACCCGCGCCTGCTCTTCGTGGCGCATCGGCGGGAGATCCTCGAGCAGTCGGTGGATGCATTTCGCGCGGTGATGCGGGAGGGCAGCTTCGGGGAGTTGCTCGTCGGCGATCGAGCGCCGGCCCGTGGACAGCACGTGTTCGCCAGCATTCAGGCGCTTCAGGCGAGAGGCATCGAGACGCTCGCGAGTGACGCCTTCGACATGGTGATCGTCGACGAGTTCCATCACGCGGCAGCGCGAACCTACGAGGAGCTGCTCGCGCATCTTCGACCCGAGCTTCTCCTCGGGCTCACCGCGACGCCCGAACGCGCCGACGGGCAGAGCGTGCTCCATCACTTCGATGGGAGGATCGCGAGCGAGCTGCGGCTGTGGAAAGCGCTCGATCAGCACCTCCTGTCTCCATTTCACTACTTCGGCGTTGGAGGCGCGCCTGATCTCTCGCAGGTGAAGTGGAGCAACGGCCGGTATTCCACGAGCGAGCTGTCAAACCTGTACACGGCGAACCATGCGTTCTCGCTCCGGGTGAGACAGGAACTCCAGCGCCGGGTGAGAGATCCCGGCGCGATGCGAGCCTTGGGCTTCTGTGTGGACGTCGCCCATGCGGAGTTCATGGCGGCCGACTTCACGAAGAACGGGCTCGAGGCGCGGGCGGTCTCGGCGAACACTCCAGCGCGAGAGCGTGAGGCGGCGTTGAGTGCGCTTCGAGCTGGCGAGGTGAAGGTCGTCTTCAGCGTCGATCTCTTCAACGAGGGCGTCGACCTGCCCGACGTCGACACGGTGCTCTTCCTGCGTCCCACCGAGAGCGCGACGATCTTCCTGCAGCAACTGGGACGCGGACTGCGACGAGCCTCGAAGAAGGAGTGCCTGACGGTGCTCGACTTCATCGGGAACGCGAACCGGAAGTTTCGGTTCGACCTTCGCTATCGAGCGATCGTTGGCGGCACTCGGCGCGACGTGCAGCGCGAGGTGGAGACGGGATTCCCCTCGTTGCCGAGTGGCTGTGTGATCGAGCTCGATCGGCAGTCGCAGGCGTCGGTGCTCGAGAACATTCGCACGGCGCTCGGACGAGGCCGCTCCGAACTGATCGAGGATCTGCGTGCGCTCGGGCCGGCCGCGACGCTGAAGGAGTTCCTGGCGCGCACTGGGCTCGAGCTCGAAGATCTGTACTCCAGCGATTGGAGCTTCGCGCACCTTCGGCGAGCAGCGGGCTTCGAGGCGCAGGAACCGGAGGAACGGGAGCGTCAGATCGAACGGGCGTTCGCGCGCATGCTTCATCTCGACGACGCGCCGCGACTCGATGGACTGAGGGCGCTCCTGACCCACACGAAGCCACCGCGCGCCGACGCGACGGACGTGATGCAGAAGTGGCTGTGGCTGAGTCTGGGCTACGGAGCGGAGAAGCTCGACGGAATGGCTGACGCGTGGGCGCACCTCTGGAGTCAGGCTGGACTCAAGGCTGAGCTGCTCGAGATCATCGACGTCTTGTCCGAGCGTTCGCGTTGGTTGTCGCGACCGATTCGGGGCCGACTGGGCACGCTGCCGCTCCAGCTCCATGCGAGGTATTCGAAGAGCGAGGCGTTGGCCGGCTTGGGCGAGGTGCGGAACGGTGCAATTCCTGCCATTCGGGAGGGGACGCACTACGTCAAGGCTTCACAGGTCGAAGCGCTCTTCGTCACGCTCGAGAAATCGGCAGAGCACTACACGCCGACGACGCTGTACGACGACTACCCGATCTCACCGCGGCGGTTTCACTGGCAGTCGCGGAGCGTGACGAGTGAGCACCACGCGAGCGGCCAGCGGTATCTGCGCGCGTCCATCGAGTCGGCCGAGCAGGTGAACTTGTTCGTTCGTCAGCGACAGAAGGATGAGCGCGGCGAGACGATGCCGTACGTCAATCTCGGGCCGGTCAGCTACGTGACCCATTCCGGGAATCGGCCGATGTCGATCGAGTGGGAGCTCGCGCATGAGATGCCCGCGTGGCTCTTTCAGGAGACGAAGCGCGCGGCCGGGTAGCCGGGGATGCGTCGAGCTGCTTCGAAGGTGCTCGACCGTCGACAGATTGGCGATGACCGCAGGTCGGTGATTTCTCGAACACAGAATTTCGAGCTGCGAACGTCTAGGACGCAGCGTCCATCGCCACAGCGGCCCTCATGTCACGGGATCTTGTGCGGCTCTCGGACGTGCACACTGAACCGCCGGTGGATACAGCGGTCGGTCACTAGCATCCGATGCTCCTCGGCTGCGATCGTGCTCTCGCCCTCCGGGAGAATCGCAGTGCGCAACACATGGTCGTCCTCATGGGGGTAGTGACAGCTCCTGGCATCGTCCCGCTCAGAACGCCAACGCTCTTGCCAGTTCCATTCCGCGCGACCCTCTTGGTCCAACAGAGCGAAGAAGCCGACGACGAAATCGTTCCAGGGGCTCTTGATCTGTTGCCTGTACTCATTGAGGAGTTTCTTGCTAATCAGCACGACGAACTCGCGATTGTGGATCCGCCGCAACAAACCGACACGTCGCCAGAAGGCGTCGTCCGGCAGAGGGTTCGGCACCTTCTCGATGGGCGCATTCGCACCACGAAGAACACGTGTGTCGACGGCGCACTTCTTCGCTTTGCGCATGCGGAGACCTATCGACGCGGAACAAGCTTGGACTGAGCTTCGAGAATCGCCATCCGCTCCTTTGTCGCCTCCTGCATGAAGTCGACAGGCCAGTTCCGAGTCTGGCCAAGTTCGTCCACTTCAATCCGTCGTGTCGTGCTCAAACCATTGTTGGCCTTGTGAACATAGATGACGGACAGTTCGTCCGGCCGCAGCCGAGGTCGCCGCTGTTGTCGGGCAGTGCCACCAAGAACTGCATGGCGGAATCTCAACAGTAGATTCTCGCTGTGAGTCTCAACGATGACCCGCCGCCCACTCTTCACGAGGCTCACAAGGAAATCCGCCATCGCAAGTTGGGCGTCCGGATGAAGGTGGATCTCGGGTTCTTGCACGATGAACAACTCCCCCGGGGGAGTGCGCAACCCTTCGACGAACACCGGTAGAGCCTGACCAATACCAAAGCCCACGTCCGCAAAGTTGCCCCATTGGCCGGAACCAACATCCTTGAGCCGCAACTCGAAAAGGCGCGCACCGCGCGAGAGTCTTCGAATCGGAAGCAAACGAACATGACCAGTGTGGTTCAGCCACTGGTTGACGCTGCGGAGCATCTCGCCCTTGGCACCGCGCCGGGTCGAATCCTCAATCAGAGCTGCAACAACGTGCTCGCCGGCCAGACCGATCGATGCTGGCGTCCTGCCCATGTATTCATAGCGCCGTTCAGGCTGTCTCCTGAAGGCACCGATTGCGCGAGTTCCTCGGATCGCGCTCTCAAGAACTGCCAGCACTTCCCGCGCCCGCTTGCGCGCTCGCTCACGCTGTGGCGACGGGCGTCCAACTCGGGAGGGTTCGTCGCCGATCAAGGGAAGGAAGCCGTCGACCGGGAAGCGGAAATCGGCCTGTCGCTCAACGCCGATGTTCGCAGGCCCGATTGACAGAGTGTACGGCCCACCCTTGCCTCTGCCGCGCGCAATGACCAAGTCTGGAACATTGGGGCTCTTGATCTCCAACGAAACGAGCCGAGGCGGCTGCGGTTCATCGCTCGTGAACTCGAACGTGATCACGGTGCCTTCGGGCACCCGCTTACCGCGCACCCCGAAGGACATCGTCAGGTGACTGCTAGCGCGGTGACCGTGAACCACATCGGCAAACGCGCCAGCGGCGTAGAGCCGACCACTCAGATTGAGACGCGGCCCGTACTCTGGCGCGTCCAGCGTCTGCCTCAACAACAGCAGGCTCTGTAGAATGGACGACTTGCCTACGTTATTTCGCCCGAAGATGACCGTCAGCGGTGCCAACTCAACCTGGCCGCTATCAGCGAAGCACTTGAAGTTTCCGAGGGTCACGCTGTCGATCGGCACGTGGTGACCGTAGGCGCCCAAAGGTGGCCAATCAAGCAAGCTCCTGTTTGGTCGCGTGCCGCCTTGGATCAAGTGAAGGTCTGGCCAACCCTCAAGCAGAGGAGAAGTTCGATGCACTCGTCGCGTCCTACAAGGCCGGGAGCACACAGGAGGGCCGGCTCTTCCTCGAACTCGGTGAGCTGAGCCAGGCTCAGCGAGCAGGAGGCATGGCACGCCGGGGAGCAGCTGAGCGAGGAGGAGTTCGTCGCAATCCCCACCCGCCCAGCTCCTAAATCTCTATCGAAGAGCAGGTCGCGAAGGCGCACCTCGCCCTGAAGATAACCACCTCCAGCAAGCCGGACTGGCGGGAACCAGCAAGGCCGCGCGCTCGCGCTGGGCCGCGATCGAGGGACGCGGGCCGGTGTCATGCCGGGGCCTTCGCACTCGCGATCGTCTGCACCAGTCTGATCCGCATTGGCTTGTCGCGGTAGACCGTCGAACAAGTGGGCGAGCCAGACCGCGCACAGGAAGTCGAGAGAGGTCCAGTGTTGAGCCTCTCGTTCTCATCCGGGAACGAGCTTGAGAGGCAACTTCGGCAAATTCCTCGTCAGACAAAAGAACGCCCCGGAGCCGAAGGACTTTCTCCAACGACTCCGGGGCCTTCTCATGTCGGGGAGACAGGATTTGAACCTGCGACCCCTTGGTCCCGAACCAAGTGCTCTACCAGGCTGAGCCACTCCCCGAACTTTCCGGCTGACGGCGGCCCTTGTGCCCGCCTGACACCCGAGTGTCAAGCGCTGCCCCACGGATCAGCGATTCGTGGTCACATCCGCTCCGTGGCCCCCGCCCTCCTCCTCACTCTCCTCACGGCCGAGCCCACCTTCGTCCCCGACGGCACGGTCGACGGCTTCACCATCGAGCGGCGCGAAGTCCCCAACTCCCCGTTCTCGGAGGTCCGCGTCAGCACCACCACCTCCGCCACCGTGCCCGCGCTCTGCGACGCGCTCTACGGCGACGGCTCCTTCGACCCCACCGAACCCGACCTCAAGGCCCGCACCGTGCTCATGGAAGACGCGGGCGTTCGCATCGTGCACGACGAGATCGCCCCGGCCGTCGTCTCGCGCCGCGACTACGTCATCGAGCGCACCGTCCAGCGCACCGCCACCGACTGCTTCGTCCGCTACCACTCCATCACCCACCCGGCAGCGCCGGTTCGCGACGGCATCGTCCGCATCACCAAGCTCTGGGGCAGCTACCACTTCGAGACGCTCCCCTCGGGCCAGACCCGCGCCACCTCCGTCACCTTCTCCGACCCGGCCGGCAGCGTTCCCGCCTTCCTCGTGCGCGGCCCGCAACGCGACGCCGCCATCGCCTGGATGAAGCGGCTCATCGCCAAGGCCCGCGCCGTCAGCCCACGCTGACGCTCACCGCAACGGCTTCGCGCGCAGCGCCTCCGCCAGCTTCAGCATCTCCGCCCCGCGTGGATGATCCCTGCGCCACACCAACCGAAAGCTGTCGGAGCGCAGCCGCACCTTCGGCATCAGCCGCACCAACCGCCGCGCCGCGAGCTCCTCTCGAATGAAGTACGCCGGCAACACCGCCACTCGCCCACCCCCATCGAGCAGCCGCCGCCGGATGTTCCCGATGCCACCGAGGTACTCCACCTTCGCGAACGGCCACGGCTCCGCATCGGGCAGCGCGTCGAGGAAATATCGGAACAGCGGCAGATCCCTCGAGACGTCCACCAAGGTGTGCGCGCTCGCCTCGTCCCACCGCTTGAGCCCGGGCTGCGCCGACACCAACGCATACGCCTCGGGGTGGAGCGCCGCGTAGGTCAGGTTCGGCGAGGTCAGCCGCATGCTCGCCACGATCGCGTCGACGTCACCTCTCTCGAGCCGCTGCAGGAGATCGGGCGTGTCGCCGTTGTAGAGGTGAATCGTGCGCTCTGGCCGCTGGCGCTCGAGCTCGCTCAACGCCGGGCACAGCCACGACACCCCGAGCTCGTACCGGGTGCCCACGATCAGCTCGAAGGGAGCCACCTTCCTCGGCTCCCGCCCCACCGCCTTGAGCCGCGCCTCGCCGTCGAGCAGCTCGCGCACGATTGGCACGAGCTGCCGCCCTGCCTCGGTCAGCTCCACCTTCCGCGTCGTCCGCTCGAACAGCTGCGCGCCGAGCTCCTCCTCCAGCCGCCGCAGTCGATCGGAGAACGCGGCGGGCGAGAGGAACACCCGGGTCGACGCCGCTCGAAAGTTCAGCGTCGTCGCCGCCACTTCGAAGCACCGCAAGCTGTCGAGATCCATGCGGTCCATCATACGGAATCGCCGAACAGTCATGTCCCAATCATTCCGATACTCCTTTCAGTGCCTCCTGCGTTCTTCTTCCTGCAGCACCCACCCCGCACGGAGAACCCACATGCCCAAGAAGAAGCCCCAGCAGGTCTCGCGCACCGGCATCGCCCTCGCCATCGGCCTCAGCGGCTGCGGCGTCGATCGCGCCGCGACCAAGACAGAGCCCGTCGCGTCGGCACCACCCGTCGTTCAACCCGCCACCACGCCCACGAGCACCGAGCGCCAGGCGCTCGACCAGTCCATCGAGCAGAGCCTCGGTCGACTGCGCGAGCTCGAGCTCTTCTCGGTCGACCGCCTCGTGCTCAAGCTCCCGGACAACGCACGTGACTGCTACGGCGTGCCCTGCCCAGGCGATGCCGCCGGCCAAGCCGCGTACGATCAAGAGCTGCGCCGCCAGGCGACCCGGCTCGCCTCGCTCGTCGACACCGCGCAGGCATGCAACAGCGGCCACTGCTACCTCTTCTCTCCCACGACTGGAGAGGAGGCCGTCGCTGCGCTCAACGCGCTCGAGATCGTCCACGTCGGGGCGCTCGTGGTGACCGAACCGAAGAACGACCCCAGCTGCTACAACCTCCCCTGCCCCGCCGAGGTCGAGCGCGCGAAGGCCGAGAACCGCCGCCGCGAGGTGCTCGCCTTCACCATCGCCAGCTACGCGAAGGAGCGCTGACGATGAGCGTGCGCTTTCCGTCCTTCGCCCGGCGTGGCCTCGGCGTCGGGCTCGATCTTCCCTGGGACGGAAAGACCGGCTTCGGCACGTCGCCGCGCGGTGACGTGCTCGCCGAACCGGTGCGCACCTATTTCACGAGGCATGCGCACGCCTGGTCGCACGCCTTCGTCTCCTGGCAGCCTCGCGATCGCGCCGCGCCACGCCTCGCGGACTACGCACCCGCGTGGGACGACCTCTTCTCCACGCTCCCGCCGGAGGTGCCGCGCGCCCTTCACCACACCGCGCTCAACCTCGCCTCGCTCGTCCCCACCGATCGCCAGCCGCTGCTCGACTTCACCAGCGAGCTCTGTGAGCGATACCAGCTGAAGTGGGTGAACGAAGACGTCGGCTTCTGGTCGGTCGACGGCCGGGCGGTTCCGTATCCACTGCCCCCGCTCCTCACCGACGACGGCCTCGCCGCGACCATCGCCAATACCCAGGCCTGCCAGCGCGCGCTCCCGGTGCCGCTCGTCCTCGAGTTCCCGGGTTTCTCCGACGGCGCGAGCGTGGTGATGGGCCGGCTCCACGCCTACGACTTCTTTCGTCGCCTCGCGGAAGGCACCGACGCGCCGGTGACGCTCGATGTCGGCCATCTGCTCTCGTACCAATGGTGGCGAGGGATCCGCGGCGAGGCGCTCTTCGACGAGCTCGAGCGGCTGCCGTTGTCGCACTGCTTCGAGCTTCATCTCTCGGGCTGCGAGCTCGTCGGCGATCGGTTCATCGACGCGCACCACGGGAGCCTGCTCGAGGAACAGTACGCGCTCACCACGCGGCTGATGGAGCGATGCCCGAACCTGCGCGCGATCACCTTCGAGGATCCACGGCTCGATGAACGAGGCGAGCTCACCGAGCGCAGCGCGCGATCATGGCACCGGCTTCAGGGCCTCGTCGCGGCCTGGCAAGGAAAAGCGGACGCGCCGAGGCACGAGTCGCCGCGTCCACCCGAGCTCACACTGCCTCCGCAGCTGAGGCCGATCGAAGCCGCGCTCGGAGACACGCTCCACGGTGGCGTTCCAGACTTCCCGGCCGAGCTCACCGTTCACGGCGAAGCAGCGTCGGTGCAGGCCGTTCACCGCATGGTGCTCGAACGCCGGTATCGCGGCACCGGCGGCCTGCGCGAGTGGTACCCCCGAACGCTCGCTGCGTGGCTCGAGGCGCACCCCACCGACGGCGCGCTTCACGAACTCGTCGCCCGCTTCTGCGCCTCGGACGAAGGGAGCCGCTGGCGAGAGCACGGCCTTGGTTGCTCCCTCGAAGAGGCGTTCTTCCTCTTCTTCGAACGAGCAGGCATCGGCGACCCATCGGTCCGTGAGGAGGAACTGCTCGGCGCCGTCGTTCGCGCGCTCGCGGTGACGCCTGGCGCGCGCTTCGTCCACCCGCCACAGCTGTGGCCCACGCCCGCCGGAGTCGTCGCCCTCAGCCAGGGCCTCGTGCTGCACGCGGCGGTGAACGGTCAGTACGTGCGTGGACCCGTCACGCCCCTCATCGCGAGCCTCCTCCGAGGTGAGTCCGTCGAGTTCGTCGCCACGCGCTACGCAGTCCCACGAGCGGAGGTCACCCTCGTGCACGAGCAGCTGTCGCAGCGCGGGCTGCTCGCGCTCGGTTGACCGGATCGCTCAGTTGCAGGTGAGGCGGCTCTCGTAGCTCCCGACCGGCGTCGCGCCCGTGCCCGAGTAGTAGAGCCTGCTGAACGGCGCCCAGCTCGTGAGCCCGAACTTGTTGCCCGGCCGGCAGTCGACGTCGGCGCCACACGCCCCGCTGGTGACGGGAAGCTCCACCGTGCTCGTCGAGGGACTGCGTGAACCGGCGAGATCGGTGAACCGCGTCATCACCTGCCGCTTGAGGCCCGAGGCGTCCACGATGTGGCGATGCGCGGTGAACCAGAGCTGCGTCGACGAGGCGGTCACCCGTGGCCGAGCGATCGAGTCGATGCCGTTCTCCGTCGCGTAGGCGAGCCAGGCGTAGCCCCACGACCAGTACGGAGCTCCCGTCGTCGGAATCACCCGCGTGCCGAAAGTCAGATCGGCGTCGGCCGGCGTGCTCCCGGGATCCTTCGTCACGTAGGCCACGACCCACGGGCTCTTCGTCGCCGGCGATGGGTAGTAGCTCACGTCGGGCTCCGCCATGCTGCGCGGGCTCGACGTCGTGTAGACGACCTCTTCGACCCACTTCGAGGTCCCGTCCTCGTTCACCTCGAAGAAGTTCAGGCTCTGCGGCGTGGTGAGGTAGCTGATGCCCAGGCGCTTGAGGCCGCTCGTGCAGGTCTGGGTCGCGCTCCAGTCGTCGAAGGCGGAGTCTGCGCCGAGGGCCGTCGGCATCACCGTGCTCGGAGAGATGGTGCACGCCCCGCCGCAGATGTTCGTGTTCACGATCGCCCAGGGCACCGCGCTCCCGTCACCGTCGATGCGATAGCGCGCCATGCGCACGCCGTTGTTCGTCGCGCCGCCACTCTGCCGCCAGACCACCACCACCTGCCGGCCCGAGGCGCGCACCACCCGCACCGAGTCCACCGTCGAGCCCGAACCACCGTTGAACTGCGAGTAGAGGAACACCCGCGTCGTGCCGGTCGCCGCGTCGACGTAGAAGAGATCGATCTCCGGCCCGAACGCCCACGCGCCAGCGACGAGGAAGCCATCTCCCGCCTGCGCGAAGGCGACGTCGTTGTAGTTGAGCGAGGTGAACTGCGTCGGGGTGCCCGCCGGAATGCCCGTGGCGTCGAGGCGCTGGAAGCTGATGCCGCCCGTGCCCGCCGCCATCACCATCGCTCCACCGGAGAGTGCGTCGGTGCCCGTCCCCTGGCCGCCGCGACACCCGCCCGCCGAGTAGAAATACGGCTGCACCTCGATGTCCTGCCAGGCCGTCGTGCTCACGTTCACCGTGTTCACGAGGAGCGGCTCGTCGGTCACCCCGTCGCAGTCGTTGTCGAGGCCGTCACAGGACGGCGCGGTCGGGCTCCCGGCGTCGACGCTGCAGCGCGTGCCGTCCTGGGTCGCGTTGCAGATCATCGTGCCCGAGCGGTTGCACACGCCCACGCCAGTCGAGCAGGCCGTGCCGAGGCCAGTGAAGGGATCGTCGACGCCGCCCACGCAGTCGTCGTCGAGCCCATTGCAGCGCTCGGGAGACGGATTCACGTTGCGCACGCACGACAGGCTTCCCGAGGTGCAGGTCATCGTGCCCGCGTTGCAGACGCCTTGTTGTCCAGTGAGGCACGCCGCGCCGCCGCCCGGGTTGCCCTCGTCGGTCGCGCCCGAGCAGTTGTCGTCGACGTTGTTGCAGGTCTCGCTCGCGCCCGGCCGAATCGCCGCGCTCCCGTCGTTGCAGTCGAGGTTGTTGGTCACCCGCCCGCTCTGCGTCGCGCAGGAGACGACGGCTTGACCAGTCGCCTGGCCGTAGCTGTCTCCATCGCCGTCGGGCCACCACGTCTGTGTCGGGAGCCCTTCGTCGGTGCTGCCGTTGCAGTTGTCGTCGGTCGAGTTGCAGACCTCGGTCGCGCCGGGCCGAATCGCCGAGCTCCCGTCGTTGCAGTCGGTGTCGTTGGTCACTCGGCCCGCGAGCGGTTGGCAGCTCGACTGACCCGCGCTCATTCGCGCGCCGAAGCCGTCGCTGTCGCCGTCGACGTAATAGGTGAGGAAGGTGAGGCCTTCGTCCGCCGGGCCGTTGCAGTTGTCGTCGACCGCGTTGCACACCTCGGCCGCGCCCGGCTTGATGGACGGGTTGGTGTCGTTGCAGTCGGTCGAGTTGGTGACCCAGCCGGAGACCGGCGTGCAGGAGTTCTGCGGCGTCGAGCCCGCGCGCCCGAAGCCGTCGGCGTCGGAGTCGAGGAAGTAGTTCTGCGCCATCGCGCCGTTGTCGACGAGCGTGTCGCAGTTGTCGTCGGCGTTGTTGCAGACCTCCACCGCGCCCGGGTGAATCGCCGCGTTCATGTCGTTGCAGTCGTCGTTCGAGGCGACGTGGTTCATCGGCGCGTTGCAGCGCACGACCGGCGTCGCTCCCGCGCGTCCATGGAGATCGCCGTCTCCATCGGGGTACCAGCTCGAGGTCGCCAGCCCCTCGTCCACCTGCACGTTGCAGTTGTCGTCCGCCTGGTTGCAGGTCTCGGCGGCGCCCGGGCGAATCGCCGCGTTGCCGTCGTTGCAGTCGGTCGAGTTCGTCACCCGGCCCGTCACCGCCTGGCACGCCCGAATCGGAGAGGAGCCTTGCTGCCCGAAGCCGTCTCCGTCGCCGTCGACGAAGTAGTCGGTGAAGCTGAGCCCGTCGTCTGGCGTCGCGTCGCAATCGTCGTCCTCGCCGTTGCAGCGCTCGGGCGCGTTCGGCTTCACGCTGGGGTCGCCGTCGTTGCAGTCCTGCGCGTTCGTCACTCGCCCCGCGACGGGTTGACACGCATTGACGGGCGCGCCGGTTCCGAAGCCGTCGCCGTCTTGATCGACGTAGTAGTTGGTGAAGGTGAGCCCGTCGTCCGGCATGCCATCGCAGTCGTCGTCGGCGCCGTTGCAGCGCTCGGGCGCGTTCGGCTTCACGGTGGGATCACCGTCGTTGCAGTCGGAGCCGTTCGTCACCCGCCCGGCGATCGGCATGCACGCGCTCATCGAGGTGCCCATCGCGCCGAAGCCGTCGCCGTCCTGGTCGAGAAACCAAGCCGTCTGGGTGAGGTTCTCGTCGACCTGCCCGTCGCAGTTGTCGTCCACCACGTTGCAGGTCTCGGGAGCGCCCGGCTTCACCGCCGCGCTCGAGTCGTTGCAGTCGGCGTCGTTGGTCACCTTGCCCGGCACCGGCGCGCAGCTCGACTCGGCAGCGCTCCCGTGGCCTCCGAAGCCGTCGCCGTCGATGTCGACGTAGTAGCTCTGGAAGGTGATGCCGTTGTCGACTTGTCCGTCGCAGTTGTCGTCGACCCGGTTGCAGAGCTCGGTCGCGCCCGGCTTCACCGTGGGGTTGGCGTCGTTGCAGTCGCTCCGGTTCGGGACCCGGCCCATCACCATCGAGGTGCACGAGCTCATCGGCTGGCCCATCGCGTCGCCGAAGCCGTCACCGTCACCGTCGACGTAGAAGTCCTGGAAGGGGAGCCCGTTGTCTCGCGCGCCGTCGCAGTCGTCATCGACGCCGTTGCAGGTCTCGGCCGCGCCGGGCCGAATCGCCGGGCTGTGATCGTCGCAGTCACCCATCGAGGTCACCGCGCCCATCGGCGGCGCCTTGCAGCCCTCTCCGAGGCGCAGCGCGCCGACCCCGTCACCATCTTCGTCCTTGAAGTACGCGGTGCGCGGGAGCCCTTCGTCGATCTCTCCGTCGCAGTCGTCGTCCACGTCGTTGCAGAGTTCGGGCGCACCCGGGTACGCGAGCGCCTCGGTGTCCTTGCAGTCGACGACGAGCTCGTCTCCGCAGCTCCCCGTTCCGGGAATACCATCGCCGTCGGAGTCGACGCACATCACGCCCGGGAGCACGAGGCCGCCATCGAGCGCGTTCATGATCGTGCGGTTCGGCTTCCCGCAGCCGCAGGCCACCACCGCCACGATGAAGAGAAGCCGTCGCATGCGCCGTTCGAGGCCGCCTTAACGCACGTGGCAAAGCGGGCGCAAACTCGTGACCGCTGGGTGTCGCCTCACTGCAACGTGCGCTTGCCGCCGTCTCGGACGTGCTCGATAACCCCCCGTCATGACGGACGCATTGGGCCATGTTGCCTTGCTCGAGGGCGTGGCGCGCAACCACCGCGACTTCATCGTGCGGGTCGGGAAGCGACGAACGCTGACGAACGGCGAGGTGCTGATCAGCCAGGGCGTCAGCGGCAAGGCGCTCCACTTCGTGCTCTCGGGCACCTTCGCGGTCGCGCTCGGGGAGCCCACCGCCGAGCCGATCACCACCGTCGGCCCGGGAGAGACCGTCGGAGAGATGGCGATCCTCACTGGTGAGGTGGCCTCGGCCTTCGTGGTCGCGACCCAGGCCTGCGAGGTGATCTCGCTCGACGAAGACGCCTCGTGGGAGCTGCTCCAGTCGTCGCACCCGTTCGCCCTCAACCTGGTGGTGAAGCTGGCCGAGCGCCTGCGCCGCAACACCTCGACCATCTCGACCAACATCGAGAAGCGGCGTCTCTACGAGCGCGCCGCGATGTTCGACGGGCTCACCGGCATTCACAACCGGCGCTGGCTCGACGAGACGCTCCATCGCATGGTGGAGCGGCACGAGCGCGACGACGTGCCCCTCTGTGTGGCGCTCATCGACATCGATCACTTCAAGAAGTTCAACGACGGGCACGGACACGACGTCGGTGACGTGGTGCTCTCGACGGTGGCGGGCACGCTGGCGAAGAACCTCCGGCCGACCGATCTCGTGGCCCGCTTCGGTGGCGAGGAGTTCGTCATTCTCTTCCCCGACACCACCGCGCCCGACGCGAAGCTCGCTGGCGATCGCGTGCGAGAGGTCGTCTCCCAGACCGACGCCAAGATGCCCGATGGCCGGGTGATTCCGCGCGTCACCATCTCGATGGGCATCGCCCAGATGGTGAGAGGCGAGAAGCCGTCGGAGCTGCTCAAGGCGGCGGACGTCGCGATGTACGAGGCGAAGCACGGCGGGCGCAACCGCGTCTGCCTCTCGAGCCGCGCGATGCCCTGAGCGGTGTCAGACGGAACGAACCGGGCGCGAACCACCAGGACCTGTCCACATCTCGTGGAGCAGCGAACCTGAGAGCGTGTCCCGTGAAACGAATCGTCACCCTGTTGGTCGCCTGTGCGTGGGCCCTCGGCTGCGGAGTGCCCAGCGAGCCCGCCACCAACGAGCCAGCCGCCCAATCGACCGCGCCCGTCTTCGGGCAGTGGGAATGTCCCCAGCAGCAGCCTCCTCCGCCTGGCCCGTGCGTCTACGAAGTGTCACTCGAGGAGTTGACGGTGACCGACAAGCAAGGCGTCACCGACGGGAACCTGGAGCTCTCGCTCGACAGCTCCTTCTCGCAAGGCGCGGCGAGCGGGAACGCGAGCTGGTCGAAGGACAAGGCGAAGGAAGACATCGGCTACACGGTGGGCGATCTGATGGGCACCTTCACCGTGCCGCGCGGGCAGAACCGCACGGTCACGCTCTGTCACACCACCACCGAGATCGACTACGGCTGGGTCAACGGCCGTGACGACGTCGCCCAGGAGTGCGTCACCACCACCCTGTCCTGCCCGGGCACGCGCGAGCGCGACGTCACCGCGACGACCAACTTCTGCCGCGGCAACAAGAAGGACTCGACCGGCGCGTGCAAGAACTTCAACGGCACGGTGAAGGTGTCGTGGAAGATCCGCCTCGTCGACAACGACGGCGACGGCGTGGACAACGAAGACGATTTCACGCCCGACCCCTGCGACGACGTCAAGCTGGGTGAAGAGCACCAGGCAGCGGGTGGCCGCGCCTCGATCGTCTACTTCCACATGGGCGACGGCGATCTGAACACCCTGGTGCAGCACGTGGGCGTCGACCTCGAGAAGCCGATGGAGGGCTACGAGTACGTCGTGCTGCTCATCGACGACCCGAAGTTCCTCGGGCTCACCCTCTCGGACGACGCGCTGAAGAACGCCAACCTCGTGCTCTCTCCCACCGAGGACAACTTCTTCCGCGCCTTCCAGGAGGTCACCTCGCGCGGCTATGACACGGACGTGTGGTTGTGGTCGCACGGCGCGCTCGACGGCTCGGGCGGCGCGACGACCAACACCCTCGACCCGGCGGTCACCATCGACTCGATCGACATCGCGACCCGGCTCAACCCCGCTGTCACCGGCTCGCGGACGGTGCCGATCCGCATGGTGTACTCGACCGTCTGCTACCACAGCGCGAACAACGACACCTGGCTGTCAGTGGGCGGCAAGGTCTCCGGCGCGCCACGCTTCATCGGCTTCCACCCCACCCTCGCCGGACCGTTCGCCGATCTCTGGAACACCGGCTCGACCTATGGCGGTGCGATCGCTGGCCAGATGGCGACCGGCGCCCACCTGCTCGCCGAGAACTTCATCTGGGTGCAGGGAGAGGCGTCGCTCGTGTCGGCGGCGGCCGGCCTCTCGCTGCCCGCGGGCTGCAACGTCACCGACAGCGTCTTCGCCCAGAACCCATGCGCCAAGTGGTACTTCGACGACGGCGCGGGCGACTACCTCGGCTACAACATGAACGGTGGTGAGTACGACCAGACGAGGACTGGGCTCGACAACCTGCGCTTCTCCTCGCAGTGGCTGCTGCAGGGGAACGTCGCGGTCACCAAGTTCAGCCTCATCGACTACTGACGTCGCGTTGAGCCGCCCGGCCCGCGTCACCGCTTCTTGGGTGGCGTCGGCCGGGCACCTTGTCATTCGTGGACGACGTCCGCTGGCACTGACGGCGCAAGCGAGTGAGCGTGGTGTCCTCCGTTCACGAGCGCACCGTCAGCCCGTCAGCGCGTGAACCGAGTCTCCGGAAAGGCCTTGCCTGAGCGTGCACTTCTTCAGGTTGAGCAGGCCGAGGCCGTGTTTCAGCTTCGGCAACTCCGGCAGCTCGTCATCGGTGAGCCGGCTGCTGCGAAGGCGTAGCTGGGTCAGCGTCTTCAGCAACGGCGACCGGCGCCGGGCAGGGCCGTGGCGCCGAGTCGCACGGTGTCGAGCGCGGAGGGCCCCGCAAGCCGGTCGGGAAAGGAGAACTGGGCCGAGGTGCCCTTCGACGCGGCCAGCTTGCACGGCACGGTGATCAACTCGCCACGCGGGTCGTCTTCGGCGGTGAGGGCGTCGGCATGGACGAGCCTCCGCGCGTCGTCTTCGGAGTGCGCGAGGCCTTCATCGGCGCACCACTTCACGAAGGACTCAGCTCCGGGTGCCCGAGGTGAACGAGTTCGCCTGCGCGGCGGCGAGCGGGCGCGCGAACGAAGGCGGCACGGTCTTTCCGAGCAACGAGCCCTCCTCGATGAACTCGTAGATCTCTCCGTAGTGGCGAATCTCCGAGAGGCCGGTGCGCTTCATCAGGTGCCACGGCCGAAGACCCGAGGAGTGGGAGAGGCCCATCGCTCCGACGAGCTCGGCCACCGTCTTCACCGTCTCGCGATGGTAGTTGGCGACGCGCACTTCCTTGTGGCCGACGTCGAGGCCCACCACGAGCGATGGCTTCTGGGTCGCGACACCCGTGGGGCACTCGTTGGTGTTGCAGCGCAGCGCCTGGATGCAGCCGAGCGCCATCATCATCGCGCGCGCCGAGAGGCAGACGTCGGCCCCGATGGCGAGGCGAGAGACCACGTCGAAGCCCGTCACCGCGCGCCCGGCGCAGAGCACCCGAATGTGCTTCCGCAACCCAAAGCCGGTGAGCGCATTGTGCACGAAGATGAGCGACTCCCTGAGCGGAGCGCCGACCGAGTTCGAGAACTCCAGCGGCGCGGCGCCGGTGCCACCTTCGCCACCGTCGACGTTGATGAAGTCGGGCGTGATGCCGGTCTCGACGATCGCCTTGCAGATGGCGAGGAACTCGCGGCGCTTGCCGATGCAGAGCTTCATGCCCACCGGTTTCCCGCCTGACAGCTCACGCAGCTTCGCGAGGAACTCGAGCAGGCCGATGGGCGTGGAGAAGGCCGAGTGCGCGGGCGGAGAGAGCACGTCCTGGCCGACGGGCACGCCGCGAATCTTCGCGATCTCCTCGGTCACCTTGCGCGCCGGAAGGATGCCGCCGTGCCCGGGCTTCGCGCCCTGCGACAGCTTCAGCTCGGTCATCTTCACCTGCGGAATGTTGGCGTTGTCGCGAAAGCGGGAGGGGTCGAACTTGCCGTCGAGCGTTCGGGCCGAGAAGTAGCCGGTACCGAGCTCCCAGACGAGATCGCCGCCCTTCTCGAGGTGGTACGGCGACAGGCCGCCCTCCCCGGTGTCCTGGTAGAAGCCGCCCAGCTTCGCGCCGCCGTTGAGCGCGAGCACCGCGTTCCTCGAGAGCGAGCCGTAGCTCATCTCCGAGACGTTGAATATGCTCGCCGAGTAGGGCGTGGTGCATTGGGGAGAGCCGATGCTGATCCGCAGCTCCTTCGGGTCGGTGTGCACCGGCGCGAGCGAGTGGTTCACCCACTCGTAGCCCACCTGGTTCACGTCGAGCTTGGTGCCGAACGGCAGCGTGTCGGGCTCGAGCTTGGCGCGCTGGTAGACGAGCGAGCGAATGTCGCGGTTGAAGGGCGTGCCGTCGGTGTTCGACTCGACGAAGTACTGGTTGATCTCGGGGCGGATCAGCTCGAACAGGTAACGGAAGTTGCCGATGATGGGGAAGTTGCGCCGCACCGCCTGCTTCGTCTGCGCCATGTCCCAGACGCCGCGCACGACGAACGGAGCGACGACGACGAAGCCCCAGGCCGCGGAGTGGACGAAGAAGGTGGCGACGCCGAGCGCACCGACGAGCCCGAGCGCGCTCACCACGAAGATCGTTCGCATCGGGGCAGTCAAGCGTCAGCCCGGCCGAGGGCAAATTTCCGGCAGGCCGTCAGCGGAGCGACTTCTGCGCTTCGCGAACCGACAGCCCGCTCAGCCGGCCCTCCCACTTCGTCAGCCATCGCTTCACCACCGCGGGCCGCGTCTTGCCGAGGCTGCGCATCGCCCAGCCGATGCCCTTGCGCAGGAAGAAGTCCTTCCCGTCCACCGCGTGCTCGATGGCGAACTCGAGGAGCTCGTCGTCCGTCTCTTCGGCGCGCAGCACCTGACAGACCAACGCCGATCGCTGGAGCCACAGCTCGCCCGAGGTCGCCCAGCGCCGCAGCACCTTCGTCATTCGTTTCGGGTCGTTCTCGAGCGCGTCGGCGACCGGGTGCATCGAGAGCTCGTCGACGAGATCCCACCAGGCTCCGGAGAGGATGAGCTCTTCGAGGAGCGGCGCGGCGTCGGCGGTGAGCCAGCGCCGGTGGGGCTTGAGCCGCAGCACGTTCAGCGCGACGAAGCGCTCTTCGCGAAACTCGGCGGCGTTCCAGGAGGTCCGAACGAACGTCGCCAACCCCTCGAGGGACTCGAACGGCGCGGAGAAGAGGTCCTTCGCGAGCGCGCGGGCGAGGGGGACGCGAACGCCCAGGCACGGCATCTCGGACTTGAGGTAGGCGCGCATGCCTTCGGCTCGATCGGGCTCGGCGACGGCGCGCAGGCGTCTCAGCACTTCGGCGCGAGTGGGTCGGCTCATCGGGCCATGGTGCCACGGCGAGCGAGCTTCGGTGCAACTCCTTCGGTCGGCTCCTCGGCTCAGCTCGAAGCGCGACCCGCCTTCGACTCGAGCGAGCTCGGCGCGAGCCCGACCCAGCACCTGCTTTGCCGAGTTCCTCCGAGGAACGAGCTGGCGACCCACGACGCCGGGGGCGCCGCCAGCTCACAGCTCGAGCAACTTCATCTTGTTCTTCGCGGCCTTCGCGATCTTGCCCTTGCCCTTGGTCGACAGCAGCTCGAGCACCTCGGCCCCGACGTTCTTGAGCTCGAACTGCTGCTTCTCGGCGAAGTGCACGCCCACGTAGTAGCGCGCTTCGTCGGACAGCGACTTCGCCTTCATCACCGCCTCGGCGACTCCGAAGCCTTCCGCGTGCAGCTTCTCGAGCTCGGCGAGCGACGGGTCGCGCTGCCTCGCGCGCGGGTGCGGATCGAGCGAGTGGTGCAACAGCTGCTGCACCACCACGCCGAACCGATCGTCGACGGTCGCCACGGTGGAACGACCCAGCATCTGCCCGATGGCCTCGGCCCGCGCGGGGTCCTTCTTTCCGAGCGACTTGAGCTTGTCGCGCAAGAGCTCGGCCCAGCCTTCGGGATCGGCCGCGCGCACCGGCTCGAGCTGCTTGCGCGCCACCGCGAGCGACTCGGCCAGGTTCTTGCCACCCGCCTCGAGGAGCCGCTTCACGTCCTTCTTTGTCAGCTTCTGGGAGAGCGGCGCGAGAATGTCGGCGAGCACCTGCGCGCCCGCGTCCTCTTCGGCGTCGGCGAGCGCCTCGGCGAGCAGTGACTCTCCGCCTTCGAGCTGAGCGACCACCTTCGCCGCCGCCTCTGCCTTCGCTCGGTCGCCGGACCGCGCCACCGGCAGCAAGGTCTTCGCCGCGAGCTTGCCCGCCGCGCCCTTCTGGCTCACCGCGAGGCTGCCGAGGTGATCGATCGCCCAGAGCGCGACCGAGGCGTCCTTCGATTCACAGAGCTCGGCCAGCTCCTCGGCGAACTCGACGCCGATCTTCAGCACCGTCAGCGAGTCCCTCGCCCCGCGCGCCACGTGCACGTTCTCGTCCTGCAAGAGCTCCATGAGCCTGCGGAGCGACTTCTTCGACGGGCCCGTCGCGCAGGCGAAGCGCATCGCCGTCGCGGCTTCCATGCGCACCAGCGGAGGGTGCTTCGTCGAGAGAAACCCAAGGAGCTCGTCCTGCGTCTCGGGCAGCTCGAGGAAGCCCAGGATCTTGATCGCTCCGCGGGTGACGTCTTCGTCCTCGAGCGTCTTCTTCTTCTCGAGGAACTTGAGCACCTGGGTCTTCATCACCCGGCGCTGCGCCTCGCTCATCTCACGCGCTTCTTGCCGCACCGAGAGCGTCACCCGGTTGATGGCGTCGAACGACTGGCCGCGCAGCCCCTCCAAGGCCAGCTCGAAGGACTGCTTGCCACCCACCGCGGGGAGCAGCTGCGACAACACCGCGCGTGCTTCCGGCGTCGCGTCGGCGAGGCGGGCCTTGAGCTCGGGGAGCGCGGCTTCTCCCAGGTTGGCGATGGCCTCCTTGGCGGCCTGCTGCACGTCGCGGCTGCGGTTGAGCGAGTCGAGCAGCACCGGCAGCGCCTTGAGCGCCTGCACTTGCCCGAGCGCCTCGATGGCGGCCTCGGCGTAGGCGTCCAGCTCGTCCTTCGCCATCTCGATGAGCCGCGAGACGACGGCGGCGTCTTTCACTTTCAGCTCACCCAGCACCACGGCGGCGGCGATGCGCTTGCGTGGCGTGGCGTCGTCCAGGAGCTCGACGATGCGCTTGAGTGCGTCCATTTCGGTCTTCCCCCGTGGCGGATGGGTCGGCGGCTCGGGAAGGTACCTGGGGAAAACCCGGTGAACAGCCGATTCGACCGCCGCTGGCATTGTCGCGCCCGAGCGGAAGCGCTCCCGGAGCGCCCAGCTTTTGGGGCACCATCTCGCGCCATGAACGCACGCGCTTCGCTCGTCCGCCCGTCGGTGGTGCTGCTCTCCTCGCTGATGGCGCTGGGCTGCGTGTCGCAGAAGACGTTCGACGCGCTCAAGGGAGAACGCGACGCGCTCGACGTCACCCTCGCGGAGCGCAACGAGGAGCTCCGCGGCAAGGAGGCGCTCGTCAAGAAGCGCGAGGCGCGCATCACCGAGCTCGAGGCCGCCCTCGCCGACGAGAAGGACACGGTGAAGGACTTGAACGCTCGCATCGACAAGCTGGTGGGCGACCTCGCCTCCGTCACCAAGGACAAGTCGAAGCTACAAGGCAGCGTCGAGGAGATGACGGTCGCGCTCGCCGATCTCGAGCGCCGCCGCGCCGAGGCTGAAGCCCGGGTGCAGGAGTTCAAGAACCTGCTCGCCCGCTTCCGAACCCTCATCGACGCCGGGAAGCTGAAGGTGCGCATCGTCGACGGCCGCATGGTGGTGGTGCTCGCGACCGACGTGCTCTTCGGCTCCGGGTCGGCGAGCCTGTCGAAGGACGGCAAGGCCGCGATCGTCGAGGTCGCCGCGGTGCTCGCCAGCATTCCGAAGCGTTCCTTCCAGGTCGAGGGCCACACCGACTCGGTGCCCATCGCGAGCGCCGCGTTCCCCTCGAACTGGGAGCTCGCCGCCGCCCGCGCCATCACCGTCACCAAGACGATGGTCGAAGGAGGGCTGCCAGCCGAGCGCGTGTCGGCCGCCAGCTTCGCCGAGAAGAAGCCGGTCGCCTCGAACGACACGCCCGAGGGCAAGGCGCTCAACCGGCGCATCGAGATCACGATCGTGCCCGATCTCTCGACGTTGCCCGGCTTCGACGAGCTCAAGAAACTCGATGGAGGGAAGTGACGAGCGGGCCCCGACGGCGCTATCTGATGGGCTCCACTTGGAGGGAACGACATGCCCGTGAAGATTGCCCCGAAGAACGAGTCCGCGATCGTCGCCGCGATGAAGAACACCATCGGCGCGAACGAGGCCAAGAAGATCGTGAAGACGGTGGGAGGGAAGAACGGCGAGGTGAGCACCCGCACCGAGCTCTCCCAGCTCAAGGCGATTCGCACCAAGTACGCGAGCGCGTTCACCACCGAGGCGAAGAAGCTGCTCGACAAGGAGATCGCGAGCGCCTCGAAGTCCGTCTCGCACACCCCGCACCCTGCGCCGCGCCGTCCCCTCTGGGGTGGTGGGAGCTCGTCGGGCGGCGGGAGCTGAGACATTCCTCGGCCGGCGCCCGAGTCGTCCTGGGTCGAGCGCCTCGAGCTGACGGCGGAGCGAGAAGCCACCCGGCTCGCCCGCCGTGGTGCGCTCGCCGTCGCGCTCACCGGTTCGCTCGCCAGAGGCGACGCAGGGCCTGGCTCGGACGTCGATCTCTGGGTGGTGGGTGACCGGGAACGCCGGCGCCACGTCGAGCGAGACGGCGTGCCGGTGACCCTCCTCGAAGAGCCCATCAGCGTGGCCCTCTCGCTCGAGCGCTTCTCCCGCGTCGAGGTGGCCGAGGCGCGCGTGCTCTATGATCCGATGGCGATCTTCCCCCGAATCACCGCCGCCTTCCTCCGTCATCGCTCGGCCGCGCGGGAGCTGGCACTCGAGCACTTGAGCGACGACGTGACCCTCCTCGAGGCGCACGCGCAGAAGAGCGACGAGCGAGTGCTCGGCCTGCTGCTCTCGCGAGAAGCGCTGCTGCTCCGGGCCGGCCGGTTCGCGTTCGCCCACCATGGCTTGAGGGCGGTGAAGTTCCGCCACCTCCGGGCGCTGCTCGACGCCCCGCTCGTGCGACGGCTGCGGCGGGCGCTCGGGCTCGAGCAGGTCTCGCTCGCCGCCGTCCGCTCCGCCCTGCTCGCCCTCACTCCCGGCCGGCGCGACAACAACGCCCTTCACAAGCTCGATCACCACCAGCTCGAAGAGGGCACCCTGCTGGCCCGGCGCGAGGTGCTGCTCGCCCATTCCCGAGGGAACACGCCTGCGGCGCGCCTCGAGTCCCTGATGCGCTGGTGGCTGCGCTCGTCTCAGTCGAGCGAGCTGCGGACCGTCTTCGGCATCACCCCGGAGCGGCTGGGTGATCAACGGGAAGACGTCGGCGCGGTGGCGAAGGCGCTGGAGGCGCTCGACCAGGCGGCGAGCGGAGGCCGGCGTCGGGCACGATCAGTTCTTGAGTGAGCCGCCCTCGAGCTCCTCGACCAAGGCGAAGAGCTCGGGCAACGAGACCTCGTACTTGGTGGCGCAGAAGTGACAGGTGACGGCGGTGCTGCCGGCGGTGTCGATGATCTCCTGGAGTTCGTCCTTCCCCAGGCTGCGCAGGGTGTCGAGGGTGCGCTGCTTCGAGCAGGTGCAGGCGAAGCGCGCGGGCGTTCGTTGCGTCACCGCCAGGGCAGGAAAGAGCCTGCCGAAGAGCGCGTCGGCGGTGACGATGGACGCGTCGGCGACCGCGGCCTCGAGCGAGGCCTGCAGGGTGGCGCCGAGCGCCTCGAGCGCGGTCAGCTCGCCGTTCGGGAGCGCCTGGACCAGCACTGCCGCCACCATGCCCAGCGGTTCGGCCCCGCGCGCACCGGTGGCGATGGCGACGTGGGTCTTCACCTGCTCCGACATCACGAAATAGCGGTTCAGATCGGCGACGAGCTCGAACGCCTCGAGCTCGATGGACGAGCGGTAGTACTCGCTGCCGATGTCGCGCAGCACCGAGAGGAAGCCCTTGTTCCCCAGCGCGGCGCGCCAGCGGAAGTCGGCGCCGAGCTCGAGGTCGACCAACGCGTTCTTCGCATAGCCCCGCATCGTGCCGTCGACTCCCGCGTCGACGAGCAGCCCGCGGAGCGCGCCGTCACACTCGAGCTGGAGGTTGACGCGGGTGTCGCCCTTCTGGAGCGCGGTCAGCACCCCGGCGGCCGCGAAGGCCTGCCCGAGGAGCGCCGCGGAGACGGCCCTCAGCCCGTGCCGTCGCCTCGCCTCCTGCGCCACCGAGGGAACGACCGCCACCGCGACGGTGAGGTTGGTGGCCTCGATGAAGCCCTTGAGGATCGCGTCGCCTTCGCTCACCGAACGCTCCTTGCTCGCACGAAAAACGAAGGGCGGCCCCGCATCGACGCGGAACCGCCCATCGTTCACCTCATCGGGCGCTGGTTACTCGCAGCCGCCGTCGACGAACGCGCCACCATCGTGGCAGGTCGCCGAACCGCCGCCCGCCGCACCGCCGCCAGCCGCGCCGCCGCCAGCCGCGCCGCCGCCAGCCGAACCACCGCCAGCCGCGCCACCGCCCGCCGCACCGCCGCCAGCCGCGCCACCGCCGGCCGAACCGCCGCCAGCCGCGCCACCGCCAGCACCACCATCGGTCCCGCCATCGGGCCGGTTGGGCAGGAGGTCACGGCTCTCGCTGATGCAGTAGCCGGTGCGCACGTCGCACCCACCCGCGCCGCCGTCGTCGAGCGCACCGCAGGTGACGCCGGGGTTCATGCCGCCGTCGGTGAAGGAGCAGGCCGGCTGGCACACGCCGTAGGTGTAGAGCCCGCCGTCGCGGAGGAAGAGGGGCTCGCAGACGTAGCTGTCACGGCAGCCCGAGCGGCCGAGGTTGGGGTCGGCGCAGGCCTTGAGGCAGGAGCTCGCCGTGGTGCTGACGGGCAGGCACATCGCCTCCGAGTCGTTGGCGTTGAAGTCTTCGTCGGGGGCCGAGACGCAGTCGTTGTCGGCGCGGCAGTCGCGCGAGCAGTAGCCCTGCGAGAAGCCGCTGTAGCTCAACCCGCCGTCACGGAGCAGCCGGGGGCCGCCGTCGGGCAGGAGCGCGTACTCGGTCACGCAGAAGCCGCCAGCGCCCGGTGCGCCAGTGGTCGGAGCGCGGCACGCCGCGTTGTTGGTGCAGGGGTTTCCGACGATGGAGACCGCGTCGAAGTTCGCGCCGGCGCCGTTGACGAACATGTCGAGCACGAGGCAGGCGGTGTCGCCGGCCTGCGAGACGCCGAGGCAGACGTAGCCAGAGCGGCAGGTGCCCTGGGTGCCCGACATGCCGCAGTTCGACTTCATGCAGAACGCCTGCTCCTCGCCGAAGACGCGCGGCAGGTTGATGCAGATGCTGTCCATCGGGCAGCTGGAGGCGGTGCAGCTCGGGATCGTGCAGGTGCCACCGGAGTAGTTGAAGTTGCCCGCGGCCGTCTGCTGCTTGCAGATGGCGGTGGGGCCGAGGGTGCCCTTGCACTCGTCGTCGGCGGTGCAGGAGTCACCGACCGCCTTCGGAGGCGCGATGCAGACGCCCATGTCGCAGACCGGAGTCGGCGCCGCGCAGGCGTGGCAGGTCTCGCCGTTCGCGCCGCAGATGTTGTTGCTCTGCCGCGAGGTGCCCTTGGGCTGGCAGGTGCCGTTCGCGAGCCGGCAGCCGTCGCAGGCCGCCGTGCCGCCGCCCATTCCGCCAGCGGAGCCGCCGCCCGTTGCGCCACCGCCGGTGCCCGTCACCTTGCAGGTGAAGGTCGTGGCGTCACAGGTCGACCCCATCGCGGAGCAGTCTTGGCAGCTGTTGCCGGAGGTGCCGCAGGTGGTGTTGAGGGAGTTGTTCGGCTTGTCCACACACTTGTTGTCCTTGCAGCAGCCGCCACAGTTCGCGGCACTACAGTTGGTCGGACCACACGAGGGGGCGATGGCCACGAGGAACCCGAGAGCGGCTCCAAGGGCGAGGGCTTGCGTCTTCATTCGACAGGGCTCCTGCTACGTCCGTCGCCCTCCGGGCCAGGCGGCGGTGTGGTGAAAGGTGTTGCTCCGAAGGGCGGCGCTCAAAACAGAAGGCCGGGCGCTTCGTCAAGTGCAGACTCGAAGCGACCGGCCCAAATCTTCGCCCCGTTTGACGTCGTGCGTTCAAACGGTGGAGTCACCCTAGTGCGGATCAGAAGGGAATGTCATCTCCCCCAGCAGGAGGCGGCCCCATGTCGTCGGGCGGACCGCCGCTGAAGTCGTCACGTCGGGCACCACCGCCACCACCGCTGCCAGGCGCGCCGCCCTCACCACGGCCGGGCCCACCGCCGAGGAACTGGACGGTCTGGGCGACGATCTCGGTCGTGTAGTTCTTCTTCCCTTCCTTGTCGTTCCACTCGCGGGTCTGGAGGCGGCCTTCGACGTACGCCTGGCGGCCCTTCTTGAGGTACTCGCCGCAGAGCTCGGCCAACTTGCCCCACACCACGATGCGGTGCCACTCGGTGCGCTCTTGTTTCTGGCCGCTCTTGTCGGTCCACGACTCGTTGGTCGCGACGCTGAAGTTGGCGACGGCTGCGCCAGAGGGGGTGAAGCGCACCTCGGGGTCCTTGCCGAGATTGCCGATGAGGATGACCTTGTTGACTCCGCCTGCCATGTGTACCGCCTTTCGTATCGAGAACCGCCCCGTCACGGGGTGGCGCGAGAAGCTGTAGCACGGGGGGGTGACATTGGATCAACCACGGCCGCGTTCGCGCCTGAGTTCGAGGGGATCGACCGGACGGCCGAGTGTCCCCTTGGTGGCACAGCGTGCGCGCGCACCGCCACTCCAGGCCGGTCCTGGTCCGCGCGGGGCTCCAGGCGGATCGACGAGTTGGGCCGTGGCATCGCGCCTGCTTTTCGCGGCGCCATGCGCCTCGAACGAAAAGTGGTGATCTCGTCGGCCCCGCTGCCCGATACGCGAGCCGAGCTGGCGCCGGTGGTCGATCACCGGAAGACCGCGCTCATCAGAGCCCCTGCCGAAGCGCCCTCGCCGCCCAAGCCGCTCGCCGGCCCCGATTCGCTGAGCCGGCACACCGACGTCTTCGAGGCGCCGCCAGTGTCGGGAAGCACCGCACCACGCGGGCGGCGGCACGTCGGGCTCCAGCTCGACAACTCGGCTCGCTACGGCTTGCTGTCGCGCGACGAGTACCGGGTGCTCCAGCGGCGGCTCTCGGACGAAGGGCCCACCGTCGAGCTCGCCTCGAGCTTCTCGGCGGCCGTCGACAGCGCGCTCGCGAGCCCCACCCGCCGCGTGGCGAACCTCACCGGCCTCATCGCGCACGGTGCCCTCGCCCCAGGCCAGCTCCTCTCGGCACACCGGGAGCTGCGGAGCCTCGAACGAACGCTCGCGCGGAACGAGACGCGCTGAGGACGACCGCCTGCTAGAAGCGCGGCCGATGAGCGCGAAGGGCCCCCTCCACACCGAGACCTCCGAGCTGCGAGGACGGCCGCTCACCCGACCGATTCGCGTGGTGGTCGTCAGAGGGCCCGATCAAGGCAAGGCCTGCGAGATCACCCGGGGGTCGGCGTTGATCGGCAGCCACTCGGACTGCGACCTCGCGCTGAGCGATCGCGGCGTCTCCCGGCGCCACCTCACCGTCGAGCTGGTCGGCGGACGGCTGCGGGTGCGCGATCTCGGCTCGAAGAACGGCAGCAGCTACCTCGGAGCGGGCTTCGAGGCGCTCGAGCTCCCCGAGGGCGCCAGCGTGGAGCTGGGCCACGGCACCACCGTCTCGTTCGTCCCGGTCGCCGACGAGGGCCCTGGCCGCAGCGAGATGGGAGAGATGGTGGGCGTCTCGCCGGCGATGCGTCGGGTCTTCTCGCTCGTCGAGCGCCTCGCGCCGGGAGATTGCGCCTGCCTCATCACCGGAGAGACCGGCACCGGCAAGGAGCTCGTCGCCCGCACCATTCACACCCACTCGCCGCGCGCCGCGGGCCGCTTCGTCGTCGTCGAGTGCGGCGCCCTCAGCCCGTCGCTCGCGAACGCCACCCTCTTCGGGCACGTGCGCGGCGCCTTCACCGGCGCGGTGCAGGACAGCCAGGGACTCATCGGAGAAGCCGACGGCGGCACCCTCTTTCTCGACGAGATCGCCTCGCTGCCGCTCGAGCTGCAGCCGCTCCTCCTCCGCGCCCTCGACACGCACACCTACAAACGGGTCGGAGAGACGAGCCAGCGCACCTCGACCTTCCGGGTGATCGCCTCGACGCGCGACGATCTCGAGCGCGCGATCACCGAGGGCCGCTTTCGAGCCGACCTCTACTATCGAATCGCCGCGGTCACCCTGCAGCTCCCTCCGCTCCGCTCACGCCCCGAAGACGTGCCGCTCCTCGCGAAGCGGTTCAGCCGACCGGGCAGCCCGCCCTTGAGCGACTCGGTGGTGGCGACGCTGTCTGCGCTCCGCTGGCCTGGGAACGTGCGGGAGCTGCGCAACGCGGTCGAGGCATCGCAGCTGTTGGGCGTGACGCCCGAGCCCGCGCCGGCCGAGACGACCGGCTTCTACGCCGCACGCGATCGCGTCCTGGCGGCCTTCGAGAAGAGCTTCCTCACCTCGCTCCTCGAGCAGCACCAGGGGTCGGCGGTGGCCGTCGCCCGCGCCGCGAACATCGGCCGCAGTCAGCTCTACCGGCTCTTCGAAGAGCACGGCATCGATCCCGACGACTACCGCCGCTCGAGGTGAGCGTCAGAGCCAACGGAGCCCGAGCGCGAGGGCGCCTCCCGAGAGGAGCGCCGCGGCGAGCCACCACAGCCACCCGGAGTTGGGCCGGCCACGACCGGGCGCCGAGAGCGTGCCGGCGCCGGCGGGTGAGCGCTGGGTGACGGAGCGACAGTGCGGGGAGACGAGGGCGGCGAGCTCGGGGCTGGTGGCGACCGGGCCGTCGATGAAGGCGTGCCGAAAGGCGCGGGCGGAGCCGAAGCGTGCGCGCGGGTCCTTCTCCAAGGCGCGGAGCAGCGCGGTCGCCATGGGCTCGGTCAACGACGCTCGGTGCACGCGCGGGTCAGCGGCTGGGTCGCGCTCGATCGCGGCGAGCGTCTCGTCGGGCGTGGCGCGTCGGAAGGGGTGAGCGAGCGTCGCCGCCTCGTAGAGGCACAGGGCCGCCGAGAAGAGATCGGTGCGCAGATCGACTGGGTGCTGGCGGAGCTGCTCGGGCGAGAGGAACGCCGGCTTGCCCCGAAGCACGCCTGGCGCCGTTCGCACCACGTTGCCTTCGCGCGCGATGCCGAAGTCGGTGAGCAGCACCGTGCCGGCCCTGGAGATCAGGACATTGCCCGGGGTGACGTCGCGGTGAACGACGCGCAGCAGCTCTCCGCGCTCGTCGCTCAGGGTGTGGGCGTAGTCGAGGGCCTCGAGCAAGCCGGTCGCGATCAGGCGGACGATCGGCAGCGGCAGCGGGTCGGCGATCGACTCGAGCAGCTGCTCGAGGGTGATGCCATCGACGAGCTGCATCGCGATGAAGGGCCGCCCGTGCAGCTCACCCGCGTCGAAGACCTCGACGATGTTGGGGTGGTGCATGCGGGCGGCGAGGCGGGCTTCGCGCATGAAGCGCTCGAGCGGATCGGCGGCAGTGGCGAGATCGGGGAGGAGGAGCTTGAGCGCGACCTCCTTGTCGATCGCGCCCTCCCTCCACCGCGCGAGGTAGACCTCGCCCATTCCTCCGCCCGAGATGCGTCTGACGAGCTGGTAGCGCTCGGGTGGCGTCAGCATGCGGGTCGCGATGCATCACCTTCGCAGGGGCACGGCAAGGCCGCTCAGGTGGGAATTCGCTCGGCGGCTGGCGCGAGCTGGTTGAACCACTCGACCCACTGGGGCTTGAGATCTCTGAGGTACTGGCGCTGCGCCTCGTCGAGCTGCCGGGCCTGGTGTGGGACGGTGACGGTGAACGTCTTGTAGCGGCTGCCTTCGATCTCGTACTTCACGGTGGTTCGGCCGGTGGCGCGACCCTCGCTGAGCTCTGGCTCGTAGCGCGCCTGGGTGAGCGACTTGTCGGGGTCTGGCCGCACCAGGGTGTACTGGAGGGCGAGCGGCCCGGGCTTGTTGAACTCGAGCGCGGTGCGTTGGGTCAGCTTGTCGGGCGTGGCGGGCTCGCTCCAGGCCCACTCCCGGTCCTTCGTCCACTCGTGCTCGAACGGGGTGCGGGTGGTGTCGGGCTGAGGAATCGCGGTGAGCGAATCGGCGCTCGAGATGAAGTCGCGCGCGCCGCGCCAGGCGTCGAGCTTGTTCATCGAGTCGAGCCAGCGCTGCTTGCCCTCGAGCCCGTCGCTGCCGAGCTGTCCGTTGCGATACAGCTCGATGCCGCCCATCGAGAACCACTGACCGACGGGCCAGGTGCCGGGCGGGCTGCTCTCTCCCGGGGCGAGCCGGGTGGGCGTTCTCGTGTGGGCGACCGGCGCGGTCGAGGGCGACTCGAGCGGCTGCTCGCTGGTGGTGGGCGTTGGAGGCCGCGCGGTCCACGCGGGCTGCTTGGGCTCCTGCGTGCGAAAGCCGCGCTCGTCGAGGTTCGAGACCTGGGTGAGCACGCCTTCGGGGCCGAGGTGGTAGACGTTCAGCTCGGCCTGGCCGGTGGTGGGGTTGCGCACCTTCGCTTGGAAGTAGTGGAGCGGATCCTCGTCACCCGCGCGCGGAGACCAGCTGCCATCTCGCGGCGCCGGCACCCCGACCGAGATCGGCTGGTATTCCGGTGGAATGTTGGCGTCGCGCACCGCGGCTTCGAAGGCCTGGGTCGCCACCTGCAAGCTGCGCAGATCGGTCTTCGGAGCTTCAGCGGCGGGCTCGATGGGGGCGGTGAGCGCAGGGCGAACGGCGCGCAGATCGGCGGGCACCTCGCGAGCGTCGAGCTTGAAGAGGAAGGGGGAACCGCCAGGCGCTCCGCCGACGAAGGGCGCCCCGTTGACGCGCACGAGATAGCGGGGCTCTTCGCCCTGCCTGAAGACCCCGATGACGTCGCCGACGAAGCCCTTGCGCTGGCCGAGCAGCACCGCGGTCTGCCCATCGGTCACCTCGAACGACGAGCCGTCGCTCAGGCGCTGGCTCAGGTGCCCGCTCGGGCCGAGAGGACCCAGCAGCGAGGTGTCGTGATCGCGCGTCTGAGCGGTCGCGCCGTCGGGGCCGAGCGCTCGCACGAAACGGTCCTTGAAGGACGGAGGCACGAGATCGGGGCTCATCTCTGCGCCGGTCCGTCGATCCCAGTAACGAATGACGAAGTTCTTCGAGTTGGGCTGGGTGAAGTCTCGATCGTAGTAGCCCTGCACCTGCTCGCCCTTGAAGCCCGTGCCGAGGTGCATGCGGGCCTCACCATTCGCCTCCCGTCGCAACGCCGAGCTGCTCGGCACCGGCACCTGCTGGCCGACCGACGGGACGCGTCCTCGGGAGGTCGCTTCGAAGACATCGGTGAGCGGAATCGGCTTGGGCGGCGGAGGAGGTGCCGCCGGCTTGGTGGTGAGGGACGTCAGGGTGACGGGCGCTGCGCTGGTGGGTTTGATCATGCGCTCCCATCAGAGCAATTCGCTCGCCTGCCTCGAGCCGAACGAAGTCGAGCAGTTGGACACCGAAGGGCCCCCGTTGGAGCGGCGCCTCCCATCGCGACTGTGCCAGAAGTGGTTCACTCGCCGTGCGCTCGCGCCGCCCGAGGGACAGCACGGTCGGGCATGCGCGCTCCAGGTCGCTCGCCGGGCGCTTACGTTTGCCCACCTGCCCTCGCGGGACCGGAGCCTGCGAAGCCCGGCACGAGACCTGCTGAGCGGGCCGCGTCCCTCGAACCAGGAGTGCCACATGACGAAGCACCTGCCGCTCGCGTTGTCGGTTTCCCTTCTCGTCGTCCAGCTGCCGGCGTTCGCCGACGCCCCTTCCCCCGTCGGTACGGCCCAACCCGGTGAGGTGCCACCTCCGCCGGATCGCACCGCGCAGCTGACGGTGAACTCGCTCAAGCCAGGGCTGACCGCGCGCCACCAGCTCACCTTGCGAGGCGTCACCAAGCAGAAGCCGCTCGGTGGCTACCAGTGGAAGATCGAGTCGACGGTACGGCCTGCCGAAGGCGCGAGCCGTGGAGCGGTGAAGATCATGATCTCGGGAACGGCCAAGCCGGGCGCGGCGCTGATCAAGGGCGTCCCCAGTGACTTCGAGGTGGACCACCGCTTCGAGGTCGCCCAGCTGAAGGAGCTGCACGGAGAGTTCGAAGTCGAGGTCGTCGACGCCGCCGGGGCGCTCCTGTTCCAGACCGTCATCAAGACCTGACGGCGCGCCGAGCGGCGGGTGGGCTTCGCTCCCACCATCGCCAGCGCGCGCTTCCACTCGCTGCGGCCCGCTCGTACGATTCCAGTGAGGAGGTCGGGTGCGCCGACGGGTTTGGCTGGTGCTGCTCGCCACTGGGTGCGTCTTCGATCCCGCGCTCCCTTCGGCCGTCATCGCCTGCTCGGAGGATCGGCCCCAGTGCCCAGCCGGTCTCACCTGCCGCCCGTCGGTCGAGCGCTGCCTCCGGGTGGTGGCCAGCGCCGAGGTGCCTCGCCTCGTCTCCGCGACCGTCTCGACCCAGCTCGCGCGCCGCGGCGACACCGTGCGCGTCGACTTCACCACCAGCGTGCCGTTGGTGGCCGCGCCGCCGGTGCGGCTGCTCGAGGCTGGCCGGCTCGTCACCAAGCGCGCCGAAGGAACCGACGACAGCTGGCACGTCGAGTGGCTCCTCGGCGATGACGACATCGAAGGGGTCGCGCGCTTCGAGACCGATCTCGTCAGCAGCGACGGGGCTCAAGCACCCGCGCAGGGGCTGGGCGACGTGACGCTCGACTTCCGACCGCCGCGCCTCGTTCCGGGCAGCGTGGTGGTCGGCTTCGAGCCCGCTCCGAGAAGTCTGCGACGAACGGTCACGGCCTTGGGGCGCGACGGGAGCCTCAGCCTGCGGTTCTCGATCGACGAGCCCGGCACCGCAGCGCTCCACAGCCACCCCGTCGAGCTGCCCTTCACCCTGATCGCCAAGACGTCGACGGCGTTCGACTTCGTCGCTGGCGCGCCCGACGCGGGGCCCGACGGCCCGCTCACCCTCTCGGTCGAGGTGCGCGATCTCGCCGGCAACGAGGCGACGGTCGACCTCGGCCTCAGCCCGACGCTCGATCTCACCGCGCCCGCGGCGCTCGAGCTGAACGGCGCGAGCGTGGCGTACCAGCGGGTTCCGTGGGGCGCGACCGGCCACCCACGCGGCTTCGTCGTCGAGGGCCAACCTGGAGTGGCGCCCCCTGGCTTCGAGATCGTCGCGACCTCACCGTCAGGGCTGCTGCTCGGGCGCGATCTCGTCGATGCGGACGGCGGCTTTCGGCTCTCGCTCCTCGGCGACTCGGCCCACCTCGAGCTGCGCACCATCGACGCGGCGGGCAACGAGAGCCCGCTGTCGAACGTGAAGAACGTGGAGTGGATCGCCTCGACGATGGGCCGTGTCTTGGGTGCACCGCTGAGCAACCCCAACTGGGTCGAAGTCAACGACGCCTTCCGACGCAGCGTGCCGGTGCGCGGCACCGAGGTGGCGCTCCCGGTGACTGCGCTCGGGCGGCGACGGTGGGTTCATGAAGACGCCCTCCTCGACGCTCCGACGGCCGCGGTCTCGAGCGACGGCACCATCATCGCGGCGGGCACCAAGCGCTCGCGCGCCGAGGCCCGGTTCGCGATACGCAGCCCGCGCTCGGCCTGGGTCGATCTCTCGGGTCCAGCCGGGCTGACGCCTGTCGGAGCGGCGATGACGTTCGACTCCAGCGGCCGCCTCTTCTCCCTCGGAGGTGAAGACTCGAGTGGTGGCGTCACCGACCAGTTCTGGACCTTCGACGGCGTCGACTGGACGCCGCAGCCGCGCACGCCGGTGCCCGTCTTCGGAGCCGCCCTCGCGTGGGACCCGGCGGGCAAGACGCTCTACGTGGTGGGTGGTTCGCTGCCTCTCCTGGGCAACCAGGTCCCTCTTCCCCTCGAGTTCGTCTTCTGGACGTGGGACGGCCAACGGTGGACGGTGAACACCCCTCAAACTCGTCCGCCCGCGCGCACGCTCGCCGCCGCGACGTGGGATCTCGCGCGTGGCGTGCTCGTCATGCACGGTGGTCTGGGCCTCAACAGCGACGCCGGCATTTCGGACTTTGTCGACACCTGGGAATGGAACGGCACCTGGCTGAACAAGACCCCAGCGGTCGCGATGCCGCGCCTCACCTCACGCGCGCTCACCTGGGACCCGAGCCGGCAGCAGGTCGTCCTCACTGGCCGGCTGGAGTCGACGACGCTCCTCGCGGCGTGGGGGTGGGACGGCGGAACCTGGAGCACGATCGCTCCGCCTGGCCCGGCGGTGAACCTGGTGAGCTCGGGCTACGACGTCGAGCGCGGCCAACTGCTCGTCGTTGGGGTCGCCGACGCTGGGCCTGGGGCTGGGGGCAACGTGACGCAGGTCTGGTCCCCGGCCACCTCGGGCTGGAGCCTCCTCAGCTCGTCCGAACGCCCGAACTTCCCCGCCACCACCCAGCTCTTCGACGACCGAGACGGTGGCCTCCGCATGCGCTGGTACTCGACGGAGTTTCGGTGGGACGGCGAGCAGTGGGCGACGCGCGCAGGGGCAGGCCTGTCGGGCTGGAACTGGTTCGATGGGGCTCGCAACAGTTGGGTCGTCGCCACGTCGAACGGCACCTTCGCCTGGAACGGGCTCGCGACGACGCTCCTCGGACCAGCGCCGCCGCCGGCGATCTTTCGGTCGGGAACGGAAGTGACGTGGACCCCTCGCCTCGGAGCGGTCTCGCTCTTCAACGATCCAGACGCGGGGGGCGTGGTCGTCTGGAGCTTCGACGGAACGTGGCGGCCACAGGCGCAGCCGCTCAGCTGTCGAGACGACGGGCTCGGCGCCTTCTTCGCCGCCGTGTGGGACTGGGCGCGCGACGAGCTCATCACGCTCTCGTCGGGCGCGAGCGCGCCACTCATGTGCACGATGGGCGCCGACGGGGGCACTTCGACGCGCCCCGCTCCCATCAGCAGCGAGCTGCTTGCCTACGACTCGCTGCGCCGGGTGACGCTCGCCATCGACGAGGCCGGTGAGGTCTGGTCGTACGACGGGCAGTGGCGCTCGACGGGCGAGAGGCTGAACGAGTCGCTCCTCGTCGGCACCTTCGCGCACGACTCGGCCCGCGACGTCTACGTGGTGATGAACGGCCTCACCCGCGACGGCTGGTACGAGCGCCTCTTCCTCCGCCACGATCGGCCGATGGTGGCCGCCCACTTCCGCTACGACGGGCTCGACACCGCCGATGTCCTCGTCGAGCTCGTGGTCGAGGCGAAGGCCGCCGGCCGCGGCGCTCGAGCGGGAAGGCTCGTCGACGGCGCCACGCTCTGGGCGGTGACGCGCGGCAGTCTGGTTGCCCTCACCTCGAGCGACGCAGGCCTCGGCTCGCCCTCACCGCTCAGGTGGAGCACCACCGATCGCGCCACGCTCGACGAGCTGCTCCGGGCGCAAGCCGAGCTCGTCCTCGTCGTCACGCCGCCTGGGAATCACCTCGGCGACGGGAAGAATGACGCCCGCATCACCCTCGAAGATGTGACGGTCACCGTCCGCTCTCGCCGGCCCTAGGCGCGCCTTCGGTTCGAGACGGCGCCTCGCTCCGCTGGGCACATCGTGGCCGCGACCGCCCGCTGCCGAGGCCACGCTCGAAACAACCGGGCTCGGGGCCTCGTCGTGGCTAGTTCGCCGGCTCGAATGCGGTGAGCGGCCAGAGCACGACGGTCGCCAGCGCCGTGATCGCGAGGCCGACGAGGGAGACGTTGGTGGCGAGAGCGAGGGTCGAGGCGGTGCTGGCCTGGTTCGCGAGGGTGAAGCCATCGAGGCGCGTCGGCGCGCCGTCTTGGGCGTGGTAGCGGCCGTTCACCACGTTGTAGGCCACTCCGAAGCCGGCCGAGGCGAGGGCGGTGAGCGTCGTCAGCGCGAGGCTCGTCCAGAAGACCGGGGCGGGCGCGGGCTTGAAGGCGACTCGGGGAACCTCCCCTGGGCTGATGGTGAGCCGGAGCGGTTGGTCGGCCGTGCCCGCGCGCAGCAGCACGCCCTCGGCGTCGGCGGTCTCGAGGTAATACTCGAGCACGAGGCCGGTGGCGCTCGCGGTCGTCTCGCCTGGGAGCACCGCTTCCCACGCGCCGTCGGCCGTGCGCTGGAGCGCGAGCGACGAGAACGCGGCCTTCGCCTCGGTTCGAAACGGCACACGAACGGTCTCGACGACGCCCTTGGGATCTCTGAGTCGGAAGAAGAACTTGAGCGGCTGGCCGCCCTGCGCCTGTGTCGGTGGCTCGTCGAGCAGCTTGAGATCCGCGATGAGCCGGCTCCGCTCGACCGAATGCAGCCGCTCGGCGAGGGCTCGCTCCTCGACCTGCACCTTGCGGAACACCGAGAGGATCTTCGGTGGGGTGGTGGGCGGGAGATCGGCCCCGGGTTGGAGCCGGAGCAACAGGCGAAAGGGCCCCTCGGCATCGACCGGGTCTCGAACGACCGCGAGCGCGCTCGCCTGGAGCCGGAGCGCCTCGAGCTGCTGGCTCACCGTCAACGAGGGGTTCGCGAGGATGGTCTTCGACAGCTTGATGACCTGCTCGAACTCGAGCGAGTCGTAGAGCGCGGACAACCGGGTGAGCTGCGCCGGCACCGAAGGCGGGTCGACGGACACCTCGGGTTTGCGCTCCTTCGGACCAGCGGCGAGCAACGCCACCACGAGCACAGAGATCATCGTCGGTTCCTCACTGGCGCCACCGGGTTCGCCAACCGTTCAGGGCCGTCGCCATCGAACCTCCACGAAGACGTCGTTCACCCGGAGCGTCGCGGGCCGCCCGTCGAGGTGGGGGCCAGGCGGCGTCACCCCGAGGACGAGCTCACGACCGGCCCCCACGAAGAGCTCCTGGAGCGTTCCCGCGTCATCGCTCGACCAGCTCAGCGGCGCCGGTGACGCCAGCGGGTGCGGCGCGCCGGCGAGGGGGAGAAACCCGTTGCGAGGGTCGGCGCGCCAGAGGGTGACGCCAGCGTCGAACGTGCCGCCGACCGCTCCCTCGCCACCCGCGACGACCGAGATGCGCACCGCCTTCAGCTCGTCGGACGAGTCGAGCTCGTTGAGCACGAAGTGCCCTGCCACCATCGGCTGCTGAAAGGGCGACAAGCCGTGAAGGGCCCAGCCGTTGACGGGGTTCCGGGGGAAGACGAGCAGCTCGCCGCGCGCGGAGTCCCAGACCGATCTCGACTCGTCCGCCCCGAACGGCAAGGGGGGCGCGTTCTGCCAGCCACCATCGGTGCGGCGCCAGACCTCGTCCGATTGGCCTTGGAAGGCGACGCCGGTGCCGCCGAGCACGAGCACCTCGCCGTCGCGGCCGCGCGCGAGGGAGGAACCGACTCGTCCTGGCGCTCGGTCACTTCGCCAACCGGCGTCGAGGGTCCAGGTGCAGAGGCTCCCACCATCGGCGCTGCTCCCGTAGAGCACGAGAGCCGCGTTCGGTTCGTCCGAGGCGATCGTCGTCGGGCCGATGCGGCAGCCGGTCGGCTGGCCACGCGAGGGGAAGGAGACCCACGAGAGGCCGTTCCAGCTCGAGACCCCTCCGTCGCTCGAGACCGCGAGGCTTCTCCCGAGCGCCGACGACCAGACGCCCGCGCGCACGTCGAAGCCCCCGGCGTCGACCACGGCCCAGCCCGCATCGTCCCGCCACTCCGACACCCTCGCGGCCTCGGCCACCACCAGCCGCTGCCTCAGCGGGTCGAACCAGACGGCCTCGACGGCGCGGCCAGCATCGCCATCAGGGTGAACGACGTGCCAGTCGCCGCTGCTTCCCGCTTCGACGCGGCCGTCGTCTCGAACCCGAAGCAGGCGTCGACCGGCGAGGTCCTCCACGTAGGCGAAGGCCGCATACTCGGCGGGCTTCGACACCTGCACGAGCGCGCCGACGTTCCAGGTTCCCAGCCACACGTCCTTGTTGGTGTCCGAGCCGATGACCCAGAAGGCGTTCTCGCTGGGGTTCCAGCCGCCCGCGAGCACCTGGGTCAAGCCGGGGTTTGGTGGGCTCGGCAGGCGCGTCCACCCGGTGCCGTTCCACGTCCACACCTCGAGGCTCGCGGGGTTGCCTTCTTCCAGCCCGAACAAGACGACCTGTCGGCGCGTCGGGTCCCAGGCCAGCGCTCCCGAGCCGAGCTGCGGCGGGCGAACTGCCGGCGTCGAACGCACCCACGAGGTGCGGTCCCATTCCCACGTCTCGCGGCGATCGGCGCTCGCCCCGACGCCTCCCACCATCACCAGCCGATCGCGCTGGCGGTCCCAGGCACAGTCGCCCCAGGCGTGCTCGACGCCAGTCGTCCCCAGCGCCCAGCGGGTCCCGTCCCAGGTCGCGAAGTCGTCGGTGAGCACGGGCTGGAAGGGGTTTCGGGCGCCGCCGAACACCAGCAGCTCACGCCGGTTCGGGTCCCACACGAGCTGAGCGCCGATGCGCGGCTGGGGCCGGGCGCCCGACGGCACCACCCACTTCGCCCCGTCATGAATCCCGAAGAGGTTGCTCGGCGTGCCGTCTTCTCCGAACACGAAGAGCCGGCCCGCCGAGTCGAACTCGAGCACGGGCGAGTCGACGAGCAGCGAGTTGTCGAGCTCGTGGCGCCACTGGCCTCTCCAGCGGCGCGCGATGCCGAAGCCGCGGCTCGCCTGGGTCAACGGGAGCCCCAGCCACACCGCGATGGTGCCATCGGGCGCGACCGCCGCCGCCTTGACGTTGCTCGGAGTCGCGCTCGCCCACTGCCAGGAGGGCAGCGCGGCGGTGGTGATCGGCACGGAGCGCTCTTCACCCATCACCGGCAAGGAGCGGTGGAAGTCGCCGGCCACCTCGAGCCAGTTCGGGTTCGTCGAGGGCCGCCCGACGACTCGTCCGGCGGTCGACCCGACCCACTCCACGTTCTTCACCTCGGCGCGGGGGCTCTCGTTGCCGGCAGCGTCGAGCGCGACGAGCGAGAGCCGCGGCCCGTCGCTCACGAGCGGGAGGGTGAAGTGGCCGTCGCTCGAGACCTGCGCCCGGCCGAGCACGAGCCCGGCGGGGTCGAGGGCCACCACCTCGGAGTCGAGTGGCGCCGCTCCGGCCGCTCCGACGACGGTGAAGCCCGCAGGCACCCCAGTGGCGCCCCAGCGCACCCGGCGGTGAACGATGGCCGTCTGAGACAGGGTGTCTGGAGCAGCCGGTGCTTCGAGATCGACCTCGAGCTCGCCGAAGCCGAGGGTCGCTTCGTTGCCCGCGAGATCGCTCACCAGCGCCCGCAAGGCGACCCGCCCACCCGTCGCGCCGGCCACCGCGCCGAACTCGAAGCCGGTCGCCACCGCGCTGCGCTCTTCGAAGGACAGGAGCGCCGGGCTGCTCGTCATCACCGCGTGACCCGGCTCGTCGAGGGCGAAGCGCACCTCGACCCGGCCTCCTCGCCCGAGGGCGGTGGTGCCCTGCGCGAGCTGGCTCGCCGCCACCAGCCGGAGGCCCGAACTCCCTGGCACCAGCGAGGGCGCGGTGAAGTCGAGCATCACGCCCCCCAGCGCCTGATCGGGGGCCTCGGCGCCGTCGCTCCCGACCAACGTCGTCTCGAGCCGCGCGCTGCCTTCCACGTCGTCGGGGCCGAGCGACCACCGGGCAGTGAAGTCGGAGCCCTCGCCCGCCACCTCCATCGCCACCACCCGGCCCGCCTCGACCAACCTGACCGGCGGTCGGCCGATCAGCGGCCGCGTCGTGTGAAACGTCACCACGAGCTCGTCACCACGCCGGGCGAGCACCTTGTCGAGGACCACGTTCTCGAGCCGCGGCGCCTCGGCGCCCACGCTGACGGCGAGGCAGCGGCCGACGCTGAGCCGGCACACATGGCCCGGCGGGCACTCGGGCCGTTCCTCCGAGCAGGTGATGACGGCCGAGGGCAGCTTCGGGTCGAACGTGCACGCCGCCGTGACGACGAGGGACAGCAGCACGAAGGACCCGCCTCGCTTCAGCACGCCCACCTCCTCACCGCATCGGCAGCGACAACTTCACGGTCTGGCCAGCGCGAACGGTGAAGGTGCGCGAGGTGTCGATCTGCTCTTCCTCGTTCACGAAGGTGAGCCGATGCGACCCCGCCGACACCGGGTGGAGGCTGATGGGCGTCGAGCCGATCGGCATCCCGTCGAGGGCGACCTTCGTCCAGGGCGTCGTGTTGATGCTGACGAACCCCATCGTCTCCTTTCGCGCGGCCGGCTTGGCGAGCGGCTTGAGGGTGAGCTCGAGGGGGCGGGTCTCTCCTGGCGCGAGGTCGAGCTCCGCCTCGTACGAGACGTAGCCAGGGGCGCTCACCAACAGGTGGACCGAGGCGGCGTCGAGCTCGAGGGTCTGGGGCGTCGTGCCTTGGACGCGACCGTCGATGCGCACCACGGCGTTGCTCGGAGTCGAGGTGAGGCGGAGCGTCGCCGCAGGGCGCGCGGGCGGGAGCGGCTCGTCGCGCGGAGGAGCTGGCACCGGCTCGAGCACCACCCTCGGAGCGCCAGCGTCGAAGGGCACCACGAGTGCACCGGGCTCGCTGCGTTGGGTCGTCCTGACCACCACCATGGCGCCGAAGGCGAGCGCCGAGACGGCGGCCGCGATGACGGGGAGCTTCGAGAAGCGCCGCGCGGGCCGACGAAGCTGGAGCACGAACTCGGGGCCGTGCGCGTTCGCTGGCGTGGGCTCGAGATCGGCGCTCCCCAGGTTCGAGAGGAAGCGGGTCGTCACCTGATTGGGCGTCGAGCCGAGCGCCTCGAGGGCTTCGGCCGCCGCCACCAACGTCGGGAACCGGTCGTGCTCCGACCTCGCGAGCATGCGCATCACGACCGCCGAGACGGCCTCGGGCACGTCGACGCGCAGCCTGGAGGGCGGTGGGATCTCGCGCTCGAGCACCAGCTTGAGCACCGCGAGATCGTTGTCGGCGCGAAACAGGCGCTCGCCGGTGAGCAGCTCCCAGAAGACGACGCCGAGGGCGAACTGATCGGCGGCGGGGCCCGACCGTCCTTCGAGCACCTGCTCGGGCGCGAGGTACGCCAGCTTGCCCTTGATGGCGCCGGTGGCAGTGCGGCTCGCGCGGTTCGACGCCTTCGCGATGCCGAAGTCCACCACCTTGGTGACCCCGTCTTCGCGCAGCATGATGTTCTGCGGGCTGACGTCGCGGTGAACGATGTGCAGCGGCTGTCCGCGCTCGTCACGGGCCTGATGGGCGTGGGCGAGCCCTTGAGCGGCTTCCCGGGCGATTCGAACGCTGACCTGCGGAGGGAGCCTCAGCTCGAGCTGGTGGGCGCGTCGCTGGAGCTGCACCAGGTTCCGCCCGCGGATGTACTCCATCGCGATGATGAACTGGCCCTGCCAGAGGCCGACCTCGTAGATCGACACCACGTTGGGGTGATTGAGGGTCGCGGCGATGCGCGCCTCGTCGAGGAACTGATCGACCTGCTCCTTGCTGTCGGCGAGCTCGGGCAGGAGCACCTTCAAGATGACCGGCCGCGCGAAGCCCGAGACGCCGCGCTGCAGTGCGTAGAACACCTCACCCATGCCGCCGATGGCGATCCGGTGTTGGATCTCGTACTTCCCGAAGATCAAGCGGGCCATCGAGCCCCGCGAGGACGGAAGGTGCGAGCAAGGAAGGGCGCGACGACCACCTGCGCAGTCTAGCACCCGTCGTCGCAGGGCGGCTTCTCACCACGGACAGCTCGTTTCGGCGTCGCCCCACGGGAGCACCTCGGGGAGCGCCTGCACGAGGCGCCGCGACCCGGGGTTCGAGAGGCGCCTGAAGAGGGCATCGATGCCACGGCCGGCCCGCTCGTCGTACACCCGCCAGAAGCCGTAGCCCGAGGTGAAGGCTTCCTCCGAGTCCATCGCCGAGGGCGGGTAGCCGAACGCCTCGCGCCCCGAGTAGTTGACGCGGTACCAGCCGTTGGTGCCGTCGAAGAAGTTGGTGAACGAGGGTTGGCTCTCGCTCCCGTTCCAGACGACTGCGCCGAGCTGCATCGCGAAGCCACGAAGCTGATCGGTGGTGATGCCTCCGCCGGGAATCACCGCGGCGTTGACGTGGAGCGTGTCGAGCACCGACACCAGGCGACGGGCGTGACTGATGTCCCAGGCGACGCCGACGGCGCGTACGGGCGGCAGCCGCGCAGGGCTCCCGGCGTCAATCCACCCGGGGAACTGAGGGCAGGTGCAGCCACCAACCGACTTGCAGGTCGCGCAGAGCGCGCTGGTCGCGGTGTAGCCGGTGTACGCGTTGTCGGGGTGCTCGTCGAAGGCGCCAGGGTCGAACACCAGCCCGCCGTCGACCCGCCCAGGGCCGAGCCGCGACCGAATCACCGCCACTCCGAGCGCTGCCTCGTTCTCGAAGAGCGCCTTCGTCGGAGCGCCGAGCGGTACGAGCGCCGGGTTCGCGTGGTGCGCGGCGAGCACTTCGACGACGCCAGCGACGATCCACAGCTCGGTGTCGGTGACCGCGTTGCAGAAGCCAGCCGGCCTCGAGGGCGGGTTGGGGAGCACCGCGGTGCCGTAGGAGCGGTGCAGGAGGTGCTGGAGCGTCTCGAGATGAGAGTAGGTGCCCGAGTTGCAGCCCCAGCCCGCGCGCTGGAAGCGGCCCGGCACGCGCGGGTCGCGTTGGAGCCACCGCACGAAGTGATCGTTCACCATCACCGCGAGCACTCGATCGACGAAGCGCACCAGCTCGGGTGGCGGGCGCGGCAGCTCGGCGACGATGCGCACCAGCCGCGCGACCGGGTAGAGGAACTGGGAGCTGGAGAGCGTCGACTCGATCGCCCCGGCGTCGGCCGCGGTGTGCCAGAAGCGAACCGGGTCGGGGAGCGGCCAGTCGGTGTTGCGGATCACCGGGCCGCCGTCGGGCTGCCGCGCGTAGAAGAAGTGTTCGACCGACCGCGGCTGAAGCCCGTCGAAGGCGCCGAGGTAGACCTCCGCGAGCTCGGTGAGGGTGGTGAGATCGCGGGTGTACTCGGCGTGGAGGAGCAGCTGGGCGGTGATGAGCTGCACGTCGTAGAGCGCCTGGGGATCGTCGAGCGGGCCTCGCCGGGCCATCGCCGCGAGCGTCGGGCGTTCGATCACCCACGCCGCCCGCAGCCGGCCTTCCCAACCTCCATCGGTGATCGACGGAGGACGACACGCTCCAGCGTCGGCAGCGCCGGCGTCGTGCGGACCCGCGTCGGGCGACCCTCCGTCGAAGAGCCCCGCGTCGAACGGCGCCCCGGCGTCGAAGGAGACGGAGGCGTCACCTCCACCAGCATCGGCGCGCACCCCGGCATCGAGACCCGCGCCGCCGTCGACCTCGGGGAGCTCGACCGCACACCCGGCGATGGAGAGCGCCCAGCCGATGATGAGGGACCGCGTGCACGTCATGGGCGACTCCGGTCTCGAGTGTCGTGCCGTGGGGCCAACGCTCACTGCAGCGTGAGGTTGCCCTGCGGCCCGGCTTGCACCGCGCGCACGCGCAGGTCGGTGCCGCGCCGCGTGTCGCGCTCGATCGACTCGGCTCCGAGAATGAGGCTCGCCGGCCCAGCAGGGAGCCGACCGAGCGCACGCGCGGGAATGAGGCCGCGCCCTCGGTTGAGCGGGAACGCACAACGAATCGAGTCGGGCGTTCCGTTGGCGAGCGGCCCGGCGAGCAGCTCGACGACGAAGTCGCTGTCGGTCGAGGCGTTCGCGGCGCTCCAGGTGAACTCGAGCGCGGTGCTGCGATCGACGACGGGAGCGCCGATCAGCTCGAGCCCTGGCCCGGTCGCGAAGGCAGGCGCGGTGATGGTCGTCTGGGCCGGCATCACCGCGGTGTCCGACGTCGCCGCCACCGGGTGCTGCCCATCGACGACGAAGCGCAGCTGGGTGTGCGGCGCGAGCGGGCTCATCTGGAACGAGGGGGCGTAGACCCCAGCCGAATCGGGGACGAGATCGATCGCTGGCGCCGAGCCCTCGATGACGTGCACCGTGCCCGCGCTGATGGGCGGCTGCACGACGACCGCCGCGCCGTCGAAGAACTCGCAGCGTGAACCAGCGATGACGGTCGAGGTGTCGGGGCGTGGTCCGGCGGAGAAGGAGGCGGTGAGGAGGTGAAAGCCGAACGGCATCGCGAGCGCCATCACCTCGCCGTTCGCCCGAGGGCGGTGGAAGCGCAGGCGCGACTGGGCGGCGCGCAGCTCCTGGTGCGTCGTCGCCCGCTCTTCGGGCGACTCGAGAGGACCACCACACGCTGCTGCGACGACGACGAGACTGACGACGAGACTGCGAGACATCGAAGACCTCCGTTCGAGTGGAGCCGGCGGCCTCATCAAGAAGCGCGCCAGCCGCGGAGCTCGCCGGACCGCGAGGGGCACGAGCGCGAATGTGCGGCCGCGCGACGAGAGTGGAGCGGGTACGTCCACTCCTGCTGTGCCACGGTTGGGGCACTTCGACGTCAACGGCCGCGACGTCACTCGCGCGCTGCGGCGGTGGCGAGTCAGAACTTCACCCAGGCGCGGGTGAGGGTGCCGGGCCGAACGAGCTCGACCTCGAGCGCGTGGGCCTTGGCGTCGAGCGCGCGGAGCGCCGGTGAACGATCGAGCACGTCGGTCGCCAACGCTTCGCCCACCGCGCGCGCCGCGGCCGAGAAGACGAGCGGGTCGAAGCGCAGCTCGACGCGGATCGAGACGACCGGCCGGCGCCGCGCGTGCTTCAACGCGAGCTCGAACTTCACGGCGCCGCACTCTCCGGGCGGGAGCACGCCGAGGGTCTCCATCGGGTGCGGGTGTCGCGCCACCTCCGGCCTGCCGTCGAGCGCGTCGGTCACGTCCTGCGGGCAGACGAGCACGCCGTCACGCGCGGTCGCGACGGCCTGGCTCAGCCGTCCCCTGGGGCGGAGGCCGCGTTCTCGCGCGCGGCGGCAGGTCGGGCCCAGCTCGACGAGATCTCCCGTCCAGTAGCGAACGAGGGGCATTCGGGTGACGAAGGGCGCCAGCGTCGTCACTACCAAGACGCCGAGGCCGGAGTCGATCGGGCGGCGGCTGAAGGGATCGACGACCTCGGTGATCATCGGCGGCGGCAGCCAGTGGTGGAACCCACACGCGGCGCACTCGCTCGCCGGCGCCGGCAACTCCGAGAGGCTGTAGTTGTCGACGACGGCGCAGCCCCAGGTCTCCTCGACGAGCGCGCGCCAGAACGGGGAGAGCCGAAACGAGGTCGTTCCCAGGCCGTCGAGGCGAAAGCGCGAAGGGCTCACGCCCCGAGAGAGGAACCAGGAGGTCAGCGCGACGAGCGCTCCGGCGTTGATGACGACCGAGCTCACGGTGCGTCCGTCAGCTTGAGGCTTCGAGACGAGCTGCTCGAACAGCCGGAGCGACTGGGCCGAATACGTCCACAGCTGGAGGAGCCGGCCCGGGCCGACCGAGGTCGCGCCGTGGTGAGCCGCGCGCACCTCGAGCACCCAGCCAGCCGAGCGCCGCGCCGAGGGCGCACCAGCGCGCAGCAGCGCCTCGATCGCCTCGCTCTCCTCCGCCGACCGCGGCACCTGGAGCACCGGACCATCGGCGTGGTGGGTGCCCGACGAGACGTGTCCGACGAAGGCCTCCGACGGGTTCGTCAACAGCGCGCGCTGGTGCGCGATCGCCGTCGCCTTGTCGAGGAAGGGCAAGCGAACGAGATCGGCCTGCGTCTGTACCCTCTTCCAGCGGGAACCCCAGACGCGCCGGTAGTACGGAGCGTGGGTCGCGCAGTGCTCGAGGGTCGGCCCGAGGAGCTTCGCCCGCAGCCGCGCGAGATCGCCGGCCAGCCAGGCGCTCAGAGTTCACCACCTCCGAACGACGACGAGGGCGCGGCGTAGGGGCGCGTGTTGCGGCTGCCGCCGGCTTCGCTGCCAGCGGGTTGCCAGCCGTTCGACTGCGTCTTCTTGGGCTGCTTGGCGGGCGCGCTCGGCTTCGAGGCGGCGGGCTTCTTGACGGTGGCGGGGCGGGTTCCAGAAATGCGGGGCATCGAGGCTCCTCGAGACGACGAGAGTCAACGAGGCGAGGGACTCAGCAAATCGGCTGCCGCGTCGAACCCCGCTTGCTTCTTCGCGCACGGGCCTGCGGCCGCTCCGAGTGGTGCGGCCACGCCCGGAGCACCTGTTCCATTCCTGGCACACCCGATTCACCCGTCGCCCGACTGCCCCAATGAAGGGACATCGCGACGGTCAACGGCCGCTCCACCGCTTCGTTCGAGCGAGGAGTCCCTCAGCAGTCTCGCGGGATTCGCGGGTGGCAAGGCGCTTGCGAACGAGGCTGCTCACCCAACCCGGAAGGAACCACGTGGCCATCCCCAAGCTGTCGAACGCTCCAGTCGTCGCTCCCCGCTCCCTCGAAGCCGCCGCGCCGGCGAGGGAGAAGATCGTGCTCGCGCCCACCGACACGTACTACCGCGCTGACGACGGCTACTTCGTGAACGATGGCAAGCGCCTCACCTACTTCTCGGACGAAGCCCTCAAGACGAAGTTCGAGTACGTCTCGGGTGGACGGCTCGTCGACGCGCCAGCCTCGGTGCGCGCCGGCTCGGTGAACGCTCGCAAGCAGCTCGAGGCCCTCGTCGCCGCCAAGCCCACTGCGGAGGTGAAGCCGAAGCTGCCCGAGCGCTTCGCGGGACCCGAGGTCTTCGACGCCACCTATTACAAGGAGCACCAGGGAGACGTGTACCGCGCCTACCAGGCGACCGATGGCGGCAAACGAGGCGACGCCGGCTGGAGCGACTTCGCGAAGGCGCATTGGCTCACCTTCGGCATCTCGGAGGAGCGACAGGCGAACGCGGCGTTCAGCCTCAAGTGGGCGCGCGCCGCCCATGCGCCGAACCCGGACGAAGCCGACGCGGATCAGGATCTCCAGCGCATGGGCGACCTGTCGAGCCCCGAGAAGACGGTCGAGACCTACCTCTCGCTCTCGGCCGAGCAGCGCGCCTCGATTCGAACTTCGGCCGAGCCCAAGGGCGACGCGTTCGCCGACGTCGGCTTCGGAAGCCACGGGCTCAAGCTCGACATCTACTCCCCGCCCCAGAGCGGCCAGAAGGTGCCAGTCGTCATCTCGCTCCCCGGCGGAGGCTTCTTCGACGCCGACAAACGCTCCTCCCCAGTCGTCGAGCAGTCGACCCGGCTCGCCGAGCAAGGCATCGCCGTCGTCACTGCCGAATATCGCGTTTCCAACTTTCCCGCCTACACGCCCGACGGGCTCGGCAGCCACAAGCCGGGGGACGGCACGGTGACCTGGCCGGGGCCTCAGACCGACCTCGAGGAGACGCTCGCTTTCGTCAAGGCGAACGCCGACAAGTACGGGTGGGATCTCGACAACGTCACCCTCCTCGGCGGGTCAGCGAGCAGCAACATCGTGCTCAACGCCGCGCTCGACGCCGGCCTCGCGCAGAGGGCCGCCGATGACGAACTGCCGCGCATCAAGAACGTCATCGCGATGGCACCCGGCACCGATCTGACGGCCAGCAGCGCCGAGCTGATCGCCGCAGCCGAGGCGCGGGTCAAGAACGGCGAGATCTCCGAGCTTGGCGCAGCCATCGAGCTGCCGAAGTGGCTCGAGGCCTACTTCGCGGGGACACCGGCCGACGCGCGCACCGCGGCCAGCCCACTCAAGCGCCTCGAGACGATCGTCGCCTCGAACGACAAGTCGCAGCTCGAGAACAAGCGCCTCTTCCTCAGCTACTCGAAGAACGACGAGATCTCCGACTACCACCGACAGGTCGAGCCCTTCCTCGAGAAGCTCGGCACCGGACCCAACCTCACCGTCGACGAGCGCGCGGTGGGCGGGCACAGTCGCTGGCTCGACCCCGCGAGCGAGTTGTACGACGCGTCGTTCAATGGCCGGTTGGCCGCGTGGATCAAGGAGTGACGAGCGTCGGACGTCTCGCCGAGCGTCGGTGCACAAACTCGCCCTGCCGTCTTCGTACGGTGAGCCGCGCGGCTCGCGCAGGAGACGGCGCGCCAGGGCGCGGCGCAGAACGTCGAGACGCTCGAGCGGTGTGAGGGATCCCAACGAGCCGCGCCGACCCGGCCTCCTCGCTTGCGCCGATGGGCGAGTCGTGCGACCTCCCTGGGCGAGATGGCCGCCACCGCAACCGCCACGGGCTTGCTGCGCTCGAAGGCCGCGCTGTCGACGGTGCGTTCGGTGCTCGGCGGGCTGGTGCTGCTCGGCTTGCTCGGCATCGTCGCCTCGGTGGTGTCGTATCGCGCCGATGTCGCCGAGGCGCACCGGCGCGTCGAAGATCGGGTGAAGAACCGGGGCCGCCTCTACGCCGATTCCTTGGCGCTGCACTTCCAGGTGCTCGACGCGGAGCTTCGCCTCCTCGCCGAGCGCGGCATGCCCGCCCTGCGCGCGAGAGGCCCCGAGGTGATCGCCAGCGTGCGTGACGATCGACTGCTCTTCGCCGACGGCGTGGTGTTACTCGACGCGACGGGGACTCCGGTGTGGCGCGAGCCCGCCGAGCTCGAGCTGCCCGAGCTGACCGCCCAACCCTGGCTCCAGCGGCTGCTCCGAGGCGAGCGGGGCGCGATCGATCAGCTCGCCAACGACGAATCGAACCGGCTCGCGCTCGCGATTCCAGTGCGGGTGGGCGAGCAGACGACTGGCGTGCTCGTCGGGTTGATCGCCGCGACCGATCAGCTCCTCTTCGGTCCAGGGGCCGACGATCTCCTCCTCGTCGGCTCGGCGGATCAGGTGCTCGCGCCGAGAGAGCCGCCGCGCTGGAGCCGCGCCAAGGGGTTCGCCGGGCAGATGAGCCACCTGCGCCAGACGCCGATGCCGCACGGCTGGGACGCAGATGGGCAGAAGCTGCTCCTCGCCGCTTTCCCCCTGAAGGACACCGCGCTCTTCGCAGTCGCGGCCGAACGTGAAGACGACGCCATCGCGCCCATTCGCACGCGGCTCAACGTGCAGCTCGCCTTCCTCCTCGCGGTGCAGCTCACCGCGCTGGGCGGGTTCCTCCTCTTCCTCCGTCGAACCTGGCGTGCCTTTCTCGACGCGGAGCAGCGCGCCACCGAGCAAGAGAAGATGGCGGCGCTCGGCTCTGCGGCGAGCCTGATCGCCCACGAGGTGAAGAACTCTCTGAACGGCCTCAACGCGGCGACCGCGCTCCTCACCCCGAGCGGAGACGTCGCCCTCGCCAGCCGCACGATTCGAGGTCAGGTCGAACGCCTCGGCCACCTCGCTCGTTCGCTGCTCTCCTTCGCCAGGCCGACTCCGTCACAACGCGTGCCGCTCAAGTTGGACGAGCTGGTGCGCGAGGCCGTCGGCGCGCTCGCGGCGCTGCCCGAGTGGCCGGAGGTGAAGGTGGCGCTCGAGCTCGAGCCCGACGTTCGGCTCGCGAGTGATCCACTGCTGATCAGCACCGTCGTCGACAACCTCGCCCGCAACGCCATCGAAGCCTCGGTCGCCGCGAAGGATCTCGGCAAGCAGCCCGCGCCGAAGGTGGTGGTGCAAGTGAAGCACCACGACGGTCACGCGGTGCTCCGGGTGGAGGACAACGCCGGCACCGCCGCCGCGGAGCTCGAGCAGCGCCTGGGCGAGCCGTTCTACACGACGAAGTCGAAGGGCATCGGCCTGGGGCTGGCGATGACGAAGAAGGCCGTCGAGGCGGTGGGGGCGACGCTCACCTTCGATCGGCTCGCCGAGGGCAGCGCCTTCACCGTGAACTTTCCCCGCTCGGAGATCTGACGAATGCTCTCGACGCTCCTGGTGGACGACGATCGCGGCTTCTCGGGCCTCGCCGCGGCGACGCTGGCCCGCGAGGGCTTCGGAGTGACGGTGGCGCACTCGCTCCACGGCGCGCGCGCGGAGCTGGCGAAGAAGAGCTTCGAGCTGATCGTGCTCGACCGACGGCTCCCCGATGGCGACGGCATGTCCTTCCTTCCTGAGGTGAAGGCGGCGCTCCCGGGCGTGGTGGTGGTGATGGTGACTGCGCACGGCGATCTCGAGAGCGCGGTCGAGGCGATGCGGCTCGGAGCCGCCGACTATCTCGCCAAGCCGATCGAGCTGCCCGACCTGGTGATCAAGGCGCGGCGCGCGTCCGACGAGATTCAGCTGCGGGCGCGGCTGCAGCACGCGGAAGGGACGCTCTCGACGCGGCGCAACCTCATCGCTCCCGTTTCGACCGCGATGAAGCAGCTCGTCGAGATGATCGAGCGCATCGCCGCCGCCAGCCCGCGGAGCCCCGTCTTGTTCCTCGGCGAAACGGGGAGCGGAAAGGAAGCGCTCGCCTGGCACCTCCACCGGCTCAGCACTCAGGGCTCGGCGCCCTTCATTCAGGTGAACTGCGCGGCGTTGCCCGAGGCGATGGCGGAGAGCGAGCTGTTCGGCCACGAGCGCGGCGCCTTCACCGACGCGAAGTCACTCAAGCGCGGGTTGGTCGAGCTCGCGCACGGTGGCACCTTGTTCCTCGACGAGGTGGGCGAGCTGCCGTTGCCGCTGCAGGCGAAGGTGCTCACCTTCCTCGATTCGGGGCGCTTTCGGCGGCTGGGGAGCGAGAAGGAGGAGCAGAGCCAGGCGCGCATCGTCGCCGCCACCAATCGAGATCTCGAAGCGCGCGTGAAGGACGGCGCCTTTCGAGAAGATCTCTGGTTCCGCCTGTCGGTGTTCAAGCTGACGGTGCCACCGCTGCGGGAACGGCGCGACGATCTGCCCTCGCTCGCCAAGGGGCTCTTGAGCCGCGTGGCCGCCGAGCAGGGCCGTCGAGAGGTTCCCGTGCTGTCCGACGCCGCGCTCCAGCGCCTCGAGCGGTACCCGTTCCCCGGCAACGTGCGAGAGCTGCGCAACGTGCTCGAGCGGGCGCTGGTGCTCGAGCGCGGGCCCGAGCTGTCGCTCTCGTCACTGCAGCCAGGCGGAGAGTCGAACCGCGGTGACGAGTTCGTGGTGAAGGAAGTGCGCGCGCTCGAGGAACTGGAGAGCGAGTACGCGCGCTGGGCGCTGCAGAAACTGGAGGGCCGGCGGCTCGACACTGCGAAGGCGCTCGGCATCTCGGCGCCGACGTTCCGCAAGCTGGTGGGCGAGAAGGAATGAGGCGCGTCGCGACGGTGGCGGTGCTGACGGTGTCGGCGCTCCTGGCGCAGCTGTCGATCGCCCGATCCTGCATTCCCATGGGCGAGACCCGCGATCTCGGCGTCGTCGCCTTCGTCATCGTCGTGGGCATTCCCTGCTTCCTTCCGTGCCTCCTCGTGGCGGGGGTGGTGACCGTCGCGGTGCGGCGCGAGCTCATCGCGGCCGGGCTCTGGCTGAGCTGCTTGATCGTTTGCTCGGTGGTGAGCGCGTTCGAATTGATCCTCGAGGGCGGCGGGGGAGGAACCTGGCGCTACGACGAGCCGTTCCGCGCCTACGTGCTCGACCGCTGGTGGCTGTTGGTGGCCTGGGCCGTGGCGCTCGCGGTGCTGCCGCGCGCCTTTCGAATGGTCGGCGACGAGTCCATGGTGAATCGCGAGGAGCCGCACTGACGTCTCACCAGGCCGCGAAGTGATCGCTCGAGTTGCGAACTTCGCGACCGAGCTCGTGAAAAGACCTTTCAGTTCCCGGTGAAAGGCCCTTTCAGTGCGAAGGCGGTCGTCTCCTGGTCGCGGGGAGTTGAGGCTGGCCCGGGAGTTGATGAACGCCGGAGCGTGACGTTCTCTCTGCTGCTCATCCTCTCCGCTGCGCCCGCGCTCGATCTCACCACCCTCGCCGAGCCGTCCTCCCTCATCACCGTCGCCTGGAACGAGGCGCCCTCGCTCCAGCCGTGGCGGGCGTCGATCGCTCAGGCGAGAGCCAAGCGCGACAAGTCGCACTTCCTCCCGAACCCAGGGCTCGACCTCTCGCTCAACACCCTTCCCCTCGGCCGAACGAACCCGCCCGAGCTCGCCGAGCCGTACCTCAACATTCCCAACGTGCAGGTGGGCGTGTCGGCGTTGGTGGAGATCGGCAAGCGCGGCCCACGGCAACAGGCGAGCGAAGCGGATCTCGAAGCGACCGTTCACGGTGCGAGGGAGGCGCTGCGGCAGACCGTCTTGCAGTTGATCGCGGCCATCGGCGACGTGGCGGCGGCGGAGCTGCGAGTGGCGACGCTGGAGGGGCTGGCCTCGGACGCGCGGAAGCTCGCCGACGTGCAGGCCGCGCGCGCCGAGAAGGGCGACACCTCGTCGCTCGACGCCGACCGCGCCCGCCTCGAAGAAGAGGCCGCCGAGGCGCACCTCAAGGAAGCGACGGAGGATCTCGCCCAGGCGCTGCGGGGCTGCGCCGCGATCATCGCGCGGCCGTGTACCCGGTTCGGAGACGTTGCCCGCGCCGAAGGGTGGCTCGACCTGCGCTTCTCGGCGAACGGCGCCCTCGAGGCCCGGCCAGACGTTCAGGCGCTCGACGCGACGGTGAAGGCCGCGAACGCCCGACAGACCCTCGCCCGTTGGGCCGCAGCGCCAGACCCGACGGTGCGCGTGGGCTACGTGCACGATCGTTTCGTCGTCTCGGGGAACCAGCAGAACAGCTTCTTCGTCGGCGCCTCCGCTCCGCTCCCGCTCTTCGATCGTGGCCAGGCCGACGAGCGCGCTGCCCTCGCCGAGGCCGACGCAGCGAGCGCCGAACGGGACCGACGCCTCGAGGCCGCGCGCGCGCAGTTGGAGGCGGTGGGCGCACAGATTCAGTCCGCCGAGGCGCGCCAGCAGCAGCTCAAGAGCAAGTCACTGCCGCTCGCGTTGAGCGTGGTGAGCCGGCTCGACGCGGCCGTCACCCGAGGGTCGGCGCCGATTCAAGAGCTGCTCTTCGCCCGCCGAACCCTGGCGGAGCTCAGCCTGACCGCCCTCGACGTCGATCGCCGCGTCTTCGAGCTGCACCTCGAGCGCGCCAAAGCCGGCGCACCTCCGCCGAACGTCGAACGCCAGCTCGACGCGACCCTCAACGGAGCGGCGCCGTGACGAGTCCGAGCTCAGTCGATTCGAGCGTGACCGCGCGCTCAGGCGCAGCCACCTCACGTTCGAATCGAGTGAGCAGTGTCCGAGCGCGCATCAACCCTCTTTGGAGTCACTCCATGAAGTACGTCCTCGTCGCCCTCTGCGCCGCCGCCTGCACCGCGAAGGATCAGCCCGCGAGCGCGGCCCCCATCACCGCTGACGCCCGAGGCGTCACCCTCACCGCCGACGCGCCCCAGTGGAAGTACGTCGAGCTCTCGGTGGCGAAGACGGGCCCTCGACTGCCGCCGCTGCCGCTCCCGGGCCGGGTCGGGCTCGATCCCCGCCGCACCGCGACCGTCGGCGTGCCCTTGCTCGGCCGAGTGGAGTCGGTGCTCACCCGCGTCGGTGCCCGAGTGAAGCAAGGCGATCGGCTCTTCTCGGTGCGCAGTGGGGCCTTCGCCGATCTCGACCGCGAGACCGAAGCGGCGCGAACCCAGGTGAACGTGCGCCGCCGGCTCGTCGATCGCGCCAAGGAACTGCTCGAGCTGCGCGCCGCCGCCCAGAAGGACGTGCTCAGCGCCGAGGCCGAGCTCAAGGAAGCCGAGCTGGCGCTCAAGGCCGCCGAGTCGAAGCAGCGCAGCCTCTCGGTGGTGGCCGAAGGCGACAACCTCTTCTGGGTGCGCGCGCCTCGAAGCGGCACGGTCGTCGAGCTCGAGCTCTTCGCCGGGCAGGAGATCAGCCCCGAGTCCGAGAAGGCGCCGGTGCGCATCTCCGACCTCGACGAGGTGCTGGTGATCGCCGACGTACCCGAGAGCGACGTGCGCGATCTCGCCGTCGCGATGACGGTCACCGTGCGGCCGCAGTTCGGTGACGAGTCACGCGAGGGCACCATCGAGTACGTCAGCGAGGTCGTCGACCCGCGCCGCCGCACCGTCGAGGTCTGGGTGCGGGTGAAGAACGACGATCGCCAGCTGCGACCGAACGGCTTCGTCGAGGTGGTGGTGCCGGCGAACGAGGCCTCTCCGCTGGTGCTGGTGCCCGACGCCGCGGTGGTGACGCACGGGAACCAGACGACGGTCTTCGTGCTCACCGCGCCAGGGCGCCTCGAGGCGCGCACCGTTCAGCTCGGCCGGCGACGCGATGGCACCACCGAGCTCCGCTCCGGGCTCGAGGCCGGCTCTCGCTTCGTCTCGAAGGGCGCGCTGCTGCTGCTCAACCAGGTCGACCTCGCCTCGGACGTCTGAGCCATGTTCGAGCGCCTCGTCAGCTTCAGCATCGCGAACCGCGTCGCGGTCGTCTTCCTCTCGCTCGTCTGGCTCGCCTTCGGCATCTTCAGCTTCCGCCAGCTCACCATCGAAGCCTTCCCCGACCCGACCGACACCCAGGTGAACGTCATCACCCTCTTCGATGGGCAGCCGACCGAAGAGGTGGAGCGGCAGATCGGCCTCCCGCTCGAGCGCGCGCTCAACGGCACGCCCAACATGGTGCGCCTGCGAAACCTGTCGATGTTCGGCCTCTCGATGGTGACCCTCACCTTCCGCGACGGAACCGACGGGCTGTGGGCACGGCAGCAAGTGCTCGAGCGGCTGCGTGAAGCAGAGCTGCCTGAAGGCGTGAACGCCGAGCTGGGCCCGTACGCGACGCCGATCGGAGAGGTCTACCGCTACACCCTCACCGGCGCGAACGGCGACCCGATGAAGCTGCGCACCCTGCAGGACTGGGTGGTGCGGCCGATGTTGATGCGGGTGAACGGCGTGGCCGAGGTGGTGAGCTACGGCGGGCTCGCGCGCGTCATTCAGATCGAGCCGAGGGCCCAGCAGCTCGCCTCGCTCGGGTTGACGCTCGACGACCTCGAACAAGCCATCAAGGCCGGGAGCATCAACGCCTCGGGCGGCGTGCTCGAGCGCGGCGCGGAGCAGTTCGTCATTCGCAGCGAAGGGCTCTTCAAGAACCTGGACGACCTGCGCAACACCGGCGTCGTCGAGCGCGGCGGCACCCCGTTCTTCGTGAAGGACGTGGCGACGGTCACCGAACACTGGGCGCCGCGGCAGGGCGTGGTGAGCCGGGGCGACACCTACGACACGGTCGAGGGCATCGTGCTCATGCGGCGCGGCGAGAACCCGTCGGTGGTGCTCTCGCGGCTCAAGGAGCAGCTCGAGCTGGTGAACGGGCGCCTCGCCGAAGAAGGCGCGCAGGTGAGCACCTTCTACGATCGCCGCGAGCTCGTCGACGCGACGCTGGAGACGGTGGCGCACAACCTCGTCGAAGGCGCGCTCCTGGTCTTGTTGGTGCTCTTCGTCTTCCTCCTCGATCTCCGCGCGGCCTTCATCGTCGGCACCCTGATTCCCCTCTCGCTCGCGACCGCGTTCATCTACCTCCACCAGCGCGGCATGTCGGCGAACCTGCTCTCGATGGGCGCGGTGGACTTCGGGGTGATCGTCGACGGGGGCGTCGTGATCGTCGAGTCGATGCTCGCCGTCCTCGCGCTCAAGGATCACAACCCAGGTCCGATCCACGATCGGCTGCGCAAGGGCGCGGTGTTGGTGGTGCGGCCGACGGTCTTCGCGATGTTGATCATCATCGCCGCGTACGTGCCCATCTTCATGCTCGAGCGCGTCGAGGGCCGCATCTTCTCGCCGATGGCGAACACGGTGGCGGCGGCGTTGGTGGGCGCGCTGGTCTTCTCGGTGACCCTGGTGCCGGCGCTCGGTTCCTGGGCCTGGGCGAAGCCGTCGCATCACAAGGAATCGCCGGTGCTGGTGCTCGCGCAGAAGCTCTACGGGCCGACGCTCTCGTGGGCGCTCAAGCACTCGAAGCTGGTGGTGGCGATGGCGGTCGCGCTCCTCGGCACGACGCTGGTCCTCGGCAGCCGGCTCGGGAGCGAGTTCTTGCCCGAGCTGAACGAGGGCGCGCTCTACATGACGTTCACCCTGCCCTCGAACATCTCGCTCTCCGAGGGACGACGCCTGGTGCCGAAGCTCGAGAAGCTGATCGAGGTGCAGCCGCAGGTCGACGCGGTGATGAGCCAGCTCGGCCGCCCCGAGGACGGCACCGACGCGACGCTCACCAACAACCTCGAGTTCTTCGTGAAGCTCAAGCCGGCGTCCCAGTGGCCCAAGGACACGCCCGAGCTGGGAGACGTGATCCACTCCCTGCGCGACGCGATCGACGAGATCCCCGGCCTCGAGGTGAACTTCAGCCAGCCGATTCGCGACAACGTGAACGAGAGCATCTCGGGCCAGTTCGGACAGATCGCGGTGAAGCTGTACGGAGACGATCTCGTCGCGCTCCAGCAGCAGGCCGAGAAGGTGAAGGCGGTCATCGGCACGGTGCCCGGCGTCGCCGACCTCGGCATCGTCAAGAGCGGCGAAGTGCCTCAGCTCAAGGTCGACCCGGACCGCACCGCGCTCGCCCGCCACGGCATGACGCTCGGCGAGTTTCAGCACGTGTTCCAGACCGCGGTCGGCGGCAGCATCGTCGACGAGTACTGGGACGGAGAGCGGAAGTTCGACGTGGTGCTCCGCCTGCCGGAGACCGACCGCAACGACGTCGAGAAGCTGAAGAAGCTGCGCGTGGCCATCGAGGGCGGCGTGACGGTTCCGCTCGAGACCCTGGCGCGGGTCACCACTGGCTTCGGCCGCGCGTCGATCAACCGCGAGAACGGGCGGCGCTACATCGGCATTCGCATGAACGTGCGCGGCCGCGACCTGGGCAGCTTCGTCGACGATGCTCGCGCGCGGGTGGAGAGGGAAGCGCCACTCCAGACGGGCCAACGAATCGAGTGGGGCGGCGAGTTCGAGAACAAGGAGCGGGCGATGAACCGGCTCCTCCTCGTGGTGCCGCTCGCGTTGGTGCTGACGCTGCTCCTGCTCTTCCGCGCCTTCGATCACTTCGGCCGCGCCGTGCTGACGTTGCTCAACGTGCCCTTCGCGCTCACTGGCGGCATCTTCGGGCTGTGGCTCTTCGACATGCCGATCTCGGTCGCGGCGGCGGTCGGCTTCATCGCGCTCATCGGGCAGGCCTCGTTGAACGGAGTGCTCATCTCGTCGGCGATCGCCGAGAAGCGAAGGGAAGGCCGAGCGCTCGAGCACGCGATTCACGAGGGTTCGAGGGAACGGCTGCGGCCGGTGTTGATGACGGCGGCCTTGGCGGCGCTCGGGCTGGTGCCGGCGGCCTTCTCTCACGCGATGGGGAGCGAGACCCAGAAGCCGCTCGCGGTGGTGATCGTCTTCGGAACCATCTCCGCCTGCGCGTTGACGCTCGTGCTCCTCCCGGTGCTTCAGCGCTCGTGGGCGAAACGAATCGAGAAGGCGAAGTAGGGCTCAGCCGAGCTTCAGGAACTGGAACAGGTGCGGGTTCGCAGTGAGCTCGGCTTGGAGCTCGGCTTCGCTGCAGGGCACTTCGTCGAGGTGCCCTTCGTCGCTGTGGATCTTGAGCAGCTGCCCGTTCTTCATCGCGAACCAGTAGAAGACCCGCCCGCCGCCGACCTGCACTTCTTGCCCAGCGCGGAGCGCCTCCAGCACCGTCGTCAGCTCGGGAGCGCTCGGCATGATCCAACGCTACCACCCGTGCCTTGAGCCTTTGATGGAACGCTCGAGGCGCGTAGAAGCGCGGCATGACGCCCAACCCAGCCGCGCCGCCACCGCCTCAGCAGCAGCAGAGCTTTCTCTCGAAGAACTGGCCCTGGCTCGTCGGCGGCGGCTGTCTGCTGCTCGTGTGCTGCGGGTTCTTCGGAGTGATGGGCGCCGGCTTCATCGCTGCGAAGACCGAGCAGGAGCGGGCGCAACAAGAAGCGCAGAAGGCGAGGCAAGGGGCCAAGCGCGCCGAGGAAGACGCCCTCAATCGCGCCCGTGAGGGCGAGCGTGGGCCCTCGGAGCTCCCGTCGAAGGGTGGAGCGAACGCCGCTCGTGTCGACTGCGGGACGCCCGGGCCCGAAGGCGTCGACTGCACCATCAAGCGCACCGGCGGGACGACCGCGCTCAACGCCTGCTGGGATCTCGAGATCGAATGCGTCAACGGCGGAAAGATGACGGGCAACGGCTGCGGCTCGCTCGCGGCTGGCGAGCAGACGGCGACGGCCAACATTCCGGTCGAGTACTTCGAGAACCAGGAAGCCTGCGATGCGCCCAAGTTCGGCACGGTGAAGAACCTGGTCGTCACCAACGAGTGAGGGCGACCGCACGCGTTGGCGGACGCTGAGTTCGGTCGAGGCGTCGAGCTTCGTCGAGACACCCCGAATCGTCGGCTCACCTGGGCAACAGCTTCGCGGTCTGCGAGCCCATCACCTTGACGGTCGAGGTGCGCGGCATGAGCCGCCGAAGGAGGAAGGACGCGAACCGGTTGAAGGCACCGGGAATGAGGAGCGGCCCGCCTCCGAGCGCGGCGAGCGTCTCCTCCACCACCTGCCGAGGCTCGAGCTCACCAGGCGCCTTCGTCTTCGCGGTCTTGAGATACCCCGGCGTGCGGGTCGCTCCGGCGCACACCGCGAGCACGTCGACGCCGTGCGGCCTCGTCTCGGCCCAGAGCGCCTCGGCGAGGCTGAGGTTGAACGACTTGGTCGCCCCGTACACCGCGAGGAAGGGAGAGCCTTGAAAGGCGGTGAGCGACGACATCAAGACGATGGCGCCACGTTTTCGCTCGAGCATCGTCGGGAGCACGAGGTGCGTCAGCGTCACCGGCGCGCGACAGTTCACCTCGACGGAGCGCAGCGTGTCGCCCAGCGCCATCTCCGAGAACGCTCCCATCGGCGCGTGGGCCGCGTTGCAGACGAGTACGCCGAGGTCCTTGCCGGCGAACAGTTCGCCGAGCTCGGTCGCGAGGTTCGGCGAGGAGAGATCGATCGCCTTGGTGACGACCTCGACCTTTCCTCTCAGCGACGCAGCGACCGACTCGAGCGCCTCGGCTCTCCGCGCCAGGAGGATCAGCTTGTACCCGCGCTCGGCGAGGGCCGTCGCGAAGGCCGCGCCCAGTCCCTCCGAAGCTCCTGCGATGACCGCCCACTCGCCGTACGCGCGCATGCGGCCTCAATACACGAACGGAACGATCCGGTACGGCACCCGCTTCTTGTACTCGTCCCACAACGGCCCGTACTTCTCGGCGCAGCGGCGATCGTCGTCGAGCTGCCGGGGAATCAGGAGCACCAGATAGTAGAGCGGGTACAGCCAGGGGCCCAGGTGAGTCGGAAAGCCGAGCGACAGCGCGAGCCCCGAGGCCATCAGCAGCTCTCCGAGGTAGTTGACGTGCCGTGACAGCCCCCAGAAGCCGCCGGTCAGCACGTGCCGCCCGTTCGCCGAGAGCGGGCGCGGGTTCAGCACGCCGAAGGCCTTCGCTTCCGGGTTTCGCTTGAAGGTGAACTTCTGCAGGTTGGCGCCGCGCGAGAGCACCCAGCCGGTGAAGAAGATCGCGCCGAAGAGCACCAACAGCGGCGTGGGCGTGTGCGGGTTCGGAAGCTCGGCGGTCGTCCACAGGCCCACGCCGTAGAAGTACGGGTAGAAGACGAGGCAGCCCCAGCCCAGCTTGAAGCCGACGCGCTCGGCCATGAAGTCGTAGGTGTAGAGGTGCACCTCCTCGAAGAAGAGGTACTCGCAGAGGAAGAAGGTGAAGAGCCCGCAGTAGAGCAGCACGCCGGGCGAGGGATCGTCGGCGTACTTCGCGCGGTGGAAGGCGGCGAACGAGAGGATGTTGAGCTCGAGGATCGTCGCGCCGATCAAATAGAGCGCCATCTTCGCGTCGATGCGTCGCCACTGCGGGTTCGGCAACCGCCCGAGATAGAAGTCGGCCAAGAAACCCTTCACCGGTTTGGCCGGCAGCACGATGGCAGCGCTGAAGAGCAGCCCGAAGACGCAGGCCCCGATCGCGAGCGCCCAGCGGTGCACGAAGAACGCGTCCCAGGCGAGCAGGCCGAAGTGACACGCCAGCGCCCAGGCGATGACGGTGAGGACGAAGACCACGAGCCCGTTCAGCCGGTAGCGGAGCCTCTCGCCACCCTCGTCCTTCACGTAGCCGACGACGTCACGGGCCGGCAGGAGGCGGTGAAGCACGACGATGAAGCACGAGAGCAGGGCGGGGACGAAGAACCAGATCACCGCGGCACCGTACCCGAGGCGATCGATCGAGGTGAACGATCGTGCGCGTCAGGTCTCAATCGGGAACGGTCGGCGTTCTGAGGCCGCCGCGCTCCCGCGAGCCCTCCCCACCGTCGGGCAGGTCTCCGCGAAGCGCACGCACGAACGCGTCGAGCACGAGCGTACGAACGCGAGTCACCTCCTTGGGAGGCAACCGCTCCGCAGCCAGCCGCTGTTCGCGCGTGGGCGCATCGGTCACGTCAGCGATCACGATCGACGCGTGGGGGCGCAGGCTCCGAACGGTGTGCCGAACCTTCGACGGCGCGGACACGGCCCACGTCGCCCCTGGAAGCACGGTCCGCACGGACGCGACTCCGCCCTGCCGTTCGTCGAGCCACTGCATCGCGTAGAGCGGCGCCTCGAGATCCGCGTCCAGCGCGAAGGGGAAGACCGCGAGCGGGAAGCGATGATCGTGCAACACGGTCTCACGGCCCACCGCTTCGAAGAGGTTCGCGGCGACCGAATACACGCGCCCCGTCGCTGCGACACGCAGGCGCGCGGGGTGCTCGAGCCGCGCTCTGCGCACCTCCGCGTCTTCCTGCTCGGCGAGGAGCAGCCCCGACCACACCGGGTTCCGCAGCTGAAGCGCGACCGCTGGCAAGAGCGACTCGGCGAACCGCAGCAGCGCTTCATCGGCCGGATCGAGCGGGCTCAGTCTTCGACTCCTTCGTCACTCTCGGGGCCGCTGCAGTCTCCCGGTTGGTGCGGAGGGAACTCCCAGCTCACGCCCGCTGGCAGGCGGTCATCGACCGCCGATCGCCTCGCCTCCCACTCGCGCTCGAGCTGGCGTTGCGCCCAGCGCGACACGGCGTAGGCCCACGTCGCCGCAGCGAGCGGGAGCAGCAGAGTGCCGCACAGCAGCCCGTAGTTGAACCAGCTGGTGACACCGAAGAGCACCCCGCCTCCAGCGCAGGCCGCGACGAAGCAGAGAAACGCGACGAGGTGGCGCACGCTCGTCAACCGCCAGGAGCGGTGGGGACCGACGGCGGCGACCCGAGCGGAGGCGGCATCACCACCGTCGGCTCGGTCGGCTTCGGTGCCTTCGCCTCGGCGATGCGCTGGCTGAGCAACACCTCGACGCTCTTGGTGAAGGTGGCGACGGCCGGGTCGACGCTGCCCTGCCCCGTCTTGATCGCTTCCCACAGTGGCGAGTCCGCCTGCGACTGCTTCACCAAGCCAACCACCAACGAGTCGAGCGCCGCCGATCGATCGACCTCGGGCGCGAGCCGCAGCGCGGTCAAGAGCTCCTGCGGGGCATCGTGCGCCACCACCGCGAGCTGCTCGGCCAGGTACGCCCGTGACAGCTCGTCGCTCGCGTTGAAGCGCACGAACTCGAAGAGCCGGGCGCAGGCCTCGACCTGCCCCGAGGCCGCGAGCTCCACCAAGGTCGAGAGCACCGGGGTATCGAGCTGCGCCCGCTTCGCCGCGTCCTTCAGCCGGCCGAAGACCTCGTCGGTCGCGATGGCGCTGTCGAGGAAGATGCGGCTGTGCGCCGGCTCCTTCGGGTCGGACTGAATGAGCGCGTCCGCGATGACCGCTCGCACCGCCGGGTCCTTCTCGCTGCGCCAGGCAGTGCGGAGGAAGGGCGCGTTCCGGCGATCGCCCTTCTGCCCCATCGCCACGTACGTCTTGAGCCGCGTCTCCAGCTCGGCCTGCGACGCCACCACCGACGGCGGCTTCATCATCATCGCCACCGCCGCAGACGGGCCTTCCCGCGAGCCCACCGCCGCGACCGCCGCGCCGAGCGCGTCGATGTGCTGCACCACCGACGAGGCCCGCCCCGGGAAGTCGTTCACCATCACCGAGAAGACGAAGCGCTCTCCGCCGATCGATTGAACGTAGCCCGACAGCGCCGACACGTTCTCGAGGGTGCCCGTCTTCGCCCGGAGCCGCCCCACCGCCTCGCTCCCCTCGAACCGATACTTGAGCGTTCCGTCCTTCGCCGCGATGGCGAGCGCCGAGAGGTACTCGGGCGCGATGGGGAACTTCTGCACCATGTGGAGCAATAGCTGGTTCGTCTGCGACGCCGAGAAGCGGTTCGAGTCGTTGAGCCCCGAGCCGTTCTTCATCACGAAGCTGCCGCGCGCGATGCCGACCTCCCGCTCGAGGAAGTCCTCCACCGCCTCGACGCCCTTCGCGTGGCTGCCTGGCACGCCCTTCACCTCGGCGCCGATCGTCTTGACGAGCTGCTCGGCCACGAAGTTCGACGAGTTCTTGTTGAGCCGCTTGAGCACGATGTCCAACGTGTCGCTCGCCGAGGCCGTCAGCATCTTCGCGTTGAAGGGCACCGCGCCGGTGCGAATGCGGCCCTTCACCTTCACGCCGCGCTGCGCGAGCAACTGCTTGAGCGTGAAGCCAAAGTAGAGCGCCGGCTGGTCGACCTTCTTGTACTGGCTCCACACGCCCTTCTCGAGCGGCACCACGCCCTTCACCTCGAGCTTCTGGCGCACCTTGTCCTTGTCGACGCCGCTGGTGACGGTGAAGCGGCGCTGGGTCTTCGAGCCGGTCGTCAGCTCGGTCTCCATCACGAAGAAGTCGGACGGAGGCTCGACCTCCGCCGTCGCCACCGAGCCCACCGTCTCGCCAGGCCGCAGGTAGACGCCCACCGAGTTCCAGTTGAGCGAGAGCGCCCCCGTCGGCGCGAGGTAGGCCTTGTCGCCGGTCTCTTGATCGAACCCCGGCGCCGTGCGCTCGCCGTCGAAGTACGACTCGTCGAGCACGATGCCGTCGGAGACTTCCTTGAGGCCCGCGTGAACGATCTCAGCCACCATGCCGTAGAGCCGCTCGGTGGTGATGGTCGGGTCGCCGCGCCCACGCACGAAGAGCACCTTCGCCTTGCCGTCCTTGAAGTCGTGATCGGTGAGGAAGTCGGTCTCGAAGCGGAAGTCGGGGCCCAGCGTCGAGAGCGCGGTGGCCGCGGTGAAGAGCTTCACGTTCGAGGCCGGGTTCAGCAGCTCGTCGCCGTCGCGCGAGAAGACGATGGAGCCGTCGTCGATGCTGCGCACCTGCACCGTCACTCGCGCGCCCTTGAGCGTCGAGGTCTCGATGACCGAGGTCAACGCCCGCCGCAGGTTCTCCCGCTCTTTCTCCTTGAGCTTCGGGTCCGGAGCGGCTGAAGCAATCAGGGTCCAACAGGCGACGACGACGGGAAGGACTCTCACGATGGTCGAGAGTAAACTCCGAATCAGGTCACGACAGGAAGTTCGTGACTCCCACCTTTCATCCATTCTGCGAGGGGACAGCACATGGACAGCATCGAAGTGACGCGCGTCATCAAGGCACCGGCCCGCCGAATCTATGAGGCGTGGCTCGACCCCGAAGAGCACGCGCTGATGACGAACGCCGCGGCGAGCGCTGGTGAGGACGGGGCCTACACCGCGTGGGACGGCTACATCGAGGGCCGCACGGTGGCCTCCCAGCCCTACGCCCGCATCGAGCAGACCTGGCGCACGAACGAGTTTCCCGAGGGCGCTCCCGACAGCCACCTCGTCGTCGAGTTGACCGAAGTCGAAGGCGGCACCGAGGTGAAGCTGAAGCACACCGGCGTGCCGACGGGCCAGGGGCCGCAATACGAGACCGGGTGGAACGAGTACTACTTCGACCCGATGGAGAAGTACTTCGGCAGCCCCCGCGAGAAGCTCAAAGAAGGCGTCGAGCGGCTCGAAGAAGCGGCCGGCAAGGCCGGTGAGGCGCTCGAGCACGCCGTCGAACAAGCCGGAGAGGCCCTCGAGTCGGCCAAGAAGAACGTCTCCAAGGCCCTCGAGAGCGCGAAGAAGCAGGCCAAGAAGCAGGCCGACAAGGCGGTCAAGACGGGCAAGAAGGTGCAGAAGAAGGTGGCGGCGCAGGCGAAGTCCCTCGGCAAGAAGGTGCGTGCCCTGGTGAAAGGCAAGAAGACGGCCAAGGCGGCGAAGCAGCCCGCGCCCAAGAAGAAGGCCGCTTCAGGAAAGCGTGGCGCCGTGTCGAAGAAGAAGTCGAGGCGCTGAGGCCTCCCTGCGGGCAGCGAGCCACACGGGCGGAACGAAGTGAACGAACGAGCTCCAGCGCGCGGTGAGACGTGAGTGAGCCGCTCGTCAGCGGCCGCGCCTTCCTCGGCCTCATTCGGTCCGTGAAGGAGTCCCACGGGCCCTCCGCGCTGAGCGACGCCCTCAAGGCGATGCCGCCGGCCACCCAGAAGGCCTTCGCCACCCGCATTCTCCACGCGGGCTGGTACCCCTACCCTGCCTACGTCGGCTTCTTGAACGGCCTCGAGCAGAAGTTCGGTCGCGGCCAGCCCGCCTTCTTTCGCACCCTCGGCGTCGCGTCGGGCAAGCGCGACATCTCCACCGTCTTCCGCGTCTACCTCGCCATCGCGAGCACCGAGCGGCTCATTCGTGGCTGCTCGAAGGTGTGGGCCGGCTACTACTCGAACGCCGGCGAGATGGAGGCCGTCAGCTGGGCGCCGACCGACACCTGTCTGCGCATCTCCGGGTTTCCCGAGATGGCGACTGCACACTGCCGGCTGATGGAGGGGTGGATGATCGCCACCATGGACGCGCTCGGCGTCGAGGTGAACGCCGACGCCGCCGAGACGGCCTGCACCTCGCGCGGAGCGCCCTTTCACGAGTTTCGCTGCACCTGGAAGAAGCGCTGAAGCTCAGCGCTCGCCGTCGCGCTCGGCCTTGAGCGCCGCCTGCTTCTTGCGCCCCTGCGTCGCGAACGCGGGCCCCAGCCCCACCACCGCCGACGGCGCGAAGCTCGCCAGCCGGGCCAACAACCCACGCCCCATCGGCAAGGTGAGCTCGAGGGGCCGGTTCGGCAGCACCTCTTCGATGAAGGCGCGCTCGACGTCTTGCACGGTGAGCGGCGTGGTGCCGGAGAAGATCATCGCCGCCTCGGCGCGCTCGAGCTGCGCGTCCAACATCGGCGTCTTCACCGCGTCGGGCATCACCAGGGTGACGTGCACGTTGAAGCGCTCGAGTTCCTGGGCGATGGCGAGGCTGAACCCGCGCACCGCGTGCTTCGAGGCGACGTAGAGGCTCAACCCCGCGGCCGGCGCGAGCGAGGCGAGGCTGCCGACGTTGATGAGGTGCCCCGAGCGCTGCTGCGCGAAGTGACGGCCGACGATGCGGCAGCCGTGGATGACGCCCTTGGCGTTGACGTCGAGGTGCTTGTCGACCTCCGAGGCGTCCGCTTCGTGGGCGAGGCCCGACTGGAGATGGCCGGCGACGTTCATCAACACGTCGAGCCGCCCGAAGTGAGCGAGCGCGACCCGCAGCGCCTCTTCCCATTCGCCCGCGTGGCGCACGTCGAGCTTGAGCGTCTTGACGTGCTGCGGGTCCCACCCGTCTTCCTGCGCGCACTGCTCGAGGCCGCTCACGTTCACGTCGGTCGCGAGGATGCGGTAGCTGCCGCCCAGGGCCTTGGTGAGGTGCCGGGCGATGCCGCTCGCGCAGCCGGTCATCAAGATGACGTGGGTCGTCTGCATCGGGAGCCTCCCTCCTCCCCCAGACTCGGCCACCGTTCAACTGCTCACGGACGAAAGGTGTAGGTCACCTTCGCCACCAGCCGCAGCTCGGGGAGCTGCCCGTTCTCGATTCGGAAGGCCCCGCGGGTGTCGGTCAACACGACGTAGACGAAGGAGAGCGGGAGGAACTCCCAGGCGACGCGCGCGTTCAAGATGGAAGCGTTGCCGTCGGTGTCGCGCTGGTAGCTCCCGATGAGCTGGAGCTTGGGGGTGAGCGCCAGCCGGGCCTCGAGCAGCCAGAGGTGGGTGTCGACGTTCGCGCTCTCGACGCCCTCGCCCCAGAAGCGGTTGAACGAGTACTGCGCGGCCAACCGAACGTGGGGAATCGGCTGCACCGAGGCCTGCAAGCGCCCGCCGAAGCGCGAGGCCGAGTAGTACCTGCCGAACGACGCGTCTCCCTGGAACGCGACGACCCGGCTCGCCTGGGTGAGGAACTGCACGCCGTAGCGATCGAACCCGTAGGCCCCGGGCGCGAAGGACACCCGCCGCACCGGGCTGAACGGCTCGCTGAGCCGCTGCTCGCTGTGCTCGACCGCGACGAAGACCTCGTCACCGCCCGAAAACTGCATCCACCAGGGGGACATCAGCACGTTCGTCTCGAGGAACTGCAGCGTGCTCGACTGCCAGAGCGCGTAGGAATCGACCCACGGACCGAAGTTGCGCAACCAGGCCGGGCGCCAGAGGGGCCGGAGGTCGAGGCCTCCGTTGATGCTCAGCCCCACCACGTTCTCCCGCGCGACGAAGCCGGTGCGCGCCTCGAAGGACTTGGAGATGTTGAAGCCGTTCACCTCGAGGTTGCCCCACGGGCCGCTCACGTTGTTCGACCAGGTCGCCGACCAGCCGAGCGAAGTGCCGGTGCTCGGCGCGTTGGTGATCGACCCCATCAACGACGCGCTGGTGGTGAAGGGCCCGCTGCGGAAGAAGCCGTCGACGACGGGCACGACGTTGGTGTTGGTCTCGACCGAGCTTCCCGCGAAGGCGTGCTTCGCCACCACCATGCCACCGACGCGGCTCTGCTCTCCGAGGTGGTGGGTGTAGCGGCCCACGCCGAACAGCGTCGCCCCGTGGCCCTGGTGTTCGGGAGTGAAGATGGCGAGGCCCCCCGCGCTGCGCTGCTCGGAGCGGTAGACGAAGCGGGTGCCAGCGCCGATCGGCACCGGGGCGCCGTCTTCGAGGCCGATGCGACGGCTGAAGAACGGCTGGAGGAAGCCCTGGAACCCGGCGTTGAAGAGCCCGGCGGACTCGAGGAAGAACTGGCGGCGCTCGGGGAAGAAGACGTTGAAGCGCGAGAGGTTCACCACCCGCCGGTCGACGTCGGTCTCGGCGAAGTCGGTGTTGACGGTGAGGTCGAGCACCGTCGACGACGTCGGGCTCCAGGTCACCTCGCCTCCGACGTTCGGAGCGAAGGCGAAGGGCGCGTCGCCGTCCTTGAGGAGCCGGCCAATCACGTAGGGCCTCAGCTGCAAGGCGAGCGACGGCGGCGGCGTGACCAACCCGTCGACGCGCGCCGAGTACGCCATGCGCGCGGCGCCGACCGAGCGGGGAATGCGGCTGAAGACCGTGTCTTCGTTGACGCCGCGCTCGCGCCGGAGGAACTGAATGCCCCACGGCGTGCCCTGCGGGCCGTAGCGCAGGGACTTGAAGGGAATCGCGAACTCGACCGACCAGGCCGTCTCACTGCGTCGGGTCGCGACCCTCCACACGGTGTCCCAGTTCGGCTCGACGATGGAGTCGTCGATCACCTGCACGTCGCGCTGGGCGCCGTAGGGGTTGACCGAGAAGATGAAGGCGTTGCGACCGTCTCCGAGGGGGTCGAGGTAGACCGAGAAGAGATCGCACTCGTTGGTCTCGAAGTCGCGCTTCAGGTCGCGCTGGTTGAAGCGCCCCTCGGGCTGGGGGAGGTCGGCCGCGATGTAGAGCGCGCGATCGTCGAAGAGGAGCCGCACCGAAGAGGCGTTGGTGGCGGGCGCTCCCTGGCGTGGCTCGACTTGCACGAAACCAGCGGAGGCGGTGGCGGCGACCCAGGCGGCGTCATCGAGCGCCCCGTCGATCGTCGGCGGCGAGGAGGTGTGAACGGCCACGAGGGCCCGCCGCTCGGTCGGGCTCGGTGGCTCGAAGAAGTCGGGCGTCTGCGCCCAGGCGCCGCCCGCCGTCGCCAGGACGGACAGCACCAGCTGCTGGCATCGACCCGTCACTGCCCCTCCCGGCCGGTGAGACCCCGATGGCTCCGAATAGTTCGAACCGCGGCCGGAGGTAACGAAGGACCTCCCGAATCGCTTGCGCCCATCTTCACGTCCTCGACTGGCGCTCCGCCAGCCTGCGTCACACCCCATGTCCCCGAACGTGGTGGGTCTGCTACACGGCTCGGCCATGGCTCGCCCCGCCCGGCACTCCTGGTTGCTCGTCTTCGGCCTCTTCATCGCTTGCGGTGGCGGCGGCGGTGGTGGGTGCGGTGGCGGGTGCGCCGGCCTTCAACAGCTTCCCCAAGGGACGTACACCGGCCCCAAGCAGGACTCGGCGGGCGCGATCCGCGTCTCCGGCCAGGGCTTCGCGTACCTGAACTCCGACGCGGGCGTGAGCACGGTGCTCTCGATGTTCGCGCCGGGCGGCGTCCTCCGGGTCCCGATGCCCTGCTCGGTGCAGACGGCCAACCTGTTCGGCATTCCCGCGCTGCAGCTCGTCATCGGTGACGAAGGCGATCTGCTCTGCACCGCCGAGTCGTGCGGCCAGATGGACGGGCGCTGCTCGACGACCGGCACGAACCGCGACGTGCCGCGCGACATTCTCATCAACGTCAACTCGCTGCGCTTCTCGCCGAAGTCGCCCGATCTCGTCGAGGCGCGCATCAGCGCCACCGTGCAGACCGGCCTCATCCACATGTCGTCGGTGAGCCGCAACGCCTGCCTCTTCACCCAGCCGATCAAGTGCAGCCTCGACTTCGACACCGGGCGCACCACCCCGGGCAACACCGAGCTGGGCATCAACATCAAGCTCGCGATCGACCCGAAGTGGGACAAGCTGCTCGCCCTCGAGGTGGCCAGCGTCGACGGCACCGACGCTTGCGGTGGAGGCACCACCCCACCGGCCTGCATCGATGGGAACGACTTCGTCATCTCCCGGCCGGCCGGCACCAACTGCTCGCTCTGCAGCCTGACCAACCTGGGCCCGGTGAAGAACCTGTTGGTGGGCCAACTCGCCGACTCGTTGTCGAAGCAGATCAACGACGCGCTCGCCGAGGCGAACTGCGCGCCCTGCACCAACGGCATGTGCCCAAGGTCGACCCAGGCCGGCGTGACCGCGATGTGCCAGCCCGAAGACGGCGGGCCCGGCACCTGCATCGACACCAGCACCGGCAAGTGCGTGCCCGGGCTCATCGGCCTCGAAGGGCGGGCGGACGTGTCGGCGGCGATGCAGGGGCTCATTCCTCGCGGCGCGGAGCTCGAGCTGGCGTACGGCGCAGGCGGCTCGGTGACCTCGTCGCCCATGGGCACCACCATTGGGCTGCGAGGCGGCATGAGGGAAGTGAACCCGGCAGCGTGCGTCGCGCCGAAGATGCGCCCGACGCCGGTGATGTTGCCCTTGCCCGACTTCGATCGCGACGCACCGGCGATGGGCTACGACCTCGCCTTCTCGCTCTCGCAGCAGATGATGAGTGACGTGCTGTACCACGTGCAGCAGTCGGGAGCCCTCTGCCTCGAGGTCGGCACCGAGAGCATCGCGCAGCTCGAGTCGAGCCTGGTGGCCGCGGCGTTCCCCAGCTTGGGCAAGCTCACCGAGGGCAAGGCCGTGCCGATGCGCGTCGTGGTGCGGCCGGTGAACCCGCCCACCGTCGTCTTCGGCGAAGGCACGCTCGACGCCCAGGGCAAGCCGCTCGACCCACTCATCCTCCTCGACTGGCCGCAGCTGGAGATCGATCTCTACGCGCTCATCGATGAGCGAATGGTGCGGCTGTTCACGATTCAGTTCGATCTGAAGCTGCCGATGGGCCTCGACGTGCAGGGGTGCGATCGGCTGCGGCCGGTGATCGGCAGCCTGCGCGACGCGATCCAGCGGCCCGAGGTGATCAACAGCGAACTGCTCGCCGAGGACGCGACGACGCTGAAGGGCCTCATCCCGCTCCTGCTCGGCCAGGTGGAGCCGGCGTTGGCCATGGGCTTCCCCGAGTTTCAGTTGCCCGACCTCGCCGGCTTCGCGTTCAAGATCCAGCTCGTGCGCGCGCGGGGCGTCGGGCAGATCTCCGGCACCTCGACCTACAACCACCTCGGCATCTACGCGCGCCTCTACCCACGGACGGAGGCGTGCCCGGTGCCGCTCGTGCCCGAGGAAGCGGCGCTGTGGCTGACGTCCAAGGAGGGCTCGGTCGCGCGCCTCACCGGCCTCGGTACCCAGGAGATCTCGTACCGCGTCGATCGCGGCTTCTGGTCGATCTGGAAGCCGGCAGACGCGTTCGGTCAGGCGATCGTCGATCACCCGCGGTTGCTGATGAAGGGCCACCACGAGATCGAAGTGCGCAGCGCCGATGGGCGAATGGGCCGCGTCGACGTTTGGTGACGGCTAGCCGCCGTACCAGCCAGGCGGCCAATGGAACTCGGCCAGGAGCTGTTGGTGGTCGGTGAGCACCCGATCGGCAAGGCCCAACGCGCGCGCGATGCCTGCGGAGGTGAGCCGGTTCGATCGGACGTCGAGCAGCGAAAGCCGTCGAGTCAGGCTGGCGGCGAGCTGCTCGACCGACGCATCAGTGAGTTGGCAGCCAGGCATGGTGAGCGCGTCGAGGCTGGACGGCCAGGCTCCGGGTGAAACCCGTGCGAGCAGCGTCGCGACCGCCGGACCGCCGAGGTGAACGGAACGAAGTCGGGGCCAGACGTCGCGGCCGAGCAGGTCGACGAGCCACGGTCCGTCACCGAGCGCGCCGAGCCGGAGCTCGGTGAGCCTGGGCGCGAGCAGCTCCTTCAGCTCGTTCAGCGCGGTCGAATCATCGAGGAGCAGCGACAGGCTCACGAGCTTGGGAAAGATCAGCGGCCCGAAGCGAGTCACTGCGCCGCTCAGTGACAAGCTCTCGAGCTGACCGAGCGCAGGCCAGAGCGCACCGAGATCGCCCCAGCACACGACCATCGGCCCCTCGTCGTCGAACTCGATGCCATCGATGGAGAGGTGGTGAAGACCACGGAGCGTCTGCGCGAGCACGGAGAGATCGGCGGTCGAGTCGTCACGGCTCCAGACCGAGAGCTCACGCAGGAGATGGGCCGAGGTGTGACTGAAGAGCGCCGGGAGGTGCGAGACGTGCAACGAGGCACGACGGAGGAAGCCGTCCTTCCAGTCGCTGACCGCGTGCTGGAGAGAGGCGTCGAGGAGCAGCGCCCGATGCTCGGCGAGGTACTGATCGAAGCGGGGGCCTCGCTGGAGCCGATTGAGCATGGCGAGGTGAGGCGCTTCGCGGTCACCAGCGTCTTGGAGCGCGTCGAGATAGACGAGGTGCGGCTGGGAGCCCTGGGTCGGTGGAAGGCGCTCGGCCTGGGTCCTCGCGTGCTCGAGCGGGCTCGACCGGCGAGCCAGCAAGGGCGCTTCGAGCTCGGCGAAGCGCTGCAGCACGGTCGTGAGCTCTGGGTGTTCGACGGCGCGAGTGTCGCGTTCGACGAGCGCGAGTGACGGCCGTTGGCCCTTCTCAGCGAGCCCGAAGAGCCGCTGCCGCCGGGCATCGATGACGAGAGCGCCGCTGGAAACCGAGACAATCGTCGAGAACGCCGCCTCGGGGTTCTCCGAGATGGTGGTGAACGTGTGCCCATCGAGGGTGGTGACCAGCGCTCCTCGGGCCCCGACGACGAGCCGCCCGTCAGCGGTGCCGAGGCTGAGCGCAGGGTACTTCAGCTCGCAGACCGAGAAGCTGCGCCCTCCGTCGGTCGAGCGCCAGAGCGCTTCGTCGACGATGGCGTAGATGACGCGCTCGACGCCGAGCAGCCGCTGCACTCGCCGCCGTCGCAACGTGGGCACGGGCTCGCAGGCGCCGTCGTCGCGCAGGCGATACCAACCGCCATCTCGGGCAACGAGGGTGAGCGCTTCGCAGGCGATGATGGCGTTCGGCAGAACCTCGGTGGGAACGGGCTCGAACGTGGACTCGGTCGCCCGCCTCCGTGCCAACGAGGCGCCGATCGACCACAGCCCGTCTGCTCCATCAGAGGTGAAGAACGTTCCGGGAAACTCGAGCCTCACCCAACCCGCACCGTCGAACCACACCGTCTCGCCCGCGCCCTTGTGAAGGACGAGGCCTCCAAACGCCACGACCGGGTGACACTCCGTCGCGTGTCGCAGCACGGAAGACCACTGCTCGAGATCAGTCGAAACGAAGACGACGAAATCTCCTTTGTTTGCCCAGGACCCCGGCTTGTCGATGCTCGTGAGGAAGCACGCCGAGCCGGTCGAGAACACGCCGGTGGGGAACTTCGCAGGTGCTGACACCTTTTCGAGCTTGAGCAGCATGGGACGGGTGGACTCGCGTCGATGCCGAGTGAATCACTCGGGGGTGTGGGAGTCGCGGTCGAAGAGGAGGAACGGTCGCGACACCATCGGCACTCGAACCTGCCCCCTCGAGCGCGGAGCTTCTGCAACGCGGGCCCATGGGCGAATGCGCCGCGTCGACGTCTGGTGAGCGTCGGCCTCAATCCCCCGACCACCACTCCCGAACGAGGACGTGCCCCCGGCCCGCCCTGGCGAGCCAGCCCAAAGCACTCTCGATCTGCCCGACGCGGCGCGAGAAAGCGAACTGCCGTGGGTCGTGTCCGTCGTGCGACGGAACGAGCCGTAGCTTTCGGAGGCTCTTGAGCCACGGTGAGGCGAGCTCGCGTGGCTCGTAGGCGGTGAGGTGACCGACGGCCTCTTCGAGCGTCGCCAGCGCCGGCACGTCACCGATCGAACCGGTCAAGCGGAGATGCGCCGAGACGACGAAGCCGTGCGACCAGACTTCGGTGCCGCTCATGAGCACCTCGGTGAAGGGCTGGAGGAACACGAGCCGATGCCGTGCGAGGAGCTTCTGCGCCCGCTTCCGTGACCGCGCCGAGGTGTCGAACTGCAAGGTGATGAACTCCCCGCGCGGATCGCCGACCTCCATCAAGGCGTCGGCCAACACCCGGCGACGCTGCAGATCCCGAGGCTCCGCGTAGACCGAGTCGAACATCGACTGAATGGCAGGCGAAGGAGACATGGGAGCACCACCGCCCACGACTCCCCGAACGATCGATCACTGACGCAGGTCGCTCTCACGATCGAAGAGCAGGAACAGCCGCGACACCACCAGCACCCGGACCCGCCCTCGATCCTCGACCGCGTGCACCGACGAGTCGGCGGTCTGCCAGGCGCGCCAGGAACTGCCGGTGAAGGTCGGTGTCCCGAAGAGGCGCTGCAACGCCGGCCAGACGAGCGCCGGCGCCGACGTGCTCTCGAGCTCCAACGCGGTGAGCGCGGGCCGGCCGACATCGACGAACGACGGCGAGGCGAAGAAGCGAACGCCTCCGAGCTCGAGCGGCCAGCGCTGCCGATGAAACGAGGTCTTCACCACGCTGCCCAGCTCGTCGGGGCTCATGCCCCAGGACAGGTTGGCGACCGGAGACGCGCGGCGCACCTCGGCGCGTGGCGGCTTCACCCACTCGTCATGCGCGAACACCGGAGCCGCCGACGGATCGGAGAGCTCATGCGCAGCCGTCGGGGGATCGCGGAGCCGGCCATGGCGATCGCGCCAGTAGCCGTCGGCCGACGCCACCAACAGCTGCGGCTCCTGCGCCGGGCCCTGGAAGACGCGAAGCACGACGCCTCCATCCGGAGGGAGCTGCGCCATCACGAGGAACAGGCAGAGCACGCGCGCGAGCCTCGCACAGTCGTCAGAGCCGGGTCGATTCGAGCGACGGCCCGAGTAGAGTGCCCGCGATGCTTCGAGCCTGCGCGGTGCTCCTCCTCCTCAGCGGCTGCGTCACCATCGTCACCCGCACGGGTGGAAAACGAACGAAGGCCGACGACGCGCACGAGGCCGACGGCTTCATCGTCTTGAACGGCGAGCGCGTCTCGGTGGCCTGGTCCGACGGAGACAGCTTCACCTTCACCTCCGGCCCCTACGAGGGCCAGGGCACCCGGCTCGTCGGCTACAACACCCTCGAGTCGTACGGCCCGGTGCACCGCTGGGGCTCGTGGACGCGCGAGGAGCTGTACACGCTCACGAAAGGTGACGCGCAGGTCTGCGCCTCGAAGGAATGGGAGTGCACTACCGGCGGAGAGCCCGACGCCTACAAGCGCGTGTTGGTGAACTGCCCGAAGCTCGCGCTCGAGATGGTGCGGCAGGGGCGCGGGCTCGCCTACGCGGTGAGAGGTAAGCCCGATCCGATCGTGCTCGATGCGATGCACCAGGCGCAGAAGAAGGGGCGTGGCATCTGGGCGAAGGGCGTGCCGCGCGGGCTGATCACCGCGCTCCACTCGTTCGCCGAGAACACCGACGGGAAGTACCCGACGTCCTCCAACCGCGTCCTCGACACCCAGACCGGCGAGGCGGTGCTGCGCAAGCACACCGACTTCTATCAACTCTGCGAAGAGGTCTGCCTCACCACCGACGGCGACCGTTCCTGCATGGTGTACGTGCCGTTCGAGCGACGCTATCGCGACCAGCCACCATGCCTGGTGGGCGAATGACCCTCGACGAAGAGAAGCGCGCGCTGCGAGTTCGAATGGAGGCCGTTCGAGACGAGGCGGCGAAGCGAGCACCCGATGCCGCAGACGTCGTCGCGCGTACCTTCCTCAGCGAGCGCGTGCCTCGGGTGGTGTCCGGCACCTGTCCGATGCGCAGCGAGCTCGACCCTCGACCGCTCATGCGCCGGCTCGAGGCGATGGGCGCGAAGCTGGCGCTCCCTCGGACTGGGCCGCGAGGAACACCGCTCACCTTTCATCACTGGGCGAGCGACACCGTGCTCGTGAGTGGCCGCTTCGGGGTGACCGAGCCCCCACCCGACAGTCCAGTGGTGACGCCCGACCTCGTGCTCGTTCCGCTGCTCGCCTTCGATCGCCGAGGCAATCGGTTGGGCTACGGCGCCGGCTACTACGATCGCACCCTGCGCGCGCTGCGCTCGAACGGACCAGTTCGGGCGATTGGCCTTGCGTACGCCGCACAGGAGGTCGAGCGCGTTCCCACCGGTCCCTCCGACGAGCGCCTCGACGCGATCCTCACCGAGCGGGAGCTGATCTCCTGCGCGTGAAGCAGAGCGACTGCGGTACCATCGCCGTCATGCGCTTGGTCCTCACCGTCGCCCTCCTCGCCTCCACTGCCTTCGCCGCCGATCGACCGCTCTACGTCGAAGCAGCGCTCGAGCCCGCCGACCTCGAAGGGCGCTCGCTCCGAGAGCTGACGCTGATGCGCAACTGGATCTACGCGAAGCGCGGCAACGAGTTTCGCCGCGCCTGGCTCAAGGAGTTCTTCTCGAAACAGCCCTGGTACCAGCCGAACCAGGCCATGTTCCTCAACGGTGTCTGGAAGTCGGAGACCGAGGATCCACCCGAGGTCTGGCGGCGCGACGACAAGAACGCGGAGACGATCGCCACCTACGAGTCGAGCCTCACCGTCGAGAAGCTCACCGCGATGCGAGACACGCTGCGGGCGAAGGTGAAGGCGAACAAGAAGGCCGCGCCCGAGGAGCTCGTCGAGCTCAAGCTGCTCTCGATTCGCCTCGGCGAGTGGGCGGGCGAAGGCGACGCTCCCGCCGACCTGAACCCGCTCGAGAACCCCAGCCGGCTCGACAAGCTGCTCTCGATGAAGGACCTCGACGATCTCTCCCCGCGCGACTTGAAGCTCCTGCGCAACACCATCTTCGCGCGCCGCGGCCGTGCCTTCGAGACGCCGCTGGTGAAGGGGCACTTCACGACCATCAAGTGGTACGCGATCGACCCGAAGTACACCGACGCGAAGCTGACCGACGTCGACAAGAAGAACGTGAAGCTCATTCAATCGCTCGAGAAGCAGCTCAAACGAGAGAACGAGCAGAACTACATGGTCGCGGCCTGATAGGCCGCACGTCCCCCGGGCGGGGACACGAGCTCAAAAGTCGGCGACGGCGCCTCGGCGGGTGAACGCGGAGGAGCCGAGGTTCTCGAGCGTCTGCCAGAGCAGCGGGGAATCGAGCAGCTGCGCGCGTGCGCCGTGAAGGCCTGCGCGAACCGGAACGACCGAGGCACGGACGAGCTGGTGCTCCGCGAACTCGAGCCGAACGAGCAGCCCTTCGTCTTCGGTGGTGCACTCGCAGTCGAAGGCGAGGTTGCCGAGGCCCCAGGCGATCACCTGCGAACCGCGGCGTTCGATCGGCGCGAGCGAGTGACTTCCGTGGGCGATGACCGCAGCAGCTCCCGACCGCAGCGCGACCTCGGCGGCCTCACGAAGCACTGGCTCGGGGAAGAACAACGGCGGAGCGAGCACGTGGAAGAGCACCACCTGTGGACGTGCTTCGCGGAGCCTCGCCTCGAGTCCAGCCGGGAGCCCGCCAGAGAGATCGACCTGAAGCAGCTTCAGTCCTTCGACCGTCGCGCTCCCGAGCGGAGCGATGCCGGCGCGTTCGAGTCGGGTTCGAGTGCGAACGAGGCCGTCGGCGCCGTCATCGAGCGAGTGGTTGTTGTCGATGCCCGCGGCGACGACGTGGGCGCGCTTCAAGAGGTCGGCGCTCTCGGGGGGATTGAAGAGCGCGTTCGACGACGAGGTGCGCGGCGCTTCGGAGACGGGGCCTTCGAGGTTCACCACGAGTGGGCCGTCGAGCGAGAGCTCGTCGAGGGCGGCGTGGGCAGCGGCGCCGAAGTGAACGTCTCCGCCGAACCAGAGCACCCGTGGCCGGCTCGGCGCGACGACGCGCGTACAGCCAGTCAGGGCAAGGAGGACGAGCGCTCGAGTCACGGTCTCCACACGAGATGGGCGGCCGACGATGGGCAGGCCTCTCGGAACTCGACCGAGCTCGCCAGCGCTGCCGAGACGCGTTCCCGCGGCGCCGCGACGAAGCCCTTCGCGAGGAAATAGCCGCGCGCCGTCGTGGTGAGGAGCGACACCGATTGCAGCCCGAGCTTCCGCGCTTCCGCGAGCCGTTCGTCGACGAGCACCGAGCCGAGGCCCGTACGCTGGAGCGAGGGCTCGACCGCGACGGAGCGAAGGAGCCCGTCGTCTCCATGCCGCTCGAGTCCGGCGAGGCCCAGCACCGCACCGTCACGTTCGGCGACGACGTAGGCCGCGGGAAACTGATCGCTCAGCCCATCGACGGGAAGCGAGAGGTGCGCGAGCAGCCGTTCGACGACGGGGAGATCGCTCGACCGCGCTGGACGGAGCCTCCAGGACTCACGCCAGCCGAGCTCGATGGGAAGATCTCCGAGCCGCTCGATGCGCGAATCGCCCTCGAGCTTGAGCCCGATGAAGCGAACGCCCGCGGCCTTGGCGGCCTCACGATCGTACCGGGAGTCACCCACCATGAGCGCGTCGGCCGGCTGGACCGCGAGCTCCTTCAACGAGAGCTCGACGAGATCGGGCGCGGGCTTCGACTTCGCCACGCGATCGGCGGTGGCACGAATGGGAAAGAGCTCGGCCAGCCCGGCGTGCTCGAGGATTCGCCTGGTGAGCGGGCCGACGGTGTTGGTGACGAGCCCGAGCGCGAGGCCGCGGCTGCGCAGCTCTTCGGCGAGCGGGCGTGCCTCGGGGTTCACCCACATCGCGTCGAGGTGGCGGACGAAGTGCTCGACGTAGAAGGCGTCGAGCTCGGCCTGGGTGCACGAGAGGCCGAAGACGGTGAGGTCGGTGGCGGTGCCTTGGCCGAAGGTGGGGAAGAACTCCTCGCGGCTGATGGCGCGGTTCCGGAATCGAACGCCCGCCTGCTCGACGACGCGGAACCAGACCTCTTCGCTGCGGACGAGCACTCCATCCATGTCGAAGAGGACCGCCTTCGGATCCACCGCGGGCTGTCGCATCGATCTCATGTCCTCGTACGGAATCTGGCCCAGCTTGCCGGGCCCTCCCTCACAGCGAATCTTGGGTTGGAACAATCATGGAACGATGAAAACCGGCGAGCTGCCGCCGCTCGCGCTCTTCGGGAATCGCGGACTCCGAAGGGTCGTTGATGGTGGTCGCTGCTCAGCATCGACGGTGGCAACGTACTGGCCTCCGCTCGACAACAGTGCGGGTGGAACTCGAACCTGCGTTCGCGTCGTGAAGAAGCTCGCGACGATTCGACTCCTGACCGAGTTTCCAGACCGAGACAGCCGGAAAAGGCCAACCCTGTACATGGAGGGACTCCCGAACGCAGGTACCGACCACGAAATCACCGGCTCGCGCGACACGATGTGAGCGACTGATTGGCCATCAACGCGAATGAACCTTGGCGCTGAGATGGTCGGATTCGGAACACTCCCACCATCGAGAGCAGAATGGCCAACAGCAGTCATGCCCACGTTGGCGATGAAGAGAAGTCGGCCGCCATCAGGAAGCGTCTCCAATCCCCCGTCCGCGGTCGGAATCGGCAATCGAACTTGTGCGGCGCACGAGAAAAACGTCGCAAGACTGTCGGTCTGGGTCCCTGCCACGGCCAGCTCGTCAGGCTGCTGCACGATTTCGACCCCTGCGAGTTCTGGATCCGAAATCGTGAAATAGGTTCCAATCGACTCGTAGACATCGACCCGACAACTCGGTTGGAGCCCGTCCAATGCGACAGCAACAAGCCCAGTATCAAACGAGACGTGCTGGATGCCTCGAACCGGTGTCGGCTGCAAAGACAGCGAGAGGGTATCGCCGGGAATCGACAAGCCTGATCCTCGGCCGCTCCGCAGAAGCAACGAGGCGGTGTTCCCGGCATCTGTGACGACCTGATGGACTTGGTGAACGACGAAGTCGTCACCAGCTCGAATTTGATTTCCGAAGGCCACCTGCACCGGCGCAGATCCGGTGATTGCGACCGAGCCGAGTGTCGCCAAAGGGCTCACGTCGAGTTCCACACGATTCCCGGCACCGCGGGAAAAGACACGCACGATGTCGACATCACTCCAGGGACTGAGGTTCGAGAGCGCCATCGTCACGGCGCTGGGCTGCGGAAACGGTTGGCCCGGTGATCCCGTAGCCACCAAGGTCGAGATGTCGATCTCGTCGCCCAGAACCTCGAAGAAGGAACTGCTCGTGCTCGTCACCTCCTCGCAAGTCCATGGCCCTCCCGGCACCCCCTCGGCGCGAAAGCTGCCTCCGTCGCCCGACAACGGAATTCGCAGCACGCCCCCGTCAGCCAGTTCGAAGAGCGCAGACGTCGAGTTCGGAAAACGCGCGTACCGTATGAGACCTGCGTTGGCCTGAAGATACTCATCGAAGTTGGCGACTCGGATGATTCGACCCGCGTCGCGCACGCTCGCGTCCGCGAGCCCTGAATCCTCGGCACCAGCGTCTCCTCCACCCGCGTCGATCACGCCACCGTCGTCCAGTCCAGCGTCAGCCACACCGCCATCACCCGACCCTGCATCGAGACCAGCGTCAGAAGAGCCGGCGTCATCGCCCGCATCAGCTGTCGCGCCGCCGGCGGTTCCTCCCGAAGAGCTTCCACCTCCACTGCTGCCTCCGCCTGAAGAGACTCGACACATTCCGCCGATGCACGCGGTTCCATCCGGGCACGGCGGGAGGTCAGGACTACATCGATCGCCGATGAGTTCGGGACAGCCGGCCAACAGAACGAACGCGACTGCACGCCGTGCTTTCACTTGAACAGCATACTCTTCCGTCTTCGCCGTGCAGTGCGTTTCCAAGGCGCAGCGGTCTGGAGCGGCACGGAGCTCCAGGAAACGATGGGCCAGTGACCAATGCCATGGGAGGAAGCTACGCATGGACTTTCGGTTCTGCCCCAAATGTGGAACGGCGCTCGTCGACAAGCTCGCGGGAGGCAAGCACCGCCCGAGCTGCCCCAAGGATGGCTGCGGCTTCGTCGCCTGGGGGAACCCGACGCCAGTCGTCGCGGCGATCATCGAGCATGACGGCCAGGTGCTCCTCGCCCGCGGCAAGGGCTGGCCCGAGAAGTTCTTCGCGCTGGTGACGGGCTTCCTCGAGGCGAACGAGACGCCCGAGCAGGCGGTGCTGCGCGAAGTGAAGGAAGAGACGAACCTCGACGGGCGCGTGGTGTCGCTCGTCGGCGTGTATCCGTTCGAGATGCGCAACGAGCTGATCATCTGCTTTCACGTCGAGGCGACGGGAACGATCACCCTGTCCGAAGAACTCGAAGCGACCAAGCACCTGCCGAAAGAGAAGGTGAAGAGCTGGCCGATGGGCACCGGGCTCGCGCTCAAGGACTGGCTCGAGCGGGGCGGCTTGGTCATCGAGAAGCGGCCAGTCAGCTCTTCTTGACCGAGTTGACGATCACCTCGGCGCGCTTCCGCACCGACTCGTCTTCGGCCTCGAGCGCCTGCTTCGCGTGCAGTTGCGCCTCGTACGACTCCCCGACGCTCACGAAGACCTCGGCGAGCACCACCCGCAGCGTCGCATTCGTCGGGTGCACCTTGACCGCGTGCGACAGCACTTCCTTCGCCTTCTGCCCTTCCTTCAGCTCGAGCAGCATCGTCGCGTAGTCGACCACGATCGCCGGCTCGGTCGGCGCGAGCTTCACCGCTTCCTCGAGCGCCTGCGCCGCCCGCCCGTTCTTCTTCAGCGCCTTGGCCACCTGCGCCTGCGCCTGACGAATCTGCCACGACCTCGGCGCCTTGCTCGCGGCGTGATCGAGCGACGACTCGGCCAACACGAGCTGGCCATGCGCCATCGCCGAGATGCCGAGCAGGTAGTGCGCTTCAGGGCTGTTCGGCTCGAGCGACAGCAACTCCTTGGCGGCCTGCAGCGCCGTCTCGGTGCTCCCACCCATCAGCGTCACCTGCACCAACTGGCGATAGAGCCCTGGCTCCTTCGGCGCCAACTCGATGGCGTCGATGAGCGTCGAGGCCGCTCCACCGATGTCGCCGGTGGCCAGCGCCTGGTTGGCGGCGTGCTCGAGCTGTTGCCAGGTCACCCGTCAGACCTCGCTCGGCTTCTTGAAGAACGTCTGCTGGTAGTACGCGAGCTCGCCGATCGACGCGCGCAGATCGGACAGCACCGTGTGCGTCGCGTCCACCTTCGAGCGGCCCGGCGCGTTGGGGAACCAGGCGCGGGTGATGATCTTGAGGCTCGACACGTCGACCATGCGGTAGTGCAGCGACCGATCGAACCCGGGCATGTACTTGGTGATGAACGCCCGATCGGTGTGAATCGAATTGCCCGCGAGAATGCCCTCGCCGTACTCCACGTGCTGGAGCACCAGCCGGGTCGCGTCCTTCTCCGCCTGACGCACCGAGATCTCCGACCTGCGCACCCGCTCGAGCAGCCCGTTCTTCGTGTGCATGTCCTTCACGAAGGGCTCCATGCGATCGAGCACTTCGTTCGGTTGCCACACCGCGCACTCCCACTCGGCGATCGGCTTCAGATCGGGGCCCGTGATGATCAACCCCATCTCGATGATGGCGCAGGTAGCGGTGTCGAGTCCGGTCATCTCCAGATCGCACCAGACGAAGCGGGGTTCGCTGTTGGGCATGGGCGTGAGGTGTATGACGGAAGCTGCTACGAGTCAGCACGTGGATGCTCTTCGCGAAAAATTGAAGGACGAGCGGGCGCTGCTCGAGCTGGCGCGCCTGAGCGTCGAGGTGCTGCTCGACGTTCCAGTGGCGAAGCTCCTCCCAAAGGACGTCGTGGTGGCGACGGCCCGCCAGGCGCTCGAGGGGTGGGTCCGGTCTCCCAGCGCGCTCGCCGTGCTGTCGCGAGGGGTCGAGGCGACGGTGGCCGAGCTCAACGCCACTCCGCGTGCGCTCAAAGACGTCGTCGCCCGTGAGGTTCGCGAAGCGGTCCGCGAGGTGGTGGGCCGGCCGTTCTCTCCCGACAAGCGGCTGGTGCTCACCGTCATCGATCGCGAACCGACCCGCGAGCTCGTGCGCGCGCTGCTGCTCGACTTCGTGCTCGAGTTCGGGCGCAAGGCCAGCGCGCCCGTCGCAGGCGTCGCCAAGGGCCTCGGCACCTTCGCCAAGCTCGCCGGAGAAGCCGTCAAGTCACGCACCGGCACCATCGGCTCCCTCGTCGGCGCGGTCGGGAGCGAGGTCGAGCGGCAGATGGAGAAGCGGGCCGTCGAGTTCGTCGACGCAGCCTTGAGCGGGGTCTTCGGTCAGCTCGCCGACGCCATCAGCGACCCCCGTCGCGCCGCCGAGGCTGCCGAGCTGCGCCTCGCGATGATCGACGGCGTGCTCGAGCTCACCCTCCCCCAGCTCGCCCGGGAGCTCGCCAACGGTGACGTGCCCGGCGGCGCCGAGGTGCTGCGCAAGGGGCTCGAGCGCTGGCTCGCGAACCCCGCCTCCGACGCGGAGCTCCAACGCTTCGCCGAGCTCGCGGTGCGTGACGCCGGATCCAAGAAGGCGCGCGAGGTGCTCGACGAGCTCGGCCTGCTCGCGGTGGTGAAGGAGCGCGGCGCGATCGCGCTGGCGGAGCGCCTCGAGGAGGTCGTCAGCTCCGAGGCCTTCGCCCAGTGGGCCGGGGCCTAGCCCCAGCGAACGACCAAGGTGAAGTCGGTGCCCTGCCCTCGGGTGAGCGTCACCGTGTTTCGCTCGAGCGCGAGGAACGCACCGCCTTGCTCCACCACCCCAGCGAAGAACTCGGGCATCTCGGCGCCGTCGTTGAACCACACCTCGGCTTCCGTCGGTCCGAGCGAGGTGAAGCGCGTCTCGATGAAGTTCGAGCCGCTCCGGAAGTTCTTCGTCATTCGCTCGAGGGTACGGCGCGCACCGATCACCTTCATCAGCTGAACCATCGCGCCGCCGATGAGCGTCTGCGAATACCCGCGGAGAAAGACGCGGCCGAACTCGCGGAGGAACTGCTCGCGCGTCATGCCTGGGTAGAGCATCGGACCCAACGCCTCGAGCGCGCCACGCACCTGCTCGATGGGGTACGCCGGCTGGAGGTTGGCGAGATCGATGCCCGCCTTCCGCACCGTGCGCTGCAGCTCGGGCGTGAGCTTCCCGCCGAGCCCCTTCAAGAAGAGCCCCTCGACCGGCTGCTGAAACCACAGGCGCTCTGACATTCAGCTGAAGGGTAACGCAGCGACCTCCGCCACGCCGCCTCCCGCGATGGAGAGCTTGGTGCCCGGCGTCAGATGATCGCGTTGAACGTACGCCAGCGCGACGTTCTGCTGCTTGAGCTCGCTCTTGACGACGCTCATCACCCGGCCCACCCGCTTGTCACCCAGGGTGAGCTCACTGCCTCGCTCGGGCGCCGCCGCTCCGAGCAACACGCCCACGAGCCGCTTGTTCATCTGCCCCCGGTAGGTCGCGCGGGCGATGACCTCCTGGCCGATGTAGCAACCCTTCTGGTAGTGAATCGCCTTCTCCAGGTTCGCCTCGAGCGGAATCGTCGTCTCGCTCAGCTCCACCCCGAAGACCGGCACGCCCGCTTCGACCCGCAGCACCTCGAAGGTCGCCTCGCTCACCTGCGGGAGCCCCTCGAGCGCCTGAAGCACCTTCGGCAGCTCGTCACGCTTCACCAGCACGTCCGTCCCCGTCCCGAGGAGCCCCGGGAGCGTCGCCACCTTCGACTCGGACGGGAGCGACTCGACCCAGCTCGCCGACGTGGGACCCAGCAGGCCCACCATCGCCAGCTCGGGCGCCACCACCACCTCGGCCTCTTCGCTGATGAGGTACTTGAGGAGGAACGCCTGCACGGTGGCGCCGCACCCAGGGCCGGTGTCGATGACCAGCGCCTCGGGGAGCTTCACCACCCGCCCCTCCCCCACCATCGCGCCCTTGGCCGTCAGCAGCGCCACCTGGCAGCTCCCACCGACGGCCAACTTCTCGACGTCATTCGTCACCATGCCCTGGAGAAAGGAGACCCGGTCGGGCCCGGTCACCAGCAGCTGCTCCCGGCGCGACCCGTCGACGAAGGCCGCAGCCTCCTTGGCGGCCCGGTACTCGGTCATTTGTGCGGCAGTCGGGGGCATGTTGGCCGTATATAAGGCCCTCGCGTGAGCACGCCATCGGCCCCCGCCAGACCGTCGAACGCTGCCCTGGGCACCCTGGTTGGCTCGGGCCTCGGCACCGCCATTCTCGCCATCTACCAGTGGGTCGAGCTGCTCGTGGTGCGCAACGGCGGGAAGGTCGCCTGCTCGGTCAACGACACGGTCAACTGCGCCACCGTCTGGAACTCGAAGTTCGCGTCTTCGATTCACGACTCGCTGGGCATGCCGGTCGCCGGCCTTGGCGTCGTCTGGGGCGTGGTCGCCGCGGTGCTGGTGGGCATTCTCTGGAAGAAGCTGTCGAGTGACGACGCGCCGGTGCACCTCGCCTCGGTGAAGCTGTGGGCCTTCGGTGGGCTCCTCTCCATCGTCGCCTTCGCGCTCGCCAGCTTCGAAGCCCGGGCGCTCTGCCTCACCTGTCTGGGCACCTACGCGCTGGTGCTCGCCTATGCGGGCGCGGCCTTCGTGATGCTCCCGCCGCCGCGGTGGCCCGACTCCAAGTTCCTCTTGGGTGGCGCGGCTTGGCTCTTCGTCGTCGGGGCGCCTGCGTTTCTCCTCACCCTCGTCCCCGGCGCGAACACCCCGAAGGCCGGTGCGGTGACGAAGCTCGCCGGGACCTCGCCTGACGTGCTGCTCGACAACCTCAACAACCTGCCGCCGCGCGAGGCGATGATCACCGCCGCCGCCCGGAAGAAGTGGCTCACCTCCTCGATGAAGGACGTGAGCGATCTGAAGGTGCGGGTGCGCTCGGGCACCGAGAAGGCGCCGATTCGAGTGGTGGAGTTCTCCGACGTGCTCTGCCCGCACTGCGCGGCCTTCGAGGAGTCACTCGAGGAGCTCCGCGGCGCGGCACCCGAAGGAACCCTCTCGGTCGAGCCACGGTTGTTCCCGCTCGTCGACGATGCCTGCGCCCGCCCCGGCGAGCCGAACTCGATGAAGGAGATCCGCTGCGTCGGCGCGAAGGCCGAGCTCTGCTCCGAGGATCACCCGATGTACTGGGAGGTTCGCAAGCAGCTCTTCGCCAACCAGCAGTCGCTGCGCTCGACCGAGACCGTGCTGCAGATCGTCTCGCGGGTCACCGGCCGCTCGACCGACTCGTTGCTCGCCTGCATCAACTCCGCGGAGACCCAGGCCAAGCTCGCCGACGACGTCACCTACGCCAAGCGCTACGATCTCCAGGGCACCCCGCTGGTGCTGCTGAACGGCCGCGAGACGTACCCCTCGGCTGGCTTCATCCTCGGCATGGCGATGAGCGGCGGTGACGTGAACGCGCCGTACTTCAAGAAGCTCCCCGAGCCGCCTCCGGAAGAAGACGAACACGGGCACTGACGTGAGCGACGAGAAGAAGCCGTTCAACAACCCGTTCGGGTCGCTCCAAGGCCTCAAGGACGCGCTCCCGCCCGGCAAGCCTCCCAAGCCGAAGGAGAAGAAGGCGCCGCCGAAGGCCGTGGTGCGCATGGAGCGCGCCGGCCGCAACGGGAAAGAAGTCACCGTCATCGAGCAGCTCGAGCTGAGCCCGAAGGATCGGGAGGCCTGGCTCAAGGCCCTCAAGGGCGCGCTCGGCTGTGGCGGCAGCATCGAAGAAGAAGGGGCGCTCGTGGTGCAGGGCGATCACCGCGAGCGGGTGAAGGCCTGGCTCGAGAAGCAAGGCGTCAAGCAGATCTCGGTGGGCTGAGCTTCGCGGCCCGCCACTCGCGCAGCGCCGCGAAGGCGAAGGCGACGACCGCGACGAGGAGCGAGATCACCGCCACCGCGAGGAAGCGCTTCACCATCACCATCGGCTCCCAACCGAGCTCGTCGACGAGGCGGCTCGCGTCCGACGGCATGCCGTCTTCGACCCCGAAGGGGATCTCCGCGGGATCGACGCGCGAGTCCCACCACACCCGCGTCGCGTCCGCCCAGCTCGCCGAGCCGATCACCAGCCAGCCCCAGCGCAGCCCACCGCGAAAGATCCGCAACCGGCTGTGCACGAGGAAGCCGCAGCTCATCAGCGCGCCGTAGACCATCGCGCCGGCCTCTCCGCCGAAGACGTCGAAGGCCCGCTGCGCGTTCGCGGAGACGAGGTGGCCGACGAGGGTCGCGAGGAGCAGCGCGCCGCCGAGGACGATCGTCACCATCGAACGCCGCATGACGCCGAAGCGCACCAGGGCGACGCCACCGGCGATGATGAAGATGGTCACCAGCCAGCTGCGATCGAACGAGAAGGTGACCCACGGGAGCGGGAGCGCCCAACGCCCGGTGAGCCACGCCGCCGACGCATGACCGAACTCGTGGAGCCACATGCCGAAGAAGGTGCGGAGGATGAACTTCCCCGCACCCGTCGCGCTGAAGAACCACATCACCAAGAAGGCGATCGGGAAGGCGATGAGCCGGCGCAGCTCGTAGGTCTCGCTCTTGTTGAGCGCGTCGTCGTCGACGATGGGGGCGGGAGGCTCGGGCGCGAGCACCACCATTCCCTGGGAACAGCCCAAGAGATGTCCGCTCCTCGCACCGCACTCGGAACACGCCACGCGCCCGAGTGTAGTCCGCGTTGGCGAGGCTTCGGCAGGGAACGTGCGAAGATGCCACGATGCTCCGCGCCACCCTGCTCGGTTCGGTCTTCGTCCTCTCCTGTCCCGGCCCGTCGCCGCTGTGCTCGGTGCGCAACTGCGAAGGCTGCTGCACCTTCAAGACTCCGAGCGATCCCGGTACCTGTCAGCTGGGCGATGCGGTCAGCGCGTGCGGGAGCGGCGGCGCGGTCTGTTCGGCCTGCGCGGAGGGACAGAGCTGTTCGGCCCTTCGGGTGTGCAAGGGCGTCGACGAGCCGTATCCGACCGGCGCCAAGTTCGTCTTCGCGAGCTCGCAGACCTACCAAGGCAACCTGGGTGGGCTCGCGGGCGCCGACGCGAAGTGCCAGGGCCTCGCCGCCGATGCGGGTCTCTCGGGAACGTTCCGCGCATACCTGTCGGATCTCACCGACGCAGGAGTGCCCATCGTCGCGCTGCAGCGCTTCACCGGTGACGGGCCCTGGGTGATGCGGACGCGTGACGCGATGGGGAAGGTACTGCGACCGTTCGACAGCCGTGCCGCGCTCGCCGGGCCGCCGCGTTCTCCCATCGATCAAGACGAGACCGGCCACGTCTTCGTGCTCTTCGACAAGCGCCAGGTGTGGACGGGCTCGCTCCTCGACGGGGGCACCGACGCGCCGACGCCGACGCGCGACACCACCTGCTCGCATTGGACCAGTACGAGCGCCACCGGGCTCTACGGCATCATCGACGTGCCGACCGACAAGTGGAGCGGGCTCGGGGCAGTGTCGTGCGCCGACGACAATCGGCTCTATTGCTTCGAGCAGTGAGTCAGCGAGGAACGAGGCGCCAGAGCCCACCAGCCTTCTTCGGAGCGAGCACGCCAGGCTTCGCGAAGCGGGCGGCGTACGTGTCGGCGTCGTCGCGGCTCGCGCCCTCGGGCAACTCGAAGCCGGTGAAGACCACGCCCGCCGCCTTGGCCGAGAAGCGATGCCGGAACACCGAGTCACCGGCGTAGGTGAGCGCGAGCCTTCCCGTCCAGGTCACCTCGTAGCGCGTGCCCTTGCGCTTCAGCCTCAAGTCGCCGCTGCGCACCGAGTCGTGCCCGAGCAAGTAGACGTGGAGCGCGCGGCTGTCGCCCTGGTGCTTCGCGAGATCGACCCACTTCACGCCGCCCAAGAACGCCTTCTTCTCGAGCTTGCGCCGCTCGGTGGCGACGAGGAGGCCGGTCTCGTCGTCCCAGTTCACCGAAGAGATGGTGCAGCGGTGGTAGTTGTTCCAGACGATCGGCGCCTGCCAATCGGAGGCATCTTCATCGTCGTCGGGATCGCGTTCGGCCGAGTAGTCCTCGGTGACGAGCTCGACGTCGAGGAACAGGCCCTTCTCGGGATCGACCCGCCCCATCAGATCGAGCGCCTTCAGCCGATGTCCTTCGGGCCACGGGTTGCCGGCGAACCAGATGCGACCTTTCATTCGGCTGGTCGTACGCCACCAGCCACGCGCGCGCGAGGATCGCGGTGGATCGGCGACGTCGACCCACATTCCCGCACGGGTCTCACGCAAAACGATCGTGCGCGAGGCCGTCGATCTCTGCATGATTCGGAGTTCCTGATGCTCTCGGCCTTCCTCCTCAGCGCGACCCTCGGCACCGCGCCGACGCTCAAGCAGGCGCGAGCCCTCGCTGAAGACGTGTTCGCGGGGCGATCGTCCCAGGCCTGGAAATCGGCCTCGCCGGCGCTGAAGGCGAAGGTGCGGAACGAAGCGGGCCTCCGCGCGCTCATCACTCAAGCAGGCACCGGCCTCGGCACCGAGGTTCGGTTGATCACCGAGTCGTTCTCCCTCGAGCCCACCGCCTCGGTGTACCGCCGCGTCTCCGCGGTCACGAACTGGGCGCGCGGAATGGAGCTCGAGCTCTCGTTCGACGCGAACGGGCAACTCGGTGGTTTGTTGGTTCGGCCCGCGATGAAAGAAGCGCCGACGGTCGATGCGCGGCACAAGACCGCAGCGAAGCTGAGGCTCCCCTTCGACGGGAGCTGGTTCGTGCTCTGGGGCGGGCGCACCTACGAAGAGAACCGCCACACGCCCGTGCCCGACATGCGCTTCGCGATGGACGTCTTCATCGTGCGCGGCGCTGGCACCTTCACCAGCGCCGGCAAGCGCAACGAGGACTACTTCGCGTGGGGCCAGCCGATGCTCGCTCCGGCCGACGGGGTGATCGTCGACGTGGTGAATGACGCGCCCGACAACCAGCCCAACGTGGCTCGGCCCGGCGCGGTCTTCGGCAACCTCGTGGTGATCGATCACGGCGGTGGCGAGTTCTCGCTCCTGGGTCACCTCCAGCACGGCAGCGTGACGGTGAAGAAGGGCCAGCGGGTGAGCGCTGGTCAGCAGATCGCTCGGTGCGGAAACAGCGGCATGTCGACCGAGCCGCACCTGCACTACCAGCTGATGGACGACGGCGACTGGAAGCGCGCGCAAGGGCTCCCGGCGCAGTTCACCGACTACCTCGCCAACGATCGCTTCGTCGAGCTCGGAGAGCCGATGCGCACCCAGACGATCGCGCCCGCCTCGGTCGAAGCCAGCCGCCGAGACGACTGAACCTCACGACCCTCGCTGGAGTACCAGAGGCCCGCGGTCCCACCGGGGGAAGGTGCGCCGCACGGCCTCGAGGAGCGCTTGGCCCACCCTCGGCGGCTGAGGCGCGAAGCCGAGGCGCACGGTGCGCGCCGTCCGCGGTCCGAGGCGCTCGAGGATCTCGACGAGGTGGTGAGCGACGAGCTCGAACGGAGGCTCCTGGGGCCAGGACTCGACACCGGTCGGCGGCACGATGAAGGTGGCTGGTGTTCCCACCACGTAGTCGATGTCGAGGCGATTGAGCGTACGCAGCACCGGCACCGAGGCGAGCTGTTCGAGGTGCCAGAAGAGGCCCGGCTTCCCCACCACCGCGTGCCGTGCGAGTCGGAGTGACGTCACCAGCCCTTGGTCGGAGAAGACGGGCTGCACCGCAAAGGCTCGCGCGCTCTCGGAGAGCGCACCGAACGCGCGAAACCGCTCCGCTTCGATGTCGTGCCGTCCTCCGCTCAGCCAGTCCGCGAGGGGATCGCCGTGCTCACGAAGGAAGTCGACGTAGACCGCCAACGCCTGTGAATCGTCTGGGCGTTCGGCCACTGCGCGCTCGAGCACTTCGTTCTTCGCGATGACGACCGGCCGTTCCCGAAGCGCCAGCACGAGCCCGGTGACGAAGACGAGGAAGTCGCCGTCGGTCAGCGTGAGCGGGTGCTCGTTCTCGATCGGCCGTCCATTCAGCGAGCACTGCACCGGCGCGCCGCGCTCGGCCCACACGGTCGGAACTCCGCGCACGAGCCCCAGCAACAGATCGTGACCGAGCGCGACCTCGAGCCGAAGGTCGCAGTGCGCCGACCGGCCGACCCGAAGGGGGGACGCGGCCAGCGACGAACTCGTGCCCAGCGCGGGAGCAGTGGTGGAGCCCGGCGGGCGAGCGACGACCTCGGCGAACACTCAGCCACCCTGGCACGCCCGGAGCCCGCTCGAAACGCCAGCGTCGTCGACGGCGCGGAGCGAGGTGACGCGTGCCCACAGCGCGTCGAGCCGGCCTGCGAGCGCCATCGAGAGCAGCACGACGAGCGCACCCGCGAACACCGCCCCGAGCAGCCCATCGTTCGAAGAGCTCATCGCCGATTCGCCCAGCGAAAGAGCGAGAGGGAGACGAGCGCCATCACCCCGGCGAGCGCGTTGAAGCCGACGTCGCGCCAGTCGGCGTAGCGGTTGGGCAAGAGCGCCTGAATTCCCTCGTCGCCCATTCCCGCGAGGGCGGTGAAGAGCGACGCGAACGAGAGCCGGCCGATCTCCGAGAAGCGCACCGGCGCGGAGAAGAAGGCCGCGAGCGCGACCAGCCCGTACTCGACGAAGTGCAGCTTCTCTTCCGGCGACTCCATCGGCCAGATGACCGCGAGGTAGCCCGCGAAGACGACCACCCCAGTGACGAGGAGGAGCGGCCGGCGAAGCGCGCCACTGCGCACCAACGCCACCACGACCGCGCCCACCACCACCACGAACACCGCGGCCACCGTCAGTCGCAGCAGGTTCGCTTCCCGCAGCGGCTCGGTGATCCGGCGCACCACGCCCAGGGTCGAATAGATGCCGAGCAGCAGCACCGCCAGGCCACCACGTGCGAGACGAGCGTCGTCCACCATCGAGAGAAGACCACATCACCGGGCCGTGCAGATCTCGTGCAGTTGAGGAGGAATCTCAGCGGGTCGCTCGCGCCGTGACAAAGGCGTGCGGGCCACTCCGGAGGCCTCAGCGCTTGACGCCCACCAACAGTCCATCGGGCGTCGGCACGTTCACGGTGTCGAAGTGCGCCCTCGCCTCTTCGTGGAACCGTCGCATCGCCTGGGCGCGCGGGCCCTCGTCGAGCAGCTCGCTGAAGAGGAACGAGTTGTCGCCGAGGAGCAGGCCGCCTCGCCGCACGTGCTTCGCCGCCCAGCGTCCGTAGACGTCGTAGCGCTCCTTGTCGGCGTCGATGAAGACCGCGCAGAAGGGGCCATGCCGTTCGAGCGTCGGCAGCACGTCGAGCGCCGAGCCCACGCAGAGCTCGACCTTCGACGAGAGCCCCGCTTTGGCGATGCAGTCCTTCGCGACCTCGGCGTGGCGCGCATCGAGCTCGATCGTCCACACCTTCCCGTCGGCCGGCAGCGCGCGCGCCAGATGAATCGCCGAATAGCCCGCGAGCGTGCCCAGCTCGACGACCCGCTTCGCTCCCACCATGCCCAACAACAGGCCGAGCAGCTTCCCCTCGGAGCCGGCCACTTGAATCGGCGGAAGACCGGCGCGCTGGGGCGCCTCGAAGGCGGAGGCGAGCGCCTCGTCGTGCGGCGCGTGCGTTCGATCGCACCAATCGAGGATGGGGCCGGTGAAATACGTCTGTCCGGAGCGGGAGTGGGCATCAGCCATTCCGCCCACTTACTCCGCGCACCAAGTAGTGCACACGGCGGAGCGGTGCGGGGTCATGCTGGCGTCCTTCGGGAGACTCCATGACTCGTGTGCTCGTCGTCGCCTGCTCCGTCGTCGCCGTTGCCTGTTCGAACGCCGTCGACTCCGTTGGTCCACTGATGCCGCCCCAGGGCGACGCGAAGGGCGTGCAAGGCCTCGAGCGCCTCGAGCGAACCGGCGCCTTCGAGTCGGGCGTCGAGGAGCAGTTCCGGCTGCACGTCGACTCGTCCATCGTCTCGCGGGTCGAGTGGTCGGCCTCGGGTGGCGCGCTCTCCACCTCGGGCAACGCCGCGACCTGGAAGATGCCCCGCACCGCCACTGCCTCGCTCGAGCTCGCGGTGCACCGCCGTGACGGCTCGATCGGGAACCTCGTGTGGACCTTCTCGGTGCTCCCCACCGTCGACTCGAGTCGGCCGAGGTCGGCCCAAGCCGCGCTCCTCACCACCCCGATGCCGGTGCTCGACGGCGGCAGCATCGAGGTCTCGGGAGGCGCCTGCGAGGTCCGCTACGAGGGCACCACCTCGAACGTCGCCATCGCCTTCACCACTGCGACGCACCCGGCGCTCATGTACGGGCGCTGGAACGGCAGCGTCTGGACCCTCGAGGTCGTCGACGCGATGGGCTTCAACACCGGCGGTGCGATCAGCCAGTTCGTCTCGATGCAGGTCGAGGCCGCGGGGACACCTCACCTCACCTACGTTCGCGACAACCAGGTCTGGTACGCGACCAAGTCGGGCGGCACCTGGCTCCGCGAGCGCGTCGACTCGGTCGCTCAGCCGTACGCCGCCGTCGGCATCGTGTCGTCGAGCCGTGCCGAGACCTCGGCCCCGAGCATCGTCCTCGCGGCGACGACTCCGTCGGTGCTCTACGCGAGTGGAACCTCGCCCTACCGGCCGGTGATCGCCGTTCGAACCGCCGCCAACAGCTGGACGCGCAACGTCATCCCCGGTGCGGCGGCGACCACCAGCAACGTCTACCCGATGGGCGAGCTCGTCATCGATGCGGCCGGCCGCTACGTCTTCACCGCCGAAGACTTCACCTCGGTTTCGCCCTTCACCAAGCTGATGGGGTGGACCTCCACGGGTGGTGGGCAGGCAGTGGCACAGCCCTTCGACTCGCGTGGCGACGCGGTGCTGGTGGGCGGAACCCGGCTGCTCACCCGGAGCCTGAACGGCGTCTTCGACTTCTCACTCAACTCCACCTTCAGCGCGACGACGGCGACCTGGTCGTCGGTGGAAGTGAGCGGCTCGCTCGTCGGTGATCTCGAGTGGAACCCGGTGACGAGCCGGCCCGTGCTCCTCCACCACCACGGCAGCGTGCTGGAGTTGGTCACGCCCAACGCGAGCGGCTTCTGGACGTACACTCAGCTCGGCACCTCGAGCGGCGTGTCGGCGGGGCTGGCCGTTCACCCGACGAGCGGCGAGGCCAGCATCTGCTACCAGGCCAACAGCCGCATCATGTTCCAGTGAGGCGAACCGTGCGGCTCGTCGCGCTCATCAGCCTCGCCCTGGTGGCGGGGTGCCAATGCTCGGGCAAGACCGCGCCGACGGTGACGATCCAGTCGCCGAGCGACTTCAGCTTCCTCGACGGCGTCGGCCCGCATCCCGTCAGTGGGCAGGTCGACGACCCTGACGAGATCATTCCGCCCGAGCGCGTCACCTGGCGCTCCGATCGCGATGGTCGGGTGGCCCAGGGCGCCATCACCACCATCACCCTCTCTCCCGGCGAGCACCGACTCACCCTCGAAGCGATCGACGCCGACGGCCTCACCGGCTCGGCGCAGGTGAGCGTCTTCGTTCGAATCGGCAACGTGGAGATGGACGCGGGTGTGCTGCCCGATGGTGGAGTGCTCCCCGATGGTGGCGTGCGGCCCGACGGCGGAGTGCTCCCCGATGGAGGGACGACCGACACCGCTCCAGTCGCCACCATCACCCAGCCGGCGAACGGCGCCTTCTTCGACGAGGGGCAGCCCTTCGATCTCGTGGGCTCGGCGAACGACGCAGAAGACGGAATGCTCAGCGGCGGCGCGCTCGTGTGGACGTCCGATCGCGCAGGGGTCATCGGCAGCGGCGCCCGAGTGACCTTCACCAACGCGGCGCTCGGCGTGCACCGCATCGTGCTCACCGCGACCGATCGAACCGGGCGAACGGGCCTGGCGTCCATCTCGCTCACCGTGGTGCGGCCCGGAACGAACCGGCCGCCCGTCGTCACCATCGCCGCGCCCACCAACGGGGCCCAGCTCACCGCGGGAATGGCGGCCACGCTCCAAGGCTCGGCCACCGACCCCGAAGACGGAGCGCTCACTGGTGCCTCGCTGCGCTGGAGCTCGAACGTCGCTGGCGCGCTGGGCGCCGGCTCACCCTTCATCGCGACCCTCGCGCAGGGCGTGCACACCCTCACCCTCACCGCCACCGACTCGATGGGCGCGACCGGCAGCGCGTCGGTCACCGTCTCGGTCAACCAGCCCAACAACCGCGCACCGACGGCGACCATCACCGCGCCAGCGAGCATGCAGACGATCTTCCAGGGCACGGCGATCACCTTCGAGGGCACCGGGGTCGATCCCGAAGACGGCGCGCTCAGCGGCATGGCGCTCTCCTGGGCCTCGAGCCGCGACGGCGCCTTGGGAACTGGGAGCCCGCTGTCGACCTCCACGCTCACCGCGGGCGATCACACCGTCACCCTGGTCGCCCGGGACTCGGGCGGGAACACCGGCACCGCGACGATCGTCGTGCGAGTGCTGCCGATGAACCAGGCTCCCGTCGTCGCCATCACCGCGCCAGCGAACGGCTCGACGATCGCGGCTGGCACCTCGGTGAGCTTCATGGGCACCGCGAACGATGCCGAAGACGGGGTGCTCTCGGGCGCGGCCGTGCGCTGGAGCTCGAGCCGCGACGGAGCGCTCGGCACCGGCTCGGCGTTGAGCACCGCGTCGCTGTCGGTCGGCGCGCACACCATCACCTTCACCGCGACCGACTCAGGCGGTCGGAGCACCTCGGCGTCGATCTCGCTCACCGTGACGATGTCGGCGATGAACGTGCCGCCGCTCGCCCGGCTGACGGGCCCGTCGACCGGTCAGGCGACCGACGTGCTGACCTTCGACGGCTCCACCTCCTCCGACTCGGACGGCACGGTGGTGAGCTACCGCTTCGACTTCGGCGACGGCACCATGCCGGTCAGCTCGTCGGTGGCGACCGCGACCCATGCGTTCGCGATGGCGGGCACCTTCACGGTGACGCTGACGGTGACTGACGATCGAGGCGCGACCGGCGTGGCGACGCTCCCGGTCGTCCTCTCGCCCTTCGTTCGCAGGCCAGTCGTCATCACCGCGACCAACGCCGACGTCGGCACCAGCTGCGCGCTCGCGACGCCGGGGGCTCGGGTCTTCCTCGCGTGGACCGCGTCCACCCACCCGGCCGTGTTCTTCGGAGAAGTGGTGAACGGCGCCTTGCAGGCGGAGCTCGTCGATGGGCTCGGCTTCAACACCGGAGGCTCGGTCAGCCAGCACGTCGCGCTGCAGGTCGACGCCAGCAACACGCCTCACCTCGTCTACCTGCGCGATCGCCAGGTGATGTACGCGACGAAGTCGGGAACCGGCTGGCTGAGAGAGCGGGTCGACTCCGTGACCCAACCGCTCGCGACCGGCCTGAGCAGCAGCCGCGAAGCGACCTCAGCGCCGAGCCTCGCGCTCTCGGGCTCGACGCCCTCGGTGTTGTACGCCGGAGGGACGACACCGTTCCGCCCGGTGGTCGCCGTTCGCACCGGCTCGAACACCTGGACCCGCACCGGCGTCGCCTCCAGCGTGGCGAGCACGAGCAACATGTACCCGATGGGAGAGCTCGCCATCGACGCGGCGGGCAGGCACCTCTTCGCCGCCGAAGACTTCACGGCCACCAGCCCGTTCCTCCGCCTGGTCGCCTGGACTCCGAGCGGCGTGTCTTCGCTCGCGGAAGCGAACCTGAGCGGCCGAGCGAGCCTCGGCTTGGCCGGCAGCCACCTGCTGGTGCTCTCTGGCGAAGGGGTGCTCGACGTCTCCTTGAACGCGACGTTCACCGCCTCGACGGTATCGCGCTCGCTCATCGAGACCTTCGGCACCACCCAGCACGCGATCGCCGTCGACGCAGCGGGGCTCCCTCGCATCATCGCGACCCACGGCTCGACGCTCGAGCACGTCTGGGCGACCGCGAACCCCATCTTCTGGGATCGGTCCGAGCTGGGCCCGATCGATCCCGGGCTGGTGGACGTCTCGGTGGACGGCGCGAACGCGACGCGTGCCTGCTTCGTCCGCGCGGGCAAGCTGATGCTCTATTGAGTCGGCGCTACTTCGGCTGGCAGCTCGCCGACTTGGTGCCAACGGGAACCCCGGCGTCGGCGCCGCCCGTCGACTCCTTGCAGAGCTCGTTGCCGCCCTTGCAGTCCGCCTTCAGCGTCATCGGGAACTGGGGGTACTTCGTGTTGAGGATGCACTTCACCCTGTCGGCCTCCATCGCGCACTTGTCGTCGAGCACCTTCTTGGCAGCGAGCTGTTCGGACGTCGCGACCGGGCATTCCCAAACCTGTTCGTTCGAGCAAACGCGGTAGGCGTCGGCGGTCGCCGCGCACGTTGGCGGAGGGTTCCCGCACGCGAGCGCGATGATCGCCGTGAGGGCGCCGAGCCAGCGGACACGAAACGAAGACACGCCGACCGGCTGCCGTGAGAAGGTCATGCCTCGATCCTATGTCGCGCATCCCCAACGACGAAGGGCTCTTGGAGGCGACCGCCGCGGCGAGGCACTGGTCCTGGGTGCTCGTGCTCTCGGGCTCGCTCGCCTGTTCCCCCATGACGACGCCCGACGCCGGCACGATGCCAGTCGATGCGGGACCGAGTCGCGTGGTGGACGGAGGTCTCGTCGGCCCGTTCGCGCGCGGCGAAGTGCTCGTGTCGCAGTCCGTTCGCGAGGTGGGAACACGCAGCGTCTTCTCGAGCCACCTCTCGGCGAGCTTCCTCGAGGTCGGCGCGCCGACCCCTTCTCCCTGTGTCGAACGGCGCGAGGGGAGCTGCGTGCTCCGCGTCTGCAACCAGACGGGGGCGATCGTCGCGAACACCCGCACGGCTGGAGCGATCACCTGGTGGGGGCTGCTCCCGCTCGAGCGTGACGCGGGCAGTGACGGCGGGCTCGATGGTGGAGCGGCCGACGGTGGCGTCGACGGTGGTGAGGACGGCGGCGCGCTCGATGGTGGTTGGCTCCTTCACCCGAACGACGCGGGCCTCGTCGGCGTGTCGGCGCCCCAGCGGCTCTTCTTCGCCGGCAGCGAACTCTCGGCGACCGCGAGCGGAGGCGACCTGCCAGCCTTCTCGACCCCGACGCTCCTCGCTCCAGCGCAGCTCACGCTCACCACCCCACGCTGCGTGCCGGCGTGCCCTCCATTGCCGCGCGACACGGGCTTCGACGTCGGCTGGTCGGGGGTCGGCGAAGGAGACGTCTTCGTGCAGCTCACCACGCCGCAAGTGACGGTCACCTGTTCCGCGCCGGCCACGAGCGGCACGCTCACCGTTCCGCCCTCGTTGATGGCGGAGCTGACGCCCTCGGTGAGCTCGGGCGAGGCGACGATGCTGGTGAAGACTCGCACCAGCGTGCAGTTCGACGCGGGCGGGTTCGACGTCGCCTTCGCCGCCGAGACCCCGGCCCTCTTCCCGGTCACCGTCCTTCCCTGAATCGCTGCACCGACGGAGCGACTCGTGGGAGATTCCCACTCATGCGTCGATCTCTCTGCGCGGTGATCCTCGTCGTGGCCGTCCCCTCGCTCGCCCAACAGAAGACGGTCTCGGAGGACAAGGCCTGGGCGAGCCAGAGCGCGGCGCTCTCCAACACCCTCGAGGCCGAGTTCATCGTTCGGGTCGGTGACGTCGACAACCTGAACTTCGGCTGGCCCGAGGGCTTCGACCCGTTCTGCGGTCGAATGACCGAGGCGCACGCCTGGCCGTGGCAACCGGCCGAAGGCGACGTCGCCGGCCTCGACCGCATCTTGCTGTCGTCGAAGTTCACGCCCGAGAAGAACGGCGGCTGCGGCGGTGACGGCTACTCGGGCAGCTACGACGCCAAGGCCACCAAGCCGCAGGCGATCTCCCTGCCCACGACGATCTTGAAGGACGCGAAGGTCACCAGTGCGTTCGTGCAGCTCTTCATCGACGACTTTCAGGCCAACGCGATGTGCTCGAAGTTCGCGGTCACCTTGAACGGCAAGCGCTTCGTCGAGGCCGAGAAGGTGATCAACGCCATCGATCAGACTGGCCCGGTGGGGAAGCTCCTCTCCATTCCGATTCCCGAGGAGTTCTGGGCCGATCTCACCAGCGCCAAGCCTCTCGTCATCACCGTCGACGAGACGAAGGGCGCGGCCGACGGGTTCGCGATCGACTTCGTGCGCCTGCTGGTCAACCGCAGGCGCGAGAACACCTGCAAGGGCAGCGTCGCGGGCCGCGTCGTCGAGAAGGGCTCGGAGACGCCGATCGCCAAGGCGAAGGTGAGCCTCGCCGACCGAACCACCGTCGAGACCAACGCCGAGGGGCGCTTCACGCTCAAGAACGTGCCGACCGGCTTCGAGGTGGTGACGGCCTCGGCGCCTGGCTACTCCGACGGCAGCGCCACCGCCGACATCGGCACCGGCGACGAGAACCCGGAGGTGACGATCTTCCTCGAGAAGGGGAAGACGCTCGTCTTCGGAGAGAAGAAGCTCGCGATCGGCGAAGCGCTGAGCCTCAACTCCATTCTCTTCGACGCCGGCAAGGCCGACCTCAAGCCCGAGTCGAAGCCGGAGCTCGAGAAGGTGGTGCAGTTCCTCAAAGCGAACCCGAACGCGGAGATCGAGCTGTCGGGCCACACCTCGTCCGAGGGCGAGGCGCAGATGAACCGGTCGCTCTCGTATCGACGCGTGAAGACCTGCAAGGACTACGTGGTGGGCAAGGGCATCGACGCCGGGCGCATCGTCGCGGTCGGCTTCGGGCCCGATCGCCCGGTCGCCTCGAACGCCACCGAGCCAGGGCGGAAGCAGAACCGCCGCGTCGAGCTGCGCGTGGTGAAGAACTGACCAGGCTCGGCGCCGCGTGAGTCGGAAACTCAGGCTCGGCGCCGCGTGAGTCGGAGACTCAGGCTCGGCGCCGCATGAGTCGGAGACTCAGAGCACCTGCCCGAGCTGCCTCGAGAACTCGTCCATCAACGCTTGCAGCCGCGGGTCCGACCGTTGGCTCGGGTGGTAGAGCGCATGGATCGGAATCGAGGCGACCGGCTCGTCGAAGGGGCGCACGAGATCGCCTGCGGCCCGAGCCGGCTCGCCCAGGAAGGTCGGGAGCAGCCCGAGCCCTGCGCCCCACACGAGGGCATCGGCGATGGCGCTGCGATCATCGACCCGCACGGCCGGCGTGACGGACCCCAGCTGCTTCACCCTGCGCAGGAGCGCCTCGTCTCCCGGCGCGACCAGCACCGGCACTCGACGTGGATCGTCCTTTCGATAGCGCGCGCTCAGGTAGACCCAGACCGTCGCAGCCGACAGCCGACGCGCCCGAAGATTCGAGCTCGGCAACGGCCCTCCGCGGATCACCAGGTCGAAGCGGTCGCGCACGAGATCCACCTGCTCGGCCTGGAGCTTCACCTCGAGTCGCACCCCGGGGTGTCGCTCGCGAAAGGTCGCGATCACCGGGCCAATGAGCAACCGCCCCATCGGCACCGGAACCGAGACGCGCAGGAGCCCGCCCGCAGCCCCTGCCTCGACGCCCTGCTTCACTGGCTGGACCGCGCGGAGGATCTCCCGAAGGCGCTCGACGAAGACCAGGCCGCTGGGCGTGAGCGAGATGCTCCGAGTGGTGCGCTTCACCAGCGGCTGACCCACCTTCTCTTCGATCGCCATCAGCCATCGGCTCGCGGTCGCCTTGGGCAGGTGGAGCTCTCGAGCCGTGGCGCCGAGCGAGCCCAGCGTCGCCAGCCGGTCGAAGAAGACGAAGTCACGCACCCGGAGGTCGTCGAAGCGCTCGGAGGACACGGTCCACAAAATGGAACAGTTCTTCTCGAATGTCGCGCCTTTGAACTGTTTTTCGAGCCCTTACTCTTGGGCCATGAACGACCAACCGACCGACCTCCTCATCATCGGCGCGGGCCCGACGGGCCTGGCAGCCGGCATCGACGCGCTCCGGCACGGCCTCAGCGTGCGACTCATCGAACGGAAGCGCGAGCGCTCGCTCGAGTCGAAGGCCTTGGTGGTGCACGCGCGGACGATGGAGGTGCTCGAGACGCTCGGCTGCGCCGAGGAGGTGCGCCGCGCCGGCCAGATCTTCAAGGCGCTCAACGTGCGACCCGACCCGACCGCCGCGCCGGTGCGCATCGATCTGCTGAACCGGCCTTGGGGCGACACCAAGTACCCCTACTGGCTCTCGACGCCGCAGTACGACGTCGAGCGGGCACTCGAGGAGCGCTTTCGTGCGCTGGGCGGCATCGTCGAGTGGGGCACCTCGCTCGAGCGGCTCGAGCAGGACGACGAGGGCGTGAACGCCATCACGTCGGCAGGTCCGCATCGCGCCCGGTACCTGCTCGCCTGCGACGGAGGCCGGAGCACCGCTCGCGAGGCGGTCGGCCTCGAGCTGCCTCGGTCGGGCCTCGGAGTCACCTTCGCGCTCACCGACGTGCGCACGAGCGGTTCGCTCCCCGAAGACGAGGGGCACGGGGTGCTCTCGAAGGAAGGCTTGTTGCTCGTGGTGCCGATGCCCGAGCCGTCGGTGTGGCGCCTCATCGCGCACGTCGACGCCAGCTTCGATTCGACCTCGCTCGACGCGTGGAGAGGTGTGGTGCAGCGGCGCTCGGGGTTCCCGCTCGAACTCCACTCGCTCGGGTGGAACTCGCGCTTCGACCTCACCAGCGGCGTGGCCCCGCGGTTCCGAAAGGGCCGGGTCTTCCTCCTCGGTGACGCCGCGCACGTGCACAGCCCCGTCGGAGGCCAGGGCCTCAACACCGGCGTCCAGGACGCGCACCAACTCGTGTGGAAGCTCGCCCTCGTGCTCCGGCGAACGCTCAGCGAGGCCTCACGCGAAGCGCTGCTCGACAGCTACGAGGCCGAGCGGCGTCCCATCGCGACCCAGATGGTGCGGATGACGAGCCTGGCCACCAGGGTGCTCACGCTCGAGAACCCGCTCGCCCGGAAGGTCCGCGCGCTGGTGGGGAGCCGCGTGGTGCGGACGGCGCGCTTCCAGAACGCGCTCTCGCGGCGGGTGGGCATGCTCGAGGTCGAGAGTGAAGGCGCCCGCAGACTCGAGAACCCCGAGGTGTCGAACGGCAAGCGCCTGCACGACTTCGTCGACCCGCTCGTCCCAACGGTGCTGCGCTGGAATCAGACCGAGCGCGTGGTGCGGCCCGATCGCATCATCGCCAACGCGGCGCTGCTCCCCCAAGGCATCACGACCGCCACCGTGGAGGCGCGATGAACGCCGTCGCGACGCTCGTGGCCGCGCTGTCCCTCGGCGCGATCGCGTGGACGTTTCTGGTGCAGGCCCCGCTCCTGACGAAGCGGCTCGGACGAGATCGGTTCGTTCCGCTGCAGATGAGCCTCGTGTGGCCGCTCGTCGCGATCGCTGGCGTGGCCTCGGTGACGATGCTGGCGCTGGTGGCCGACGAGCACCACCGCATGCTCGCGGGCGCAGCGCTGGGTCTGGCCGCGATCGCCGGGCTCACCACGCCTGCGGCGCTCAAGGCTGGAGGAGCGAGTCTGCGCACCTCGCTCGAGGCCTCCGATGCCCACTCGGCGAGCCGCTTCCTCGTCGACGGTGGTGGAGCCGCAGCACGCTGGCCGCATCGCGTCCTCGGCCTCGCGTTCCTCGGCGTCGTGGCAACACAGGCCGTCTGGCTCGCGCTGCCTGCACACGAGGCCGCCGCTCCTGGCGAACACCAGCACCAGGCGGCGCCGACGAGCCCAGCAGCCGAGCGCCCGGTCGCGACCGCCGAGACGGCACGCGCGATCGTCGAGTTCCGAACGTCAGTCGAGCACGCCCTCGCCGACGTTCCATCGAACGGGACCGAGCTCGCCCCCACGCTGCAGCGTCAATATGCGGCGATCTTCGAAGGCTGCACGATGACGGGGCACGCACACGAGGTGCTCCACGACTTCCTCGCGCCCATGGGAACGCACCTCGAGCGGCTCGGCCACGCGGCCGATGTCGAGGCCACGCGGACGGAGCTCGCAGCGGTCGCCGCCCAGCTCCGCACCTTCGAGGAGCGCTTCGCCACCCACTGAGCTGTGGGTGATGGTCGACAGCTGTCGGGCCGAGCCGACAGCTCCGCGCCGCGCTTCTCCAGGCGGTGCCTCGGCACGATCGCTGCTTGGGGCGCGGTCGTGCAGAACGGCCTGAAGCGAGTCAGTCCGTGGGTGCTCGTCGCCGCGCTGTCGTCGTGTCACGAGCGGCCACTCGGTGGGGTGAGCGACGCGGTGAGCGCCCGCCCCTCCGAGGTCGACTTCGGCGCCGTTGCCCTCGGCGCGAGCACGAGCGTCACGGTCGAGTTCGAAGGACGCGGAGCGCTGTCGTTGGAGCTGAGCGCGCCCTTCTCTGCCCACCCTTCGACGCTCTCCGCGCCTGCAGAGGCGGTCATCACCTTCCGTCCAGAAGCGGTTGGGCCACGGTCGATCGACCTCACGCTCCCAGGAGGCGCGCGGCTCCGGCTGGCTGGTGTTGGCGTCGCGGCCGGAGCCTGTGAGTCCACCAAGCCGTGCGTGAGCCGCACCTGGAGCGCCCGCGAAGGTCGCTGCGTCGAGCTGGCGAAGCGCGACGGCGAGGCGTGCGAACAGGTCTGCCTCGAGGTGGGTCACTGCGTCTCCGGACAGTGCGTGGGACGAACGCCCTCCTGTGACGACGCGAACGCCTGCACGGCCGACAGCTGCGACTCGAAGCTCGGGTGCACGCACGCGACGATCGGCTGCGCTCCCGCATCGAGTCCCTGCCTCGCGCCCAGCTGCGACCCCTCTGCTGGCTGCACTCTCGCGCCGGTCATCGACGGCACCCGCTGTGGCCCGAGAGATTGCGCGACCGCGCACGTCTGTGTCGCCGGCACCTGCGTCACCCGCGCGGTCCCAGACGGCGCTCCCTGCGGAGGAGCGACGACGTGCCGAGCCGAGGGCGTCTGCCAGGGAGGCGCCTGCCTTCTGCCGCCTCCTCACAAGCTCCAGCTCGCGTGGCGGCGGCAGCTGAGCTCGATCGGCGGCCTCATCTTCCCCAGCCTCGAGGACGCGTCGGGCAACCTCTACTGGCTCGAGGAGTATCGGCGCCTGGTCTCGGTGACGCCGGCTGGAGTCGTTCGCTTCGAAGTCCCCGTCGGCATCAGCGTGAACCAGGTCGAGGGCCCGAACGACACCGTCATTCTCGCGGGCGACCTCATCATCCTCAGCCACCACCAGGATCGCTTCCTCGAGGCGCGACGGCAGAGCGACGGCTCGCTCGTCTGGCAGCGCTCGTTTCCCCTCGTCGACAGCTGGCCACGGAACATCACCGACCTCGCCTGGGCAGGCGCGGATCTCTTCGTCGTGAGCTTCGATTCGCCACTGAGCCACCAGCGCGCAGGGTTGACCGTGCTCAGCTGCATCGAGCTCGCGAGCGGCACGATTCGGTGGGAGCGCTCGACGGGTGGATCCTCCGAGATTCCCACCGCGGCGTACTTCATCGCCCCGACGGTGGCGGTCGACTCGCTCGGTCCGGTCGTCGGCACTGCCTACGGCGAGCACCAAGACTCAGCGCAGGGCCGGTTTCAGATGATCGCCTACACCACCGAAGGAGACGTTCGTTGGGCACGGAGTTCCCTCGAGCGGGTGATCTCGTCGATCGACGACCGGGTCTTCTTCCGAAGCGCATTCTCGCTCGGCTGGGTCACCCCTGATGGCGGGACGCAGCTGGTCCCATCGTCGATCCCGTCGGCGCCCGATCGTCCCGTGCCGCTGCTGACCGATGCCGGGGTGGTGATCGGCGCCATCGACTCCGTGCCGAACGTCTTCTTCCTCGCCGAGCACACCAACTGGCGAATCCTCTCTTCGTTCAGACCGTCCGCGTACTTCGCGCGGCCGGTGACGCCTCCGGTGCTGGCCGCGAACGGGCTCATCTCGTTCGTCGCGAACGACTGGAACGTGCTCGGGGTCGAGGAGCCGGTGGTCGTCGAGACGAACCCCACGACTGGCGCGATCTCGAAGTGCGCGTTCGAGCTCGATCCCTTCTCGACGTTCGACACGCTGTCGGCCGCGGTCGAGCTGCCAGGGCTGATCGTGTTCTCGGATCGATCGAAGAGCCGAGTCTGGGCCTTTCGGCGGTAGCGGGCGACCTCAGTATTCCATCGGCGTGGCGAAGACCTGAACGCCGTCCCACCCGCCGACGCTCTGCACCTTGTTCCGAACCGGGTCGAAGTCCATCGCGTGGCCGTTGCGCATCGTCGGCGGGTTGGCGGGCGAGAGCTGCGTCCACGTGGTGCGATCGAACACCCAGGTGTCGTTGAAGTACGTCGCCGAGGCCGAGCCACCAGTCGATCCTCCGAAGAGAATGATCTTTCCCAGGGCTGGGCTGTAGGTCATGTCGTGGAAGACGCGGCCTGGCGGAGCGCTCGTCACCGACAGCTGCGTCCAGCTGGAGCCGTTCCAGGCGTGGGTGTCGCTGCGATTGCCGCTCGAGCCGATGCCACCGAAGACGATCACCTGTCCACCCATGAAGTTCGGGTCGTAGGCGATGGCGACACCCTCGCGCGCACTCGGAGACACGGCCGTGGTCATCTGCGTCCAGGTCGTCCCGTCCCACGTCCAGGTGTCGGCGAGATAGAAGGCGCTCGTGCCGTCGATGCGGCCGCCGAAGAGCGTCACCACGTTGCGCGCGGCGTCCCAGGCCATGCGGTGACCGGAGCGCGCTCCCGGTGAGTTCGTCGGGAACTGTTGAGTCCAGGTCGTCCCGTCCCACGTCCAGGTGTCGCCGAGGCGAACGCCGGTGTCGGGGAACCCACCGAAGAGCACGACGCGCTGGCGAACCGGGTCGTAGACCATGTCGTGTCCCGAGCGGGCAGACGGAGAGGTCGTCGGTGTGCGCTGCGTCCAGCCGGTCGCCGAGAGCTCCCACGTCTCGTTCGAGCGCGGCATCGAGATCGTCGACAGCCGGCCACCAAAGAGCACCAGCCGACTGCGCGCCGTGTCGTACGCCACTGCCGTCGCGTACGCCGGGTTCGGCATCGCAACCGTCGTCCGTTGAATCCAGTCGGCGTTCGCCGTCACGCAGGTCCCGCTCGAGCACGCGAGTCCAGCGCCACAGGCCGGGTTCGCGCCGCACAAGCAGGTGCCGCTGGTGCCGCAGGTGTCGGCATTCGCCCCGCAGGCGAAACACGTCGCGCCCTGGATGCCGCACGACGCAGTCGAACGGGTGAGGCAGGCTCCGCCCTGGCAGCAGCCGGTGGGACAGCTCGTCGCATCGCAGCCGCAGAGACCGTTCACGCACCGCTGGCCGCTCGGACACGGTGAGCTCGCCCCGCACATGCAGACACCGCTCGTGCAGACGTTCGAGGTGATGCCGCACGAGACGCAGGCGCCACCGTTGATGTTGCACGTCGACAGCCCCGCGCTGAGGCAGCCTCCCGCCGCCGAACAACACCCCGAAGGACACGTCGAGGCATTGCAGCTCGAACCACCGCCTGCGCCGCCCGCTGTCGAGCCGCCCGCCGTCGAGCCGCCCGCCGTCGAGCCGCCCGCTGTCGAGCCTCCCGCCGTCGAACCTCCCGCTGTCGAGCCGCCCGCCGTCGAGCCTCCCGCTGTCGAGCCGCCCGCTGTCGAACCGCCCGCTGTCGAGCCGCCCGCCGTCGAACCGCCCGCCGTCGAACCGCCCGCTGTCGAACCGCCCGCTGTCGAGCCGCCTGCCGTCGAGCCGCCCGCCGTCGAGCCGCCTGCCGCGGAGCCGCCTCCACTCGCTCCACCAGCGGTCGATCCTCCACCGGCGCTCCCGCCGAACCCGCCGCCGTTGCCTCCGATGATCAACGCGCACGCGCCTGCCTGGCACTGCTGACTCAACGCGCACGCCCGACAGCTCTCACCGCCCAAGCCGCAAAAGTCGTTGTTGCTCTGGTGGCAGACGCCCTGCGGATCACAGCAGCCCGTGCAGGTGTCGGCACATTTGCGCACCGACGCCCCGCAGGACACGAGCAGCGCCGCCACGCCCAGCAGCATCATCACTCTGAGATTCGTCATGTCCTTGCCACTCCTGCGCCGATGGCTGCCCACGCGCCCAGCGCCCCGCAGACCCACGAACTGCGACGGGGGTGAAAACGCGATTCGAACCCCGAGGGACCCGTCAATATGCGGCCGACAGCCGCAGCCGGCCCAGTCCCACCGGGCCCATCGGCTTGCCGATCGAATCCGACAGCGCCGGACCAGGGAGCAGCAACCCACCCTCGAGCACGGCCGTCACCGTGAGCCCAAAGTCGAAGCGGTGCTTGATCGACGCGCCGAGGTCGAGCTCGGTGCCCAACAGCCCGCTGCCATTGCCACCGAGGAAGTTCACCGGCACGCCACCCGCGAGCACGCGCGTGTTGAAGGGATCGGTCAACGGTGCGGTCGTGAACGCGAAGAGCGGCCCACCGTAGACGTCGACGAGGCTCGCGAGGCGCACGCGCGCCCGAGGAAAGAGGTACCAGGCGCCGGTCACTGCGCCGCCAGTCGGGAGGAGCGACACGCCTTCGGGAGCAACGCCCACGAGGTTCGCGTCCGCCGCCCGCCACGCACTCCGCGCACTCTGCCAGCCGATCACCTGATCGAAGAGCACCAGGCCCACCTTGTAGTCGCGATCGAAGCGGAAGCTGGTGAGCTGGTTGTCGTAGGGGTTCGAGTCGCCCGACGCGAGGCCCCAGTCGAGGTTGAAGCCGAAGCGGCCGATCTTGTACGCGGCCTTCACTGCGGCTCCGAACTGGCGCACGTCGATGACCGGGTTCTCGGGGCTGCGCGTCTGGGTCGTCGTGCCGGTGATGCCGGCGAGCTCGGCGCCCACGTCGAGGGTCTCGAAGAACCGCCACTGCGCCGAGGCGTCGATGACCAACACGTCGGTCGACCGCTCTCCGGTGATGGAGTTGAGCGGCCGCGAGCTGCGGTAGATGGCGAAGAGGCCCAGGTTGTTGCGCTCGTCGACGTTGAGGCGAACCCCGAGAATGCCCTGGAGCGCGCGATCGCCGTCGTTGATCAGATCGACGGTCGAGTCACGAACGACGAGATCGAACGCGGCGACGGGCTCGACCGCCACCCAGCCCCCGCCCCACGACATGAAGGGCCGGCTCAGCAACAACGCACGCAGCGCGAGCGAGCCGAAGTGTTGATGGCCGAACTCACCGGGCTCCGAGTCCTTCGCGCCGGCGTTCGCCAACATGCCGACCCCGAAGTGGTTCGTCTGGAGGCCGATGCGCGTGCCGCCCCAGCCCCAGCGGTACTCGAAGTAGAGCTGGCGAAGCTCGGCGGGCTTGAGCGGTGGAAAGGGTGTTCGGGAGCCGACGAGCGAGTCGTTGGGAATGCCGTAGAGCGCGCCCGTCACCATGTCGAACTCGGAGATGAGGCCGAAGGAGCGGAAGCGCAGCTCAGGCGCGAGCCTCAGACGCGATTCGATGGGCGTTGGCGAGAGCTTGGTCCCCAGCGAGTCGAGCGGAAACGCGTTGGTGCCTCCACCGACGAAGCGGACGGAGCCGTGAACGGAGGGCTGAAACTCGCTCCAGAGGCTCGGCGCTTCCTTCACTGGCGGCGCGGGCACCGAGCTCGCGGCTGGAGCGACCTCGACCGCGACGCCCGCGTCCGCTTCCGGCTGGGCGAACGCCACCGTGGACACACACACTGCGAAGACGATCATTCGGCTCATGCGCAAGGCCCGCTCCCAGACGAAGGTCGAGGCTGAACCACGGAGGCTCGGCACACGCAAGCGTTCTGACCCGTCACCGCCGCGCTCGACGGGTCTTCTTCTTCGCTTCACGCGCGAGGCGTCGGGCGCGGTTCTCGGCCAGCCGGGTCTTGACCAAGGCGCGCAGCGAGGCCTTCCCGGGGAGCGGCTCGTCGAGCTCGAAGCGGAGCGTGCCTCGGCCCGAGAGGTACTTCGCGAGCGGGCCGTCATCGTCCATCACGCGGCCACCGTAGAGAGCGACGTGCTTCGCGTAGCCGCCGAGGTACACGAGCGGGCCGTCGCAGAAGTAGGCGAGCAGGCCGTAGCTCACCTTTTCCTCGGCGTCGGGCGCGACGGCGCGCACGAGCTCGCGCAGGGCGGCCAGGTGCTTTCGAGCGGGAGGCGGAACGGCGGCGAGGTACGCCTTCACGGTCGCGGGCGATTTCATGTGCTTCCCATAGCAAGGCGCCGATCTCGAAGCGGCGCCCACGTTCGACTTCGAGGTCAATCGTTGGTGGTCTCACCCAGCGCTGTGAGCCCGGCGAAGACCTCCTCGGCGCTGACGAAGTCACCTGCATCGGCCTCTTGATGGGCCTTCTCGAGTTCGGCCGCCGTCTCGGCATCGACGCTCACGCTTCCAGCCTCGACGAGTCGAAGTTCTCCCTCCACGCGCGCACCCTCTGGCAGGACGACATCGTCGTCGACCACCAGGGTGTTCCCGACAGCCGTCGGCTGAAAGGGCCTTCGTCGAATAGCTGCGGCTCACTCCAGTGAACGGAGGGCTCGAAGGACCGCAGCGGTTGATTGGAACTGGATTCGGTAGGCCAAGCGACTTCAGGTGTCAGAAGGCTCCTTCGGATTCCACGTCAGCGGTTGATGCTGTGTTCGCGAGCCTCCAGAATGGCGCTTCCTTGTCGCTTCTGGTCGTTCACAACTGCCCGCGCGAATGGTCCGATTGAAGAGCCCAGGCAACATCTCGAACGTGGTGCTCGCGACGGTCCTGATGACCAGTTGCCAGTGTCTCGTACCGGTCACCGAGGCTGATTCTGGCCTGAGCTTCGACGGCGGCTCGGATGCAGCGTTCCCCGACGGAGGCACGCTCGATGCCAGCGTTGTCGACTCTGGCGCTGTCGACTCCGGCGCTGTCGACTCTGGCACGGTCGACTCCGGCAACGTCGACTCCGGCGTCGCGGATTCCGGCGTCGCGGATTCCGGTGTCGATGGCGGCTTCGACGCGGGGCGCTCCTGCGCGACGGTGCACTGCTCTGCCTGGGCAACGTGTCTCGAAGATGCAGGTGCCACCTGCGTGGACACGGTGATTGGCCTGCGGTGGGTTGCGCCGGCGCGCGACGCCGGACTCCCCATCGACACCATTCGCCTGGGCGTCTCGATCGAGGTGACCGGCGCATTCGACACTCAGATTCCCGTTCGCGCGAGCGGAGCCGGCGACAGTACGACCGACGCGACTCGCCGCGACGCCGGCCTCGCCATCGGAACCCTCTCGTTCGCGACACTCGACGCTGGCCAACTCCTCCTGACCGCCGGCTGGGACGGTGGCCCGTCTGCGACGACCATCGTGAGGGTGCTCCCGACTCGAGCGATCGAGATCGTCGGCAACAGTCCGCCGAGCTACGGCGTGAACAGCGCCGACTTCGAGCCGAACGATCCAGACGGCAATGCCTGGCGTCGCGATGATGTGGTGCCGCTACGCATTTGGCCTGGCGCCGAGCTCATCGCACGCCACGCTTCGCCGAACGCACGCGCCGAGTTCATCGACGCGGGCGAGGCCTGCGACGGAGGCTGCTCCGCGCTGCGCCTGCAAGACGTCGAGTTCAATGCGTTCCGCGGCGAAGTCGAGGTCAGAGTCGTGAGTGACGCTGGCTGGGAGGCGCGCGGCGAGCGGCTCACCGTCACTCGGTGGCGCTGGCGGCGAGTGGTCGCAGGCATTCCGAACCCGATCAAAGTCCAAACGCCCGTGATGACCCTCTGCAGCTACTCCCCGTTCGCCCTGTGCATCGTGGTGGGAACTGAGGACACCCGCTCGACGGGCCGTCTCACGGCGCTCAGTGAAGATGGGTTGGTCATGGCGAGCGTTTGGCTGCCCCAGAACTGGACGTACGCCGTGACCGCGCCGATCGTCGGCTGTCATCAGGTGATCGCCGGGTTCGATGGTGACGCCGGGTTTATCTACTCGGGAAGGACTGGCCTCTTCGGTGCCGACTCAATCGGCGAGCGCTACGTATTGCTCGGCGGTACGGATGCAATCTCGGTTGCGGTGACTGATGTCGCCGGAGTGGTCGGGATCGAAGGCCTGAACGCGTTCACGGACGACCATGCTCCGCTCCTCTCTGGGCGCTGCAGCTTCGACGCTGGTGTTCCGGTTTTCCTCGGGACGGCCCGATTCTCTGCCGCCATTTCCAGTTCCTCGGGTGAAGTCTGCATTGCCCCCGAGTTCGTCTGGAGGGACGCGGGAACGACGCTGATGTCGCCAGAGCGCGTGTTCCCGTTCGCACTTGCCGGGGCGCCACCGCATGGGGTGACCACGGACGGTGTATTCGTTCGCCTCGACTCGCCGTCTCGAATTTTCGATGCCGGCGTCGTCGATACCCTCGTTCAGTCCGGATTTGACTGGTACTTCTTCACCAATGGCCCAGCGCTGGTGCGCTTCTCCCAGTTCTCGCCTGGTGGGATGCAGGCGACGCGCACCACCTCCATTCCACTTCGCGTCACCTCGCCGCCGATCTTCACGGCGTATCGCTCCACCGGATGGCCACTCGAAGGAATGATCTACGCGCTCGCTGGCAACCAGCGTCTGATGGCGTTCTCGACTGCGAGCCTCTCCGAAAGCTGGGGCTGGTCACCTGACGGAGGGATCGAGCTGAGTGCACCGATGGGGTTTGCGCCCTCGGTCTTGAGAAACGGGAGCATCCTCCTGCCAACGGGCGGCAGCGTGGTGAGCGTGGTCGCCGATTCGCCAGTTTCGAACAGCGCAACTGGCTGGTCTCAGGCTGGTGGCGACGCGTGGAACTGCGGCGGTGAGAAATCGGGAGGCGGGTTCTGGCCGTGAGCTTCGCGAGCCCGCAAGACATCCATCACACCTGACTTCTTTCCACTGGGGACGTTGCGTCGCGCCACGGCTTTCACTTACCTCCCGGCGCCATGCGGTCACTCCTCCTCGCCCTCGCCAGCTTCCTCGTCGCCTGTGCTCCCGCCCCTCAAGGCCTGCACCCCGCCGAGGAAGGCCCTGGCCCCAAGGTCTCCTTCGACGTCTTCCACCTGCCGCTGCCTGAAATCCCGCTCCCAAACGACTTCGCGACCCGCTTCGACGCGCTCTCTCCGACGAAGCGCCGCATCAACGCCTCCATCGACGTGGCGCCGACGAAGTGGGAGCGCAGCATTCGCGAGAGCCTCGACGGCATCTCTGGCTGGGGCACCCTCGCGCCGATCACCGTTTCCTTCTCCGAGCCGCTCGATCTGAAGGAGGTCGTTCGCCGCCACCAGGCACCCGCCGAGCTCGCCGACGACGCGCTCTACGTGTTCGACGTGACGAAGGGCTCGCCCGGGTACTGCCAGCCGGTGCTCCTCGACGTCGGCCAGGGCCACTTCCCGGTGATCTCCGACGAGCGCGACTACTTCCCCAACGAGCCACACACCTCGCTCGAGTCGCTGATGTTCGAGCAGGAGGAAGAGGACCTCAACGGCAACGGCGTGATGGATCCCGGTGAAGACACGGACATGGACGGGGTGCTCGATCACCCGAACACCCTCGATGGAAAGACCGGCGGCCCGTTCGACGTCATCGGCTTCTACGAGCACGAGACCAACACCCTCATCGCGCGGCCCCTCGAGCCGATGCGCCAGGCGACGACCTACGCGGTGGTGCTCACCAAGCGGCTCCTCGGCAAGGACGGCAAGCCGGTGCGCTCGCCCTTCCCCGCCATCAACCACCTGAGCCAGACCCAGTCGCTCGCCGCGCTCCCCGAATGTCTCACCACCCAGAACCTCGGCCTCGATGACGTCGCCTTCACCTGGTCGTTCACCACCCAGGCCGTCACCACCGACTACATCGCCGTTCGCGACGGCTTCATGGGCATGGGGCCCTTCGCGTTCCTGAAGGACAAGTACCCGCCCGACTTCACCACCCTCGAGGAAGCGCGCCGCTCCGAGGGGCGCGGCACCAACACGAAGATCGTCCCCGGTGCTCAGTTCCTCAAGCTGGGCGAGCAGCTGCTCGGCTTCGTCGGTGGCTCGAGCGTGAGCGACGAGACGGTGAAGCTCTTCCAGGGCCTGCTGCGCACCGTCGACTTCTACGCCGCGCCCACGATGACCTCTCCGCAGTTCTTCCCGCGCGACGACGCCGAGGGCAACCCGCTGCCGTTCTACCGCCAGACGATGCAGCTCGACGCGGCGACCGGCGAAGCGAAGATCCGCGACGAGACCGTTCGCCTCTTCATGTCGGTGCCGAAGAACCGCACCGGCCCCGCGCCCGTCGTCATCTTCATTCACGGGCACACCGGCTCGAAGCTCGACTCGATGCTCTTCATGGCGCCGATGGCCCGCTACGGAATGGCCACCATCGGGCTCGATGCGGTCAGCCACGGGCTCGGCGTCGCGCAGGCCGATCTCGACCTCGTCACCGGCATCGTCGAGAGCACCGGCCTCACCCCGCTCGCGAACGCGATCACCAAGGGCCGCGCGTACGATCAGAATGGCGACGGCGTTCCCGACTCGGGCGCCGACTTCTTCACCGCCTACGTGCCCCACAGCCGTGACACCGTGAAGCAGACGGTGTTCGACGTGCTTCGCCTCGTGCGAATCCTGCGGTCCTTCGACGGCGTTCGCACCTGGAAGTTCGACGCCAACCGCGACGGGAAGGACGACATCGCGGGTGACTTCGACGGCGACGGGAAGGTCGACATCGGAGGGCCCACCACGCCCATCTACATGGGCGGCGCGTCGCTCGGCGGCATCATGTCGAGCCTCTTGGGCGGCATCGAGCCCGACTTCGACGCGGTGCTGCCGATCCTCCCTGGCGGCTACCTCTCGGAAATCGGCGCCCGCACCACGCTCGGCCAGGTGAAGAACCCGCTCGCGCTCCGGCTGCTCGCCCCGCTCTTCCTCGTTCGGCCCGACTCGACCGGCACGCCGGTGCTCTCGGTCATGTACCCGAGCGCGGTGAAGAACGTCGACTTGAAGCTCGCGAAGGCGCCGGCGCTGCGGCCTGGGCAGATCGTGGTCGTGCGCAACCTGGAGACGAAGGACTGGCGCTGTGCGCGGGTACAGAAGAACGGAAACCTGCGCGCCGCGGTGCCGACCGACGAAGGCGATCGACTCCAGCTCGAGGTCTACGACGAAGAGCTGCCGACCCAACCCAAGACCGGCTGCGATCCGACCGGGTTCCAGCCCTCGAAGATCGTCGACACCCTCGAGCGCGACGTCACCTACTTCGGCAAGACGATTCCCGCCGGCACCAAGCTGACCGCGTTCGCCGATGGCTATGGGCTGCGGCGCGGCACTCCGGAGATCCGCCGCCTGCTCGCCCTCGGGCAGATCGCGCTCGAGTCCTCCGACCCGGCGAACTTCGCGCCGTTCTACACCGGCGCGCGCGAGCTCAAGTACGGCGACGGCTCGGTGGTGAAGACGCGGGCGCTCTTCGTGCCGATGACCGGCGACCCGGGCGTTCCCATCTCGACGGCCAACGCGCTGATGCGCGCCGCCGGCGTGTTCGACGTGCGCGCCATCGACCCTCGCTTCAACAAGTCGACGCAGCAGCAGCTCATCGACGTGGGCTTCGTCGAGGGCGTCGAGCGCACCCGCCGCTACCTCGACACCTCGGGGCGACCGGCGCTGATGGACGTCGACGTGATGGTCGGGCTGCGTTCGGGCGCCGACGACGGCTTCGGCGCACCTCACATGGCGCCGCCGCTGAGGGCCTACGGGCCGAACGCGAAGGTGGGCGGGCAGTTCGGCGTGATCATGCCGTACATGGATCCCGAGGGTGCGCACAGCTTCCCCGTGCCAGACCCGAAGAAGTCGTTCGATCTCGGCACCATGCTGCTCAACATCTTCGGCGCCTACCTCGGCTCGGGTGGGGAGCGGGTCGCGATGGAGGCGTGCGCCGAGCGGAACGACTGCGAGTGGATGCCCGCGATTCCGCCTCCCTGAGATGACGCTACGCACCGACGCGCGGTTGTGATTCGGTGGCTCCGATGTGGGGCCTCTTCATCACCGTGCTGGCGGCTGGCGGGCCGACGGTCGGCCTCGAGGCTGGGAGTCCGTGTGCTCCCCTGAAGATCCTCGAGCGAGAGCTCTCGCGCGCGCCCGTCGTCGTCGTCCGGAGTGATCCGAGTTGGGTGGTGCGGCTCTCGCCGGAAGGTGGAGCGCATCGGCTGACGGTGAGGTCCTCCGAGGGCCGGGTGATCATCGAACGCGTGCTCCCGACGAGCTCGTGCGACGAGGCCGGCGCGGCCGCAGGGTTGATCATCGACCGAGCCGCACGAGAGCTGTCGGTGCCCGAGACGAATGCAGGAGGCGGCCAGGCAGCGCCGGTCGTCGTCCCCGTTCTGGGAGGAGGTCGCGCAGTCGGACTCCGGAGCCTCGAAGACGCGGCTCGAAGCGCCTCGAACGGTGGGGGCGGGGCAGCCGTCGCGACGGGCGCGGATCGAGCGCGTCTGCTCGGAGGCGGAGCGGCCGGCCGTGACGTCGCGTCGCAACCAGGCGAGACCAGCGGCGCAACCGGAGTCGGAATGAGGCCGACAGGAAGTGGAGTGACCTCCGGCGGTGCGTTGCTCGGTGCGGGCGGGAGGGCGCTCGGTGCGGGCGGCGGGGTGAGTGGCGCGGGGCCAGTCGACAGTCGCGCATCGGCCGCGAACTCGGGAGCGGCGGGAGGAGGCTCGGTCCCTCGCGAAGGCACCGGGAGAGTTGGCGCGTCGGCCGCGAACTCGGGAACGGCGGGAGGCTCGGTCCCTCGGGAAGGGCTCGGCACCGGGAGAGTTGGCGCGTCGGGCCCGAACTCGGGAACGGCGGGAGGCTCGGTCCCTCGTGAAGGGCTCGACACCGGGAGAGGAGTGGGCGCGTCGGGCCCGAACACGGGAACGGCGGGAGGAGGCTCGGTCCCTCGCGAAGGGCTCGGCACCGGGAGAGTCGGCGCGTCGGTCGGGAGCGGCGCGACTGGCGGAGGCACGAGCGGATCGGGAGGAGCGACCGACGCAGCGAGCAGCTCAGGTTCGATGTCGGCAGGAACGGCAACGAGCGGGAGTTCGACGTCCGCGGGACGTGGCACGAGCACGAGCGGTTCAGCCTCGACGTCGGCAGGAACGGCAACGAGCGGGAGTTCGACGTCCGCGGGACGTGGCACGAGCACGAGCGGTTCAGCCTCGACGTCGGCGGGCACTGGAGCGAGCCCGAGCGGTTCAGCCTCGACGTCGGCGGGCACTGGAGCGAGCCCCAGCGATTCAGCCTCGACGTCGGAAGGAACCGGAGCGTCTGCGACTCGCTCCGTCACCATCACGCCCAACGTCGTCACCACGAACGCGACCCCCACCGTTCCATCCACGCCCGGCACTGCCTCCCCGCCCGTTCGCCTCGGCTGGGAACTCACCGGTGGAGGCGGCTTCGTCGCGCCCACTCCGCGCACCCTCAGCCTCCTGCTCGGGGCAGACGCCGCGCTCTTCGTCGGCACCCGGCTCCGCTTCGGGGTCCTCGGGGCCTTCTCGTTCGGCGGCTCGGTGCCCATCGTCGACGACTCCGGCCGGCAACGCGGTACCTTGAGCGCGCAGGCGGTCCACGTTCTCCCGCACGCGATGGCCTGCCTCGACCTCCCCTTCGTCGCCTGCGGTGGAGTTCGCGCCGGCGTCCGCCTCGCCATCGGCACCTCGTCCGGCGACTACATCTTCCAGACGCGCGTCGGCTTCTCGCCCGGCTTCTCCGCCGGCCCCGCGCTCCACCTCGCAGTCAGCTTCGGGGCCTTCACCGTTTCCCTGGACCCCACCCTCGCCTTCAACTCACCGACCGTCCTCGGCGTCGACGGGCTGCCCACCACCATCGCCACCCCCACCGCGGAGTTCCTCCTCCAACTGGGCGTCGGGGCCAGCGCGCGATGAACGAAAATGGCCCCCGAGGACATTCATCATCGGGTCCAGCCATGTTCGCCGCCGCAGCCCCGCAAACCCATGAAGTCGCTCCGGGTTTCGCCGAGGCCTCGGCGCTCGTCGATCGCTGCAAGCGAGGCGATGGCGGGGCTTTTCGCACCCTCTACGACGAGCACTTCGACTTCGCCTGGCGCACCGCCCGCCGACTGGGCCTGCCCGAAGAAGAGGCCGAAGACGCCGTGCAGGAAGCGTTTCACGTCGCCTGGCAGCAGCTGCACACCTTCACTTGGGGCCGCTTCACCACCTGGCTCTTCCGCATCGTCGCCAACGTCGTCTCGGCCAAGCTGCGGCGGAGGCGGGTACGCGAGGTGTTCGGCTCCGTCTGGGGCTCGACTGCCGCCACCGCCCACTCCATCGACGCCCGGGTCGAGGCCCGCGACACCCTCACCAAGATCGAGGCGATCCTCCGGCGGCTCTCCCGAGAGAAGCGCGAGGCCTTCGCCCTCTTCGAGATCGAGGGGCTCTCCCACGAGCAGATCGCCGAGCTCACCGGAGCGAAGGTCGAGACCGTCAGGACCCGGCTGTTCTACGCGCGGCGCGAGTTCGAGAAGCTCGCCCGTGAATCAGGAGTCGAACCATGAGTGCTCCCTCTCCAGGTTGGCGCGAGGCCTACCGCGATGCGACCGAGGCCCCGCATCCGGCGGTGAAGGAGCGAGTGTGGCGCGGGCTCCAAGACGGGCCTCGCCCGCGCTCGACGCGACGAGTGGTGCTCGCGGTGGCCGCGCTCGGTGCCGTCGGTGCCGCGATCGCCTTGCTGATCCCGAGCGGCTCGGTCGCCCGTGCCGGTGACGGCTACGCCTACGTCGCGACCGGCGCGACGCTCCGAGAGGACGGCACTCGCCTCGCGCTCGAGCACGGCCGGCTCGCAGTGAGCGCGTGGAAGACGCCGGTGGTGGTGATGGTGAAGTCGACCCGGGTGGAGGTGGAAGGCGCAGTCGCCATCGTCGAGGTCGCTGCCGAGCGGGTCAGCGTGCACGCGGTCGAAGGCGTGGTGACGGTGGACGGTCTGCGGCAGGTCGCCTCGGCCGAGAGCCGGACCGCGGCAGGCGCGCTCGACGACCTCCGGGCGCTCGAGCCTCCCGACGCCCCCGTGCTGCGCGCCGAAGCCGCCGCCGAGCGGGCGAGCCGCGAACGACGATGGGAAGAAGCGACCGAGGCCCTCGACGTGGTGGCGGCCTCGGGCTCCCTGCGCGCCGAAGCGGCCCTGCTCAAGCGCGGAGAGATCGAGCTGCGAGGCCTGCGGACCGCCGAACGCGCGCTGGCCACCTTCGACGCCGGCGACACCCGATTCCCGAAGGGAACCCTCGCGATGGAGCGTGCCCTCTCGGCGATCGAGGCCTGCGTCGCGCTCGAGCGGTGGGTCGAGGTGGTGGCGCGCTGCGACCGCTTCCTCGCGACCTTCCCCGAGAGCAACCGGGCCGACGAGGTGCGCAGGGCCCGCGCGGCGGCCGCGAACAACGGTCCATGAACGTTTTTTCCCGCTCACGTCATTCATGGCGGGACACGAACTCCGGAGACCACACATGAGACTTCTTTCAACGATTGCAGGCTGTTGTTGCGCCCTCCTCGTCGGCTGTGGGGTGCAGAACGTTGGTTCGCGGTACGTGAAGTCGCAGAACGTGAGCGCCACGCAGGGCGCCACCATCGCGGTGAGCGCGAGCGAGAGCGCGGCCCTCAGTGGCACCTCGCTCGATGTTCCGGCGAACGCCCTCGGGCAAGACACCGTCATCACCCTCGAAGTGGGCCTCGACCCGCTCGCGTCGAGCGACGAGTCGGCAGGGCCGGTCGCCGTCTGGGGACCCGCGGGCACCAAGTTCGCCACCGCGGCTCGCATGACGCTGCCGCTCACCCTCAACGAGTCGACCGACGAGATCACCATCTTCGTGCGCGAGGCCGACGGCCGAGAGTTCGAGATCCCCGCGAACGATCTCACCATCGGCGCCGGCACGGTGAGCTTCGACGTCTCGGGCTTCACCGCCTTCCAGCCCGTCCGCCACCGCCGCTGCGCGACGAACGCCGACTGCGCGATGGGCCTCACCTGCTCGCTCGGCCGCTGCCGTCGCCCGGTGGCGTGCCCGGCCGACGCGCTCCGCTGCCCAGACGGCACCTACGTCTCGCGCACCGGCCCCAACTGCACCTTCCCCACGTGCCCCGGCATGAACGTCTGCCCGCAAGACGCGCTGATGTGCCCGGGTGGTGGCGTCGTCACTCGCACCGGCCCGATGTGCACCTTCCCGGCGTGCCCGACCGTCACCGATGGCGGCATGGCGTGCCCGGCCGACGTGCTCCGTTGCGCTGACGGCAGCTTCGTCTCCCGCACCGGCCCCAACTGCTCCTTCCCTCCCTGCGGGATGACGGCCTGCCCGCAAGACGCGCTCATGTGCCCAGGTGGCGGCTTCGTCACCCGCACCG
>JBPOIJ010000138.1:0-5373 GCA_052034585.1 Myxococcota bacterium
ATGCGCCAACGAGCAACCCGAAATCTGCAGCCGACAAGCCAAGGCGCTTGCGATTGCTGGCCATGCCTTCGGCTCGGAAGCGTGTCGATGAAGTTGCATCACTCGAGGGGGCAGGCCGATCAGCTGCGGTGGATGGGCGAGAGACCTTCTTCAAGGCGCGTTCGAGCTCGGAAGTTCTGCGCTTGAGAGCGCTGATCTCGGATCGAGCAGAGGCGAGGTTCTTTCGGAGCGTCTCGGTCTCGGAACGCAGCTCGCGTCGAGCGAGGCGAACGATTTCGGCCTTCAGGACAGAAGCGATGTTTGGCATGAAGCGATTGTGAGATAGACGACGGTGGACGAGAGCCAGGGGCTACGCTTGATCCTCGGTGCATTCACTGAGGGGCGGGGCTGAAGGCCATTCAAGCGACCATGCGGTGCTCGTAGTACGGGCGTTCACGATCGTCCAGGATGGCGAACTGAGCCTCGAGATTTCGAGCGTCGGGCTTCAGCCAAGCGTCGAGGTTAGCGCGCCGAATGGGAACTATGCAGCGATCGTGTCCCGCGGCGGCAACTTCTTCGGGAGGATCGTCAGTGACAGCAGCAAACGACAGGAGATCCGGTCGGCCGGGGCTGGTCCAGCGAGACCACAGGCAGGCAACCAGCATCTCCTGTTCAGGGAGTGGCCGGAACTCGAGGACGAGGTTCTCTTCCTTTTCCCCCGGAGCGAGCTCGCGGTGTTCGGACTTGTGGCGCGCCACGTTCTCATAGAAAACGCTCGCAAGCATGACTCCGTGGGTAAAGCCGAACTGGCCTCGCCAGAAGCCAGTCAAGTTGTCGCGCCTGGCGTTGTAGGTGCCGGGGTACTTGGTGTCGTAGAAGGCGGGCTTGCCGCTGGGGCGGCACTGGTAGCGCATCGGCTTGATGATGCGCTCTCCGTTTTCTTCGATCATGACTGGGGCATACCAGCCAGGGAAGATGCGGGAGTCGCGATCGAGGACATCGGTGCGACGGAGATCGGCGAGCTTGCTCATCGCCCAGTCGATCTTGGACGATGCGATGCGCTGGCTCTCAGCTGCTGACTTGGTAGGCTTCGAAGCTAGCTTTCGCTCGGCATCGGCAAGGCGGGTACGTTGCTTGAACACCTCCTGCTCATAGCGGACCTTCTGGTCGGAGATGTACTCGTCGATAAGAGCACGGATCCGTCCTTCTTGACCGGACGTCGCGTCTGCGAACGGTGTCTCCATCGCCTTGGGAATGCGCACGCCGGCGTCGTCCTTGCGTTTCCAGAAGAGGTCGACGAAGTCGTTCACAGACAGACTCGCGCCGAACATGCGAACGTACTTTCGATAGTCGGCAGCGATGCGGGCGGAATAGCACATGGGATGATGGCCTCGGAGAAGTCGGGGCGGAATCAGTTCAAGCAGCACGACCAGCGTGCAACCCCCGACATACTGGCACTATCAAACAACGCATGGAGTCCGTGAGATCGTGGTTCAAGCCGCTCTGAACACGCCGGTCAAGTCGATGCCTTTCGCTACTGCGGCATTGAACGGTGACATGAACATCAAGGTGAAGATCGTCTACATGACGATCGACCTGGCCTTGCGCTGGCATCGGACCGTGCAACCGCTGATCAACCGACACTACACCACTGCGTCTGCCTCGCCGACGGGCCAGCGGACTCGTGCAGATGTTGGTTGGGACTGGCGGCTCATCTTCTCACTCTCGAAGATCTACGCGGCTGGGTCGTTCGCGCAACCGAGATCGGGGCCCTCGGTGGCGCTTGCGATGGTGGTGGACACGGGTGCAACTGGCTGGTTTCCGATCGGCATGCTGACGATGGTGCCGCGGTTGCACACGAACGCCCTGGGGTTGCAGCGCGACAGAGGCTTCGGGTGGTTTCTTGCTGATGCGCCTTCGGAGACCTATGTCGGGGTTCTCAAGTGCCCAAAGGTTCGCGAGGTGGCTTCAGCACTGCTGGACTGTGGCATCCAGGCGAGCAAGGATTCTGGGCAAGATGGAAGCTTCCTGCTGCACGCGGACCCGAGCGGGGGTGATCGACTCAAGGACTTTTACCGGGTGAGCTGCCGGATGACTCAGCTGCCTCCGAACGGACCTCCAGTGGGGGTGATCGTACTTTTCGTGCGGATTGATGCGCTTTCGCTCGAAACCCAGCATCCATGCGTGCTTCCGGCCGGTGATTGCTCCGCCGCAGGGCCGGCAAACTGAGCCAACGGCGGCCGCGGGGTACATTGACCGTCCACCTGTCGCCGCCCGATGCCATGCCCGCGTTCGCCCTCCGCTTCGTTGGCCAGGAGGCCTTGCCACCTCGCCTGAACGAGTTCGACCTGGAGCAGTTCTTCACGCTGCTCTCGGATGACGTTGCGGCGATCCGGGCGCAATTCCGCAGCGACCATCGCCTACCTGCCGCGTTGATGCTGCTCTTCATGCGGGTGGCCGGCCGACCGCTGGACGGCTTCAACGTGCTGCCTCGAAGCCTCCTGCGAAAGACCGCCGAGGCGCTGGCGGTATCTCCACCGTCCATCGCCAGCCTGCGCTCGATCTACAAACGGCGCCAGACACTCTCCAAGCACCAGCTCTGGGCCAAGACCTACCTCGGCCTGCGCGAACTTGAGCCCGACGACGAAGCCGCGCTGACGGCCGCGCTGTTGGCCCAGGCTGCCGATGCCTCCCACTCCGACGACCTGATCCGATCAGCCTGCCAGTGGCTGTTCACGCGCCGCATCCTGATCCCCGGCGCACGCCGCCTTCAGGATTGGGCCAGAGGAGCGTTTGCGACGGTTGAGGCGCAGATCCTCATCGAAGTGAACGCCGCCGTGCCGCCGTCCGCTGCCAGCCGGGTGATCGGCTCCGCCTACAGCGCCCGCCCCGGCGGTGACAACACGCACCTGAAGTGGCTGAAGACGCCTTCGAAGCGTCACGGCCCCAGCACCCTTGCCGAGACCCTCGAAAAGGTCCGCTACCTCAAGGCGCTGGGTGCCCACGACTGGAACCTGAGTGCCGTGTCGCTGGCCAAGCAGCAGGCCTACGCCCGGCAGGTCCAGGCCCGGCGCCCCGTGAAGATGCGGGACATCAAGCCGTCGCGCCAGCTGATCGAGCTGGTCTGCTTCCTGCGGGTGACCCTGCTCGAACTCACCGACGTGGCGCTGCTGCAGTCCAGCCGACGCAGCCAGCAACTGTTCCGCGAGGCAGCGGATAAGGCCCAGTCGAACCGTGCTCGTAGCACGACGAGCCTCGTGCAGCAAGCTGCCAAGGCGCGAGCCGTTCTCCACGACGAATCCAAGACCTGGCAATCCCGCGTCATCGAGGCCAGGGAACTCCTCGCTGAACTGGCCGAGACCGCAGGCGGCAGCTTCGTATCGCAGGTGCGCAAGGCTCTGACCGAAGACGGCCAGCGCGTGCACGCCTGCCTGGCGGCACTGAAGGATCTGGACTTCGGTGGACGGGATGGTGATCCGGGCTTCGAGCAATGGAAGGCGTGGGCCGAATTGCAGCGCCTGGGAGCGAGCGAGCTCAAGGAAGACCTACCGATCCCTGATGTGGGTGCGGCTTGGCATGGCCTGGTTCGCGACCAGGACCCGCGCACGGGTTACCGGGCCTACGAGGCCTGCACGATGGTGTCGTTGCGCAAGAGCCTGCGTCGCGGCAGCGTCTGGCTGCACCACTCGTTGAGCTTCCGGGAGCGAGACCAGATGCTCATCCCGCCGGCGCAATGGGCTGTGCAGCGCGACGAACAGGTCGAGCTGCTCGGGATGCCCACGTCGGCGGCCGAGTTCCTGGAGCCCTTGCTGGCCAACCTCGTGGCCGGCATGTCCGCCGTGGCCGAGGCGCAGCGACGCGGCAAGATCGAGATCCGTGCCGACGGCATGCTGCACCTGCCGGCGATGACGTCACTGGCCGATCAATCCGAGCCGGTCCGCACCCGCGAGACCATCTACAAGTTCATCGGCAGCGTGCAGTTCCCGGACCTGTTGCTGGAGGTGGATGCCGCCACCGGGTACAGCGAAGCGCTGCTGGGCCACCGCGCGCAGTCCCCGGGCGAGCTCGTGGCTCTGTACGGCGCCCTGCTGGCTCATGGCACCGATGCCGACGCCAGGGGCGTCGCCTCGATGATCCCCGGGCTCGAGCCAGCGCAGGTCACGGTGGCCATGCGTGCGCTGGAGGGCGGCGGACGGCTGCGACGCGCCAACGAGCGCGTGGCCGAGTTCCAGAGCAGGATCCCGATCGCGGCTCTCTGGGGCGACGGTGACAAGGCCTCGGCCGACATGATGTCGCTGGACGCCTCCCGCCACCTGTGGAACGCCCGTGTCGATCCACGCAGGCGCACCTATGCCGCCGGCCTGTACACCCACGTGCGTGACCGATGGGGCATCGTGTACGACCAACCGATCGTGCTGAACGAGCGCCAGGCCGGCGTCGCCATCGAGGGCATCGAGCAGCACAACAGCGCGGCGGATCGGATCCGGATCTCCTTGCTCGCGGTCGACACCCACGGCTATACGAATCCGGCGATGGCCATCGCCAAGCTGCTGGGCTTCGATCTGTGTCCGCGGCTGCGGGACCTGGCCGAGCGAAAGCTCTACCTGCCGCGAGGCTTCAACGTGCCCGAGGGCCTGGAGGCCGTCACCGTCAGGCGCGTCTCCATGGCCGCCATCGAGCGCGGCTGGGACGAGTTGTTGCGACTGGCGGCCTCGATCCGATCGGGCCGTGTCTCCGCGACGCTCGCGTTGCAGCGTTTCGGGTCGGCCGCCCAGGGCGATCCGCTACACCGGGCCGCAGAGCACCTGGGCAGGTTGCTGCGCACCGTGTTTCTGTGCGACTACATCGCCATCGAGGACTTCCGGCGCGAGATCCACACCCTGCTGAACCGCGGCGAGTCGGTGCATCAGCTTCAGCGCGCGGTGTACTCCGGCAAGGTGGCGCCCGAGCGAGGCAGGCGGCGCGACGAGATGAAGGCGATCTCCGGCTCGCACGCCCTGCTGACGAACATCGTGCTGGCCTGGAACACCGCACGGATGCACGAGGTGGTCGAGCGGCTCAAACGCGACGGGATCGCCGTCGAAGACGACTGGCTGCGCCGCATGGGGCCGGCGCACTTCTCCCACATCAATTTCCGCGGCACGCTGAGAGTCGGCGTCGACCAGTTCGCCGCGGCACTGATCCAGCGCGCGCCGGGCCAGGCAGATCGGTCGGCGTCGTGACGAGACCCGCAGCAGCATCCCTCGAACGGGCAAGATGTCGGCCAACGTAGTTGACAACCGTTGTCAAGTGGCCCAAGATTCGTGCATGAGCCGCCAAACCATGAGCTTTGCCTTGCCCGAATCGATGCGCGAGTACATCGACAACCGGGTGGCCGCGGGCAACTACGGCAAC
>JBPOIJ010000166.1:0-30200 GCA_052034585.1 Myxococcota bacterium
GAGCCGCGCACCGAGGAACGGCACCCAGGTGCCGTCCTGGTTGAACTCGTAGAAGAGCGAGGTGCCGGCGGTGATGGAGGAATAGCGATAGCCGATCGCCACCCCGAGCCGCGGCGTCGAGACCACCCCGGTCGACCAGCCGTACTGCGCATCGAAGCTCCAGGCGAAGCCGCGCCCGAAGAAGTTGTGCACCGTCGCCTCGCCGCCCACCATCGGCGCGGAAGGAAAGATGCCGCCCGCGCTCGTCGGCGCGTCGAAGATCGCCTGGTACTGGCCGGTCGCCGAGATGCTCCAGTGGCGGGAGTAGACGGTGCTGAGCCCGGTGCCCTTCACGGGGTCGTCGGAGAACTTCGCGTTCTTGAGCGTCGCCTCGTCGAGCGTCGCGATCTGCCCTTCGACGATCTTCACCTCGCCGATGCGCAGGCGATCGGGCAGGCGGCGCTTCACCGTGTACGTTCCCGGCGAGAGCGCGATCGTTCGGGCCACTTCGCCTTTGGAGATCTCCGCCACCACGACGCCTCGGCGATCGATGAGGAAGTAGGTGCCGACCGGCGCGTTCGAGGGGATCTGCAGGCCCTCCTTGCGCTGGACGACGTCGGTCAGCACGAGATCGCCGTTGCCGGCGAGATCGAACGAGAAGGTCGGGTGCTGCGGCCCGGCGGCGCTGTCGGCGGTGGAGGCGACCGTGCGCTCGTACGCATAGGCGTAGGCCTCCGAGAGGGTGACGCGCCCATCGCCGCTCTGATCAGCGCTCCCGAGGAGCCCGCTCGCCAGGTGGTACGAGAAGTAGCTCGCGCCGATCACGTCCGATTCCTGCGAGTCTTCGTCCGAGGCACTGGAGGTGAGGATCACCAGGCCCTTCGCTGCGCGCGTCGCGTCCGTCTCCACCTCGAACGCCGGCGCCTTGCGCACGCCCTTGGTGCGGGTGAGCGAGCCCGAGCGGCAGGCATCGAACACCGCCACTCGCGTATCGGCCGGACCTTGAGCGAGCCGCGCCTTCACCGACTCCATCGGCAGCTTGGTGTTCCCCAGGCGCAGCGCGCCGTCCTTCGCGTGGCCCGAGTAGTAGAAGAAGAGGCTCGTTCGCTCGCCGCGTTGCCGGGCATCTCTGGCGCGGCGCTCGAGCTCCGCCAGCGCCGTCAGCACGTCGTCGGAGCTCTCGTTGACGAGCAACATCGCGTCGGCCGGGTTCGTCCCTCCGAGCCGCGACATCACCTCGTGCATCCGCCGGGCGTCTTCGGTCGCGTAGAGCAGCGAGCGGGTGCCGTCACCGCCCTCGTTGTTTCCGACGAAGAGCGCGAAGCGTCGCGTCGGACCCTGCGGTGCGTCTTCCGCGCGCGCGACCGACGTGACGAGCCCGGCGATCAGCATCGCCCGGGCCGCCCACGCCGATGGCAGGGAAGGGGTCACGGTTTGAGGAAGGTGCGGTGAAACTGTTCTCCAGGCAAGGGCAGGCTGCCCACCTTGGTGAGATCGCCCCGCGCGTCACGGAACGAGAGGCGGAGCGCTTCGGCGACCTTCTCGAACGGGAGCGGCTCGGCGCTCAAGAGGACGACGACGTGCTCGAGGCCCTTGCCGGTGAACTCGAGGCTCTCTGGGAGCCAGACGATCTCCTTGCGCGGCCCGATCGCGACCCCTCGGCCGTCCTCGACGTCGATGGGGGTGACCTCGCCGGCGTCGTCGATGCTCAGCACCAGCGCGTACTTCCACTCGTCGGGCGTGATGCCCAACCGAACGCGCTCTCCCGCTGCGAGCGCCTCGGGCACCGACGACTTGTCCGACACGTCGCGCTGCGGCCCGGCGCCCGCCACCACCATCTGAATCGAAGCGCCGCCCTTGAGGCGGTTCCCCCCACCAGCCGGCTCGACCCGCGAGAGCACGAGCTGGACTCCGGCGATCAGCGTCACGCTCGCTGCCAGCGCCAGCACCACCTGCGGCCACTGCCGTCGCGGAGCCGGCTTCGTCTGCTGCCTGGCCGCGCGCTCGACGCCTGCCGCGAATCGATCGAAGGAGATCGCCTGCTCGAAGGCCTGCTGCTCCTGGGTGAACCGCGCGAGCTCGGCCTGACACACATCGCAGCTCGTGACGTGCTCGCTCACCTCGCCGCCGACTGCTTCACCTGCCTGCAGCCGCCGCAAGGTCAGCGAGCCTGGGTGTTTCATTGCCAGCGCGCTCACGCGACACCTCCATCGCCGTCACGCATCGCTTGACCGGTCGCCTCGGTGAAGGCGTTGAGGCGTTTGCGAATCGTCGGCACCGAGCGGCCCAGCAGCGCCGCCACTTCTTCCAACGTCAGATCGTCGACCCAGTAGTGCACCACGGCCAGCTGGGTCTCCTGGTCGAAGCTCGCGAGCGATCGGCGCACCAGATCTCTCGCCTCGAGGGTGCCGGGGCCACCGTGGGCCTCGCCGCGCACCCGCTCCATCGACTCATATTGATCGTGCCAGGCCGCCCGCTTCTCCCGCAGCACGTTGAGGCAGTGGTTCGTCGAGATCTTCATCAGCCAGGTGAACGGAGAGGCCTCTCCACGGAAGCTCGTCTCGTTCACGATCGCCTTGGCGAACACGTCCTGCATGGCGTCCTCGGCTGCCGTCGGGTCCTTCAACAAGAAGCGGCACCGTTGGAAGACGGCGCCGCCGTACGTCGAATACAGCTGTTTCAGCCACGCCCGCCCGGCGCTCCTGCCACCATCGATGACTTCGAACGCCGGGCGGACCATGGGAGGGGACTCAGGGAGCGTACTCAGCCGCGGCGTAGGCGCACACCGACTCCTGGCCGTAGTTGCCGGTCTGCGCGGTCGCCCAGGAGGCGTTGAGGTAGCGGGAAAGGAAGCCGTTGTCCCAGCACTCCGACGCAGTCGCGCCGTTCGCCGGAGCGTCGCCGCCGGTCACTCGGAGGTCGGAGCGGCCCGCACCAGCCTGCTTCCAGCGGCTCTTGATCGACATGACCTCGATGCCGTTGCCGGGCAGCCAGTTCTTGTTGGCGCGGAACTCGAACGAGCCGCCCATGTTCGGGGTCTCGCGGTACTTGTAGTTCACGTCGACGACGCCGCCGGTGTCCGAGTCCTTCACCTTCTGGAAGAGCGCGTCGATCGACACGTCAGCCGTCGCCGTCTGCTTGGAGTACGTGTACGACGCCGTGCCCACCGCGTTCGCGTCGTGCTCGGGAAGGGTGGCGGCCTTGTCGAAGTCGAGGAGGAAGGTGCCGCTGCCCAGCTTGTCGCCAGTCGAGACGTGCGAGCCCGACAGCACCACGCGGAACGCCGAGTCCGCTTCCGTCTTGCCCTTGCCCTCGAGCAGGTAGTCGAACTGGTTGTCGCCCGTCTTGGTGACGGTGAACTTGTAGGTGTTCGGCGAGAGCGCGTCGGTGTGCGGGCCCCAGACGGCGACGTTGCCGTTGACGCTGGTGGGCGGGTACTCGGCGATCTTCTGCACGAGGTTCAGCACCGCGCCGCCGGCCGCGTTCACGAAGACCGTCACTCCGCGGGTTACCTTGTAGGTCTCGGCGACCTGGCCCTCGAGGCCGTCGCGCTTCTGCGTCTCGCTCGACAGCGCGCTCGAGTTGCTCGGGAGGTTCAGCTTCACCGTCTCGGCCTTCGGGAAGCCCTGGCGGAAAGGCTCACCCTTGTCGACACCACAGCCCGTCAGCGAGAGCCCCGCCACTGCCGCTGCCGCCATCAGAAGTCGCTTCATCGTGTTTCTCCCTGTGCGTTGTGTGCCCGGCATCGTGTCCGGGTTCGCTGAAATGGACACGGTCGACCCAGAAAATGGAAAAGCCCGCAAGTGACCGAGGTTGCTCGTGGTTTTGCCCTCGCTGGATGACTCGAGTCGGTTGATTCTGCTCGGGGAGACCGGGTGGGTGCGCTAATTCCTGCCGACCTCAACCAGGAGTCGTCATGCGCCACCTCGTCTGTGCCCTCGTCGTCGCCGCGTCCGCTTGCACTGCGGTGCAGCGCTCCACCACCGAACAAGTCGTCGCCGCGGCGCTCATCTCGGACAAGCAGGAGATGGATCTCGGCTTCCAGGTTCACGAGGATCTCAAGACGAAGAACACCAAGTTCCTCGAGAACCCCGACGTCGGAATCTACGTCGAGGGCCTGGTGAACAAGATCGTCCCGCAGGCCAAAGCCGATCGCGCGGGCGTGAACTGGCAGTACTTCGTGATCGACGATCCCAAGACGGTGAACGCCTTCGCGACGCCGGGTGGGCGCATCTACGTCTACACGGGCCTCTTGCTCGCGGCGGAGAACGAGGCCGAGGTGATCGGCGTGCTCGGGCACGAGCTCGGTCACGTGGTGGCGCGTCACTCGGCGCGGCAGTTGGTGGCGGCGAAGGGCCTCGAGACGGTGGCGGCGATGGCGCTCGGGCAGAAGCCGAGTGAGGTCGGACAGCTCGCCGCCGGGCTCATCGGGCAGGGCGCGATCATGGCGTACGGCCGGGACATGGAGCTCGAGGCCGACACCTACGGCGCGAAGTACTCCAACACCGCCGGCTACGATCCGCGCGGGCTCGTCACCTTCTTCGAGAAGCTCAAGGCCAAGGGCGAAGTGCCGGAGCTGCTCACCTTCCTCTCGACGCACCCGTCGAACACCGAGCGCATCGAGAAGCTCAACGCGCTCATCGTCGCCAACGCCTACAACTCGAAGGAACTCGGCGGCGCGGGGCTCAAGGCGATCCAGGCGAAGATCCCCAAGAAGTGATGTGGTGGGGCGATGAGGCGCCACGCGGCACTCCTCGTCCTCAGCGTCGCGACCTCGGTACTCGCTCAGCCACGCCTCGACGTCTTCGGCCAAGGTGGGATCGTGGGGCGGTTGGATCGCGCTCGTCCGGTCAGGCCGATCGGCACCGCGGGCGTCGGGTTTCGCGTCTTCGGCTCGGTCTCGGTCGCAGCCGGGCTCGAGGGGCGGACGAATGGCGTCGCGGCGATCGGCGAGCTGGTATCGGCCGGCGCGCTCGAGCTGCCGCACTTCTCGCTCGCGTCACTCGCCAGGCTCTTCGTTTCGGGCAAGCCGATCTCCAGCTCGGTTCCGCTGAACTTCGTCTGGTCGATCGGCGGTGGGTGGGGATCGATCGACGGCGCCGAGCGGTGGCAGTTTCGCGCCGGGCTCGCCCTCGAGGTGACGGCCCTGAAGGCGCTGCACCTCGGGCCGTTCATTCGCTTCCATCACGTCGTGGGCGCACCGTCGGAGAGTTGGCTCTCGGCGGGTGTCTCGGTGCGGGTGCCGGTCGAGCTGCCGTCGAGCGCGGTGGGCGATGGCGCTGACGATCGCTGCCCTGACGCCGCGGAGGACCTCGACGGCTTCGAGGACGACGACGGTTGCCCCGAGCCCGACAACGATCGCGACGGGATTCTCGACGCGAACGACGCCTGTCCGAACGAGCCACAGGGGCGCATGCGGCACGATGGCTGTCCTGGACCTGACGGAGGGGATCGAGACGGTGACGGGTTGCTCGACGAACTCGATCGGTGTCCCGACCGACCCGAAGATCACGACACGTTTCAGGATGACGACGGGTGTCCGGACCCCGACAACGACTCCGACGGCGTGATCGATCGGGACGATCTGTGCCCGAACGACCCCGAGGACAAGGACGGCTTCCACGACGAAGACGGCTGTCCCGAGCCCGACAACGACTCCGACGGGGTGCTCGACCCGAACGATCGTTGTCCGAACGATCAAGAGACCTTCGATGGAGTCGATGACGAAGACGGCTGCCCTGAGCGATAGCTCGCGCACTCGATTCCGAGCACTCTCGGGCGCTTGGTCGGTGGTTTGCGTTTCTTCTGCTCGCGGTGTCCATCGCCTCATGCGCGCGATGACGGCGGTGGTGCTCGCGTTCGTTGGCTGTCACGGAGGCGCCCCGCCATGCCGTCCGGCGGTCGAGCCTTTGCGCCCGTCCCAAGAGCAGGTCGATGCGACGCTCCCGGTGTTTCCGAGCCGCGACCAGGTGCGAATCCGGCGGAACTACGCGACCTCCTTCGAGTCCATCGACGAGTTCTCGGACTTCTTCTTGGTGCCTCAGCGCTACCTCGGCACGAGCTGGCACGAGCTGTCGGACGCGCAGGTGCACTCGGGAACTCGGGCGCATCGCGGGTGGATCGACGGGTGGAACGACGTCGTGCCGGGCAAGAACACCAACCACCGTGCCTACCCGGCGATTCAGCTCTTCAAGCGTGGCGATCCCTTCGGCGATCTCGTGCGCGTGGAGTTCTGGGTCTGGCTCGACCTCGACCCGTCGGAGTGCCGTGATGCCGACTGGTTCAGCTTCGCGACGCTCACCTCGTACGCCGACGTGAGCTGGTTTCAGTCACAGCTCGTCAACCTCGACTCGCGCGGCTTCGTGCACCTCATGCACGTGCCTGGGCAGGGCCAGCAGGTGCACGATCTCTTTCAGACGAGCACGCGCCAGTTCCCGATGCGGCAGTGGGTGAAGCTGACGGTGTTGATCGACTACTCGACCCAGAACGCTTGGAAGAGCCCGTACCTCGCGGTCTGGCAAGACGAACACCTCGTCAGCGCGGCGCGCTTCACGCCACGGGTGGATCCCGCGAAGACCGACAAGGCGCTCTGGCCACCGTGTCTCGCCGGCTGGGACGGGGCGTCGCTCGAAGCGGCCGAGGCGAAGTGCGCCCTCGACTTCCGTGGGCCGGTCCTCTCGCAGGCACACTTCGGGCTCTATGCTCCGCCGCTCGCCACCACGGGCCAGGTGTTCAACGACGATCTCGAGATCCTCGAACTCGAGCGCTAGTGCCCGGCGTCGATCGAGGGAACGTCGAGGAGATCGTCGGCCGACCACGGCAGCTCGTTGAAGCGTGACGAATCGATCTCGACGATGGGCGGCTGCGAGCCGACCGCGTAGGAGCTCCCCGCCTTGCCGACGAGCTCCTTGCCGATGACGAGCGTCGCGAGCGTCTTGCCCGCCTGATCGAAGAGGCTGATCACCCGCGCCTGCTTCGGGGTGACGCCGTACGTCTCGAGCACCTTCTGATCGGGCTTCTCGACGACGACGCTGCCGGCCTTGAGCGCAGAGAGCGTCCACAGCGTCGTGGCCACCTTGTACGCCTTCGCGGGCCCGGACTTGGGCGCAGTCACCTTCCAGCTCTCGACGCTCGACGCGCCTGGATCACGCTCGACGACCAGCAGCGGCTTGTCGGGAGCGGCGAAGGTGATCTTCGTCACCAGCTGCTTGGCGAAGGGAAGGAGCGAGCGGTCTCGCAGCTCGGTCGCGTTTCGATCGATGTTGCGCGCGTTGGCGCTGACCTGCGCGAGGGTACGACCGGTCGCGTCCTCCCGGAGCACGTAGGTCACGTCGCCCGCATCGGGGCTCGGGACCGCCAGCGTGAAGGTGACGGTCTCGGCCTCGGTCACGAAGGTCGCCTTGAGCCGCGGGTCGTTGAAGCCAAGCGATGCCAGCCGCGCGTCGGTCACCTCTCCGGGGAAATCGGTCGCCCGCTCACCTCGGAGCGAACCGATCAGGCTCGCCACCTGGGTGGGATCGGCGAGCATCGGCTGCGGGCGCACGAGGTGCCAGAGCTTGTCCTCGCCGCGCTCGAGCTCCCAGTCGTTCGCCTTCGACTTGAGCGTCACCCGCTTCAGCTTGACCTCCTCGAGGGCGAAGATCTCCTTGTCGCGCAGATCGAAGGTCGTCTTCGCGAACGACCAGCGCACGCCGCCTTCGGCCATGTGGACCGTCCGCGTGCCATCGCGCCGCATGTAGACGGTTCCGTCGAACGGGTTCTCGATGCCGCCTTCGAGCTTCACCCGGAGCGGCCGGCCGTCGACGACTGCCTCCGCCTCCACCGAGAACGAGGGCGCGTCGAGCCCGTAGGTCTTCAGCTCCGCGTCGGTCGCTTCACCCTCGAGCGTCGTCTTGAAGCGCGAGGCCTGGAGCTGGCTCAAGAGCGCATCGAGCACGAGAGGATCGGTCTTCGCGCTCACCGGTGAGACGATGCGCCAGCGCTCGCCTTCCTTCTTCTCGAGCACCGTCGTCTGGCTCTTTGCGTTCACCGTCAGCTTGGTGAAGTCGATCTTGGCGGCGCCACCGTCGGGAGCGCGCTTGCCGTCGTCGGTCGCCATCAGCCGCTGCTCGATCGCCTTCTTCTTCGAGGCGTCTTCGTCGCGTCGGTAGATGCTCGTGTACGCGAAGAAGGCCAGGCCCCCGGCCACCGCGAGCAGCGCGCCGAGCGACGCGAGGGTCTTCTGCATCTGGTTCATCGCTTGGCTCCTCGCTTAGCGCGCCCGGCGCGACTGCCACACCGTGAGGCCGATCGCGATCAGCAGCGTGGGCAGCACGTCCATCACCACCAGGCGAATGTTGCTCAGCATCGCTCCGTCGACCTGGAGCGACGACAGGTTCCGCGTCGGCGCGTGGATCACCATCTTCTTCGGCTGGTTCGACAGCCAGCCCATCGCGTTGAGCACCACGTTGCGGTTGCCCTCGAGCGAGAACGCGCGCAGCAGGAGATCGACGTCGCCGAACACGACCAGCCGGGTCTGCTCGAAGCGGGTGTGCGAAGGCGACTCTCGGCTCGACACCGCGACGACGCCGAGCTGGCCGGTCTTCTCTCCGGGATCGAGCGTGGGCCGATCGTCGGGCTTGGTCTCGAGCCAGGCGTCGGGCGTGCTGAGCACGGTGTTGAGCGCCGTGACGCCGGGCAGGGTGCCCTCCCGGAGGATCGACAGGCCCCGCGCGGTGAGGAAGAGCAGGTTCATCTTGGCCGCCTTGAGCGCGGCCACGCTGACGTGCTCGGAATAGAACGGCGCGACGATCAGGTACGGCTGATCGGGGTCGATGCGCGGGTCGGCGATGAGGCCGTTGTCGACCTGAAGGCCGTACTTGGCGAGCAGCGCGTCGAGCCCGGGCTCGTACCCACCCTCGGCGAAGTAGGCGAGCCGGCCCCCTTCCTCGAGGAACTGCTCGACGAGCTTCTTCTCCCCCTCCGAGAAGGCCGTCTTCGCTCCGGGGATCACCAGCACGGTGGCGTCCTTGGGGATCGAGCCTGCCGTGCCGAGGTTGAGCGACTCACAGACGTACCCTTCGCCCATGAACGCCGTCTTCACGTGCGCGAGCGAGGGCGCCTCACCGGTCGGGTCTTCCTCGAGCGAGAGCTCTCCGTGGCCTTCGAGGAAGTAGACCTTCTGCTCGCCCACCTTCTCGAGCCGCACGAGCGCGTTGGTCAGCTCGCCCTCTCCCTCGGAAGGATCGGCCAGCTTCTGCAAGTTGGCGGTCGTCGAGCTCTCGTCGGGCTGACCGGCGTTGCGGATGAGCACGACCGCGAACTCGCGCTCGCGGATCTTGTACTTGGCGACGAGGTCGGGCGTCTTGAGCGGGTTCTTCGTCTCCCAGGTGAGCTTCTCGGACTCCTGGCTGAAGCGGCGGAGCAGATCCTCGACGGGATCGATCGGCTCGGTGGCGAAGATCAGCACCTTCACCGGCGTCTTCAGCTCCTTGAGTGTCTCCCGCGTCTGCTGCGAGAGCGAATAGAGCTGCTGCGAGGTGAGGTCCCAGGTCTTGTTGCGCCGGGCGACGATGAAGTTCGCCGCGACCAAGACGCCGATGAAGACGAGCCCGATCGCCGCCGACGACGAGAAGAAGAAGACCGACTTGGTCCAGGTGCCGATCTTCTCGCGGTTGGTGATCGACCAGAGCGCGATCAGCGCGACGCCCAGGCCGAGCTTCACTCCGAACGCGACGTACGAGCCGGAGGTGACGAAGAGGGTGACGAAGGAGGTGAGGGCGAACAGCAGGCCCACGCCGCCGGCGATCTTTCCGAGCGTCTTCATCAGACCCACCGCCTCGACTCGACCGACCGATGCGTCAGCACCAGGAACGCCGAGATCACACTGAGGAAGAACACGAGCGGTTTGAGATCGAACACCCCTCGGAGCGGATTTCGCAGCTGCGCCTCGAAGGACAGGTACTCGAGCACGCCGCGCACTGGCTCACCCGCGCCAGGAGCGAGCGCCTGAATCAACATCCACAACAGGCAGATGGCGAAGGTGATGAGGCCGGCGACGATCACCGACTCGGTGAGCGAGGACACGAAGGTGCCGATCGCGAGCACGGTGGCGCCCCAGAGCACGAGCGCGCCGAAGCCGAGCAGCACCGCTGGCCACTCGAGCGTCGAGGTGCGCTCCGAAGTAGTGGCCGAGAACGACGAGCCGAACATCGTCAGCACCAGCGGGTAGACGATGGTGACGCCCACCGTCGCGGCGACGATCGCGAGGCTCCCGAGGTACTTTCCGAGCACGATCTCGGTGCTCGTCACCGGAGACGTCATCAACAACTCGAACGTCTTCTGCCGCCGCTCCTCGGCGAAGATGCGCGCCGAGAGGAAGGGGACGATGAAGAGCACCACCACGAGCATGGTGGAGAAGAGCGGCATCACCACGCCGTCGGTGAGGTTTCGCAGCGACTGGAAGTCCGCCGGCACCTCGTCCCACCCGCCCTGGCTGAGCCGCACCTTGTCGTGGATGTCCTTGAACCGCTCCATCAGGGCGATGAAGAACCCCGACGAGACGAAGCTCACCGCGGTGAAGACGACCCACGCCCACGGGGTCGTCAGGTAGACCGTCATCTCTTTCTTCGCGATCGCGATCACGTTCCGCATGCGTTCTCCGGATCAGGCTCGGCGCCGATTGAGTCGGGTCGATCAGGTCGAGGTCAGCGAGATGAACTTCTCTTCGAGGCCGTTCTCTTTGCCGCCGCTGATCGCCGCCATGGTGTCGTTGGCGACGATCTTCCCGCGGTGAATGATCAGCACCTTCTCGCAGATGGTCTTCACCTCCGCGAGGATGTGCGTCGAGAGCACCACCGTGTGTTTGCCGGCGAGCCCCTTGATCAGCTGCAGCACCTCGTTGCGCTGCCGCGGGTCGAGGCCTTCGGTCGGCTCATCGAGGATCAAGAGCTTCGGGTTGCCGATGAGCGCCTGGGCGATGCCGACGCGCTGCCGGTAGCCCTTCGAGAGCGCCGAGTTGAGCCGATCGAGCTCGCTGGTGATGCCGGTGCCCTTCGCGACCCGTTCGATCTCGCTCTTCACGTCCTTGCCGCGCACGCCCTTCAGCTCGGCGACGAACTTGAGGAAGCCACGCACGGTGAGCTCCGGGTAGAGCGGCGGCGTCTCCGGGAGGTAGCCGATCTGCCGCTTCGCCTCGATCGGCTTCTCGAAGACGTCGAAGCCCGCCACCTTCGCCTTGCCCTCGGTCGCCGGCATGAAGCCGGTGAGGATCTTCATCGTCGTCGACTTGCCCGCGCCGTTCGGCCCGAGGAAGCCGACGATCGTGCCTTCGTCGATGGTGAACGAGAGCGCGTCGATCGCCACCCGATCGCGGTACTTCTTGGTGAGGCCCTCGACTTCGATCATCGCCATGCGGAGCGTCCTCCGAGGAGGTGAGCGGTGGCGTGTAGGCCCCGGGATCTGCCAAGTCAATCGGGAATACCGAGTGATTCTCAAAGGTTGATGCGCGTTTTGGGGCAGGCTCGGCCTCCATGAAACTCAAAGGCCGGCTCGCCGTTCATCCAGACAAGGTCTCGGCGCTCGCGTTCTCACCCGACGGCTCGGTTCTCGTGAGCAGCGGCTGGAAAGACGACACGCTCGCGTGGATCGACGTGAAGGCTCGCAAGGTGATCGCCACCACGCCGCTGGGGCAGTTCGAGCCGCACGCGCTGTCGTTGCTGGTGCTCTCTCCGACCGAGCTCTGGGCGACTCGCTGGCCGCACCCGCGGGCGCGGGTCTGTCACTTCAACCGTACCGGCGAAGTGGCCGAGCTCGGGAAGAGCCACCTCTCCTGGGTCTACCTGAGGGGGTCACGCGATCGTCGAGTCGCCCTCAGCGGAGGCATCAAGAAGGGCCTCGTCGTCTGGGACGTCGGATCGAGCAAACCGGTGGGAACGCTGGTTGGTCCGAAGGGCGCCTCCGACTCCTTCGCCTTGTCTCCCGACGGATCGCGCGCGGCGAACCTCGGCTACACCAACCACCTGCTGACCTGCTTCGACGTGAAGCGAGGCAAGGTGCTCTGGAAGGACACGGTGGCGTTCTCCGGGGCGGTCGTGTTCTCGCCCGACGGCGATCGGCTCCTCGACTCCTCCGAGGGCCTCATTGCCCGTGACTCGGCTGATGGCGAGACCCTCTGGTCGACCGAAGCCATTCAGGACGCGACCGAGCTGGCCTGGGCGCCGAGCGGGAAGATCGTCGCCGCCAACACTCACGTGCTCGTCGTCCTCGACGGCGCCGATGGGCGGCTCAAGAAGACCATCGATCTGCCCGAACACATGGAGGTGATGGCTCACAGTGACGATGGCAAGACGCTGGTGATCGGCACCGACCGAGGCGAGCTCCTCTTCTTCTGACGCGAACGCCTTGCACTTCGAGGGGCGGGTGGGCATCAAGCACCGCATGGACGCTCACCACGACATCGTCATGAAGGCCCGCGCCGCGGCAGGCGAGGGCACCGTTCGCTACTTCGCCTACTCCACGATCCTCGATCGCGACGCCTTCCTCGAGTGGCGCGATCAGCACGGCTACCAGTTCTTCGATCTCCCCAAGGGCGAGGCCGGCGAGGTGCAGGACATGGCGCTCGTCTACGACTTCCCTTCGCGCTGGTGGGGCGGCCGCGTCGCGGGGCTCTCCGATGCCAAGGGCTCGCGCGTCTGTGGCCTCGTCTTCGAGATCGCCCAGAAAGACTGGCCGATCATCCAACACAAGGAAGGCGCGGTGACCGGCATGAGCGTGGAGAAGCCGGTGAAGGTGAAGCTCGCGAGCGGCGCGACGATCCACCCGACTCACTCGGCGCCGGGCCTGATCGACGCCGTCGCCTTCGCCACCAACCCCTCGCGGCAAGCGACCGACGGCCCGGTGAGCGAGCGCTTCGTCGAAGCCCTGGTGCGTGGCGCGCGCTCGGCGGGCCTCTCGGAGGCCTGGGTCCAGTCCCTCAAACAACGCTGAGCCGAGCTTCCGCCGCTCGTCGACTCAGAGCTTCGCCTTCTCGGGATCGAAGAACTCGGCCGTCCAGCTGTCGGGCTTGAAGTCGAAGAAGTGCCACTTCTCGAGCAGCTCGCCCTTGGAGCCGTAGCCCTCGACCTTCATCGGCACGCCCGAGAGCAGATCGGTGCAGATGCGCGTCTTCGCGTAGTCGAAGGGCGGGTTCGCAGGAGGAGAGACGTACGACCCGCAGTACTCACCCTTGTCGTTCCAGCCCTCGGGCACGAGTGAGAAACCACCCAGCGGCTTGGCGCGCTCGGTGGCGCGCTCGAGCCGACCCACCAAGGGGCCGATGCCGGCCTCGCGCACGGTGTGGTTGCTGTCGGACTTGGCGAAGGAGCTGTCGACGTTGAGCCAGATCGCCCCGGCGACCGACAACAGCCCCGCCTCGTGCACTCGGAACTCGGAAGCGCGGGCGCTCGGGTTGAAGAGCACCTTCCGGCCTGCGCCGGGTCCCTTCACGTAGTGCAGCCGCACCGCGAACGGCGTCTCCCGCACGAAGACGTCGATGGTCTGCTCCGGCAGCAGCTCTCCGCGCACGCGCTCCTGCTTCACCATTCGGTAGGAGTAGGTGTTGACGCCGAGGATGATCCGCTGCCCCATCGCGAGCAGCTTCGCCTGCGGCGTCTCCTTCATGATCCGCTCGAGCTCGTCACGCGGCGTCGACTTCACCGTGTTGCGCCGGTCGCTCTCGCTCAGCGAGGTGAACTCCATCAGGGCGTCGGCGTGCGCCAAGCCGCTCGACACCATCAGGGCCCAGATCACCGCGCGCGTCATCGCCGACATCATGCCAGAACCTGGGCGATTTCCGCGCGGCCGGAGCTCACCGTTCTCCCAAAGTCTACTCGCTCGTCACACCTTGCGCATCGCGGCGAGCTTGGGGAAGAGGACGAAGTTCTCGAGGTGCACGTGCTCGAGCGTGTCGGCCTCGAGGCCCTCGAGCTGGTGGAAGAGCCCGCGCAGATTCGAGCAGGCCCACTCCGGCGCGACGTAGTCGTTGGTGAGCTGACGGAGCTGCGCGAACAGCGCCGCGGTGTACTCGTGATCTTGTTTCGAGTGCACGGCCTCGTCACGCAGCTGCTCGGGACCGAGCGAGCCCTCGAGGAGCGCGGGGAAGAGCGCCGACTCTTCGTGCTCGATGTGCGGCTCGAGCAAGGAGCGCAGCTGGTGAACGACCTCGCGAATGCGGGTGAGGGGGTACTCGCGCCCGGCGTGAATGCGCTCGACCTTGAGCGCCAGCCCAGCGGCGATCGCCAGCACGTCGCGCAAGTAGGCGTGGTGACGGGCGACGATGTGGAACATCAGCGCGGCCGGCGACATCGTGCGCGGATCGGAGGAGGGCGGGTGGTTCGGCTTGCGGACCGCCTGCTCGAGGTCGGTCAGCACCACCTCGACCGGGATTCCAGCCAGCTCGCAAAGCTGCTCCAGCGAGAGATTTCCTTTCACGCTGAAGTCGATCCGGTGCTTCCGGAGGATTGGCGCGATGGCCGAGTGCTCGAGCACCAAGTCCGCGACGCGCTCGCTTCGATGGAAAACGGGCTCAGCGGTCTTGTCCGTAGTCATGACTTTCGGAGCATGGCATTGCTGAACCCATCGGTCCATCTGACTGCGGTCAAGACAACTCAGTGCGCCGGTTTGGCGGCGGGCCGAGCGTTCCAGACGCGAGTGCAGAGGAGCAGTCCGATGATGGCGACGGGGATCATGACACTGGGCCAGTTGATCCAGTTCGCCGCCGTCTTCGCTTCGACGCCGGTGGGAATGAGGAACCCCACCAGCAACGACTGGAGCCCGGTGCCCAGGTAGACGAAGCCATCGATGATGCCGACCGCGACGCCGGTGTTCTTCTTGCCGCCAAAGTCGGCGCTCGCGGTGCCCGACAGCATGCCGTGCACTCCGACGTAGTTGAGCGCCATGAAGACGAGCACCCAGCCGACGATCGAGGTCGTGAGGGTGAGGAACATCGCGATCGCGCCAGCGGTGATCCCGCCGTAGAGCACCGAGGCGACCGGCCCGCGACGCGAGTGGAAGAGCTTGTCGGAGATGACGCCAGCCATCATGCCCCCGACGATGCCGAAGCAGCAGAGCAGCAGGCCCCAGTTCTTCGAGACGAAGTCGTCTTGGAGCGAGACCTGCTCGGCGAACTTCGGGTACCACGACATCACTCCGTTGCGGAGGAAGCCGGTGCAGAACTCGATGCCGACGATCAGCGCGATCACCGGGTTCGTCAGCATGCGAAGGAAGATCTGGCCGATCCGGTGCTCGACGGCCCACACCGTGAGCCGGCGGGTGAGGACGAGCGCTCCCACCAGCCCGAGAATGAGGGCCGGCGCGAGCCAGGGCGGCGGGTCGACCCACGTGCCATCACGCGCCGTCGTCTCGGCGCTCCACACGACCCAGGCGAGCCAGCCCAGGCCGGCCATCAGCACCGCTTGCAGCACGTAGGCACCGATCGAGGTGGCCTTCGCCGACGCGTTCACCTCGGCTGCGCCGCTCTCGCCATCGCCCACGTCGAAGTCGGGGTGGCCGGTGTCGCTCGGCGTGTCTCGCACGGTGAAGAAGGCGACGATCGTCGCCAGCAACAGCACGACTCCGGGAATGAAGGCGACGTGCCAGGGCGAGGAAGGGAAGGCCTTCGCGATCGCGCGGCTCCAGTCGTACCCAAAGTAGATGCCGAGCGAGATCAAGATGCCGAAGACGCCGCCCTGCACGCCGCGCTCACGAACGTGGAACCAGGCCGCGTTCACCTTCACGATCGAGACCGCCCCGAAGCTCTGGAAGTACATGTCGAGCCCGTAGAGGATCGACAGCCACAGCACGAGACCGCCCGGCGGCACCAGGTTCTCGGCGACGTTGAGGTAGACCAGCCCTGCCATCAGCAGGTTCGCGACCGCCGCGCCGCCGGCCGAGAGAAGGGTGGTGAAGCGCCCGCCGAGCCGATCGGTGAGCGGCCCGTTCACCACGAAAGACACTCCGTACACGAGGGTGCCGACCGCGAAGATGATCCCGAACGCCTTCGTGTCGGTCTTCGAGCCGAGCGCCGAGGTGAGCGCGTTGACGTTGTAGCGGCCGAAGTAGAGGAACGCGTAGGTGAGGCCGAGCGGAAACCAGTTGAAGAACCGCCGCTGCTTGAAGGCGGCCGAGTGCCCGAGCTCGACCGTGGGCAACCGCCACAACACCAGCGCGATCACCCCCAGCAAGAGGCCGATCGGGATCAGGTTGGACAACCAGTCGGGCATGCAACTCCCCTCGCGCGGGGGCCTCTCACACGTGCGCTTCGAGGCGTCAACGAACACCGCTCGGTCGCTCGTGTGACGTTCAGGTGACGGCGAGGCGCGTGCATTCCCTTGGAATTCCAGGAGGGGGACTTCCGTGTGACGGTCCCGTCACCTAAAGTTTACCGGGTGTCAGAGGACAGCAGTCGCGAGCTCTTTCAAACGAAGCTCGACATTCACGACCGGAAGCAGTTCGAACTGAAGCTCGAGTACCAGCCGAGCGGCACCGACGACCGCTCCGAGTACTTGGTCGAAGCGACCTTCTTCGTTCCCCGGGCGCTCAACATCACCAGCGACACGTACCCGCGCGAAGACTTCTACGCCGATCTGCACAACTACGTTCGGTTCAAGACGCCGGTGCTGGCGTTCGACGAGATCCTCACTGGCGATCACTCGCCGCTGGTGCAGCTCGAGCAACGCATCACCTTCGGGGTGCTCGGGAGCGAGAGCGAGCTCGTCTACGACACCAAGATGCTCGGCTGCGTGCTCCGCGGAGCGCTGCGCCGGTTCTCCCTCGAGATGCGAGCCCAATGCGCGAACCACGCCGGGCCGGACGAGGTGAAGCGGCTCATCCAGAGGTCGATGCGGGCGACCCAGAGCACGCTCCAGCGCTTTCGGTCGATCGCCGCGCGCATCGCCGAGAAGTACCCGCTCGCCGAGAAGACGCGCGCCTCGTTCCGGTTGGTCGACGAGTACCTCTCGCTGCTGGTGGAGCAGTACTTTCGCCGGGTGGTGGTCGAGATGGACGCGCTGCCTCGCGAGGGGATCTTCGCCGAGCTGCGGCGCGAGCTGATGGACGTGGTGATCGCCGACGAGAGCTACCGCAAGCAGCACGGGCTGGCCTCGGTGCTCACCCCGAACTCGGACAACGAGGAGTACACGCACCGGATCGGCTTCTTGAAGAAGTTCTGCATGAACATTCTCTTCCTCGACGTGCAGCGCTCGAGTCCGCGCAAGGCCTGGGAAGAGGTGCTCTTCGCGCTCGCGGCCGGGCTCGCGATGGCCTTCGCGCTCGGCGTCGGTCTCTTCGCTCAGAACCGATACCCGCAGGTGAGCTTCAACTTCTTCGTGATCGCGGTCATCGGCTACATGCTGAAGGACCGGATCAAGGACGGGCTCCGTCGGGTCGCCGCGGCGTACGCCGGCAAGTTTCTCTTCGAGCGAACGACCCGCATCCTCGATCCCGTCACCCATGACGACGTCGGGGTCTGCAAGGAGAAGATCGACTACGGCTCGGCGGTGCAGGTGGCTCCCGAGGTGCAGCGGCTGCGCGAGCAAGACGATCTCGTCACCGCGGCCCAGGGTGAGCTGCCCGAGAACGTGATGCGCTACCGGAAGAAGATCGTGCTCGAGTCCGACATGCTCCCGCGCGTCGCCGACGGCATCGTCTCGGGCGTCACCGACATCATTCGGGTGAACGTCGAGCGGCTGCTCCACGACATGGACGACCCGGACTACCTGATCGACTACGTCGATCTCGAGGACTACTCGGTCGAGAAGCTGCGCGCCTCGAAGGCCTACCGGGTCGACGTCGCGTTTCGGTTCTCGGTCGACGACGGCCGCCACCAGACGACGACGGTGAAGCTGATGCGCCTGGTGCTCGATCGAAATGGGATCAAGCGCATGAGCGAGGTGATCGCCGTGCCGAACGGCTTCGAGTCGAAGGAGATCAAGCCCTCGAGCCCGCCCGTGCCCGCCGGGAGCTTCGAGCGACCCAGCCCGGCCTGATCGGTGCGACCGGCTGCGTCACCCAGCGCCGACGCCGCCCCCACGAAGGCCCTTTCACCGGCTCGGGTGATTCGGTAAGCGGCGCGCCCTCATGATGAACGAGTTCTCCCATCGGATCGCAGTCGACTGGCACAAGACCCTCGAGCGCGTCCTCGAGGCTGGCACCCAATCGAGCGGGAAGGGCGTGCTCGTGTTCGATCTGGACTCGACCGTCTTCGACAACCGGCCTCGCCAGGCGCGCATCGTGCGGGAGTATGGTCAGCAGAAGAACCTGCCCGCGCTCACCAAGTGTCAGGCGTTCCACTTCACCAACGGGTGGGACTTGAAGCACGCCTGCATCGCGGTGGGCATGAGCGAGCCCGACGCGGAGTCGATCTTCCGCGACCTCAAGGCCTTCTGGGGTGCGCGCTTCTTCACCACCCCGTACTGCCGCGACGACATCGAGATCGTCGGTGCGCCGCGGTACCTCCACGCCTGCGTGAAGACCGGCGCCAAGCTCGTCTACGTCACCGGGCGCCACGAGGAGATGCGCGCGGGATCGATCGAGGCGATGGAGCGCTGCGGAATGCCGGTGCCGGAGGGCGCCAAGGTGGTGCTGATGATGAAGCCCACGCTCCGCGAGACGGACGACGCCTACAAGCGCGTCGCGCACCAGCTGCTCGAGGAGATGGGCACGGTGCTCGCGGCCTTCGACAACGAGCCCACCCACGTCAACGACTACGCGAGCCGGTTTCCCTCGTGCGTGCCGGTGCACCTGGCGACCGATCACTCGGGCCGGCCAGTGACGTTGACCGAGCGGGTGATCTCGATTCCGCATTTCGCGTGGTGAAGATGGCGCGGCTCTGGCTCGCCGTTGCAGTGGCGTTCGTGGCCTGTGGCCGGAGTGAGATTCCGCTCGAGTCCTTCGACGCAGGGCCCATCGTGCGCGCGCTCGACGCAGGGCTCGGCGACGCCGGAGTGCGCGACGCAGGGGTCGATGACTGCCGGTTGCCGTCAATCTGTGCCAACGCGTGCATCGGCACGCAGGGAATCCGAGCGTTGGCATGTGGCGCGAATCAGCTCTGCTGTGTCGTGAGAAGTCCCTGACCGCTCGTCGCCTCACCCGGGCGTTGTCGTGGGTTTTCGCCTGCAATCGTCGCCTCTGCCCGACAGCCGTGAGCTGGTGACGCTTCTCGCGCGCTGGGCGCTCCTCTCGCGAGGTGCGGTGGCACATCGGTTGCCAGCCGCGGCGCGACTCTTTTCAAGGAGCGCACGTGAAGGTTCAACTTTTGGTCGTGTTGTTCGTCGGGTGTGGTGCGGTGCCGAGGACCGTCGATGCTGGTTCGAGTGGTGGTGGTTCATCGTTTGGCGGCGGCTTCGTCACCTCGGGTGGAACGAGTGGTGGCGGAACGAGTGGTGGTGGAACGAGTGGTGGTGGAACGAGTGGAGGAGGGCAGGCGGGTGGCGGCTCGGCCGGTGGGAGCTCGGGCTTTGCTGGCGACACCTGTGACACCCAGCGGACGATCGCGCTCAGCCTCGCGGCAGGTCAGTACGAGGGCGCGGCGATCTCGGATCTGTCGCTCGCCAGCCCGACGATCACGCCGACCTGCGGGCAGCGCACTCGCGATCTCGTCTTCAAAGTGGTCGCGCCGATCGCCGGCACGATGCGGATCACCGTCTCGCCGCACGGCACCGGAGGCATGGTGCACTTCGACCCCGTCATCTCGCTCTACCAGGGCATGACGTGCGTGAACTCGACCTCCTCGGTCTGCGTCGACACCGGTGGCATCGACTCGCCCGAGACGCTCAGCAGGCAGGTGAGCGCCGGCACCGTGTGGTTCTGGGTCTCGACCGCCGATCCGAGTGAGAGCGGCAGCGAGTTCGACGTCGAAGTGAAGCTGAACTGAGAGACGCTTCGGTCAGGGGGCGCGTCGCCGACGCGGCGCGCCAGGAAACGGGGCTGGCGGATCGAAGGCTGGGTGTTACAAGCCCGCGCGAGTTTTCGTCCTTCGTTTCAGAGGAAAGCCCCCGTGCATTCGCCAGAACTCCTCCTCACCATGTACCGGAAGATGGTGCTGTCTCGTCGCTTCGAAGAGAAGGCGGGGCAGGCCTACGGCCAGAAGAAGATCCAAGGCTTCTGTCACCTCTACATCGGCCAGGAAGCCGTCGTCGTCGGCATCAACGAGGCCCTGCGCCCGGACGACATGGTGATGACCGGCTATCGCGATCACGTGCACCCGCTCGTGCGCGGCTCCGACGCCGGCATGCTGATGGCCGAGCTCTTCGGAAAGGACACGGGCTACTCGAAGGGGAAGGGCGGCTCGATGCACTTCTTCGACATCGAGCACCACTTCTACGGAGGCTACGGCATCGTCGGCGGGCAGATTCCGCTCGCGGCCGGAATGGCCTTCGCGTCGAAGTACCGCAACGACGATCGCGTGACCGTGTGCTCCTTCGGCGACGCGGCGGCGAACCAGGGCGCGCTCCACGAGACCTTCAACATGGCCTCGAAGTGGAAGCTGCCCGTGCTCTACGTCGTCGAGAACAACAAGTACGGCATGGGCACCGACATCTCCCGCGTCTCCGCCGAGCCTGACATTCACAAGCGCGCGGTCGCCTGGAACATGCGTGGCGTCTCGGTCGACGGCATGGACGTGCTCAAGGTCTACGACACGGTGAAGGAGTTGGCGGCGTCGATCCGCGCGGGCAACGGGCCGGTCCTCCTCGAGGCGTACACCTATCGCTTCCGCGGCCACTCGATGAGCGACGCGGCGACCTACCGGAGCAAGGAAGAGGTCGAGCAAGAACGCCTTCGCGATCCGATCGTGAAGCTGCGCGAGCTCGTGCTCAAGGCGCGTCACGCGACCGAAGCCCAGCTGGACGCCATCGACGAGGAGCAGAAGAAGATCGTCGACGACGCGATCGCTTTCGCCGATCAGTCGCCCGAGCCACCGATCGAAGACGTGTGGACGCATCACTTCGTCGAAGAAGGCGAGCCGGACGAGATGCCGCGCGCGCGTGTTCGTGGAGCGACCGACGTGAAGTGGCCGACCTACCCGAAGGACTTCAAGGTGACCTGGGATCTCGAGCCGCGTAGCCCGGGGCCGGGGCAGATCAAGAAGGGAGCGGCCTAAGTCATGGCTGAGCTCGCATATCGAGACGCGTTGAACCAGGCGCTCGCCGAGGAGATGGCGCGCGACCCACGGGTGTTCCTCATCGGCGAGGAGGTCGCTCGCTACAACGGGGCCTACAAGGTCTCGCAGGGCCTGCTCGACAAGTTCGGGAGCGCGCGGGTCGTCGATGCGCCGATCTCCGAGCTCGGCTTCGCTGGTCTCGGCGTGGGCGCGGCGATGGTCGGCTTGCGCCCGGTGATCGAGATGATGACCTGGAACTTCGCGATCCTCGCGATGGATCAGATCGTCAACAACGCCGCCAAGGTTCGCCACATGTCGGGCGGCCAGCTGCGGTGCCCGATCGTCTTCCGTGGGCCAGGTGGTGCGGGCGGGCGGCTGTCGTCGCAGCACTCCCAGTGCCTCGAGGCGAACTACGCGCACTTCCCCGGCCTCAAGGTGATCGCGCCGGGCACTCCGGCCGACGCGAAGGGCCTGCTCAAGAGCGCGATCCGCGACGAGAACCCGGTGGTCTTCATCGAGGCCGAGCTGCTCTACGGGTTCCGCGGCGAGGTCCCCGACGGAGAGCTCGTCATTCCCATCGGCAAGGCCGACGTGAAACGCGCTGGCTCCGACGTCACCGTGATCACCTGGTCGCGCATGTTGACCGCCTGCGTGCTCCCCGCGGCCGAGCAGCTCGCGAGCCAGGGCATCAACGTCGAGGTGATCGACCTGCGCACCTTGAAGCCGTTCGACAAGGAGGCCGTCGCCGCGTCCGTTCGCAAGACGAACCGGGTGGTGATCGTCGAGGAAGGCTGGCCCTTCGCTAGCGTCGGCTCCGAGCTATCCGACTTCATTCACCGGGAGTGCTTCGACGATCTCGACGCGCCGGTGCAGCGAGTCACCGGCCTCGAGGTCAACATGGCCTACGCCGCGAACCTCGAGCGCGCGATCCAACCGTCGGTCGAGCGCATCGCGCAGGCCGTCAACGCCGTCCTCTACCGCTGATCTTTCACTGCAAGGACCGACTCCATGGCCGTCGCCATCCAGCTGCCCGCGCTCTCGCCCACCATGAAGGAAGGGCGAATCACCAAGTGGCTCAAGAACGAGGGAGACAAGATCGCCAGCGGCACCGAGATCGCCGAGTGCGAGACCGACAAGTCGAACCTCGCCATCGAGGCCTACGACGACGGCGTGCTGCTCAAGATCCTGGTGAAGGCCGGTGATTCGGCCCCGGTCGGCTCGACGATCGCGTGGGTCGGAAAGCCGGGCGAGAAGATTCCCGATGCGGCTCCGGTCGCGGCAGCCGCTCCGGCGCCTCAACCAGCGGTCGCGCCGTCCAAGCCGATGCCGCCACCTCCACCAGTTGCTGCGCCCGCTGCCGCTCCGACGAATGGCCGGCTGCGCGCGTCTCCGTTGGCGAAGAAGGTCGCGGCCGCCCAGGGAGTCGATCTGCACGCCGTTCAGGGCTCGGGTCCCAACGGGCGCATCGTGCGTCGTGACGTCGAAGCGGCGATGGGCGCCGGCCCGGCGAAGGCGCAGGTCTTCCCGCGAGCGACGGGCGTTCGGTCGCCTCCGACCACCGTGCCCGTCACCCAGATGCGCAAGGTGATCGCGCAGCGCCTCGGTGAGGTGAAGCCGGGCGTCCCGCACTTCTACCTGACCGTCGACATCGAGATGGAGCAGGCGCTCGCGCTGAAAGATCAGGCGAAGGCGCAGGAGCTCAAGATCTCGGTGAACGACATCATCGTGAAGGCGGTCGCGGTGGCGGTGCGCCGCTTCCCGCGGGTGAACCAGGTCTTCGCTGGTGACGTGATTCAGCAGCTGCAGACGGTCGACGTCGGCGTCGCGGTGGCGATCGACGATGGGCTCATCACCCCGATCGTGAAGGACGCCGATCAGAAGGGCCTCGCCGAGCTCGCGGCCGAAGTGCGCGATCTCGCCGAGCGGGCGAAGAAGAAGGCGCTCAAGCCCGATGAGTACTCGGGAGGCAGCATCACCGTGTCGAACCTCGGCATGTTCGGCATCGACTCCTTCATCGCGGTGATCAACCCGCCGCAGGCCTCGATCCTCGCGGTGGGGAAGGTGGAGCCGAAGGTCGTCGTGCGCGACGGACAAATGGTCATTCGCCAGATGATGTCGATGACGTTCTCTGGCGATCACCGCGTCGTCGATGGCGCTGTCGGAGCACAGTTCCTCAAGATCGTGCGAGAGCTGCTCGAACAGCCCATGCGGTTGCTCTTCTGACGGCCGGGCAGGCGTTCCAGCGAGCTCTGGAGCGTCCTCGAGTTCCGCAGGCCGGCGAGAAGGGAGTATGGAGCGAGCATGCTTCGGCGACCCATCCTCCTCCTTGCGCTGTCGGCCGGCTGTCAGTGCGGCCCGGATCGAACTGGGGCTGACGGAGGCCGCTTGCCCGACGGTGGGCTCCTCGGCGGCGGAAGCGCCCAGGGCGGCGGTTCGTCGAGCACCGGTGGTGGCGCCGGCGGAGGGACGGGATCGGCCGGTGGGAGCGCGAGCGGAGGCAACGCCGTTCCCTGCGACGTCATCAACGCGACGATCCGCGACTTCCAGGACACGCACCCCGACTTCGAGACGTTCAGCGGCTCGGGAGCGACGACCGGTCTGGTGCGCGATCAGCTCGGCCCTGACGAGCTGCCCGTCCATGCGGCGACCGGCCCGACCAGCCAGACCTCCGGCCCGGCGAACTTCGATCAGTGGTACCGCGACGGCGGCGTGAACGTCGCCATCGGCATCACCTTGCCGGCCGTCCGCACCGACGCGGGCCTCTCGTACGACAGCGCCGCGTTCTTTCCGATCGATGGGCAGGGCTTCGGCAACGAGGGAAGGAACCACAACTTCCACTTCACCACCGTGATCCGATCGAACTTCACCTACAAGGGCGGCGAACGCTTCGCCTTCCGCGGCGACGACGACGTGTGGATCTTCGTGAACCGACGGCTCGCGCTCGATCTCGGAGGGCTGCACCCGGCCGTCGCCGGTCAGATCGACTTCGATCAGCAGGCCTCAGCGCTCGGCATCACCCGCGGCCAGACCTACCGGCTCGACGTCTTCCACGCCGAGCGCCACACCAGCGCCTCCAACTTCCGGATCGAGACCTCCATCGAGTGTCTGCGGCCGATCGAGATCCAATGAGAGCGATCGTTCTCGCGCTCCTCGTCGTCGCCGGGTGCAAGACGACCGACGGCCCTTCGGGGCAGGGCGGGGCAGGGTTTCGCGCCGGCTCGAGCGAGGCGCCGGCGGTGCCGATGCAGGCGATGTTCGGGGTCTGCTGGTCGCCCACCGCGAGCGCTGCCGAGCGCATCGTGCTGACTCCGCAGGGCGGGGAGCTGCTCTTCGAGGCGAAGAATGGCGCGAGCAACGGCACCGGCTGGTGCCTGCGCGAGATCGCCACCAGCTACCCCGCGAGCGATCGGCTCCAGGCACCGCTCGAGGTGGCACCGCCTTCTGGTCCGGTCGATCTCTGGGCTGCGCTGGCGTGGGTGAAGCTCCTGTCGCCCTCACGGTTCGGTCCGGAGCGAGGCCTGCTCGACCCAGCGCCGGTCGTCGCCGCCTGCCTCGAGCGCGGCGCGGTGCGGGAGGGCACCATCGCCGTCGAGCAGACCCCCGTCCTCTCCATTCGCGGGCTGGCTGGGCTCGACGCGGAGCGGTGTGTCGAAGCGGTGCTGGCGGCGACGGCCTGGCCGGCTCCCAAGTCGCTCCGCCTCCACCTCGCGGCGCCCCCCCGGTCGATGCTCGCGGTCGGCGCGGTCGATCACTACTTCGCTCCCGAGGGCGACGCGAAGGGCGCGCTCGACGCGCAGGTGGTGAGGGAGACGATGCGCTCGATCAGCCCGGCGGTTGGCGCGTGCTGGAACGAGGCGCTCACCCGCCGCGCGGGCATCGGCGGCGCCCGCACCTTTCGACTCCGCACCGACGACTCCGGCACGCTCGTCTCGGCGTGGGTGTCGACGAGCCTCGCCGACGGTCAGTCCGTGGCCGACGCGATCTTGGACGGCTGCCTCGCGCGCGCCGTCCACGGCCTGCGCTTTCCAGGCACGAGCGGAGACGGCGCCTACACCTGGGTCTTCGCCCTGCGAACGCAGTGATCAGCGCGCAACCGTCGCGAGGAACCGCTGGAGCAGCTCCACCTGGCCCGGCTCGAAGCGGGTGAACTGCACCCCCATGCCCTTCGGCGTCACCGAGTGGTGCCGGATCTGACAGTGGAGCTTCAGCGTGCCCACCTGCGGCACCTCGATCGTGACGTCGGCGTTGGTTCCGATGGGGAGCTGGTTGCCCTCGAAGAAGAGCCCGCCCACCGAGACGTTGGTGCACTGACCACGAACCGCGCCGCGAGGCCCCTCGAAGACCGCTGGCAGGCTGCAGCGGAACCGGGGATCACGGCGGAGCTCCGACATGCCTCAAGGGTAACCGCGCGCGGCAGGCCACCGCACCGAAAAGACAGGGGCGGTGAGCCTCGAGTGCCCACCGCCCCTTCGAAAAACGTTCCCCGCCATGAGCCGTGTGTACGGCTTCCACTGAACCGAGAGGTTCAGGTGGAGGTCGAGTTCATGCCCCTTCGGCGTCCTCCCCGAGGGGAGGCGTGCACCCGAGGCCAGAAACGACCCCCTGTTGTTGGTATCGGTTCGAGCGTTTGCCGTACATCACGCGCCCCGCAGGGAACAGCCCGTGAAAACCTCCTGATCGACCCGAATCATAAGGCGTCGAACCGGCGGTTCAAGTGGTAGCCTGTCGGCCTGATGTCGAGTGCAGGCCGGACGGTCGCCTGGTGGGTCGCGCTGGTGGCGCTCGAGGCGTCGGCGGCTCCGTCTGCGTCGATCATGCGCGGCGAGTACGTGGTGGGCGAGCTCGGCGTGCTCGAGCTGTCGGTGAGCGGGAACGAAGTTCGCGGCGTGTTCCGCCGGGGCAACCGGTGCGCCTTCGGTGACGGAGAGACGCTCCTCGAAGGCGTGGTGGACGGCACGGTGCTCGTCGGCAAGCTCACCACCTGCGTGGAGGGTGCGAGCTGCGCCAGCCCGAAGGACGTGCCCTTCATGGGCTTCTTCTTCGACGGCACGATCACCGCCAACGTGGAGATCGAGCGTGGTTGCTCCGCGACCGGCATCACCGACGGCAAGCCTCAGGTGCTGACGATGCAGCAGACGTTCGCCTCGATGTGGGAGAACGCCAAGCACGCGGTCGAGGCGAAGGATCTGGAGACCGCGCTGCCGCTCCTGCGAGGAGCGCTGCGCCGCCCCGAAGGCAAGGAGAACCCGCAGCTGCTCCACGACTACGGCACGGTGCTCAACGGGCTCAAGGAGTTCGAGCGCGGTCGCACGGCCCTCGAGTCGGCGCTCAAGTTCACCAAGGGGAAGGGGCCGAGGGACGACGAGCGCGCGGTGCTCCTCTACAACCTCGCCTGCGCCGAAGCGAACTCCCACGAAGAAGCCAAGGCCATCGAGCACCTCAAGGAAGCGGTGAACGCCGCGAAGCCCGGCGCCCTGAAGGACGAAATCCAGGCCGACGGCGATCTCGACCCGCTGCGGGAGCTGCCCGACTTCATTCGTGCGTTCGGGACCAAGAAGGCGCCCAAGTGACGTCGCCGTCGAAGCTCGGGCTCTGGGAGGTCGTTCGCCCTCTCGGAAAGGGCGGCATGGCCGAGGTGTTCCTCGTTCGAGGCACCGAGGGCCGCTTCGCCGGCCGGGAGTTCGCGCTCAAGCGGCTCTTGCCCGCCCTCGAGGCCGACGCCGAATCGGTGAAGCTCTTCGCCGCCGAGGCCGAGCTCTCGCGCAACCTCCACCACCCGAACATCGTCGAGGTGCACGAGGTGGGGCACGAGGCGGGCTCCAACTACATGGTGATGGACTTCATCGACGGTCGCGACGTCGGTCAGATCATCAAGCGCTGTCGCCAACGGAAGGTGAGCTGGCCCGTCGACTTCGCGATCTATCTCACCAAGGCCTTGCTCGACGCGCTCGAGTACGCGCACCACGCCGAGGATCCCGCGACCGGCACCCCGCTCGACATCGTGCACTGCGACGTGTCGCCTTCGAACTTCTTCGTCTCGCGCACCGGAGAGCTCAAGCTCGGAGACTTCGGCGTCGCGCGCTCGTTGATCGAGGGCGGCACCGACCAGGTGATGGGCAAGCCGTACTACCTCTCTCCCGAAGCGATCGAAGGGAAGGTCACGCCCCAGGTGGATCTCTGGGCGGTCGCGGTGACGCTCTACGAGCTCCTCACCCTGCAGCGCCCGTTTCAGGGCAAGACACCCGACGAGGTCTTCGAGGCGATCAAGCGCTCGACCTTCGTGCCCGTGCAGCAGCTCCGGCCCGAGGTGCCGCCGGTGATCGACGGGTTGCTCGCGCGCGCCTTCGACGCCGACCCCGAGCTTCGCTACCCGTCGGCCGCCGCCTTCGCCGAGGCCTTGATGCCGCTGTACGACGAGCGGGTCGGAACGCCGCTGGCGATCTCGGCCGTGGTGCGCGGGCTGTTCGGCACCAGCGACTGACCCGAGCTATTCGCGAACCTGAGGGACCAGGCGCCCGAGCGCTTCCACGGCCCGATCGACGTGCTCGTGCGTCGAGGTCGGCCCCAGGGAGATCCGGATCGTCGCGTGCGCTTCGGCCGGCGTGAGCCCCATCGCGATGAGCACGTGGGAGGGTTCGAGCGAACCCGACGCGCACGCCGCTCCCGTCGAGACGCACAGCCCTTCGAGATCGAGCGCGATCAGCAGCGCCTCGCCATCGGCCCCAGGGAAGCAGAGGTTGCTCGTGGTGCCGACCCGCGGGGCCGTACCGCCGTTGACGATCGTCTCGGGCAACGCGGTGAGGACGCGAGCCTCGAGCTCGTCGCGGAGCGCTCGCAGCCGTTCGGGCTCCGAGCCGAGGGCACCGACCGAAGCCTCGAGCGCCATCACCAGGGCCTCCGCCATCGCGACGCTCTGGGTTCCACCGCGCCGGCCGTTCTCCTGGTGACCCGGCACCAGCGCTGCGACGTCGACGGCTCGCCGAGCGATCAAGGCGCCGACGCCCGCCGGCCCGCCCAGCTTGTGCGCAGAGAGCGAGAGGAGATCGGCAGGGACCTCTCGCAGCGTCGCCGCCAGCTTGCCGATGGCCTGCACCGCGTCGGTGTGGAAGGGAATGCCCCGCGCGACGCAGGCCCGGCTCACCTCGTCCACCGGTTGGATGACGCCGGTCTCGTTGTTCACCCACATCAAGGAGCAGAGGGCGACCTCGTCGGTGAGGGCCGAGATCATCGCCTCGGCGGGCACGACGCCGCGCCGATCGGGAGCGATCGTCACCACTCGCCCGCCGAGCTGCGCCACGCGCTTCGCCGCCCCGAGGACGCAGGGGTGCTCGAGCGCCGAGATCACGATCGTGCGCCGCCGCTCGTCGGGCCTCGCGAGGAAGACGCCGATGATCGCCAGCGCCGCAGCTTCGCTGCCACTCCCGGTGAAGACGATCTCTCGGGGCGAGGCCGCGCCGAAGCGCGAGGCGACCTGCTCTCTCGCGGCGTCGAGGCGCTTCCGGGCGGCTCGGCCCAGCTGGTGGATCGACGACGGGTTTCCGGCGAGCTCGGCGAACGCGCGCCCGAGGTGCGCGGCGATCTCCGGCCGGAGCGGGGCGCCAGCGTTGTGATCGAGGTTGATCACTTCTCGTCCGAGAGGAGCGACGTCCCTCGCTCGCCCTCGACGCCGAAGGCCGCCTTGAAGCGCTTGACGACGTCTCGCTTGGTCTGCGCCCGGTGGGCCCGGGTTCCCACGAGGGGAATGCGCGCGCCGGCCATGCTGCCGTGGCCTCCCGCCGAGCCGCCGAAGCCCTCGCAGACCTCACGAATGAGCCGGCCCGCGTTCATGCGGCGATCGGAGCAGCGCAGCGAGAGGTAGAGCTGGCTGCGGAAGCTGCCCGAGGCGAGCGACCACTTCGACTCCTCGAGGAAGGACAGGCGCTCGGCGACCTCGGCGACGAGATCGGGTGAGTAGACCTCTCCGAGATCGGTGATCACCGCGCCGGTGTAGAGCCGCGCCTTCTCGATCGCCTGGTGGTACAGCCGGAAGTAGCGCAGCGGCAGCTGGGGGTGCTCGATCTCCGCCAGCAGGTTTCGATCGATGCGCGGGAACAGCCAGAGGTAGCAGTCGACGTCGGGGTCGAGGGTCTGGCGCTCGAGGTCGCGGGTGTCGGCCTTGATGCCGTAATAGAGGGCGGTCGCGAGCTCCGGCGTCGGCTCGATGCGCGCGGCGCGCAGGTACTCGGTGAGCAGCGTCGAGGTGGCCCCGTACGAGCCCGCGCCGAGATCGGCGAAGGGGTTGATGACCCGGTCGTCACGCGTCGGGTGATGATCGATGACGATGTCGGCGGTCGTGCCCTCGGGGAGCGCGTGGTTCTTCACCTGCTGCTGGGTGTCGACGAGGGCGAAGAGATCGTACTCGGCGAAGTCGACCTGCGAGATCGGGAGGATCGGCAGCTTCAGCACCCGCACGAAGGCGGCGTTCTCGGCGCGGCCGATGATGCCGCCGTAGGCCAGGTCGGTCGCGATGCCGAGCCGCGAGTGGAGCACCATCGAGAGCGCGACCGCCGAGGCCATCGAGTCGGGGTCGGGGTTGTCGTGGGTGAGCACCAGCCCACGCTTGCGCCCGCGAAAGAGCTTGGCGAGCCGCTCGACCTTCGCTTTCGCGGACAGGTTCGACACGGCCATGGCGGTCGCGGCAGCCACGAGCGGCGCTCAGCGATAGGCGCGACCGAGATCGCGGAAGTACTTGAGGCCGTTGTCGAGAGAGTTCTCCATCCAATCCATCAGGGCCTTGGAGAACACGATCGGCGAGCCGCGGAAGGTGTCGAAGTACTCCTTGCGATCCGTCGCGGGGATGATCACCGGCATGAACTGGTTGCGGAGGAGGATGAAGTTGGAGAGGAACCGGCCCACCTTCCCGCTGCCTTCGGTGAAGGGGAAGAGCTGGATGAAGCCGTGCTGCACCCGCGAGGCCTGCATGATCGGGTGCAGCTCGCGAAAGTCGGCGGTGGCGGTCCAGTCGAGGAGCTTCTCGAGGCCCGGCTGGATCTTCGAGGGCTGGGCGATCTCGTGCACGTAGGTGCGGTGGAGCGGCATGTCCTTGCGGAAGCCCTGCTTCTCGCGC
>JBPOIJ010000086.1:0-25941 GCA_052034585.1 Myxococcota bacterium
GAAGAAGGACCGCCGATGTGGTTCCAGACCGACGAGATGGCGGCCGAGACGATTCCGGCGCCGGGCCTCGCGTTGCCCAGGAGACCGACGCCCGAGGCGAGCGCGTTGCCCGCGTTGGCGAGGCCAGCCTGCATGCGCTGCCCGAAGTCGACGCCCTGCGACTGCTTGGAGACGGTGAAGTTGGTGGAGATGCGGGTGGGGGTCTGATCAATGCGGTTGACGGCCATGGAATCCTCCAGGTGAACTGCGTGAAGTGTCAGGGAGTTACCTTCGCTAGCCCCGTGCCAGCGTGCCCTGTGAACTGATTGTCGACGAAGGGCAGCCTGAGTTGCGAGCCCCCGCCCTCACCGCTTGCCCTTGCGCTCCGAGGCAATCTTTTCGCGCACTTGCAGCAGATGCGACATCAGCTCTTCTGTGCGTTCAATGGCTTTCGAGACCTTCTTGGCCTGGTCGGCCTTGGGTCCCTTCATGGTGCCGAGGCCGTCCTTCAGCGCCTGGAAGAGGCCGTCGACATCGTCCTTCTGGGCCGCGTCGACGAAGGTGGCGATGGCTGGGTATTCGGGCTGCGGCAGGGGCGGACGAGCGGGCTCTTCAGTGCGGCGGGCGGCCATGGGATCTCCGGTGGGGGTCAGGTTTCGAGGAGCTGGGTGAGGTGCTTTCGGCCAACGGGATCACCGAACCCAGCGAGGGCGAGCGCGGCGCAGAATCGAACGCGTTCGTCGGTGTCCTTGGTGAGGCGATGAAGGGCGGTGACGGCCTGGTCCTTGAGGACGAAGTCGATCGAGCCGGCCTGAGCGAGCCGGCCGAGCGACCGAGCCGCGGCAGCACGGAGCGCGGGAAGCTCGTGGGCGAGGGCATCGCAGAGGGGACGGGTCGCCGAGGCGTCGTTGAGTTCACCGAGCGCGGCCGCTGCTTCGACCGGAGACAACCCCGTCTTCATCGCGGTGACGAGCCACGGGACGGCCTGACGATCCTTGAGCTGGCCCAGCGCGGTCGCGATCGCCGCTGCCACGCGCGGGTGCTCGGTGCGATAGGCCTTGAGGAGGTAGGGAACGGCCGGCTGGTAGCCCGCGAGCCCGAGCGCAGTTGCAGCCCCGGCGACGACCTTCGCGCTGCCGTCGAGGAGCGCCTTGACGAACTCCTTGGCGAGCTGCTCGTCACCGAGGGACGCGAGGGCGATCGCGGTCGAGCGACGCACCTGCGGATCGGGATCGGTCATCAGCCGCTTGAGCTCGGGCACCGAGGAGAAATCGCGCAGCTGACCGAGCGCCTCGGCGGCATCGCCTCTCGCAGCAGGGAGCGCGTCTTTCAGGTGAGCACGGATCGCCTTGGCGTCTTTCGCGCGCACTTCCTTCGAGAAGAGATTCGATCGGCCAGCCCAGGCGGGCTCGAGCTCAGCCAACTTCTCGGCAATCGCCTCTTCATTCAAGGACATCGCTGAACCCTCCCCGACGAGCGCCGGAGGGTAAAGGAATCACTTCGCCTCATCAACGACCTCGTGCGCACGCCGGATGACCGCGTTCGTATCGATATATCAAAATCGATATTGACATATCAAATTTGAGGCCGTATCCATCTCGACATGTCGCGACTCGAAGCGAACCTCGCGTGTCCCGCCTGTCAGGGGCCGCTGCGGCCGGCGGTGCTCGAGTGCCGCTCGTGCGGAGTGAAGGTGGAGGGGCCGTTTCAGTTCAATGAGTTCGCCTCGCTGAGCGCCGACGATCTCCACCTCTTGCGGATCTTCGTGATGAGCGAGGGGCGCATTCGAGAGATGGAGGCGCCGCTCGGGCTCAGCTACCCGACGATTCGGGCGCGGTTGTCGGCGCTGCGAGAGAAGATCCACGGCGCGTCGCCGGCGAGCGCGGTGCCGCCGAAGGGGGAGAGCGTGGACGCGATCCTCGAACAACTGCAGCGCGAAGCGATCAGCTTCGACGAAGCGATGCGCCGCATTCGAGCGGTGCGCGGCACGACTCCCCCATCGAAGCGAGGAAAGAAAGCATGAGGCACGAGCTCGAGCGCATCATCGCGATGACGAAGGCTGGAACGATCGACGAGGCCCAAGCGGTGCAGCTGCTCGAGGCGCTCCAGGAGAAAGGCACGGCGCCGGCCGGCACCTCACCCGGCTTCTGGGGGAACGTCGCCGACGTCATGCGCACTGCGATGGACAGCCTCTCGACGAGCTCGGTCACCGGCGTGTTGGCGTCGGAGCTCCAGGAGAACTCGTTGAGCATGTCGCGGGTGCGCCTCCTCGACGCGCAGGGCCACATCTTCCGCGGGAACACGGTGAGCATGTCGTCGATCGAGCGCCTCACCCTCACCGACGGAGAGTTCACCAACAACGTGCTGCGCTCGACGAGCTTCGAGGACGGCCAGGTGCTCGCCGGAAAGGTGAACGGCTGCGAGTTCTCGAGCAGCTCGCTCGACGGGCTCACGGTGGAGCGCAGCAGCCTCGCCCGTACCCGCCTCTCGGCCTCGAGCCTCGACGCCTTCACCCTCTCGAACGAGTCGGTCTTCGAAGACGGCGTCGTTCGATCATCGGCCCTCAAGAACTTCAGCGCGCATCGCTCGACGCTCTCGAACCTCGCGATCAGCGGCACCCACCTCAACGGGTTTTCCCTCGAGGACGCGGAGCTGCGAGACGGCCAGTTCGGCGCGGCCCACCTCGACGAGATCGCGCTCGTTCGCAGCCGGTGGCTCACCACCTTCGTTCGCGAGCTGAGGCTCTCTGGCGTTCGGAGCGAGGACTCCACCTTCAACGACGTGCTCTTCGCGGGAAGCGAGGGCTGGCGGAAGCGCGGGTTCGAGCAGACGACCTTTCGCGGGTGCACGCTCGAGAAGATCGTCTTCTCCGACTGCCGGTTTTCCGGGGTGATCCTGAAGAACGTCGCGGTGCGCGATCTCACCCTGCAGGGCCTCGAACTCAGGGACGTCGAGCTCGATGGCACCACCGCTTTTCACGAAGCAATCGCGGCGGCCCGCCGTAAGTAGTGTCGCCACCCGCGATTCGCACTTCTTCATACCCCGCGCCAGCCAATGCGCTACGGAACCCACCACTCATGAACGCCATCGTCTCCATTCGCGAAGTCGTCAAGGAGTACCACCTCGGCACCACCGTCGTGCAGGCGCTGCGCGGAGTGAGCCTCGAGGTGCAGAAGGGCGAGTTCCTCTCGATCGCCGGGCCGTCGGGCTCTGGCAAGACGACGCTCCTCAACCTCATCGGCTGTGTGGACACCGCGACGCGCGGAGTGGTGGAGGTCGCCGGGAAGGACACCGCGAAGCTGACCGAGCGTGCCCTCACCGAGCTGCGGCTCAACACGATCGGCTTCATCTTCCAGTCGTTCAACCTGGTCTCGGTGTTGACGGTCTTCCAGAACGTCGAGTTTCCCCTGCTCCTCCAGCGCAAGCTGAGCGCGAAGGATCGCCGCGACAAGGTGATGCAGCTGCTCGAGCAGGTCGGGCTCCACACCCACGCCAAGCACCGGCCGAGCGAGCTCTCGGGTGGGCAGCGGCAGCGCGTCGCAGTGGCGCGGGCGCTGGTGACCGATCCTCTCCTCGTGCTCGCCGACGAGCCCACCGCGAACCTCGACTCTGCGACCGGCAACCAGATCATCGATCTGATGAAGACGCTCAACCAGCAGAAGGGCACGACCTTCATCTTCTCGACCCACGATCACAAGGTGATGCAGCACGCGAACGCGGTCATTCGCATCGCGGACGGCAAGGTGCTCGCGCGCGAGTCGGCAAAGGACGCGGTGGCCCACGCGCTGTCGCTGGGTGAGGCGCCCCAGGCCGAGGCGAGGGCTTCCTGATGGGCCAGCTGCCGATGTTGGTGCAGATCGCCTGGCGGAACCTCCGCGCGAGCCCGATCAACCTGATCATCGGCGGGCTGATCCTCGCGGGCACCTTCCTCTTCGTCGTCGTCGGCGGGCTGCTCGACAGCCTCAACGAGGCGATGGCGCGCTCGGTCGTCGGCTCGGTGGCCGGCCACATTCAGATCTACTCGTCGAAGTCGAAGGACGAGCTCTCGCTCTTCGGCGGAATGGGCGGCGACCCCGATCTCTCGGCGATCACCGAGTTCCCCCGCATCAAAGAGGCGATCGAGCAGGTGCCCAACGTGAAGGAGGTCGTTCCGATGGGCTCGTCAGGGGCGCTGATCACCCCGGGCAACATCGTCGACGTCACCCTCGCCAAGCTGCGCAACCTCTACAAGGCGCGGGAAGGCACCATCGACGACCCGCGGCTCAAGCAGCTGTCGAAGGAGGAGATCGACGCTCGCATCGTCGCGACCCGCCGGCACATGCGCCAGATCATCAAGGTGCTCGAGTCCGACTCGAAGAAGGCGCAGGCGATTCTCAAGGAGCAGGCGATCGACCCGGAGGTCACCGCCGCGCTCGCGAAGGTCGCCCAGGACGCGTTCTGGGACGACTTCGAGAAGGACACCTGGGGATCCCTCGAGTTCCTCGAGAACAAGATCGCGCCGCAGGTGACCGACGCGCAGATGATGTGGCTGCGCTACCTCGGCACCGATCTCGATCGCTTCCAGCAGTCCTTCGATCGCATGCAGATCATCGACGGCACGCCGGTGCCGAAGGGGCAGCGCGGCTTCCTGGTCGCCAAGCTCTTCTACGAAGATCAAATGAAGCTGAAGAACGCGCGGCGGCTCGACAAGATCCGCGACGCGAAGGCGAACGGCCGGCTGATCGAGAAGGACGACGAGCTCAAGCGCTTCGTCAAGGAGAACCGGGCGCAGACGCGCGACCTCGTGCTCCAGCTGGACGACCTGAAGACCGCCGAGGCGACCAAGCGGCTCCAGGGCTTCCTCGAGAGCGAGGACTCCGACCTGAGCGCCCTGCTCTCTTCGTTCTTCGACACCTCGGACGCGAACTTCGAGGAGCGCTACCAGTTCTTCTACAAGGAGCTCGTCCCGCTCCTGGAGCTCTACAAGGTGCGGGTCGGCGACACGCTCACCATCAAGGCCTTCACCCGCGCCGGGGCGATTCAGTCGGTGAACGTACGGGTCTACGGCACCTTCGGCTTCACCGGCCTCGAGAAGTCGCCGCTCGCGGGCGGCACGAGCCTGATGGACCTGATGAGCTTCCGCGACCTCTACGGGTACCTCACCGCCGACAAGGCCGAGGAGCTCAAGAAGCTCCAGGAGAACACCGGCGCGCGGCAGGTCGCGAAGGAGAACGCGGAGGACGCGCTGTTCGGCGAGGGCAATACGGTGGTGGCGGAAGCGACCGCGGGCGTGATCGACGAAGACAATGCCTTCAGCGGGGTCGGCCGGCGGCTGCGTGAAGACGATCTGGTCAAGCGCGTCTACAGCGAGGCCGAGATCAACGGAGGCGTGGTGCTGAACGCAGCGGTGATGATCAAGGACCCCTCGACGCTGAGGGAGACGATCGCGGCGATCAACAAGGTCTCGGACGAGAAGGGGCTCTCGATCAAGGCGGTGAGCTGGCAGCAGGCCTCGGGCATGCTCGGGCAGATCATCAACTTCTTCCGCGGCATGCTGATCCTCGCGGTGCTCTTCATCTTCGGGATCGCGATGGTCATCATCAACAACGCGATGATGATGGCGACGATTCAGCGCACCCAGACGATCGGCACGATGCGGGCGATCGGCGCGCAGCGGACGATGGTGCTCACCATGGTGCTGGTGGAGTCGGTCGTCTTGGGCGCCATCTTCGGAGGGATCGGGATCGCGCTCGGCGCGGCAGTGATGGGGCTGCTGCACGCCAAGGGCATTCCGGCGCCGAACGACGTCGCCTACTTCTTCTTCTCCGGGCCGCGACTTCTGCCCGAGCTGTCGCCCGGAAACCTGGTGGTCGCGCTGGTGCTCATCTTCTTCATCACCCTCGTCTCCACTCTCTTCCCCGCGGTGATCGCGACCCGCATCTCGCCCTTGCGCGCGATGCAGACCGACGAGTGACGCCATGAGCATCTTCGATCCCATCCTCTGGTTGATCGCGCTGCGGAGCCTGCTCCAGCACCGCGTGCGCACGGCGCTGCTCGGCGCGGCAGTGGCGGTGGTGACGGCGCTCCTCGTCTCGCTCGCGGGCATCTACGTCGGCATGAAGGAGACCTTGCTCGTCTCCGCCACCACCCTGATGAGCGGCCACGTCAACGTCGCCGGGTTCTACAAGTCGACCCAGAGCTCGTCGGCGCCGGTGGTGACCCAGTACAAGCAGCTGCGCGAGATCGTGCAGAAGGACGTGCCCGAGCTCGACTACGTCGTTCAGCGCGGCCGCGGCTGGGCCAAGCTCATCAGCGACACCGGCTCGATGCAGGTCGGCATCGGCGGCATCGACGTGGTGAACGAGCCTGGGTTCATCAAGGTGGTGCAGCTCAAGTCCGGTTCGCTCGAGGGGCTCAAGCGGCCCGACGGGCTCCTCCTCGTCGAGGAGCAGGCCAAGAAGCTGGGCGTGCAGGTCGGCGACGAGCTGACCTTCTCGGCCGCGACCTACAAGGGCACCAACAACACCATCGACGTCACCGTGGTCGCGATCGCGGCGAACATCGGCATGCTCTCGGGCTGGAACACCTTCATGAGCGACGAGGGGCTCCGCAAGCTCTACCAGCTCAACGACGAGACGACGGGCGCGCTGCAGATCTACCTGAAGGACATTCGGCAGGTGAAGCCGGTGCAGGAGCGGCTGCGCAAGTCGTTCGCCGCCGCCGGCTTCGAGCTGATGGACGCCGACCCGCGCCCCTTCTGGACCAAGTTCGACAGCGCGAACCGCGAGTCGTGGACCGGGCAGAAGCTCGACATCACCAACTGGGAAGACGAGACCAGCTTCGTGCAGTGGTTCGTCACCATTCTCACCGTCGTCGCCACCACCGTCATCTTCGTGCTCACGGTGATCATCGGCGTCGGCATCATGAACGTGATGTGGATCTCGATTCGCGAGCGCACCCGGGAGATCGGCACTCTCCGCGCGGTCGGCATGCAGCGCACCAGCGTGCTCGCGATGTTCGTGACCGAAGGCTTCCTCCTCGGGATCATCGGGACCATCATCGGCGTCGTCACCGGCGCGTTGGTCTCGAGCGCGCTCACCAGCGCCCACATCGTGTTGCCCAAGGGAGCCCAGATGGTGCTGATGAGCGAGAAGCTGATCGTCGCGCCCACCCTGGGGTGGATCGTCTTCGCGGTGGTCTTCATCACCGGCTCGATCACGCTGATCTCGTTGATTCCTTCTCTCCGCGCGGCCCAAATGAAGCCGGTCACCGCGATGTCTCACGTGGGGTAACGCACATGCGCACGACTCTCTCGTTCCTCTTCGCCGTCCTCTCCGCCCTGCCCGCCCTCGCGGTCGAGAAGCCCGAGATGCTGAAGCTCCTGGCCGAGATCGACGATCGGCAACGCAACGGCGGCGACTACAAGGCGCTCGTCTACCTGGAGCAGAAGGAGAAGGACAAAGCCGACGTGGTGCGCGAGGTGCTCGTCTACCGCCGCGACGCCGACGACAAGCTGATGCTCCTCTTCACCCAGCCCAAGAGCGAAGAGGGCAAGGGCATCTTGCGGCTCGACAAGAACCTGTGGACCTACGACCCCGGCACCGGCAAGTGGGATCGCACCACCGAGCGTGAGCGCATCGGAGGAACCAACACCCGCCGCTCGGACTTCGACGAGTCGCGCCTCGCCGAGGAATACGAGCCGTCGTTCGGTGGAGAGGCGAAGCTCGGCAAGTTCGACACCCTGGTGCTCGATCTCAAGGTGAAGGACGGCATCGACGTCGCCTACCCGATCCTCAAGCTGTGGATCGACAAGGACAACCACAACATCCTCAAGCGGCAGGAGTTCGCGCTCTCGGGCAAGCTCGCGCGCACCTCGTACTATCCGAAGTGGCAGAAGCTCTTCTCCGAGTCGAAGAACGCCGAGCTCTGGTTCCCGGGTGAGATTCGCATCTTCGACGAGATCGAGACCTCGAACTCGACCCTGGTGCTGATGAAGGCCGTCGATCTCCACTCGCTCGATCAGAACCTGTTCACCAAGGCGTGGCTGGAGTCGAAGAGCCGCTAGGCCTTCGCTGGGAGGGGAGTCGTCATGCGTGCCGTGATCGTCGTCGGCCTCGTCTTGCCGCTCGTCGCGGCCGGGCAAGATCGGCCCAACGAGGCCGATCTCTTCGGGAGTCCTTCGACGACGGTCGAAGACGCCGGGGTCTCTCGCCCAGCGGAGGGCGATCTCTTCGGCGGCTCCGATGCGCCGACCCAGCCGTCGCTCGTGCCCGATGCCGGCGCGGGCAACGACAACCGGGATCTCACCGCGCTCGCGGGGACGAGTCAGAGCAAGTTCGACACCGCCGAAGTGAAGAGCGACCCGCTCAAGATCGGCGCGAACCTGAACATGTTCGGCCAGGCCCTGCTCCAGGAAGGCCAGGCGTTCGCGAAGGAGCCGGTGAGCCTGCCGATGCTGCTCGAGGCCTACCTCGACGGCCGGCCGACGGATCGGCTGCGTGCCTACGGGGTGGCCCGGCTCCAGTACGATCCGTCCCGGCCCGCCGCGACCGCGACCACCAACACCTCCACCATGACGTCGATGACGGACATGATGAACATGGGGCTGACGCTCCCAGGGGTGTCGACGATCGGCCTCACTGGGACGACCGCGCAGAACCCGAGCGTGGCGCTCGATCAACTCTGGCTGCGCTTCGACATCGCGCGCACCGTCTACCTCACGGTGGGCCGGCAGAAGGTGCGCTGGGGCACCGCGCGGGTCTGGTACCCCACCGACTTCCTCAACTCCCAGCCGCGCGATCCCTTCAACCCCTTCGACGTGCGCCTCGGGGTGAACATGGTGAAGGTGCACGTGCCGATCGAGAAGCTCGGGTGGAACTTCTACGGCTACGGGCTCTTCGACAACATCGGCACCGGCAACAACCAGCTCACGCTGGGGAACCTGGGCGGAGCGCTGCGCGCGGAGTTCGTGGTGTGGCAGGCCGAGCTCGGGGTCGGCGCGGTGTGGATGAACGGCCGGCGCCCTCGGTATGGCGTCGATCTCTCGCTGCCCGTCGGGCCGTTCGACGTCTACGGCGAGGTGGCGCTCCGAGATGGGCGTGACTTCGTGCTGACCCACGCTCCGTCAGACACCAAGTTCCAGTCCTTCATCGACGCCGCCCAGAAGGCCGGGCTCCGGAACGCGCTCGGTGGAGAGGACTTCATCTCGGCCTACGCCGACGAGCTGTCGAAGTTCGACGTGAACATCGGGCGGGGCACTGGCCTGTACGCGCAGGTGTCGGGAGGGCTGTCGTGGCAGTTCAACTACACCGAGAAGAACCTCGGCATCCTCGCGCTCGAGTACTTCTACAACCCGGCCGGCTACACCAACCCCATCGAGTACCAGGCGGGGCTCTTCATCGCCCAGGGCATCTACCAGCTGTCGCCCGACCCGGTGCAGCGCATTCCCCTCTACGCGGGCCGGCACTACCTCGCGCTGATCGCCTCGGCGCCCGGCATTCCCCAGTTCCCGTGGATCAGCGTGAGCGCGACGAACCTGCTCAACTTGAACGACGTCTCCGGGCTGGTGCGGGCCGACGTCACCTTCCGGGTGCTGACGTACTTGAACGTGCAGGCCTTCGCGGCGGTGTTCTACGGGCAGAAAGGTGGAGAGCTGCGGTTCACGCTCCCCACGGAGCTCGAGAGCCAGCTGCCCGCCGGGACGAGCTTCAAGCCCTCGATCGCTCAGCTGGGTGTGCTGCTGCGACTCAGCATCTGACGCATGAGCTCGCGGACGCTCGGGGGAGTTGGCGAGAACACGACGGTGCCCTCCGAGCCGAGCGGGGAGCGGCCCTCGATCGCCCTGCCCTCGGTTCGCGTCGAGCCAGCGCCGGCGCCCCAGGCGGACTTCGAGCTGGGCGAGACGATCGGCGCGGGCGGCATGGGACGCGTCGTCGCCGCGAGGCAGACCGCGCTCGATCGATCGGTCGCGACCAAGTTCCTCAAGGACCCGAGCGGTGACTCGAGCGCGCTGCTCCGGGAGGCGATCGCGACTGGGCGGCTCGAGCACCCCAACATCGTGCCGGTGCACCTGCTCGCGACCACCGAGCGCGGCGAGCCCTTCTTCGCGATGAAGCGCGTCGAGGGCCGGGTCTGGAGCGAGTTGCTCACCGAGCGATCGTTGGTCGAGCACCTCGAGATCCTCTCGCGGGTCTGCGACGCGGTGGCCTTCGCCCACGATCGCCAGGTGCTCCACCGCGACATCAAGCCCGACAACGTGCTCGTGGGCTCGTTCGGAGAGGTCTACCTGGTGGACTGGGGGCTCGCGGTCTCGCTGCGGCCCGACGCCGTGCTGCCCTTGGCGAGCCACGCCGACTTCGCCGGCACCCCGGCCTACATGGCACCGGAGATGACGCTCGCAGGCGGGTGTGCGCCCTCCCAGCTGAGCGACGTGTACCTGCTCGGAGCGACGCTCTTCGAGATCCTCACTGGGCGACCACCGCACCGGGGCACGACCTCGGCGGAGGTGATCGAGGCGGCCTCGCACGCGGCCCCGCCGTCCTTTCCGCCGATCGTCTCGAGCGAGCTGGCGTCGATCTGCCGGCGGGCGATGGCGAAGGTGCCGGCCGATCGCTACCCGTCGGTCACCGATCTCAAGCAGTCGATCCTCAGCTACCTCCGGCATCGGGAGGCCCACGCCGTCTTGGAGCAGGCGCAGCAGCGACTCCAGCAGCTCGAGCTCGCGGTGGGGCGGCCGGCGATCGAGGTGGAGCGATCGACCCTGGGCCTCAGCCCGCACGCCGCCTTCACCGAGTGCCGCTCGGCCTTCGAGCAGGTGCGAAGGCTCTGGCCAGAGTTCTCAGCCGCAAAGGTGGGTCTCCAACGCGCCCTCCAGCTGATGGTGCAGTACGAGCTGGGGCGTGGAGAGGCCCGCGCCGCGCGCATCTTGTTGGCCCAGCTCGAGGTGGCTCCGCCCGAGCTGGTTCGGCAGGTCGAGCTGGCGGAAGAGAAGGCCGCGCACCGAGAGGTCCGGCTTCGCGAGCTCGAGCTCGACGCCCGAGAGCAGGAGGTCGACGTCGCCCTCGCCGAGAAGCGCTGGTTCTCGCTCGCCTTCGCGGTGGTGGTGCTGGTCGGAGGGGTGGCGACGCAGGTGTTGATCGAGACCGGGCTGCTGGTGCCCACCACCGGCATCGGGCTGGTCGTCTTCGGCGGCTCGGTGCTCTCGGCGGAGCTGTTCTCGGTGATCATGGGCCGGGCGAGACAGGCCAACAAGGCGCAGCAGCGGCTCGCGAACGCGCTGCGGGTGAGCGCCTGGGCGAGCGTCAGCCTCTGGACGATCTGCTGGGCGACGAGGGTGGAGGTGCACGCGGCGATGGCGCTCGCCTACCTGATGGTGGCCTTCAACTGGGGCATGGGCGCGGTGCTCTTCCATCGCCGCGCGGGGGTGGTGGCGATCGCGGTCGGGAGCGCTGCGCTGGGCTCGGTGCTCGCGCCCCGGTTCGCGTTCGTGATTGGCGGCGTCGCGTCGTGCGTCGGGTTCGTGTTGCTGGCGTTGCTGCTCGGGAAGGCGCGCCCGGCGCGGCCAGTGACATAGACTCCTGGGGTGCGTGCACGGCTGGGCCTGCTGCTCGTGGTGCTGTCGACCTCGGCCATCGCGGTGTGGCAGCAAGCGCGTCAGCTCTCGACGACGACGATGACGGCTGGTTCGCCGATGGCCGATCGCGGCTTCTCGGAAGCGGCGGCCTTCGACGGCGGCTTCGTGCTGGTGTGGGAGGACGACCGCGCCGGCAGCTACCCGACGCGGGTGTGGGGCGCGCGCTTCGCCCGATCGGGAGCGCCGCTCGACGCGACCTCGATCGAGCTCGACCCCGCCGTGCCGTTGCACCAGTGGGATCCCGCGGTGCGCTGCGTCGACCGGCGCTGTCTGGTGGCGTGGGGACAAGACGTGGTCGGGCCGTCGAGCCGGCTCTGGGACGTCGAGCGCGGCACCTTCGGAACCGTCGTGCACCTGTCGCCGACGGCACGGGCGATCGAAGCGAGCGCTCGGCCCTCGATCGCCACCGACGGGACCCAGTACCTCGTCGTCTGGCGCGAGACGATCGGGCGCGTCGCGGGCCGCTTCGTCTCCCTCGACGGGCTGCCGCTGGGGCCGTCGTTCGACGTGGCGACGGCTCCCTCGTTCGCTGAGGTGAGCGTCGTCTGGGGTGAGGCTGGCTGGGCGATCGCGGCGCCAGCGGCATATGGGCGACCGTTTCCGATCTGGTTGCGCGTGCTGGACCGGAGCGGCACTCCGACGGGGCCGACCTGGGCGGTGGGCGAGACGATGCGCGAAGGCGTGCGGCCTGCGCTGGCGGCCTATGACGGGGGCTTCATCACCGCCTTCTTCCCGGTCGATGCGGGGACCGACGCGGGAGAGCCGTACCTCGCGTTTCGGCGGTTCGGCGCAGCAGGCCCGATCGATCCCGCGCCAGTGGTGCTCGACACCGACCTCGGCCGGAGCGATCCCGTCGTCTGGCTCGACGGCGACGAGGTGCAGGCGCTGTGGACGAGCGGCCCCGATCTCGAGGCGATGCGCTTCAACGTGAACTCGTATGCCCTGGTGAACCGGCCGCAGGTGATCTCGCAGGTCGGCTGGGGGTCGCACCCTCGCGCCGGGCCCGCAGGCTCCACGGCGCTGGTGAGCTGGTGGGCGGAGGGGCCGTCCGAAGTCCCGTTCGAAGGGCGCTTCGGCGCGGCGCTGGTCCAGGGGCGGCCCGCGCTCTCGGCCACGCCGGTCAACGTCGATCTTCCCGTTCGCGAGGCGAACGTGCAGCCGAGGGTGAGCTGGGCCGGGGCCAACGCGCTGATCGGGTGGACGCTCGTGCTGGGCGGGCGCAGCCAAATGCTGGTTCGAGCCGTCGAGCCGACAGGCGCTCCGCTTGGCCCGGCGTTCTCGATCGCCACCGGGGACGAACACGGAGGAGCGGACCTCGTCTTCGACGGGCGGCAGGCCTGGGTGGCGTTCTCGACTGGACAGCGCGTTCGGCTCCAGCGGCTCGACGAGGGTGGGCTCATGGGTCAGCCGATCGACCTGAGCGCGCCCGTGCCGATCGTGGACGCACCTCGCGCCGCCGCCAGCTCGGCGCTGATCGCGGCAGCCTGGGTGGAAGAAGACACGGGTTCAGCGGTGCTGGTGCGGTTGGCGCGAACCGATGGGGGCCTGATCGGCGCCAGCCCCACCGAGCTGGCGATCGGCGCGCAGCGGGGCCCTCCGCCTTCGGTCGCAGTGTCCGTCGATCGAGTCGCGGTCGCCTACCAGAACGGCTACCAGCTCTTCGTCGCCCTCCTCGATCACGACGGGACGATCGTGGCGAACACCCTGGTGGGACAGCACCTGCGCGCGCAGCCCTCGATCGCATCGGACGGGAAGCAGTTCCTCGTCCTCTTCACCCAGCAGAACTCGGGTGACGTGAAGGGGTTCTTCGTCGACGGGCCGACCCTCACTCCGCAGTTCCTCGTCGCCGAGGCCGACGTGCTCTTCGGCGACATCGGCTACCCCACCCGGCCGCGCCTCGCCTTCGACGGCACCACGTACCTCGCCGTCTGGTCGTACGCGTCGCCCGATGGAGGCGGCTTCAACCTCCGCAGCCGCGCGCTCTTCGTCGACGGAGGCCTGGGCCCGATCGAGGTGGTGACCGATTCGGTCGGCGATCACGTCGAGCCGGCGATCGCTGTGCGCGCTTCGAGCGAAGACGTGCTCTTCGCGTGGGTCGACCCGTCTGGGCCCAGCTCGCAGGTCTTCGTCCGCGCGAGGACGAGCGACGCCGGGCCAGCCCCTGACGGTGGTGCAGCCGACTCGGGCACCCTCGACGCGGGCGCGACCGCCGACGCGGGGTCACCCGAGCCAGACGACGGCGGAACGAACGACGCAGGCCTCGGCGACCAGCGGGCGAGCCTACGAGTGATGAGCTGCGCGGTCGTGAGCGGGCCTGCTTCGCTGACGCTGGGGCTCGTGCTCGCGCTTCGCCGCCGGCGCGCGCTCACTCCTCCATCGAGAACAAGTCCTCGACGTCCTTCTCGGTGAGGGCCTTGCCGACGTCCGAGTCGGTGCCCAGCACGCCTTGGGCGAGCTCCCGCTTGCGCTGCTGGAGCGCGAGGATCTTCTCTTCCACCGTGTTCCGGGTGATCAGCTTGTAGCTGAAGACCGAGCGGGTCTGCCCGATGCGGTGCGTTCGATCGGTCGCCTGATCTTCGACCGCCGGGTTCCACCACGGGTCGTAGTGAATGACGTAGTCGGCCGCGGTGAGGTTGAGGCCGGTGCCGCCGGCCTTGAGCGAGATGAAGAAGACCGGCGGGCCGTCGGGCGCGTTGAAGGCGTCGACCTTCGCCATGCGATCCTTGGTGCGGCCGTCGAGGTACAGGTACTGGAGCTTCTTCTCGTCAGCCTGTTCCTTGAGCAGGTCGAGCATCTCGGTGAACTGGCTGAACACCAGGGCGCGGTGATCTTCGCGAACGAGCTCGTCGACCAACTCGCCGAAGCGCTCGAGCTTCGCCGAGGGTGGCAGCTGGGTTCCCGGCGGCAGCTTGAGCAGTCGCGGATCGCAGCAGACCTGGCGCAGCCGCATCAGCGCGGAGAGGATCGAGATGCGCGACTTGTTGAAGCCCTGCTTCTCGATCTGGTCGTAGACCTTCCGCTTCGTCTCCTCGAGGACCTCCTTGTAGAGCGCCTGCTGGCCGGGCTCCATGTCGACCCAGGTGACGACCTCGGTCTTGGGCGGGAGATCCTTCGCCACCTCCGTCTTGAGCCGCCGGAGGATGAAGGGGTGAATGCGCTTCTTGAGCCGATCCCGCGTCGAGATGTCGCCCTGCACCATGATCGGGTGCTCGAAGCGCTCGTTGAACGCGTCGGCGCTTCCGAGGAAGCCGGGCATGAGGAAGTCGAAGATGCTCCAGAGCTCGGAGAGCCGGTTCTCGAGCGGGGTGCCGGTGAGCGCGACCCGTGACTCGGCCTCCATCGTCTTGCAGGCCTGCGCGGTGGCGGAGTCGGCGTTCTTGATGTTCTGCGCTTCGTCGAGAATCACCGTGCGGAACTTCACCTGGCGCAGCTGCTCGACGTCGCGGCGCACGAGGGAATAGCTGGTGAGCACCACGTCGACCTTCTCCAGCATCCCGATGTTCTCTTTGCGATCGGCGCCGTGCCAGGTGAAGCGGGTCAGCCCGGGGACGAAGCGATCGATCTCCCGTTCCCAGTTGGGGAGCACCGAGGTGGGCGCGACGACCAGCGTGGGCGCCGAGCCGCTCTCTTGTTTCACCTTGCAGAGCAGCGACAGGGCCTGCACCGTCTTGCCCAAGCCCATGTCGTCGGCGAGCACGCCCGAGAGCCCGTGGCGGAAGAGGAACCAGAGCCAGGAAAGCCCGGCTTCTTGATAGTGGCGCAGCTCGGCCTTGAGCCCGTCAGGGGTCTTCACCGGAGGAATGCCGTCGACCTCCTTGAGCTCGGCGATCGCCCTCCGCGCCTTGGCCTCGATCTCGACGTCGCCGATCGTCGCGAGGAGATCGATGGCGGTGGCGTGAAACAGGGGCAGCTTGGTGACGGCCTTGCCCGGGAGCGCGCCGGCTTCTTCGAGCAACGTCGCGGCGGTCTTCAGCTCGGCCAGATCGACCTCGGCGAACGAGCCGTCCTTGAGCGAGATGAACTTGCGGCCCGACTCGAGGAACATGCGCACCGCGCCCAAGTCGACCGACTGATCTTCACTGACGAACTCGGCCTCGAGCTCGAACCAGTTCACCGACGACATGTTGACGCGGATCTTCGGACGCAGCTTGGCCCGCATGCGCAGCTTGGGCGGCGCGGCGGCGAAGACCTCCCAGGCCTTGGGCAGCGCCGCGCGGCCGTTCGCCCAGAAGTCGATCGCCTTGTCGCCGAGCGCCTCGTAGGAGTTGGTGGCCTCGTCGTAGCGAAGCCCGGCGTCGACGAGGTGCCGACCCGCGCTCCGTTCGAGCTCGTCACGACGGAGGAAGAGCTTGCGGCTGTGGCCAGCGCCGCCGCTCGCGTAGCCGAGGTACCGCGCCGAGGGAGACACGGGCACGGTGACCGCCTGCCCGTACCGCGCGGCGAGCTGCGCCTTCACGTAGTCGGCCTTGCCCTCGAGGGTGAGGATGAAGTGCGGCTCGGCGGTGTCGTCGACGTCGATGCCGTCGGCCTGGAGCGAGAGCCGGTACCTCGGCAGGTGGGCCGCGAAGAACGAGAGCGTGCGATCGAGCTGCGAGGCAGGGAACGACATCTGCGGCTCGAGCATCCACTTGCGGAGCATGCGCGGCGGGAAGTCGGGCTCGAGCAGGTGGGCGTTCTGGCCAGCGAGCACCCAGGTGCGCCGGCCACAGAGCACGATCACGTCCTTCAGCTGCAGCGTCGCCCCGCCAGGGAGCGCCACGTCGACGCGGGCAGTCGCTCCGTCGGGCCGGTTCGAGAGCTTGATCACCGGACGAGCGGGCTCATCGGTGAAGACCAACGGGGTGCCGCGATAGACGACGCGACGATGGCGAATCACGTCGAAGAGCTCGGCGAGATCGTCGTCACCGAGCACGATCTTCGCGTCGAAGCGAATCTCGTGACGGGAGAGCGCCTGGAAGACGCGCTCGTCGGGCGGCGTCATGCGGGTGCCGGCGGAGAGCAGCCGCTTCACGTGCACCGGGCCCTTCGCCTGCTGATCGGAGCGGCGGGCCTCCACCACCCAGCTCCGGCCACCGGTCTGGGCGTTGGTCGGAGTGATTCGGTAGACGAACTCGAGATCGGGGAGCGCCGAGAGGCCGAGCCAGTTCTCCAGCTTGGCGACGGTGGGCAGCCCGACGGGATCGACGTCTGGCGAGGGCTGCTCGCGAGCGACCGGATCGGCCGAGTCGGTGGGCGCGGCCGGAGGTGCGGCTGCCGCAGCGGCCTGCGCGGCGCGAATGCGGGTCAAGTAGACGAGGGCGACGGCGACGACGTGCTTGCAGTGCTCTCCGTACTTGCCCCAGGACTCGCAGGTGCAGGACGACTCGATCTTCCCGTCCTCGGTCGGAGCGACCTGCACGTCGTACTTCTGGCCCTCGCTCCCGGTGACGCGGGCGGCGATCCCGATCTCGGTGCGGCCGAGCATCGAGACCCGGCGGGCCTCGGCGTACTCGCGCCCCTTCTTGAAGGTCATCGGCTGGACGGCGTCCTTGAGGCCCTTGAGCCAGAGGCCGTCGTCGGGAGGCAACTTCGTGGTGGGAGCGTTCATGAGGCTGACTGCGCCGGCCGCGCGTGGATCGAGCCGGAAACGTCCTCAGTAACAGCGCAGGGCGGCGCCGTCGAGAGCGTTGAGGCACGGGCCCTGGTTGCTCGGGCGATTTCGGTGCGCCGAGGACCGAGCGAGCGAGCCGAGCCGCGCCCCTTGGCTTGGGCCGCGACAAGCGAAGCAGCGGTTGCCCAGCGCCCCCCAGGGGTGTAGGTGCGCCCGTCATGCGTCTCGCCCTGCCCTTCCTCGCGTGCGTCCTCGTCGCCGGCTGCCTCGGCCCCGGAAACCTCGAAGCCGATGGCGGTCACATTCGCGTCAACTGCGACACCTTCTCGACGAGCTGGCCCGTCCAGGTGGTCGATCTCGCCGGCATGCCGGCCGCGGGCGCCGACGTCACCGCGATCAACGACGCCGATCTCTCGCTCAAGGTGACGGGCAAGACGGACGCGCAGGGCGTCTACCGGGTCGACGGCTCGAAGCTGGGCCTGGGCGCCGTCACCGTGAAGGCGACCTTCAACGGCCTCAACACGAACGTCGGGCGCTTCACCTTCGCGCCGAGCGAGTGTGCCGGGTCGATCGTCGAGCCTCGCGATCTGCGCTTGCAGCTCCAGCGCTGAGCGTCACGCCTCATGGCCAAGGAACGCTCGCTGAACGAGCTCCGGGAGAAGTACCTCAAGGACGGCGTGTCGGCGCCTCCTGGCCTGCTCGCGTCGTTGGAGTCCGATGATCGCGCCGGCGCGGCTGCCCTGGCGAAGGCGATCAAGGCCCGGCAAGCGGCGAACCGCTCGGAAGGGCAGCGGCTGCGCCACATGCTCAAGTTCGAGAACGAGCTGTGGGCCGAGGGCTACAAGCTGATCGCCGGCGTCGACGAAGCAGGCGCTGGGCCGTGCGCTGGGCCGGTCGTCGCGGGCGCCGCCATTCTCCCCATCGGTTACAAGCTGCGCGGCCTCGACGACTCGAAGAAGATCCTCGACGAAGAGAAGCGTGACGAGCTCGCCGAGGCGATCAAGCGCGACGCGATCGCGTGGGCGACCGGCGCCTGCAGCCACACCGAGATCGACGAGATCAACATCCTCCAGGCTGCGCTCCTCGCGATGCGCCGCGCGGTGGAGTCGTTGCCGGTGAAGCCCGACTACCTGCTCGTCGACGCGCGCCGCGTGCCCGGGGTGAGCCAGCCGCAACGAGGCATCATCAAGGGCGATTCCTTGAGCCTCTCGATCGCGGCCGGAGCGATCCTGGCGAAGACGACGCGCGATCGGGAGATGAACGCGCTCGGCAAGCTGCACCCGCAGTACGGGTTCGAGTCGCACAAGGGCTACCCCACGCCGGATCACATCGAGGCGATCCGGAAGCATGGGGCGCTCTCGTTCCATCGCATGTCCTGGGCCCCGGTCCGTCGGGCGCTGGGCCTCGAGCCCGAGCAGCAGGAGCTGTTCGCCGCCGAGCCGGTGGAGACGAAGAAGCGCTCGGCGAAGCGCTGACTCAGATCGGCGCGGGACCGCCGTCTTGCTGGCCCGTCATTCGCTGCCGCAGCGTCGACCACGACATGCCCAGGCCGAGCACGAGCGCGATCACGACGAGGGCGATCCACGTGATGAGGCCCTTGTTGGAGAGCTCCACCACCCCGATGTCGACGCCCACCCAGACGAGCGCCGCGCAGAAGGCGACCGCGATCACCACCCCGATGAGGCCGAGCGAGCGGAAGGTCGAGCGAAGGAAGAAGATCCACGCGGCGAGCAGCACCATCGTCAGCAGCGCCAACACGCCGTTCACCTTGGGCAGGGTGTCGGCGGCCCAGTGGAAGTAGGAGTGGCCGGTCGGGTTGAACGTCCCGAAGACCAGGACGAAGGAGAAGAGGAACCGCCAGGCGAAGCTCAGCGAGCGCATCGAGAGGTCATAGCAGCCGGCCCGAGCCAGGCCACCGACGACCGTCACCCAAGCTCGAGGAGTCTCGGGCGCATCGAGCGGAACGCCTGGCCGCGGTGAGAGAGGCCCGACTTCTGCTCATGGGTGAGCTCGGCCAACGTCCTCCCGTCGGGGAGCTCGAAGATCGGATCGTAGCCAAACCCGTGCGCGCCTCGAGGGACGTGGCCGATGCGGCCTTCACAGGTGCCGCGGGTGAAGACGACTTCTCCGGTGGGGCTGGCGAGACAGAGCGAGCAGATGAAGCGCGCCGACCGTCGATCGTCGGCGACGTCTCTCAGCGCGGCGAGGAGCTTCTGAATGCGCTCCGCATCGGTCGGGGCGTAGCGAGCGGAGTGCACGCCCGGCTGACCTCCGAGCGCATCGACGGCGAGGCCCGAGTCGTCGGCGAGCGCCCACTTTCCGGTCGCCCGAGCCACCGCGCGCGCCTTGAGCTCGGCGTTGCCTTCGAAGGTCTCGGCGGTCTCGGCGATCTCTCCGATGGAGGGGTAGTCGGCGAGGGACTCGATGGTGACGTCCGCTCCGAGCAGGCCGCGCAGCTCGACCAGCTTGCCCTTGTTCGAGGTCGCGAAGACGAGCTGCTTCATCCGATGATTCGCTTCTGCAGCTCGATCAGCTTGGTGATCGCGGCCGTTCCGGCGTCGAGCATCGCGTCCAGCTTCGCGCGATCGAAGTGGCCGTGTTCGGCGGTGCCCTGCACCTCGACCAGCTTGCCGCCCTCGAGGCCCACGATGTTGAGATCGACCTCGGCGGTGCTGTCTTCGTCGTAGTCGAGATCGACCGACACGGAGCCCTTCACGATGCCGACCGAGATCGCCGCGACCGGAGTGACCGCGGGCAGCTTCGAGAGCTTGCCGATCGAGTTGAGCTTCTTGAGCGCGAGGCAGAAGGCCACGTAGGCGCCGGTGATCGAGGCGGTGCGGGTGCCGCCGTCGGCCTGAATCACGTCGCAGTCCAAGGTGAAGGTGCGAACGCCGAGCGACTTCATCTCGACACAGGCGCGGAGCGATCGGCCGATCAGCCGTTGAATCTCCAGAGTGCGCCCGCCCTGCTTGCCCTTGGCGGCCTCGCGGGAGCTGCGCTCGTGGGTCGAGCGCGGGAGCATGCCGTACTCGGCGGTCACCCAACCGGCGCCGGTGCCGAAGACGTGCGGCGGCACGCGATCTTCCACCGAGCAGGTGACGAGCACCTTGGTGTCTCCGAACTCGACCTGGCAGCTGCCCTCGGCGTGCTTGTTGACGTTGGGGGTGAGAGTGACGGGACGGGTCTCGAGCGAGCCACGGTTGAAGGAGCGCATGGGGGCGCGGTCTACACGGTTTTGGGCGGGGCTGCGCTTACTTGGAACCGCCGGGCGGCGCAGGCACCACGCCCTCGGTGCGCTTGGCGTCGCGGGTCTGCACTTGCTCGAGGAAGGCCTTGATGCCCGAGGCGATGCTGTCGGCGACGAGCTGCTGGTACTTCGCCTGGCCGAGCTGATCGCCTTCACGCGGATGCGAGACGAAGCCGACCTCGATCAGCACCGCCGGCGCCTCGAGGCCCATCAGCACGTAGAACGGCGCCTGCTGCACGCCGCGATCTTGCGCGCCCGTTCCGGCGATCAGCGACTCGTGCACCGCGTACGCGAGCCGGGAGGAATCGTGGTGCGTCTCGGCCTTCTGCAGGTCGGCGAGGATGAAGGCGAGCGTGTCGGTGCTGGCGGCCTTGGCTTGCTGGCGTGCCTCGGCGTTCTCACGGGCGGCGACCTTCTTGGCGTCCTCTCCGCTCGCAGCGGCGGACAAGAAGTAGGTCTCGATGCCCTCGTTGATGCGGCGCTGGGTGGCGGTGGGCATCGAGTTGGCGTGGATGGAGACGAAGAGATCGGGCCGTTGCCGGTTCGCCAGCACCACGCGCTCGTCGAGGTGGAGCCGCTGATCGGCGTCGCGGGTGAGCCGCACCTTGGCCTCGAGATCGGACTCCAGCCTCGCCTTCAGCTTCTTCGAGATCGCGAGCGCGAGGTTCTTCTCGAGGAGCCCGGCAGGCGAAGACGCGCCGTCCTGATTTCCCCCATGGCCCGGGTCGATGACGATCACCGGGCCCGCGAAGGCGACGGACGAGACGATGGCGAGGACGAGCGAGAGCCGCACCGAGGAGGAGTATGGCGTGGGAACGCGGGGGGCTCCAGTCGGCGACCTGACCGCGTGGTGACGCCAGCCGCACACACTGCGTCGTGGCTCGAAAGAGTCGCCGGTCGCGCCGCTCCGAGTGAGGCGACAGTGGCACCTCGAATGCACCGCGCTCGCCGGCCGCACGCCGCGGCCTCCTGGGAGCCTCCACATGATCCGATTCGCAGTCCCCGCTTCGCTCGTCGCGCACCTCGCCCTCGCCCAAACGTCTCCCCTCACCCACTACCGGCGCGCCGCCGCGTCGCTCACCGAGACGAACGCCACCGTCGCCCAGGCGCAGAAGAAGTTCGCCAGCTGTCGCAGCGGGAAGCTCCAGCTCGCCTTCACCAGCACCTTGCCGTCGATCGAGGGCGCTCGGCGGGCCTTCGAGAAGCGCCGTCGTCAGGCCGAATCGAACCGGCAGGCGCTCGAGGCCACTCGGCTCCGGCTCGAGGAAGCGCGCAAGGCGAAGCACGGCAGCGCCGAAGAGCGCGAGGCCTCCGAGCAGCACTACGCGACCCGCTACGCCGCCGACTACGAGCTGCCGATGGAGTCGATCGCCGAGGCCATCGACGACTATCGCAGCGGAATGATCGAGTACGCAGCGCTCGTCTCCCGTTACGCCGAGTTCTGCCAGACCAAGGGCATCACCGACGCCAGCGCGCACGGCTTCGTCACTTCGCTCTCGGCCGACGTCTCCAAGCTGCTCGAGCACGCCGAAGGCGCGAAGGTTCGTTCGACCCAGACGAGCACGCCCGACGTGTCGACGCGGTGAGGCGTCACCGCAGCTGAGAGTCGACCCACGCGGCCATCGAGTTGCCGGGCAGGAGCCCTGCCTGGCGCGAGACCTCCCGCCCGTCCTTGAAGAGGATGAAGGTCGGAATGCCGCGAATGCCGAGGGCCGCCGACGGTTGCGGGTGTTCGTCGGTGTTCAGCTTGAGCACGAGCAGCGCGCCCGCCTTCGCCTTGCCGATCGCCTCGAGAATGGGAGCCGCCATTCGACACGGCCCGCACCACGGGGCCCAGAAGTCGACGAGCACCGGAATCGGCGCGTTCGCGATCGCCCTCGCGTACCCATCGGCGTCGACGGCCTGCGGCGTTCCCGAGACGTCGAGATCGCGCTTGCACCGCCCGCAGGTGGCGACGCCGGGAGCACTGGCCGGCACCCGATTGAAGGCGCCGCAGGAGGAACAGCGAAACATGAGCGATCAGTAAGACGCGATCAGACGATCGTCAGCCCAGGCTTCCCCTTTTCCAGCCAACCAATTGGCCAGGCGTCGATCTTCTTCGCCGTGAGCGCGCGCAAGGCCTTGGGCACTTCCTTGGCCGGGATCGCGGCGAGCAGCCCACCATTGGTCTGCGCGTCGGCGAGCACGTGCTTGATCGGCTCGGGGAGTCCATCGGGGAAGGTGACGCCCTTCTCGGCGTGCGCGAGGTTCGTCTTGGTCCCGCCCGGCACGACGCCCTGCTCGGCGAGCGCGGCGATCTCCGGGAGCAAGGGGACGTTCTCGAGCTGGATGACGGCGCGCAGCTTCGCTCCCCGCGCGAGCTCGAGGCCGTGCCCCAACAGCCCGAAGCCGGTGACGTCGGTGAGGGCGTTCACGCGGAAGCGGCGGCTCGCGAAGATCTCTCCCGCGGCCTTGTTGAGCGTCGCCATCTGCTTCGTCACTCGCTTCACGAGATCCTTCGAGGCGAGGCCGCGTTTGAGCGCGGTGGTCGCGATGCCAGTGCCGATCGGCTTGGTGAGCACGAGCACGTCGCCCGGCCGGCCGCCCGCGTTGGTGAGGATTCGTTTCGGGTGCACGACGCCGGTGACGGCCATGCCGTACTTGGGCTCCGGCGATTGAATGGAGTGCCCACCGAGAATCGGAATGCCCGCCTCCTTCGCCTTCGACGCGCCACCAGCGAGGATCTCGCGGAGGATCTCGAGCGGGAGTTCCTTGGGGAACGCGACGACGTTGAGCGCGAACAACGCCTTCGCGCCCATCGCCCAGATGTCGCTCATCGCGTTGGCGGCGGCGATCTGTCCGTAGGCGAACGGATCGTCGAGAACCGGCGGGAAGAAGTCGACGGTCTCGACCACCGCGAGATCGGACTTGAGCCGATAGACCGCGGCGTCGTCGCTCGTCTCGAAGCCCACCAGCGCGTCCTTCACCTTGGTGTTGGGAATTCCGGCGAGCAGCTCGTGCAGCACATCGGGGCGGAGCTTCGCTGCACACCCCGCGCAGTTGGAGAGCTGGGTCAGCCGAGGCAGAGGCGCATTCATGGAGCTGCTTCTATCGCTCCGTCGCGTTGGGTTCCGATGAATCGACGATCCACCCCGCGTCGAACACGAGCCCAGGCCTGAGGCGCACCGTCACCGAGGCTCCGAGGCCGAGGTGATGCCGCTCGAGCGCGACCCGTGGCACGTCGAGCCGTTGGCCATCGGCCGAGACGAGCTGACCAAAGCGGGTGTTGTTTCGGCCCGAGCCGAAGTGATCGAGGGTGCCGGTGAAGTGCGTGGGCGCTCCGGCATCGAGGCGATTGACGAGCGCGACGGCGCCGACCGCGGCGACGAACACCCAGAGGAAGGTGACGCCGACGACTGCTTTCGCCCAGGCACGAGAGAGGTCGACGAGCGGCGCGAGGGTCCACAGCACCGCTGCCTCGAACGCGATCAGCGCGACCAGCGCGAGGAGCCCAGGCAGGAGGTGATAGCGGCGAACGTCGACCGCCTCCGTCGCCTCGGGCCACGAAACGGCGAAGACGGCGGCCAGCACCACGAGCTCGACCGCGAATGCCAACCCACGCCACCCGAGCCGCACGGTCGGAACGTAGCGCAGTCGGTACGTACGGCGTCCCGCAACCGATCAGGCTCGGCGCCGAGTGAGCCGGCTCGATCGCGCGCCGCGCGGGACGTCCCGTGCTCACCTCGCGAATCGATCACGCTTACCGTCCGCGCCGTGCTTTGCAGCACCGACTTGGAAGTCCACCTCGCCTCCGGAGCTTCTTCATGACTCCCTCCGCCCTGTTTCGACTCCCGCTCATCGAAGGCCCGTTCTCGCTCGAGCTCGACCCGTCGACGGAGCACGGAACGATGCTGCGCTACCGCGGCGTGGAGCGCGTTCAGCCGTGGGGTGAGCCGGCGACCTCGCGCGAGCTCGACAGCCCCATTCTCCTCGAGCTGCCACAGCACGCGCGGCTCGAGCCCGTGCTGGACACGTGGCTCGACGTGGTGGGCGAGGTCTTTCGCGAACAGGCGGCGCGAGCTGAGCCATCGCTCCCTGCCACCGCGCTCGTCATCTGGAAGCCGCTGAAGAAGCTGCTGGCTGCCGAGAAGCTCGACGCCAACGGGCTGCGGGAGGCGTGGCGACTCGAGTACGCCGCCTTCCTGCCTCCGCCGCCGACTTTGGTCGCTGCACACGCCGCCCTCGAGACATGGTTCGCCTCGCTCGCTCATGAGCCGCTGGCGAGTGGCCAGAAGGACGCCCTCGTCACCACCCTCAACTACGTGAGCAACGAAGTTCGCGACGGGGCGGTGAAAGCCGTGGTGCGGCTCGTCGTCTGGCAAGTCCAGGAGAACGGCGAGCAGACGATTCGCGACGTGAAGGAGCAGGAGGTCGTGCTCCTCACCGCCGGTCCAGGCCTCGAACCACCGAGCCGGGTGGTGAACTTCTTCATTGCCTGGCGGGAGGCGACCTCGAAGCTGCTCGAGCGCGTCGACGCCGAGGTGCTGATGCCGCACGATCTCATTCTCACGCCACAGCAGTACAAGCGCGGCGAGTCGGTGGAGGACTTCCGCAAGCTGCTGTGGCGCAAGCTGAAGCTGGAGTGATCGATCGAGTGATTGGCGATCGTGGCGCAGGTCGGGGCTTGGAAGCACAGCGCGTTCAGGCTCCAAGCGCGCCGAGCAGGGGGGACAATGACTCTCGACACCTCCGTGAACTCGTCAATCGGCGCGCAGGGCTGGGGCGAGGTCTGTCGGTTACGAATACAACCGAGTCGAGGTGATTCGTGAGTAAGCTTGACACTCGAGTGATCCTGGCAATGGAGGCGCTCTTCCGCAGTAACGAACTCGACTCCCCCAACCAGCAGACGCAGGGTCAGCCTGAACCTATTTCCAGGCTCATTCCAACGCTTGATGGTCGAGGAATGCCGATGACTCCGATGCTTCGAGCGAGATTCAGCCACTGTGGGGAGTGGACCAATGCATATCTCGGATACTCGTTTCTTTCGCTGACGCAGATTGCGGCCCGGTCCAAGTCCAAGACGACACAGAAACGAGTGCGAGAACGTGCCAGGTACTGGGCGCCAGGTGCACTCGCCGCCAATTTCGCCAAGCCGTGTGCTGTGACGCTGTTCGGTGATGACCCAATTGAGATGCAGGAAATCTACCTGATAGCCGATCCTGGTCGCGAGGAACCGCAGGTAGTTCGCTACTTCGGCCAAGACGAACGCGTCTTCTCGTCACTTCTTGACTTTCTCTGCTTCGCGGCGGGGAACCCACGGTGATTCTGACTCGGCATTCCCACCCGAACTTCTCGAAGGGTCTCGTTGTGGCGACGATGCGTAGACTCGACGCGATGACGCGCCCCCTCACGAACGATCGGCAGGTCGGCCCGAATCAACGGCCCGCCCACGTAGACCAACCCGCGCGCGCTCGGATCGCGGAGAAGCTCCCGCGCCACCTCGAGCTGGAGTTCGTCGAACAACACGTCGGCCAC
>JBPOIJ010000165.1:0-37920 GCA_052034585.1 Myxococcota bacterium
AAGACCTGGTCGCCGTGTTCTCACCTGATCAGGTGAAGTGAATCAGGGACCGCCGCAGGCAGGGCCGTCGCAGCCGACGTTGCCGTAGTTGGTGTTCTGGTTCACGTCGATGCGGCGCGCGACGAAGGTCACGTTCACTTCGCAGTTGGCCGCCTCGTTGCCGACCGGGTCACCGCCACCGCCGCGGGGGCACTGGTCCTGCATCATCTGGCCGTTGTCGACACAGCGGTACTCGGAGCGGATCGTCATGCTGCCCGTCGCCGCCGGGTTGTAGTTCTCCCACACCACCTGAACGCGGCCGCTGCGGGTCTCGACCGCGTTGCGGTTACGCTCGAGGGGCCCAAGGCTCGCCTTCTGGCGCTCGGCCGCGAAGGTGCGGGTCTGCGAGTCGCCTTCGATCACGTCCTCGACCTTCACCTGGGGCGAGTCACCGAGCTTGAAGGTCGGGTTGCCGATGTCGAGGTACTGACGGAGCGAGCCGGAGGCCTGATCGCTGACGCCGTCCCAGATCACCCAGTTCGCGTCACGGCGGTAGTTGGTCTGCGCGGTGCGGCTCTGGGGCACGCGGTTACCGATGTAGCAGCTCGAGTTCTCGACGAACTCGACACCGCTGGTGTTGTAGGCAACGCGCCAGATGCGCGGCTGGCCAGTGTTGCACCCAGTCACCACGAGCGCCGCGAGCGCGGCTCCCAGAAGCTTCACGGAATTCATTGTTTCCCCTTCGATGAGTGGCCCAAAACGACGTCGGCCGTTTGTCCTACATGCACGCCTAAGTCAACGGTTACGCACCCCGTCAGACACGGGACCACTCAAACGAGTGCAAAATGATCTGATTCACACCGTTAGGCGTCGCGAGCCTGAAGCACGAGGAATTTCAGGTACCTGCCCTCGGGGAATTGGAGCCGCAGCGGATGATCGGGAGGCTGGTAGCGCTCCTCGACGAGCGTCAGGTCGACGCCCGCGTTGAAGGCGCCTTCGCGAACGGCGCCGAGGAACTGGTCTTGGGTGACACGCGCCGAGCACGAGGCGGTGGCGAGCAACCCTCCCGGCCGAAGGAGCGCGAGCGCCTGCCGGTTGAGCGACGCGTAGCCCGCGATCGCCGAGTCGACCGCCTTCTGGCTCTTCGCGAACGCGGGCGGGTCGAGGACGATCAGATCGAAGGTGCGGCCTTCCTTCTTGAACGACTCGAGCAGCTCGAAGACGTCGGCAGCGAGGAAGTCGTGGGCGGCGGGCTCGAGCCCGTTGAGGGGAAAGTTCTCCCGTGCGAGCGCGATCGCGTCGGCGTCTTGATCGACCGAGAAGACCGAGCGCGCCCCACCCAGCGCGGCGTTCACCGAGAACCCACCCGAGAAGCAGAAGCAATTGAGCACGTCGCGGCCCTTGCCGAGCCGGCGGAGGAGGAAGCGGTTCTCGCGCTGATCGAGGAAGAACCCCGTCTTCTGTCCACCGTAGACGTCGACGAGGAACCTGGCGCCGCGCTCCTCGATGGTGAGCGGCTGGGGCGCCTCCTTGCCCCAGAGCACCTTCCCGTTCCCCTTCCCTTCGTCGACGTCGGCGTCGTCCCGGCCCACTTCGTCGCGACCGATCACGCCTTGCAGGCCAGGGACCGCCTGCGCGAGCGCCTCGACGATGAGCGGCCGATACGGCGTGAGCCCCGCCGAGTAGAGCTTGAGCACCGCCCAGCCCGCGTAGAGATCGACGATGACTCCGGGCAGACCGTCGCCTTCGCCATGGATGAGTCGGTAGGCGTTGGTGCCGCTGAGATCGAGCAGCGCCTGCCGCGCAGCCACGCACTGGGCGATCTTCCGCGAGAAGAAGGCCTCGTCGATCTCCACCTTGGGATCGAGCGTGAGCACCCGCACCGCGATCGCCGAGAAGGGATCGAAGTAGCCGCGAGCGACGAAGCGGTGGCCGTCGACGAGATCGACGACGCTCCCAGGAGGGAGCCGCGGCGGAGACACCAACGCCTTCTTGAAGACCCACGGGTGCCCGGCGCGCAGGTGGCGCGACAGCCCGGGCTTGAGCTCGACCTTCGCCAGGTGACTCACGCGGCCCTCCCTCTTCGACGTGCCCGAGCGACTGCGTCGGCGACCTCGGCGAAGCCCTTGCCTTCGGGAGCGCGGGTCACGAACGCGGGGAGCACCTCGAGCCGATCGGCGATCGCCTTCACGTTCGCGACGCCCACCGAGAGCGGGAAGGCGCCGAAGAGCGGCTGATCGTTGAACGAGTCGCCCACGTAGACGAAGCGGCGCTCGTCCTTCCCGATCGAGGTCTTCCACTCCTTGCGCAGGTACGCCTCGACGGCGGTGCGTTTGTCGAACGCCCCCATCCAGCAGTTCACGTGCACCGAGGAACGAACCGCGGTCACTCCGCGCGCGCGCAGAAACGTCTCGAGCCGGTCCGCGCCGCTCGGACCGAGATCAGCGTCTTCCGCGTAGTCGATCGCGAGATCGACCTCGGTCGCGGCCGAGTCCATCGAGAGGCGCGCGCCCTTCACCGACTCGAGCGCCGCGGTCACGTGCTTCACCAGCGCCGCGCGGTTCTTCTGGCGAACGCCCTCGCGCTCCGCGTACCACTTGCGCAGCCGGTGGCCGTCCTTCACGTAGGTGACGCCACCGTTCTCGACGATCACGGCGGCGACCGGCAGCTGACGCGCCCAGCACTCGCCCCACCCGGAGGGACGACCGCTCACCAGCACCACCTCGACCCGATGGCTGCTCAGCCACTCGAGCGCGCGCAGCGTCACCGAGCCGAGGGTGCCCTTGGTGGTGAGCGTGCCGTCGACGTCGGTGAAGACGGCCTGCACGCGGGAGAGATCGGCATCGAAGAGCGGCTGCACTGGGCGTCGTCTACCCGACCCTTCGAGCGGAGAGGATCAAGAAACGCGAGGCGGATCACCTCGGCAAGCGTGCATCGATCCATCTGGTGACGAACTCCGCCACCTGATCGCGCTCGGGCTCGTGCAGCAGATCGTGGTGCAGCCCTTCCCACGTCTTGAGCGTCTTGTCGGTCGCGCCCGCCTTCTCGCTCAGCTCGACGCTGCCCTCGAGGTTCGTCGCGGTGTCGACCGTGCCGTGCATCACCACGAAGGGCACCTTCACGTCGGCGAGGTGTTCCTGGACGAAGTCGATGCCGTTGAGCGCTGCCGCGGCCGAGCGGGCCGGGAGGTTCGAGTGATCGATCAACGGATCGCTCGCCAGCTCCTTCTTCGCGGCCTCGTCGCGGCTGAACTCGGTGTCGTCGAAGGACTGGACCTTGAGGCCCGGGATCACCGCGCTGAAGAAGCGCGCGCCCGACTTCTCGCCCCCGGTGACGGTGGGAAACAGCTTGAGCGCGGGGCCGCTCAGCACCAGCCCGGAGAGCTCGCTGGGGTGCTCGATCGCGTAGGTGGTGCCGATGAGCCCACCGAGCGAGTGCCCGTAGAGGAACACTGGGAGCCCCGGGTTGCGCGTCTTCGCCTCGCTCACCGCGTGGTGCAGATCGGCGACGAGCTGCGGCATCGAATCGAAGCGCTGTCGATCGCCTCCCGATCGCCCATGGCCGCGCATGTCCTGGGCGTAGACCGAGAAGCCCTTCGCGTTGAGCGCGCGCGCGAGGCCGTCGTAGCGAAGCGCGTGATCACGAATGCCGTGCATCACCACGACCGCGCCGCGCGGCGAGCCAGCCTTCCATTCGTAGGCCTGGAGACACTCGCCCTCCCCGGAATCGACCCGGTACGGCGTGATCGCCGGGTTCATGGCGCTGAGCTCGGGCATGGCACCGACACAGGGACCAGTGGTGGCGCAGGACGAGGCAAGGACGACGAGGGACAGCAGGAGGATCGTTCGCATGGCCGCCATGGTGTGCGGTCGTGCGCAGCCCGGCATCGGCCAGATGGCCTACTCGCCCACTCCGAGCAGGCCGCGCCGGGAGGCCTCCATCGCCGCGCCGGCGCGCGTGTCGACGCCCAGCTTCTCGTAGATGTGAATCGTGTGGTGCTGCACGGTGCGCGGCGAGAGGCCGAGGGTTGAGGCGACCTCCTTGTTCGTCTTCCCCTTGGCCACCAGGCGCAGCACCTCCAGCTCTCGCGCCGACAACGAGGTGCCTTCGGGAGTTCGAGCGCGACCGCCGCGGGCCGCGATCGCTGCTTCGACGATCTCCTCGTCGAGCGCGCCTCGTTTCGCCTCGGCACGCAGCTCGGTGAAGGCGCTGGCCAGGGCTCGAGCCGGCCGATGGGGGCGGTCCTGCACCAACGCGCAGAGCACGTCGCAGACCGCGAGGACTCGCGCGGTCCGCGGCACGGCGACTCCCTTCGAGCCTCGGTGGTAGCCCGAGCCGTCGAGTCGCTCGTGATGGAGCCCGGCGATCGGCGCCAGCTCGGCCAGTGGCTTGGCGCTCGCGAGAATGCGCTCGGTGAAGAAGACGTGGGCCCGGGCGCGCTCGAGCTCCGACGGGCGAAGCGTGCGGGGCGCAGTCCAGACGTTGGTGGGCACGGCGACCTGCCCGAGATCGTGCACGTGCGCGGCCCGAATCAGCTGCTCACGTTCGCGAGCCGAGAGCGCGAGCGTGCCCGCGGTGTCGGCGCAGAGGGAGGCGACCAGCCGTGAATGGCCGCGGGCAGCCGGCAGCTGGAGATCGGCGAAGTCTCCAAAGGCCTCCACCAACGCCTCGGTCGTGGTGACGACCGGGTGCGCCTCGAAGAACCGGGCGAGCTCGGGTGCGCGCGCGGCGAGGTAGCCACCAGCATCCGCGAGGGGCGCGAGCATCGTCCGAGCCCGGTCGGCCAGGCGAGGGTCGAGCTGATGGCCGGAGCGGTCCCCGAGGACGTGATGGGCGTCGGCGACTCCGGCGTGCAGGGCGAAGGTGCTGGCGACGTGCGCGGTGGTGGCGATGCGACCAGCGATCGAGATGGCTTCACCGCGCAGGGCATTGGGGCCGCCTCGCCCGTCGAAGCGCTCGAAGACCTCGTCGAGCGCCTGGGTGACCGGAGCCCCGAGGGCGAGTCGATCGGAGAGGAGCCGCGCCGCGCCACAGGCCTCCCGCACGAGCTCGTTCTTGAGCTGCGCGCCGTGGGTCACCAGCTGCCAGGCGCCGCGCACCTTGCCCACCATGCCTTCCCGGCCGGCGAGCACCGCTGCGAGCACGTCGCCCTGCTTGCTCGAGTCCCGCACGTGCAGTCCTCGTCGAAGCGCGATGTCGTCGCCCGCGACTTCGGCCTCCACGCTGGCGAAGGCAGTGCAGCCCAGGTGGCGGAGCAGCGCAGCAAGCGTCGCGGTGCGCTGCACCTCGGCGGGCTGGCCTTCGGCGCGGGCGAGTTCCCACGCGAAGGTGGCGGTGACGACGCTCTTGTCCTCCGCGAGCCCGTTGGCGAGATCGAGCACCACCGACAACGCCGAGAGGGCGTCGAAGGCGCTCACGACGCCGAGACGTTCGCCATCATCACGAGGAACTGCTCGACCTCTCCACGCACCGTCTGCGGCGTCACCGGCGTCTTGCGCAGCTTGCGGAGGAAGGCGTCGAACTCGGGGTTTCGGCCATACATCGACTGGGCGAGCCCCAGGGCCTCGGTGAAGGCGCCGAACGCCTCGCTCTCGCTGGGCGCGTTGACGGCCCGCTCCAGCGTCACGCCCATGGTGGCGAGCACTTCTTGATCGTGCTGCACGAGCAGATCACGACGGTTGATCGCCTCGAAGTTGTCGCAGAACTCGACGAAGGGCTCGAGCAACAACAGCAGATCGACCTTCGACAGGCCGGGCTTCACCATCTCCTTGAGGCGGGTGCGGAACTCGAGGATCGCGCGCTTGTCCTGGGCACGGAGGGCTCGCCAGGCAGCGGTGCGGCCGAAGGCGTTGAGCTCCTTCTCGATCTGCTGGGCGTTCCACTCGACGTCTTCGGGCGTGGCCTCGCTCACCTTGTGGATGCGGGCGCGCATCAGCCTGCGCAGATCGGAGGTGGTGCTGCGAACGACGAGCGTTCCCGCCAGCTCCTCGTCGTAGCCTGGGTCGACCTCGCGGCGCCGGCAGTCACCGAGCTGCTGGGCCACCTCGAAGACGAGGGCGCCGATTCGCTCACGGAACTGGTAGCGGAACGTCTGGAGCTCGGAGATCAGGTTCCACCGATCGCCCACCACCGACGGGTCGCGCACCCGCATGCCGAAGTTGGTCACCTCGCCCTTGAGCCCGTCGGAGCCACGCTGGAGCACCTCGTCGACCGCCCCTTGCCTCGCGTCGACCGACAGCTCGCCCGCAGGGAACTGAGCGGCCAGCTCCGAGAGCAGCGCGTTGACGTCGGCGATGGTCGAGCCGACCACCGGCGCGAGCTCTTCCCACAAGGACAGATCGGCCGAGGCGTCGATGGGGGCGTCCTCGTACTTGACGAGCTCGAGATCGCCGAGCTTGTCGATCGCGCGCGCCGCCGCCTCGAGCACGCGCCCGAGCCTGGCAGCAAAGGTCTGATCGGACTCGAGCGCGAGCAAGGCGCCGAGTCGAGGTGGGAGCAGCCGTTCCACAGCCCCGTCACCATAGATCGCTCGCCAGGGACCGCTAGGAAACGTGCCCATCCGCCTGTCATCGCTCCTTCAGGCTTGACGACTGGCACGAGAATGGGAAGCAGCGAACGTGCGCGTTCGAGTCTTCGAAGAAAACAAAGTGAAGTCGGGCGGCGAAGAGCTGCTCGGTGCCTCGACTCCGACCTGGATCGACATCGAGAAGCCCGACGAGCCCACCCTGATGCGGCTCGCCGATCGCTTCGGGCTCCACCGTCTCGCCGTCGAAGACTGCCTCCACCTCGATCAGCGGCCGAAGCTCGAGGAGTACCCCGGCCACCTCTTCGTCGTGCTCCAGGGCTTCACCTGCCCGGGGGAGGATCTCTCGGACGTCACCATGCACGAGCTGCACTTCTTCCTCGGGCCGAGCTGGATCATCAGCGTGCACGAGAACGCGCACCAGGCGGTCGACACGGTGGCGAAGCGGCTCGAGGCGGACCCGTCGATTCTCGGCCGCGGCCCCGACTTCCTGCTCTACGCGCTCGCCGACGCGCAGGTCGATCTGTCGTTCCCACTGCTCGACGCCTACGCGAACGAGATCGACGATCTCGAGAGCCGCATCTTTTCGGACCCTCGACGCGGGCTGATTCAACGGATCTTCAAGCTCAAGCGCAGCCTGATGCTGATGCGAAAGGTGCTCTCGCCCCAGCGCGACGTGGTGGGTCTGCTCGCGCGCGGGAGTTCGCTCGGCGTGGTGAGCGAGAAGACGAACCTCTACTTCCGAGACGTCTACGATCACCTCGTGCGCATCTACGAGCAGATCGACACCAACCGGGATCTGCTGGGCAACGCGATGGACGCCTGGCTGTCGGTGGTGGCCAACAAGACGAACGACATCACCAAGCAGCTGACGATCCTCGCCAGCCTCTTCATGCCGCTGTCCTTCATCGTCGGGTTCTTCGGTCAGAACTTCGACGTGCTGGGCCAGAAGGGGTTCTTCGTGACGATGCTCTGTCTGATGGGCGCAGTGCCGCTGGGCATGATCCTGTGGTTCCGCCGGAAAGGGTGGTGGTGAGGTGCAACGAATCGAGCTCCGCGGTCGAAGCTACGCCTTCCACGACGTCGGCCAGGGCGTGCCGCTGCTGCTGTTCCATGGCTTTCCCTTCACCAGCAAGTCGTTCTGGCCGCAGCTCGACGAGCCACCCACGGGCTTTCGGCTCATCGCGCCCGATCATCGCGGCTTCGGCGGGAGCGTGCTCGACGGCGACGGGCCTTCGACGATGGAGGCCTTCGCGGAAGACGGGAGCGCGCTGCTCGACGCGCTGGGCATTCAGTCGGCGGTGGTGGGTGGGGTCTCGATGGGCGGCTACGTCGCGCTCGCCTTCGCCCGGCTCGCTGCGTCGAAGGTGCGCGGGCTGGTGCTGATCGACACCCAGGCGACGGCAGACGACGAGGCGGGCAAGGCGCGGAGAGAAGCGGTCGCGCAAGACGTGCTCCAGAACGGGCTCGCCGGGCTCACCAGCTCGATGTTGCCCAAGCTGCTCTCGGCGAAGGCGCCTCAGGCGGTGCGATCGAAGGTCGAAGCGATGATGCTGCTCCAGTCGCCTCGCGCAGTCGCGGCGGCGTCACGGGGCATGGGCGCCCGGCCCGACTCGAGAGATCAGCTCTCCCGCTTCGCGCTCCCGACGCTCGTGGTGGTGGGTGCCGAGGATCCGATCACTCCGGTCGAGAAGGCCAGGCAGATGGCCGAGTTGGTGAAGGGCTCGCAGCTGGTGGTGATCCCCGACGCAGCACACCTGCCGAACCTCGAGCAGCCCGAGACGTTCAAGGCCGCGCTCGAGGCCTTCGCCGCTGCGGTTCGATGACGCGTGGAGGCGGTTGCCGTCAGGGCTGACAGACGACCGTCTCACCGCTCACCATGCAGGTGCGGCAGACGTTGGTCTTCTTCAGCACGCCGTCGATGCACTCGAGGGTGGCCTTGCCGTCGGAGGTGCAGAGGCCCTTCCGCTCGGCAGTCGAGGCGCAGTTGTCGCCCTCGACGTTTCCCGTCATGTCGCACTTCACGCGATCGCCGTCGCGCTGGCAGCCGTTCGGGCCCTTGCACGGGAGCGACACCCACTTGCCCACCTTGCACTCGAGCGCGGCGGTGCTGTTCTCGCAAAGGAACCCGGTGACGTTGCAGGTGTCACCGGCCTTCGGCGTTCCACAGCCGACGGCGAAGAGCGAGGTGAGGCAGGAGACGATGAGGAGGTAGCGCATGTGGGGGTTCGAGAAGTGGTCGGCCGAAAGCGCGCGCACCTTGGGCTTCGGGAGCCGTCGAGGTCAAGAAAGAACCTCTGCCCAGAAGCGGCGGAAGTTGTGGCCCATCACCTTCTCGACGACTCGCACCGGCAACGACGCGTCGAGCAGCGCCTGGGTCACCAGTCTCAAATCCCGAACGTCGCGCATGCCCTGCGGCAAGGGAATGAGGCCGTCGAAGTCGCTCCCGAGCGCGACGCCGTCTTCGCCCATCACCTTCAGGGCGTGCACGACGTGCCGCGCCAGATCGGCGAGCGATTTTCCGCCCAGGAAGGCGGGCGCGAAGATCACGCCGACGACCCCACCCTTCTCGGCGATGGCGCGCAGGGTCGCGTCGGAGAGGTTGCGCCAGTGCGGCGTGGCTCCATCGATGCCGGCGTGGCTGCAGAACGGCCGAATGCCGGGGTGCGCGAGGAGATCCGGCAACATCGCGTGCGACGCGTGCGCGACGTCGATCACCATGTTCTGTGCCGCCATCGCGTCGAGCACCTGCCGGCCGAGCGGCGTGAGCGGCCGGTTGCCCATCAGCGGAGTGGTGGTGCCGCCGAGCTCGTTGTTGGCGAGGTGGGTGAGGGACATGAACCGCACGCCGCGCTCCGCGAGCAGCTTCACCCGGTTGACGTCGCCTTCGATCGCGTGCGCGCCTTCGATGCCGAGGATCGCCGAGAGCCGCCCTTCCTCGAGGTTCTTGGTGAGCGCGTCGCCGGAGTTCGTCTTCGCGGCGGTGCCCTTCGAGTTGGCGCAGGCGAGGTCGAGCTTGTCGAGCTGGTGGAGGCAGCGCGTCCACTCCGACTGGCGGGCGGCCTTGGGCCACTTCTCCTTCGCCATCAGCAACGGGAAGCCACCGATGACTGGCAGGCCACGCGTCACCACGGTGAACGCTTGAATCTTCACGCCCGCCTGGCGGAGCCGCGGAAAGTCGACGTGCCCCTTCTCGGACGCCTCGTTCAGATCGCGCCCCCACATCAGGGTGTCCGCGTGCCCGTCGGCGATGGGCACCCGCCGATGGAGCTCGTCGAGATCGATCACGCCGCGTTCCTACCGTGAGCGGGGGACGAGTGACAGAGACGGCTCCGACCACTTCGCCGACGCTCCCACCGGAAGCGGCTGCGCCGACTCGCAACCGGCGAGCTGAACGCAGCCTCGATCGACCGGCTGCCGCCTCCGACGTCCAAGAGGACAGTTGCCAGCGGCGCGCGCGAGGAGCAGAAGACCGCGCATGCAGGTGGTGCTGAACGGTGAAGCCAAGCAGCTCCCGGACGGGGCGACCGTGACCACCTTGCTCGCGTCGCTGGGCCTCGATCAACGCCGGGTCGCGGTCGAACTCAACGAGCGAGTCGTGCCCAAGGCCCAGCACGCGGAGACGCGCCTCGGCGACGGCGACCGGCTCGAGATCGTCACCTTCGTCGGCGGCGGCTGACGACACTTGGAGATTCCCATGCAGACCGACAAGCCCTTCACCATCGCCGGCGTCACCTTCCACTCACGGTTGATCATCGGTACCGGCAAGTACCCGAGCCACGAGGTGATGCGCGCCTGTCACGAAGCGTCGGGCGCCGAGATGGTCACCGTCGCCGTGCGCCGCCTCGACTTGAAAGCCCCCAAGGAGCAGTCGCTCCTCTCCTTCATCGACACGACGAAGCTGCGGCTCCTGCCCAACACCGCCGGCTGCTACACCGCCGACGACGCGATCCGCACCTGCCACCTCGCCGCCGAGCTCGGCCTGTCGAAGTGGGTGAAGCTCGAGGTGCTCGGTGACGAGAAGACGCTCTTCCCCGACGTGGAGGAGACGGTGAAAGCCGCACGGGTGCTGGTGAAGGAAGGCTTCACCGTGCTGCCGTACACCTCCGACGACGTGATCACCGCGCGGAAGCTGGAGGACGCCGGATGCGCGGTGGTGATGCCGCTCGCAGCACCGATCGGCTCGGGCCTGGGCGTGCGCAACCCGCACAACCTGAGGCTCATTCTCGAGACGGTGAAGGTGCCGGTGATCGTCGATGCCGGCGTCGGCACCGCGAGCGACGCGGCAATCGCACTGGAGCTCGGCTGCGACGGGCTGCTCCTCAACACCGCGATCGCTCAGGCGAAGGAGCCGGTGCGAATGGCGCGCGCGATGAAGCTCGCAGTGGAAGCAGGACGAGACGCGTACCTCGCCGGCCGCATTCCGATGAAGGCCTACGCCTCGGCCTCGAGTCCGCTCACCGGCCTCGTCCAGCAGTGAACGCGCTGCCCTTCTCGCTCATCGTCATCACCGATTGGTCGCTCGGCGAGCGGGTGTTGCTCGAGCGCCTCGAGGCCGCGTTGGGCGCCGCGCCGGGACGAGTCGCCGTGCAGCATCGTCATCAGGTGGCGACCGATCGGCAGCGCTACGAAGAGGGCCTGTTGGTGGCGGAGCTGTGTACGGCGCACCACTCACCGCTCTTCGTGAACGGACGGGTCGATCTCGCGCTGGCCCTCGACGCCCATCTCCACTGCACCTCCACCTCACTTCGCCCAGCTGACGTGCGCCCCCTCATTCCAGGCAAGTGGATCTCGACGGTGATCCACCACGAGACCGATCTCACCGATGGGGCCGATCTCGCGCTCGTCTCTCCGGTCTTCCCGGCCGGCTCGAAAGTGGACGACAGCCGACGGCCGCTCGGCGCCTCGGGGTTTCAGCACCTCGCGGCGCGGCTGCCCTGCCCTGCCTTCGCCCTCGGGGGAATCACTGCGACCACGAGTCGCGGGCTCGGGGCTCGCGGAGCGGCCGTCATCTCAGCCGTCCTGCGCGCCGAAGATCCCGCCCGGGCGACTCGTGCGCTCCTGGCCGAGCTCACCAGCTGACGGAGTAGCTCGCGGCCGCGAGGGTGTAGCAGCGGCCACCCGCCACCGCAGAGTCCGTCATGAAGTTCCACTCGCGGAAGGTGACCCCGGTGACGGTGCCGATGAAGCTCCCCGAGGTGGTGCTCTCGGTCGCAGAGCTCACGGCCGCGGTGCCCGCCTGACCGAGGTAGCGGCGGGTGCAGGTGAGCATCGGCGTGAACGAGGTGCACCCCTCGCCGTAGAGGATGCAGTTCTGGCAGGCCGCGTAGTTGTCGGTGGTGATCGCGCCCGTGTACGGCAGAGACACTCCCGCCGACGCGCGGACGAACTCGAAGCCCACCATGGTGTCGGTCGAGTTGAAGTAGGCGAAGTTGTAGATGCCCGGGTTGAGCAATTCGTAGCCCGTGTCGTACGCAGCGAACGCCCCACCAGGGAAGCTCGTGGGCAACGACAGGGGCGCGCAGCCAGCCACGCCGCCAGCGCTCCCGCCGCCAGCGATTCCGCCTCCGGGAGGGCCACCGCCGATGGTGCCACCGCCCGATCCAGCTGGGACACAGAAGCCTGCGCTGCACTGCGGCGTCGGCGACGAGCACGCTCGGCAGTTCGCCCCTGCATTGCCGCACAGGCTGTCACTCTGCATCGGAGTGCCCGCCTGCAGACATTGGCCGGAAAAGATGCAGCCGTTGGGGCACGACGGAGCGCCGCCGCCCGCGCCGGTGACACACGCGCGGTTCTGGCAGATCTGGCTGCCTGCGCATTGCACGCACGCGCCACCGGTGGTCGCCGCGCCCCCGCAGGCCGTCGTCGTCGTGCCGCTCTGACACTGGCCCGAGAAGTCACAGCAGCCCGAACACGTCTGGGTGTTGCAGACCGTGCTGCCTCCACCCGAACTCCCGCCGGACGTGACGAACCCGCCCCCAGCGCTCCCGCCCGAGTTGACGAAGCCTCCGCCCGCGTTGCCCGCGCCGTTGTTGAAGCCGCCGCTGCAGGTGCCCAGATCGCACGACTGGCCGAGCAGACACGCCATGCACGAGTTGCCGTTCTTGCCGCAGGCCGTCGACGAGCGACCGCTCTGACAGAGCCCGTTCGGATCGCAGCACCCCGAGGCACAGGTGGACGAGCTGCAGCGCACCGACGGACCGCACGACGCCGAGAAGAAGATGAAGACGGCTCCCACCAGCACTGCCAACCAGACCAGACGCATGTTGCCTTCCTGAAACGGGCCGCCGGCCAGCGGTCCACCCTCCTCGCCTAGCACAGCAAGGGCCCCGCCCCACAAGCCCCGTGGTACCGTCGGCGCCCGCGATGGCCCTCCAGCCGCTCTCGATCGGTGAGATCGTCGACCGCTCGACCTCCTTCTGGCGCACGAACTGGAAGGCCCTCTTCCAGCTCTTCCTCGGGTTCCAGCTCGTCCAATACGTGCTGATGAAGGGCCTCGAGCTGGCGATCGATCGAATCTTCCCGGCCGCGAAGAACCCAGCGCAGTTGCTCGACTTGATGAAGACCGACCCCTCGCAATGGGCGCCCGATCTCGGGCCCCTGGCGGCGGGAACGATGGCGATCGTCTTGGTGAACTTCCTCCTCAGCCAGGTGGGCGGAGTCGCGCTGACCGCCTTCGTCTTTCCCCGCATCACCGGCGTCGGAGCGCCAAGCCCGGGTGACGCGTTTCGCGCCTCGCTGCGGCGGCTGGGGCCCACCTTCGGCATGTTCGCGCTCACCTTCCTCTGGACCGGGGTGGTGGGCGTCCTCTTCTTCCTGCCTGGCGCCTTGACGATCGGCGGGAGCATCGCGCTGACGCTCGGTGGGAACTCGGGGGCAGGAGCGACGGTGGCGATTCTCGGCGGGCTCCTCGTCATCGCCGGCATGGTGGTGCTGGTGCTCTGGTTCCTCATTCGTTTCGTCTTGAGCTCGCAGGTGTTGGCGGTGGAGCCGATCGGCGCGCTCGCCTGCTTCCGTCGCACCGACGCGCTCTCGAGCGGGCGGGTGGGGCCTGGTGCGCTCGGCCTGGTGAAGGGGCGCCTCACCGTGCTGATCACGATCATCGCCTTCATCCTCACCGTGGTCGGCGTCGTCACCGGGCTCCCGGAGCTGGTGGTGAAGACGATCTTCGGCGAGTTCTCGGCCTCGGGCGCGACCGGCGTGTCGGCGCCACAGCTGCTCGTCGTACCTGCGCAGCTGCTGCAGGTGGTGATGGGGGCGGTGATCACTCCGCTCTACGTGGTGTTCCAGGTCGTCTTCTACGTGGACATGCGGGTGCGGCGCGAAGGCCTCGATCTCGAGCTGGCGACCAAGGGAGCGCCGTGACCCTCGCGCTCTGGCTCGTGCTCGCCTCGTGTCCTGCCGCCGAGGGGCTGACGCTGGAGCCTGCGCAAGCGGCGACGCTGTGTGCGCTGGCCGAGCAGCGCGCCCCCACGACGGCGACCGCCCTCTCGCCGGAGTCGCTCCAGGCCGTGTACGCGCGCGACGAGTTCAAGCGCGCGCACCAGACCCAACGGGCCGATCTCCTCCGGCGGCTTCGCGCCCTGCTCTCCAAGCTCTTCGAGACCTCGGGCGCCGAGACCTATTCGAACGCCACCCGCGTCGCGGTGTTGGTGCTCGCCGCGCTGCTGATCGTCGCGGTCGTCGCGCGGCTCGCGGGGAGGCGGCTGGCGCGACGGGCGGTGGACGCACCGGCGGCGGCCGAGCGGCCCTTGGTGCTGGAAGATCCCTCCGTGCACCTCGCCGAGGCCGAGCGGCTCGTCACGAACGATCCGCGAGCCGGTGCCCGGGAAGGGCTCCTCGCGATGTTGGCGGCGCTCGAGCGGCAGCGCCTGGCCCGACCCGATCGGGTGAAGACGAACCGCGAGCTGGCGCGAGAACTCCCCGAGCGCGGAGCCCCGGCAGCGCTGGCGGAGGCGGTGCGTGCGCAGCTCGAGTGGTTCGACCGCGCCTTCTATTCCCTCGAGCCCCTCGAGCTGGCTGGCGCGCGGGCCTTCCTCGAGCGAGCCAGAGCGGTGGTGGCTCAGGTGGCGGCCTTCGCCGCGGAGCCCAACCGATGAAGCGGCTCGGCGCGTGGCCGGTGCTGGGCGGGCTGCTCGTGCTGGCGTTCGCGGTGAGCCTCGCGACCGGGAGCGAGGAGCAGATCACCATGATCCCCTCGGTGACCAACGCCGGGCCACGCGGGCTTCGCGTGCTCTTCACCTGGCTCTCCGAGGCCGGCTTCGACGTGCGGGCCGGGCGCGAGCCGCTCGATCGGGTGCCGCCCGAGGTGGCGACGATCGTGATCCCCGCCCCCACCGCCGCCGCGTTGACCGACGACGACGTGCGCGCCCTCCGCGCGGCGCTCGATCGAGGCGTGACGGTGCTGCTCCTCGTCCCCCGCTCCTTCGGACGAAAGGCCCTCGCGCCGCTCGCCAGCCTGCGCTCGGTCTCCGCCGTCGAGCTCGACCCCCGCCCGACCGACGGCACCGGAGGAACGGTGATGGTGGAGCACCAGCTCGGCCCGTTGCGCGGCGTGAAGCAGCTGCGGGTATCGGCCGAGCCGAGCGCGCGAGTGACGAACGACGACGCCCTGCCGCTCACCCAGCCTCCGGTGCTGTGGGCGCGCCGCCTGGGAAAGGGCACGCTCTACGTCGCGGCGGGCGCCGATCTCGCCGAGAACGGCCGGCTCGATCTCGACGGCAACGCGACGCTCTGGGCGAACCTCGCCGCCGAGGGGCCGATCTGGTTCGACGAGACCCATCACACCGCGCAGCTCACCGAGCGGCCGACCGTCAACCTCTGGGCCTTCGGGCTCCAGTTCGCCTTCGCGGCCGGGCTCTTCGTGATCGTCCGAGGGACGCGGGTCGGCCCGGTGCGCGAAGAGCCTCCGCCGTCGCAGCGCAGCACCACCGAGTACGTCGAGGCCATGGCCCAGCTCACCCAGCGCGCGAGCGTCGAGCGAGAGCTGGTCGAGTCCCTGCGCCGCCAGCTGCGGCTGCTCCTCCACGAGCGGCTCGGCATCTCCCTCGAGCTGTCTGACGACGAGCGGGCCAGGGCCTCGGGCCTCCCTGACGCCGCCGCCCTCTTCCACGATCAGAACTTCTTGAGCCTGTCGCGCCGACTGGCAGCGGTCGAGGCGCAGCTGTACGGAAGGAAGGAAAGCTGACGGCGAGCCTGCTATGGGCGCGCCGTGGCGGAAGCACTGGCAGTCGAGGCGGTCGACATCAGCAAACGGTTCGGGGCGCGCTGGGCGCTCTCTCGGCTCTCGTTCACCCTCGCCAAGGGCCGCTCGCTGCTCCTCACCGGCCACAACGGCTCCGGGAAGACGACCCTCCTCCGGTTGATCGCCACCGCGAGCTTTCCGACCGCCGGCACCTTGCGGATCAACGGCTTCGACTGTCGTGAGGAGCGCGATCGGTTCCGTCCTTCGGTGGCGCTCGTCTCGCACGCGTCGTTTCACTACGAAGATCTGAGCGCCGCCCAGAACCTGCAGCTCACCGCGCGCTTCCTGGGGATCGATTCGGTGGAGTCGACGGTGAAGGAACTCCTCGCCCGCATGGGCCTCGCCGAGCGCGCCGACAGTCCGGTGCGGCAGTTCTCGGCCGGCATGCGCAAGCGGCTCTCGATCGCCCGGCTGCTGATGAAGAAGCCCACCCTGGCGCTCCTCGACGAGCCCTTCGGTGAGCTCGACCCAGCCGGCATCCTCCAGATGGAGGGCCTCATCCGCGATCTCCAGGCGAGCGGCACCTCGGTCGTGCTCGCGACGCACCTCGTCGAGCAGGGGCTGTCGCTCACCCAGGATCGGCTCCACCTCGAGGGCGGGCGGAAGGTGGCGCCGTCATGACGCCGAAGATCCCCCTCGTCGTCGCGGCCTGGCTGGTGGTGAAGAAGGACTGGCAGATCGAGTGGCGCACCCGGGCCCGCCTGATGGCGACGGTCTTCTTCTCGCTGGCGACGCTGCTCCTCTTCTCGTTCGCGATGGGGCCGGACATCACCACGCTTCGCGCGCACGCCCCGGGCTACCTCTGGTTGGCGCTCTTCTTCGCGAGCGTGCTCTCGCTGGGAGAGTCCTTCCGCATCGAGGCCGAGAACCAGGCGCTCACCGGGTTGATCCTCACCCCCGTCGAGCCGCGCGCGATCTTCCTCGGGAAGGTGTTCGGCAACGCCACCATGTTGTTCGCTCTCTCGCTGGTGCTCTTGCCGGTCGCGAAGGCGCTCTACGACATCGATCTCACCCGCAGCCCCCTCGTGCTCGTCCTCGTCCTCTTCCTGGGGACGGTGGGCATCAGCGCTCCTGGAACGGTCTATTCGGCGATCTCGGCGAACGCGCGGGCGCGCGACGTGATGCTGCCCTTGTTGCTGTTTCCGGTGCTCATGCCGCTGTTGGTGGCGGCGACGAGCGCGACCAAGTTCACCCTGGCCCCCGACCCGCAAGACCAGCTAGGCGGGTGGCTCAAGTTGCTGACCGCGTTCGATCTCATTTATCTCTCCGTCGGGTTCCTGCTGTTCCCCCGCGTCGCCGAGGAAGACTGATGCCTGCTTCCATTCCCAACGCGCTGCTCGCCTTGCTCGGGGCTGCCATCATCGCCCACGTCGCCGTCGCCTCGGTGCGCCCGTGGTTGTGGAAGGCGGTGGCGGCCCTCGGAGTCATCATGCTGGGCGTGCTCTGGTACCTCGGCCTGATGTGGGCGCCGCCGGAGGCGTTCATGAGCGACGTCGGCCGCATTCTCTACGTCCACGTGCCCTACATCTGGGCGGCGATGATCGCCTTCACCTTGAACGTGGGCTGCGCGATCGCCTACCTGCTCAAGAAGTCGTGGGTCACCGATGCGCTCGGAGAAGCCTCCGCCGAGGTGGGCGTCTTCTTCGGAGCGATCGGCGTGGGAATGGGCAGCATCTGGGCCCGGCCGACGTGGGGCGTCTGGTGGGACTGGGATCCGCGGCTCATCTCCACCACGGTGATGATCCTCGCCTACGTCGGCTACCTCGCGCTCCGCAGCTTCACCGAAGACCCCGAGCGCCGGGCGACCTGGAGCGCGGCTTCGGCGATCCTGAGCTACGTCTCGCTGCCGATCGTGTGGTTCTCGGTGCGCTGGTGGAACTCGCTGCACCAGGTGCAGTCGAGCACCTCGACCGTCGACAAGCCGATGGCGTCGGTCCTGCGCTGGGGCACGGTGACGATGCTCTGTTTCCTCTACGTGTTCCTGGTGAAGCGGTACGAGCTTGCGCGCACGCGACAGACCGCGGCGATGGAGCTCCCGCCGCTCGAAGCCCCCCGTCCGGAGGCCGCGACATGAAGTCCCTCTTCCTCGCCCTCGCGCTCGCGTTCGCCGGCATCGCGCTCGCCGACGTTCCCAACACCCCGCCGCCCAACGAGCTGCCCAAGGCGGCCGAGCCTCTGCCGGTGGAGGCCCCGAAGCACCCTGAGGGCATCGAGAAGGCTGGCGCAGGCGTGATCAGCGGCGGCTGGGAATACGTCTACGCCGCGTACGGCCTCGCGGTGCTGGGAATCGCCGGCTACGGGTTGTCGTTGTTCGTCCGCAAGCCGAAGGAGCGCCCCTCATGAGCTCGGAAGCACGCAACCGGTTGATCGCGATCGGCGCGATTCTCGTCGCGGGCGGCGCCCTCGCGTGGATCGCCTTCGGCAACATCGGCCAGAACCTCGTCTATTACTGGAAGCCCTCGGAGATGATCGCCCAGGGCGAGAAGGCCTACGGCGCGACGATTCGGCTCGGCGGGGTGGTGGTGCCCGGGAGCGTCGTGTGGGCGGCGGAGAAGACGAGCCTCACCTTCGAGGTCGCCGATTCGCATCTGCCGACCGCAGCGAAGGTGAAGGTGGCCAGCGGCGTCATCCCGCCCCAGATGTTCCGCGAGGGCATCGGGGTGGTGGTCGAGGGCTCGTACTCGCCCGAGCACGTCTTCAAGACGAGCCGGCTGATGGTGAACCACTCCAACGAGTATCGCGCGCCCGACGCGGGTGAAGCGCCTGCGGGCTGGGGCAACGATTCGCTGACGAAGGCGGAGTGAGCGCGGATTGAGTCATTGCAAGTCGAGCGACTAAATTTTCCGCCCTAGAGCAGGCCATCCGTCTCGCAGGTCGATCGCGCGAACAGCATGAATTCAAGCGGTTACTGAGCCAAACGACGATCCCCATCGCGGAGTCCGAGGTTCGACGCTTGGGGTTCGCCGCCGAAACCAAGACGGTGACGCAGTACATGACGTTCGCTGTGCTTCGAGCGCTGTACGACCAGCAACCTGGCCTTCCAGCGCGCGCCTGACCAAGGGGTTCAGTGCGAGCCATGCCAATCAGATGCTTGGCGCCCTGGCGAACGCGGGCCTCATCTACAAGAACAGACACGGCAAGTACTCGTTCGCCGTTCCCTTGTTCGGCGCGTTCGTTCGTCGTCAGCGCATGTTCGAGTAGGCGCTCACCGCGCAGCCAGTCAGCGGCCCATCGGTGTCAGCATCGTGCCGGGCGGCGTCGAGGGGCGAGGTTTGCCCGCGGCGATCCACGCCTCCACGAGCGCGAGCTCATCGGGCTCCACCGCGGGAAGTCCGAGCGGCATTCCCAGCGTCGCTGACGGAGCCACCAACTCGGGCGCCTCGAGTGGACGCACGAAGTCTCGCCGGTTCTCGTGCACACGCCGCTCGAGCACCTCGAGCAGCACCGGCTTCCCCGTGATCCCCAGCCGGAAGATCGATCGGTACCTGCCGTCGGGCCCGACGGAGCCATTCATCACCTCTTCGTAGGTCGCGAACGACAGCCCGCCGCCCTTGAAGCCGAAGCCGCCGGTGTTGCCGGGGCCTCCGTCGCCGTCGGCGAAGTCGGGGTTGGAATGACAGTGCCAGCAGGTGCGCTTGAAGACGCGCGCCTCGACGTCTTCGTAGCGGACCGATTTCGGTGGCGTGACCTCGACGGGCTTCTCCTGCTCGGGAGCGGCGCCGAGTTCACCGAACAACAGGAAGTCGGCGAGGAGCTCCGCCTCGGGGGCGCTCAGGCCCAACGACGGCATCGAGGTCTTCGGGTTCACCGACGCGGGATCGCGCAGCTGCTTGATCACCACCTCCCGATTGAGGCGCTCACGCACGAAGCGGAGATCGGGCGCCCGCGCGAAGTTCGCCCTCGCCGGCCGGGTGAAGCCGAGGAGTTCCTTTGGTTGTGCCGCGAAGCGGTTGGCGCCGAAGAGATGACAGGCGGCACAGCCCTTCTGTTCGAACAGCGCCCTGCCCTTCGCGAGCCGCTCGTTGGCGACGGGCCGGGCAGGCCGATCCTCGACCGCGCCGAAGCCCTTCACCAGCACCTCGATGTCTTTCGAAGAGAGCGGCAACCTCGGCATGCTCTCGGCGAGATGGGGACGCAGATCGTGTGGATCGGCGAGGTACGCCCGCAGCCACGAGGCGCGAAACCGGCCCACCTTCCACAGCGGCGGCACGTCGACGTAGCAGCGGGCGGTGCGAGCGATGAACCGATCGAAGGCTGGGCCGTAGCGCTCGTGTCCGGCCTCCACTTCACCCGGGCGGCTCGCGGCGGTGGAGAGCTGCTGATGACACCCCGCGCACTGCTTGTCGGGCGCGGGCTCGGCGATGCCCTCGATGAGATGGCAGCGCTGACACTCGAACTTCGCGATCACCTCGTGATGGGCGGGCGCAGCGGCGAGGAGCGTCAGAGCGAGCGCGAGCATCAGCTCTTGGCGGCGGGCTTCACTGGCTCGGTGGAGGGCGCCTTCGGGGTGACCGTGCCGAGAGTGCCGAGCAGAGTGGTGGCCTCGGGGTGGCCGGGCTGCACCTTGAGCGCCCCCTCACACGCCGCCTTCGCCCCCTCGAGGTTGCCCAGCCTCGCCCGCGCACGGGCCAGCGCGGTCCACGCGTCGGCGTCGGAGAGCAGGTTGTCGTTCGCCAGCTTCTCGAGCCGGCTGGCGGCGACGCTGTCGGTCCCTCCGCTCGAGTCGGCCTTGCGGAGCTGCGCTTCGGCGAGCTTCACCTCGATGAAGGGCTCCATTCGCAGCTCGGACAACGACTTGAGCGCGGAGATCGCCTTGTCGAACTCTCCGGTCTTGATCCCGGCGAGGCCCTTCACCCGAAGCAGCCCCCGCCGCTCCGCCTCGGAAAGGCCTGGCTTGTCGAGCGCCGCCTCCGCGCTGAGGAGCGCCTTGGCGAAGCTGCCCTCTCGATAGGCGGTGTTCGCGCGCGCGACGAGATCGGCCGACTTCCGATCCTCCATTCGCATGCCGTTGATGCAGGCGAAGGCGGAGGGGGCGGCGAGACCAGCGACGAGGACCACGAGAAGGGAGGCGCGCATGGGGCTCCAGACACCGGACGACACGAGATGGTTCCCTGCCGAGCAGGGTCTCTGGAGGATGCAAGAAGCCCAGGAAGCGTGCACAGGCGGACTTGCTCGTCGTTTCGGGGCTTCTCCGTTACAAGGGCCCCGTGCATTCGAAACTTGGGTACGGCTTGGTGCTGCTGGGGCTGGGGTTCGCGGCCTTTGCGGCAGTGGTGGGCATCGCGACGGGGTTGCTGCGCCGTGAGTCGGCGCTGAAGTGGGTGCAGGGCGCCATCTACGGCTTCGCGGGCTCGATGGTGCTCTCGAACCTGGTGATGGTGAAGGCGCTCCTCGAGCACGACTTCTCGGTTCGCTACGTCGCGCAGGTGGGGAGCAAGGCGACGCCGACGATCTTCACCATCGTGTCGCTCTGGAGCGCGCTCGAAGGGTCGATCCTCTTCTGGGGCGCGATCATGGGCGCCTACCTCTTCGCCTTCGCGTGGACGTACCGGAACGAGCACGGCCGCTACATGCAGCTCTCGCTGGGCGTCATGGCGGCGGTGGCCTGCTTCTTCTCCTTCTTGATTGCGGGGCCGGCGAACCCGTTCCTGCCCGAGGTGATCCCCGCCCCGATGGACGGCCCGGGCCCCAACCCGCTGCTCCAGAACCACGTGCTGAAGATCATCCACCCGCCGATGCTGTACCTCGGCTACGTCGGCATGACGGTGCCCTTCGGGATCGCGGCGGGCGCGCTGTTGCGAGGCGAGCTCGGTGACGCCTGGCTGGTGCCGCTGCGCAAGTGGACGCTGGTGCCGTGGCTGTTCCTCTCGATCGGCATCATCCTCGGGTCCTGGTGGGCGTACGCGGTGCTCGGCTGGGGCGGCTACTGGGCGTGGGACCCGGTCGAGAACGCCTCGTTCATGCCGTGGCTCACCTCGACCGCCTTCATGCACTCGACGATGGTGCTCGAGCGGAAGAAGTCGCTCAAGCTGTGGACGATCGCGCTCGCCCTCGGGAGCTTCGTGCTCACCGTCATCGGCACCTTCATGACGCGCTCGGGCGTCTTCAACTCGGTGCACTCCTTCACCCAGTCTGACATCGGCCCCACCTTCCTCGTCTTCATCGCGACGGTGTTGGTGTTCAGCGTGTTGCTCCTCACCTTCCGCGGCCACCTGCTCGTCGCCGAGAGCCACCTCGAGACGGTCATCTCGCGCGAGGGCTCGATCCTGGTGAACAACCTCGTCTTCGTGGCGCTCACCTTCACCGTGCTGCTCGGCACGCTCTTCCCGCTGGTGACCGAGGCGATTCAGCAGAAGAAGATCAGCGTCGGCGAGCCCTACTTCAACACCATGGCGCTCCCGCTCGGCATGCTGATGCTCTTCTTGATGGGCGTCGGGCCGATGCTCCCGTGGGGCAAGGCGGACCCGAAGGTGCTCAAGCAGCAGTTCGTGATTCCAGGAGCGATCGGCGTGCTGACGCTGATTCCGGTCTTCTTCTGGCGCTACCTGGTCTGGGAGCCCTTCTCCGGAATCCCCAAGACGCTCGGCGGCTTCGTCTCGCAGTTCCGCGGCGGCGACACGATGGCGCTCGTCACCTTCGGGCTCGGTGCGTTCGTCACCGTCGTCACCTTGCGCGAGATGTTCCTCCCGGCGACGCAGCGCATGGCCGAGTCCAAGGAGTCCTTCTTCACCGCCTTCGTCTCGTCGGCCAGCCGGGCCCGCCGCCGCTTTGGTGGCTACGTCGTGCACCTCGGCATCGTGGCCATCGTCCTCGCGGTGGCCGCCTCGAGTGCCTACAAGATCGCCGCCGAGAAGACGGTGAAGGCGGGCGACACGGTGAAGGTCGGTGACTACCTCGTGCGTTTCGATGGGCTGTCGAACGGCCGGGAGCCGCACCGCGACTGGGTCGGCGCCGACGTCACCATCATCGCGCCCGACGGCTCGCAGTTCGCGCACCACTCGGTCGATGCGCCGCGCATGAACTACTACGAGCGCTCGAACGATCCGATCGGCTCGCCGCTGGTGCACGAGATGGTGGTGCGCGACATCTACGTCTCCTTGCGCACCTACGATCCGAAGGCGCAGACCGCGACCTTCAACGCCTGGGTGTTCCCGCTCGTCGGGTGGATTTGGTACGCGATTCCCTTCCTCGTCATCGGCACCCTCATCGCGCTGTGGCCGCAGCGAAAGCAGCAGCAGGCGGTGGCGGCGGGCGCGGCGGCTCCCGCAGCGGGGGCTCCATGAAGAAGCTCCTCGGCCCAGCGATCGCGCTCGCGATCATCGGCCTTCTCGTCTTCGTCCTCTTCAAGGCGTTCGGCACCGACCCGCACGAGGTGCCGTTCATGCTGGTCGGCCAGCCGGCCTCGAACTTCAAGATCACGCGCCTCGACACTGATGAGCTGGTCACCCTCGATCAGTTCAAGGGCAAGCCGATCGTCCTCAACTTCTGGGCGACCTGGTGTGGGCCCTGCAAGATGGAACACCCGGTGCTCGAGCAGGCCTGGCGCAAGTACGGCAACGACGCCGTCTTCCTCGGCATCGTCTTCGAGGACAACGAGCAGAACACCAAGCGCTTCCTCGCCGAGAACGGGTACACGTTTCCGCAGCTGTTCGATCCCAAGTCGACGGTCGCGGTGGACTACGGGGTGTCGGGAGTGCCCGAGACGTACTTCATCACCCGTGACGGCGTGATTCAGGGGAAGGTGATCGCGCCCTTCGTCGACATTCGGCAGATCGAGGTCCGCCTCAAGGGGTTGCTCCAATGATCCTCGCGCTCGCGCTGTCGATGGTGGTGACCCAGGGGTACGCGCCGCAGCGGCAAGGCCTCGATCCGCTCGAGGCCGAGAAGGAAGCCCGGGTGATGCGGCTCGGAAAGCAGCTGCGCTGCGCGGTGTGCCAGGGCGTGTCGATCGCCGACTCTCCGGCGTCGATGGCGCGCGCCCAGCTGGACAAGGTGCGTGAGCTCGTCGCCGAGGGGAAGAGCGACGACGAGATCTACGAGTACTTCGTCAAACGCTACGGCGAGTGGGTGCTGCTCGAGCCGACGCGGGGAGGGCTCAACTCGCTCCTCTGGTTGGGGCCCGTGCTGCTCCTGCTGATCGGGTTGGGCGTCATCGTCATGCAATCGAAACGAAAGCCAGCCGCGGCGACCGCCGCTCCCGCGCCCACCGAAACGCCGGCGCCCCCTGCTTCCGACGACGCCCTGCTCGCGCAGGTGCGCGCTGACTTGGAGAAGTGATGGCCGCGCCCGAGACGAACTGGCTCCCTGGCATTCTGGTGACCGCCGCCGGCGTGGTGGGCTCGCTCGCCTACCTCTTCTTCGCGAAGAAGGCCGGCACGACGAAGCCGGCAGCTCCACCCGACGATCTCCAGGCGCGGTACCAAGGAGTGCTCGCCGAGCTGAAGGAACACGTCGCCAACAAGCACCTCCTCCCGCAGGCGAACTGGGAGGCCGAGAAGGCCCGGCTCGAGCAGCTGGCCGTCTCGCTCCTCAAGCAGCGCGACAGCGACAAGCACGAGGCCCAGAAGGCCGAGGCGCGCGCCGAGAAGAAGGCCCAGGCCGCGGCGGCCGACACGGGCTTCTTCGCGAAGAACCCGCAACTCAAGGGCGCGATCGTCGGCGGCGCGGTGGTGCTCTTCTGCGGCGTGCTCTGGTTCTCGCTCCAGGAAGCCACCAAGCCTCGCCAGGATGGCATGGGCGCGACGGGGATGATGCCCGGTGGCTCGATGCCGCCCGAGCCCCAGGAGCCGCAGGAAGACGTGAAGCTCAACCAGCTCCTGCAAGCCGTGCAGACCGCGCCGGACGACGTCGACGCGCTCGCCGAGGCCGGGCTCTACCTCATCAGCAAGCAGGGCTTCGACGAGTCACGGCCGTTCATTCAACGCGCGACGATGCTCGACCCCTTCCACGTGAAGACCCGGGTGTGCCGCGCGGTGTTCACCGCCGTCGACGGTGACGTGCCGACGTCGATGGCCGAGCTCGAGCGGCTCGCCTCCCTCTACCCAGATGCGTACGCGGGCATGCTGTACGCCGGCATGCTCGCGCTCGACTCGAACGATCCCGGCCGCGCGGTGAAGGACTTCGAGCGGTACCTCGCGGTCGCCCCACCGAGCGAAGCGCCGCCCATGCTGCGACCCGCGATCGCGCAGCTCAAGCAGCAGCTGGCGAGTGGGAGCCCGCCCGCGCAACCGTGAGCAACCGGTGCCGGACGGCGGCCAGCCAGATCGTGAGCCCGATCGTCGCGAGCCCGGCGCAGACGTAGAGCCCCTCGACGAGCGAGGGCGCCCGGAGCAGGAGCAGCTCGACCACGATCCACGTCGTGATCGCGCTCCCGGCGAAGGCAGTGCCCCAGGCGCTCCACCGCCGACGAACGAGCAGCGCCAGCGCGGCGACGAGGTTGGGGACGCCCACGAAGGCGAGGAGCAGCGCGCCAGGAACGCCGAAGCTGTCGAACGGCGTGCCCGCGAGCACCGTGAGTGGAGGAAGCCAGGCGGCTCCGTCGGCGTAGCGAAGCAGCTCGAGCCCTCCGGCGATGGCGGTGATCCCGACGAAGAGGCAGAGCGCGATCACGCTTCGCGCGAGCCAGCGCCTGAGCCCTGGTGGTGGAAGCGGCGCTGGGACCGGCGAGAGGCCGCCGAGGGCCTCGTCGATGGACGCGACCCACCGATCGACCTGCTCGAAGTCGCGGAAGTCTCCGACGTGGCCGGAGCGAATCAGCCCCGACGCCATGAAGCCCTTCGCGTTCGGGTCGAGCCGTCCGCCGAAGGTGGCATGCCCGCGCGCGCCGACGTCCGCCATCAGCCCGGCAACCTGGCGGGTCGGAGGAAGCTCCCGCTCGCTCGCCGACGCGTCCAACGGGCCGCTGGAAAAGAACCACACCGGCTTGGTGCGGAGCTCGTCGGCGTTGAGGGTGACGAAGCGGCGAGCCTCCCACCGCCAGAGAAAGGCGTAGAGCGCTCCGCCAATCACCACCGCGTCGAACGGCCGAACGTCACGAACCTCTCGAGCGCGACGCAGCTCGACCTGATGCCCTGATCGAACGAGGCCTTCAGCGACCCGCTGCGCCAGCCCTTCGGTGCCACCCAGCTTCGATCCGTACGCGACAAGGATGCGCATGGCTGACCTCCGAGGGGCCGATGTGCATCGCACGTGCGAGCAATGGGCTCGGCAATGCGCCCGCTTCGACGCGCCCGACGCGCCAACCCTGCGCCTCGACGCGACACGGATTTCCGACGGGCCGGGCGAGGGGCCTGAATTTCTGAGGCCAGCCAGGTTCAACTCGTTGAATTTGCAGGACGAACGCCTGGTTCTGGGTTTGCCTATCGGGCTCCCGTGAATCGCGCCTGCGTGCTCATGGTGGGGACCCTGGTGTTCGGCTGCCCAGTCGGGCCTCCCCCGGATTCCACCTTCGACGATCACACGGTTCCCCGGCTCGACACCATCGAGGCCTTCGAGCGCTTCGCGATCACCGAGAACGGGCGCGCCAACGCGAAGTTCATCGTCACCGGCTTCAACTCCGCGTCGGAGAGCGTTCGCTTCGTCGACTCGCGCTTCTTCCAGCTGCACGACGAGTGGTACTGGTTCCGCTTGCTCAACGGGCAGCCGGTGCCTGGCGAGAGCGTCGCGCCGGTCAGCGGGCACGAGTTCGCGTCGATCGCCGAGATCTACACGTGGGCGAAGTCACAGGCGCTGCTGCCGCTCGATCTCCGCTGGGTCGACGACGGCCGGCTCTACTCACCGCGCTTCTACGATCTCGCGCTCTTCGTTCCGCCCCGCCACCTGGGCCTTGGAACGCTGATCCACGTCGCGGCACGAGGGACCCAACCGGAGCGCTGGGGCTTCATGCTCGAGTACGTCGATCGGCCGAGCCACGACGAGCTCACCCACTTCTTCGATCAGCTCGAGAAGGCGCTCCCCGCCGGCATCGGTTCGCAGGTGATGTGGATCGTCCGCTCGCCGGGCCAGGAGACGGTCGCCCAGGACATCATCGGCCGGCAGCTGCGCTTCCACGATCGCATCCTGAGGCTGAAGGAGCTGACGGTGCCTGGAGAGGTCGAGCTCTACAACGAGGGCATCACCGCGGGCCGGCTGAAGATCATCAAGTCCGGCGAGTCGATCGAGGGCACCACGAGCGCCGACATTCTCGTGCTCGAGGACGTGCCCGACTACCTGCCGCCGGCGGCCGGCGTGCTCACCGCGGTGCCACAGACGCCGCTCGCGCACTTCAACCTGCTCGCGAAGAACCGCGGCATTCCCAACGCGTACCTCGGCGGGGTGATCGACGATCAGGAGCTGCACGATCTCGCCTGGCTCCAGCGACCGGTGGTGTTCAAGGCGACGGGCCCGAATCAGGTGATCATCAAGCAGATCAGCCAAGCGCAGTACGACCAGTGGCGGCGATCGCTCCAGAAGACACCGGTCGCGGTCACCCAGGTCGAGCTGAGCACCCTGCCGTACGTGCAAGACCTCCGCACGCTCTCGGTCGCGCAGGCCGACGTGCTCCGGCCGTCGATCGGTGGGAAGGCGACCGGCTATCTCGGGCTGCTCGCTGGGGCTCCGGAGGCAGCGCCCGACGCGGTCGCGGCGATCAGCATTCGTCCGTACGCCGAACATGTCGCGCCGATGCGCGCGCGCCTTCAAGCGATGCTGGCGAACCGCGACTTCCTCCTCGACGTGCGAGTGCGGGTGCTCGTGCTCGAAGGCCCAGCCGAGTTCGATCAGCGCTACCCGACTTCGCGTCAGTGGAGGGAGATGTTCGAGGCGGCTCACGGCGGCGACGTGCTCGGCGACCTCGTGGGCGCGGGAGGCGTCAAGGAGCTCATCCGCTCGACGCCGATCGACCCGACGACCCTCGCCACCATCACCCAGGCGCTGCGGGCCCAGTTCGGCCACTACGCGGTCACCCAGGGGTTGCGCTTCCGCAGCTCGTCGACCGCCGAAGACGTCGAGGGCTTCAACGGCGCTGGGCTCTACGACTCGAACACCGGCTATCTCGAGCCCTCCATGCAGCCCGACCCAGCCGAGCAGAAGCGCAGCGTCGAGTGGGCGCTCAAGAAGACCTGGGCGTCGTACTGGAGCAGCGAGGCGTACGAGGAGCGCGCCCAGGAAGCGGTCGATCACCTCTCGGGCAACATGGCCGTCGTGGTGCACGCGAAGTTCGACGACGACAAGGAGAAGAGCAACGGGGTCTTCCTCTTCACCCTCCACAACGGCGCGGCGACGATGGAGCTCAACGTGCAGTCCGGCGCAGTGAGCGTGACCAATCCCACCACGACCGCGCTCCCCGAGATCGATCGCGTCACCCTCGCGCGTGGAGCGACCGCTCCGACGATCGAACGGCTGCGGCCCTCGACGCTCGTCGCGCCTGGGACGGTGCTCTTGAGCGACGCGGAGCTCCTCGAGACCTTCGAGCGCGGCCGGCGAGTCTCCACCTCGTGGCTCGACCGCGAGAACACTCCCCGGCCCGAGCCGCAGCGCGCTTCGACCCAGGTGCTCGACTTCGAGTTCCGCCAGGTGCCGGCCGGCTGGCCAGCGCTCCGAACGGGAACGCTGCCTGCGCGCGTCGTCCTCAAGCAGAGCCGCAGCCTCGAACCAGCGCTCCGGAGCTTGGATCCGCAGGTGACGGCGCTCCCGGTTCCGCACGATCTGCTCATGCGCTCTCGCCGCGTCGAGCGGCGCACCTGCCAGACGCCCCACTTCAGCGTCACCGTCGCCGAGGTCTACGCAGACCCGATCGCGCGCCCGACGCTCGGCCACACGGTCGATCCGTTGACCGCGCAGGTCAGCATCACGCTCAAGACCAGCCTCGGCGCGCTCCCGTCCGGCCAGACGTTGACCTTCGATCACCGCACCTTCACTGGCACCCACCCCGAGCTGCCGGCGCAGTGGAGCCTCGAGGGAACGTTCTCGACCGGCCAGCCGCTCACGGCGCTTTCGTTGCACCAGGATCGCTTCCGCCTCGCGTCGGCCGAAGGCTCGCTCGAGGGCACCTCGCTCGATTGCACCGGAGAGCTCCTCTTCAGCAGCCCGACCGAGCTGTTGCTGAGCTTCCTCTGAAGCGTCACAGCCCCAGCCGGCTCGCCGCCTGATCGAGCCAGACGAGACATCGCTCGACGATTTCCCGCGGAGGGCCCGAGACGCTCGGCTGAATCCACCGCAGCTCCGACTCCAGACCCCAGATCAGCTCGTCGACCCGCATGCGGAAGACGAACCAGTCTTCGGTCATCGGGAAGAACCAGACCCAGTGCCGGCTCTGTGGCCCGAGGTTGGGTTCCTGGCGCTGTTCCTCGAGCGAGAAGCTGACCGGCGGCGTTGCGTGGGCGATCGAGCGGCCCGACGCGAGCAGCTCGCAGAGGATCGGCAAGGTGCGTTCGTCGAGGATCCAGAAGGCCTCGTCGGGCGGGGAGTACCCAGCGTCGACGTCCGACATCCACCCATCGAGAAAGACCGAGGGTGTTCCGTCGGGCTGCACCACGCCGACCGCGCCGCCGTCTGGGAAGCGGACTCCAGGGCTCACCTGGCCCGTGAGACCGGCGCGCACCGAGTCACGCGACCTCCGACGAGCCTCCGAGCGCCGCCTCGCCTGATCGTCCACCCGGTCAGTGTGGCACGGAGGACGCGAGGGAAATGGCCGGACTGTCAGTTCCGGCTCGCGACGGCCTTCATCACCGGCGCTGCCTTCTGCAGCAACTCGACGAACTCCTGGCGGTCGGCCTGCTCACCGGCCGCGGAAGCCGCGATCTCCTTGATCGCCTCGAGGCTCCAGGACCGTGCGTGCTCGCTCTGGCGGAACAGCTCGGCCGCTCCGACGACCGCCGTCGCAAACCGAAAGTCCTTCGGCGCCTGATCGAAGCGAGCCGACAGCGCCGACGCGGGGAACGGGAAGGCACGCTCCTCCGCCTCCGAACCCCGTGGCTGCTTGGCGCGCACCCGAACCGTGCACAGCTTCTCGCCAGCGTTCGGCGCGAGCTCGACCTCGTACATCGCGGTGACGGTGTGGCCCGAGCCGATCTCCCCGGCGTCGACCTTGTCGTTGCGAAAATCCCGGTCGGCGATGTCGCGGTTCTCGTAGCCGACGAGGCGGTAGCGGAGCACCTGCGCCGGATCGAAGTCGACCTGCAGCTTCACGTCCTTCGCGATCACCTCGAGGGTGCCGCCGAGCTCGGTCTGGAAGATGCGCTTCGCCTCGAACAGCGAGTCCACGTAGTAGTGGTTGCCGTTGCCCTTGTTGGCGAACTGCTCCATCACGTCGTCCTTGTAGTTGCCCATGCCGAAGCCGACGGTGGTGACGGTGACGCCTTCCTTCACGTGGCGGCTGATGAGCTCGAGGATCCCGGTCGGCGAGGTCTGGCCGACGTTCGCATCGCCATCGGAGAGGATCACCACCCGCGAGAGCGACTGCCCGTCGAGCGCCTTCACCGCCTGCTGGTAGGCGAGCTCGATGCCCGAGGCCATCGCGGTCGATCCACCGGCGGAGAGCGACTCGATCGCCTCGTGAATGCGCGCCTTCTGCTCGAGCCCGGTGTGCGGCAGCACCAACCGAACACCACCCGCGTAGGTGACGAGCGCCACCGTGTCCCCATCACGCAGGTTGTCGACGAGCAGCCGGAGCGCACGCTTGGCCAGCGGGAGCTTGTCGGCCGACTGCATCGAACCCGAGACGTCGACGAGGAAGGTGAGGTGCGCGGCCTTTCGCTCCGAGATGGTGAGCCGCCGGCCCTGCACGCCCACGCGCACGAGGTGCTTTCCCTTGGTGAATGGCGACGGGGCCGCGTCCATGGTGACGCCGAGCGCGCCCGACGGCTGCGGGTAGGTGTAGCGGAAGTAGTTCACGAACTCCTCGACCCGAACGGAGTCACTCGGCGGCAGGGCGCCTTCGAGGATCTTCCGGCGAGCGATCGTGTACGAGGCGGTGTCGACGTCGGCGGCGAAGGTCGACAGGTGATCCTTCGAGGTTTCCGTCCACGCGTTGACGCCGTAGTCGCCATACGACTCCGAGGACGACTTCGCGTCGGCCAGCGCCATCGCGAAGCCGTGGCCGACGCCCTTGCCGGCAACCGTGCCCATCGCCGCGCTGCGTCCCGGAACCGCGCCCAACCCACCACCGCCCGACCCCATGCCCCGAAGCCCGAGCCCACCGATGCCGTTCGCGGTGCCCACCTGCCCGAGCGCGTCGCCCGCGGAGCCAGGACTCGGCGCGCCCGCGAGGTTTCCAACCGACGCCACTTTCTTCGCCTCGACCGGATCGGCCTTCCCCTGCTTCCCCTCGACGAGCGCTTCGGACGCAGCCGCCGCGGTGCGCACCGGAGCCTCCGCCTTCTTCTCCATCTTTGGCTCGAGCTTGCTCGTTGGTTCCTGAGGAGCGGGCTTCGTGCAGGCACACACCATCACCACCGCGAGCGCAGCGACACGCATGACATCTCCAGTTCGAAGGTCGAGCCGCTCGAGTCCTGAGTGACGCGAGCGGCGCCGAGCAGCTCGGCTGGAGACGACTGACACCACCTCGAACGGCAGGTTCCCGCTCGGCGTCAGGGCGCAGCTTTGGCGGCCTGCACGGGATGCCCGGCGGCCTTCCAGCCCTTCATGCCTTCCGACATCACCGAGACGTTCGTCCACCCGTTCTGGGCTGCCCGACCGGCAGCCTCATGGGACGCGGTTCACATTTTACTCGTGCAGTAGAAGACGAGCGGCCGGCTCTTGTCCGAAGGCAGCTCGTTCAAGGCGTACTGCGAGAAATCCGAGAGCAGCACCGCACCGGGCACCCAGCCCGCTCCGTCACGGTACTCCTGGTTGTTCGCGTCGACCGGGGTGGCTTCCGAGGCGGAGAACTTGGTCGCAGCCTCGGCCACCGCGATGTCCTTCACCGCGGCCGCTTCCTTCTTGCACGCGCCGATGAGGACGAAGGCCGCGAGCAGCATCGATCGTCGAGTCATGGCGCGGTCGTAGCCTCTGCGCAGCGGGGATGGCAACTCGGAGACCTCGGTCGACTGCGTGAGCCGACCGAGGGTGATTCCAAAGCGACTTACTTGAGGAAGTCGGTCGCCTTGTCGGCCTTGGTCTCGCCGTCGTCAGGGCTGATCACCAGGCTCTTGTCCTTGCCGACCACCACGACGAGCCGGTTGCCGAGCGCGAGCGCCGCCTTGAGATCGGGCCGCGCCTTGAGGATCGCGAAGTACGCATCGGAGAGGTACTTCACCTTCAGCTGCTTCGCGGTGCCGTTCACCGCCTCCGAGTCGATCCACCCGCCCAGGCGGTAGAGGAAGGTGCGGCCAGAAGCGACGCGGGCAGGCTCGTTCTGCTTGTTGGCGAGCTCCTCGTTCTTCATCGAGCCGACCTTCTTGGCGACCGCGATGCCGGTGGTGCCGTCGACCGACTCGAACACCTTGCCCGGATCGGCGGGTGCCTTGTCGGCCTTCGCCTCGCCCTTCGGCTTCTCCGCCGGTCGAGCCCTGGCGAACACGTCGTCCTCGGGCTCGGGCGCAGGCACCGCGACGGACGATGGAGCCGACGCACCCGATCCAGAGCCGAAGTTGCCTCCACGCGGACCCATCGGGGCGCTCCACGACGGCCGGTCCTTGCGGGCTTCCTCCTCACGCCACGGACGGGGCGGCGGCGGCGGCGGGCGCAGGTTGTTCGCCACCGGCATCGGGGTGTCTTCGACGACGAGGTACGAGGTGTACGGCGTGACGATGCCGTACTTCTTGCCGAGGGTGATGATCTCGTCCTTCAGCTCGGCGCGCTCGCCGTTGAGCCGGATCTCGTCGAGCAGGTAGCCCACCTTGCGGATCGCCCAGAGCCGAGGAACGAAGTCGTACTGCTTGGCCTCCTTCGCGGCGTCGGCGCGGTACTCGTAGACCTGCTTCTTGCCGTTCATCGAGCCGGAGAGGACGACGGTGCTCTCCTTCGGGGTGCGGTAGCGGCCGGTGACGACGAGCTGGGTGCCCTTGAAGAGGTCGGGCAGGCGCTTCGGGTAGACGTCGTAGGCACCGAAGGCCGCGAGATCGAGCGAGAGGTCGGCCAGCACCGGGTTCGCCACCTTGTCGAACATGCCCGACACGCGCACCTCGAAGTCCTTGCCGTCGCGCGCGAAGTCGCTGGTGCCTCGGCCGTCTTCGGCGATGCGATCGAGCAGGCGGGCGTTGAGATCCTCCCCGACGCCGAAGGTGAAGACGCGGCTGCCCTTGTTGCCGCCCTTGGCGCGGGAGGCGATCTCGGGCTCCTCGGTGACGCCGACCGTCGGGTGCCCGTCGGTGACGAACAACACGATGTGCTGCATCGAGCCTCGGCCCTCGGCGTCCTTCAGCGCGCGCTGGAGGCCCTCGTCGATCGCGGTGCCGCCGATCGCCTCGAAGGAGCTGATGAACTCGAGCGCCTTCTTCACGTTCGCCTCGCTCGCCTGCTGCGGCTTCTCGAAGAGCGCGTCGACGTCGGTCGAGAAGCGCACCACGTTGAACTCGTCCTTCGAGTTGAGGCGCTGCACGCCGTACTTGAGCGAATCGCGCGCCAGCTTGATCCGTTCGCCCATCATCGAGCCCGAGGTGTCCATCACGAAGGTGATCCGCTTGGGCAGCACCTCGTCGGCCTTGAGCTCGGTCTTCGGCGAGAGCAGCGCCATGAAGAAGCCGGGCTCTTCGGAGTTGGGCCGGTACGGGAGGAAGCTGAAGCCAATCGCCTTGTCACTCACCGTGTAGAAGAGATCCAAGTCCTTCGAGATGTCGGCGCCCGGGCCCATCTCGAGGCCGGCGATCGCGTCGGCGTCGTTCTTCTTGTTCACCCCCATCTTGTGGGTCGGCGAGTAGACGCTGCGAATCGGGGTCTTCGAGGTGATGTGCGCGGAGAAGACGAAGTCTTGCTTCACCGTGAGCGTCGGCGCTCCGCGGGACGAGGCGCCGAGCGGGTAGTGGTACTGGTAGATGCCCGACTGGAACTCGAGCACCTGGCTGAAGGTGAGCTCGATCTTCTGCTCGCCGTTCGCCGGCACCGGGAAGACGCGGGCGCGGAAGGCGTCGGTGTCGATGTACTCGAGCAAGCCGGGATCCTGGAGGCGGCGCACGATGCCCTCGTAGATCTCGGTCGCCTTCTGCTTCTCGAGCACCTCACCCTTGGTCTTCTTCCCGTTGATCCACAGGTAGAAGTCCTGCAACGCGGCGCCCTTCGGGAGCGGAAACACGTAGTGCGCCTCGAGCTGGCGCGGCGCCGAGTTCACGAAGACCTGCTCGACCTTCGTCACCGCGGTGCCGTCGACGATCTCCGCCGAGACGCGCTGGTACTTGATGCCGAGTGGCCCCATCGACTGATCGGTGGGAATCAACATGCCTTGCGCGAGCGACGACGACGCCAGCGCCAACACTGCGAGCAGCAGCAATCGGTTCATGACCCCTCCGAACGGATGAGCGGCATTGTGGATCTGAAAGGTTTTGAAAGTCCCGGAATTTCCACGACTCCTCCGGCTGGGAAGCCGTGCTAAGGACGCCGCGCGATGAGCGCCAGTTCCGCCGAAAAGACCGACAAGGCCAAGGCCCCGACGACTGCAGCGAAGCCGCACACCGAGGCCACCAGCGCGTACGACCTCTCCGTGCCTGCCGGCATCTTGGTGGTCGGCGGGCTGTTCTCGTGGCTCTTCGTCAAGTCGCAGTGGGCGATGGACACCTTCCGGCTCGACAACGACGGCTCACGCGAGGTCGTCGCCTTTGGGGTCGCGCTGCTCGCCATCGCGATCGTCGTCTGGGGCATGCGTCTGTCGGAAGAAGGCCGCCCGGTCGCCTTTCAGCGCCTGCGCGATCGCTCGATGGTGGCCTTGGGGCTCCTCGGCGTCTTTGGCTACTTCAACTTCGGCTGGCTGCACTTCAACGGCTTCGTCCACGTCTGGGACACGTACCACTATTACATCGGCTCCAAGTACGCGTCCGAGGTCGGGTACGACCGCATGTACGACTGCGCGGCGATCGTCGACGCCGAGAACGGCCGGCTCGCCGAAGTGCAGCGGCGCAACCACACCGACCTGCGCACCAACCTGATCACGCCCACCAAAGAAGTGATCGAGAACGCCGATCAGATCTGCAAGCAGTACTTCACGCCCGAGCGGTGGAAGGAATACACCGCCGACATCAACTCCATCCGCTCGATGGTGAACGAGGGCCGGTGGAAGGAGATCCACGTCGACCACGGCTACAACGCCACCCCGGTGTGGACGCTGGCCGGGCGCTTGTTCGCGAACCTGGAGCCGGCGACGACCGACGGTCTCATTCGCGTCAACCTCCTCGACCCGATCTACATCTTCCTCACCATGCTGATCGTGTGGTGGGCCTTCGGCGCGCGCGGCTTCGCGATGGCCGGCATCGTGCTCGGCTGCAACTTCCCCAACCGCTACTACTGGACTGGCGGCGCCTTCCTCCGCCACGACTGGCTCTTCTACATGGTGGCCAGCGTCTGCCTCCTGAAGAAGGAAAAGCCGTTCCTCGGAGGGCTCTCGTTCTCCTACGCGGTGCTGCTGCGCCTCTTCCCAGGCCTCGCCGCGATCGGTCCCGCGCTCGCGGCGGTCGAGTACTTCCGCAAGCACAAGAAGCTCGATGCTGAGTTCGTGAAGTACGTCGCCGGCGGCGCGGTGGGCACCGTCGTCCTCGTCGGCCTCTCCTTCGCCGTGCTGAGCGGCGCGCCGCCGAACACCCTCAAGGTCGATCTCGCCCAGGCCGACTCCGGCGGCACCAAGGTGATCGTCACCCGCGTCGACGCCAAGACGGGCCAGCCCACGAGCTGGCTCAAGGGCCCCAACCTGCTGCCGACCAGCAGCCTGCCTGGGCTGGCCACCACGAAGCTCGACGACGGCTCAGGCTTCGTGATCGGCGGTGCGGCCGCTCCGTCCGAGACGCCCTCGACCGAGACGCCGCTCTTCTCGGTGAAGATCGGCGGAGACGAGACGCTCCAGGTGCCGCTCGCGCCGGGAGACTCGGCGCAGGTCGTCGCCCAACGCGTGAAGGAGGCCTTCGAAGCCAAGGCCAAGCGCGACGCTGACGGCGGTGGAGTCGCCCTCTGGCGCCGCTTCGCCAACAACACCGTCAAGCACGCGAGCACGCCGCTCACCAACCTCATGGGGCTCAAGACCTGGCTCACCTGGCGCCCCTCCACCGTCGGCTCGCAGATGACCGATCGGTTGCTCATCGACGCCTGGAAGCCGTGGAAGGAGATGAAGCTCGAGCTCTGGCGCCAGATGAAGCCGGTGTGGGCCCTCATTCTGCTCGCCGGCATCGCGCTGCTGTACCTGGCGATTCGCGAGAACACGACCAAGCTGTACTTCGCGGCGTGTCTCGCGGTCGGCCTCATCGTCTTGGGCGCCGAGCTGACGAACTACTACTACTGCTTCTTCCTCTGCATGGCCGCGCTCTACCAGGACAAGCGCGAGGTCGGCCTCTTCATGGCCGCGATGTCGGCGATCACCCTCTTCATCAACTTCGGGTGGATCCAGTTCCAGTCACGCGATCTCGACCAGCAGTACACCGCGATGTCCGCCGCCTCGGTCGTCGCCGTCTTCCTCGTCTTCTGGAGCTTCACCAAGTGGGGCAAGCAGGGCGAAGAGCCGCCCGAGCCCGACGCGGGCAAGTGGCACGATCGCCTCGTCGTCGGCGGCATCGCGGTGATGTCCTTCTGGGTCCTCTACCGCGCGGTGCTGATGACCTGGGGGCCGATCCCCAGTGATCCGTCCTTCGGGGTGAAGGTGTGGATCCTCCTCGCGGGAGCCCTCTTCGCCGCCACCCGCGTCTTCGCGCGCAAGCAGGCCGTCGTCGCCGCGGCTCCGCAGACCGCCGCCGCGCCCGACAAGGCCGAGAAGAAGAAAAAGAAGAAATAGAGCAGCGCGCCCGCGGGACATTCACCCAAGTCAGGAACGCTCCGTTGCATTCTTGGGACGTGCGCCCACGCGAACGAACCCTTATGTAGGCGCCCGAAGTTCACTCCTCTCAAAAGGAAACCCTCGCATGAAGAACCTGCTCGTTGCTGCTGTCCTCGCCACCACCGCTTCGGCCTTCGCCAGCACCTGGGAGATCGACTCCGCGCACGCCTCCGCCAACTTCTCGGTCAAGCACCTCGGCGTCTCGAACGTGAACGGCACCCTCGGCGTCGTCTCCGGGAAGATGGAGGCCGACGACAAGGACATGACCAAGTCGAAGATCGAGGCCACCGTCGACGTGAAGGCCATCGACACCAAGTTCGCCAAGCGCGACGAGCACCTCCGCTCGCCGGAGTTCTTCGAGGTCGAGAAGTTCCCGACGCTGACCTTCAAGTCGACCAAGCTCGAGAAGATCTCCGACACGAAGATGAAGATCACCGGCGATCTCACCATGCACGGCGTCACCAAGCCGGTCACCCTCGAGGCGGAGATCTCGCCCGAAGTGAAGAACCCCTTCAGCGGCTCCCCGACCCGCGCCGTCACCGCGACCGGCGTGCTCAACCGCCAGGAGTGGGGCCTCAAGTGGCAGGCGCCTGCCGAGGCCGTGAAGGTCGTCGGTGACGAGGTGAAGCTGTCGATCGAGGCCGAGCTCGTGAAGAAGGAAGCGGCGGCCCCGGCGAAGGGCGCGCCCCCCGCGAAGAAGTAAGGCCTCGGTTCCCCCCCGAAGCGCCTTTCGGCCCCGTCATCTTCGGATGGCGGGGCTTTTTTTCGTCCGAACGCCGTAATGCGTTGCGGCATGAATATCGACCAGCAGAAACCGTTTTCGGGGCCTGCGCGTACAGTGCGCGTCCCTCGCCATGCCGGCGCTGGGAACCCCCGGAGAACCAACACGTGAAGAACTCCAAGCTGCTCGCCGCTGCCGTGGCCTCGATGTTCGCTGGTGCCGCCTACGCGGGCGATCCCCCGAAGGACGCCAAGAAGGCCGACGCGAAGGACACGGCCGCGCAGATCAAGTGCACCGGCGTCAACGAGTGCAAGGGCAAGGGCGCCTGCGGTGGCGCGAACCACGGCTGTGCCGGCAACAACGAGTGCAAGGGCAAGGGCTGGATCACCCTCGCCGAGAAGGACTGCAAGGCCAAGGGTGGCACCGTGCTCGCCGACGCGGCCGGCGCGATGACGGACATGACGGAGGCCGCCCAGGAGGCCCCGAAGGACGCTGCCACGGAAGCCCCCTAGAAGGACGCGGCCAAGAAG
>JBPOIJ010000095.1:0-27800 GCA_052034585.1 Myxococcota bacterium
CTCGGGTGGAAGCGCGGCGAGGAACCGTTGCCAGCCGTCGTCGCCGTGGAACTTCTGCACCCACTTGAGGCGCGCGATGACCGCGATGCCCTTGCAGTGCGCCACCTCAGCGACCCACCGAACGCGCATGGCTGTCGAGCGAACGCGCGCGACGCCGAAGTTCGATGATTCGCTCGCGACGCACCTCCTCGTACGCCTCGACACCCTCCGACCCGAGCTTCTTCACCGATGAGGGCGTTGGCTCGTTCGAGAGCATGGTGGCGACGAGGCGAAGCAGGTTCGCACGTCGCTCGATCGACCGACGAGGTTGATTCACGAGGGGAGTGCTCGCCTCCCATTGGTTGAACTCGTGCAGCGCAGCCATCCGCTCGGCAGCCCGAAGGCTCCGGAGACCCGACTCGATTCGGCTCATGGCGTCCGGCTCCGCGCACAGCACGATCGTGAGCAGCACGCCGAACATGCCGCGAGTGTCTCACCTTTCCTCGCGTTTCGACCAGCCGCCCACTATTCCCCCGCGCATGAGCGACCGCCGCTGGGATCTCGTCGTGTTCGGAGCCACCGGCTTCACCGGTGCGCTCATCGCCGAATACCTCTCGAAGCACGCGCCCGCGCACCTCCGTCTCGCGCTCGCCGGACGGAGCCGCGACAAGCTCGAGGGCGTTCGCCGAGGCCTGGGCGAGGCCGGTGCCCGCTTCGACCTCTTCACCGCCGACTCGAGCCAACCCGCCACCCTCGACGAGCTCGCGCGCTCGACCCGCGTCCTCGCCACCACCGTCGGCCCCTACGCGAAGTACGGCCTGCCGGTCGTCGAAGCCTGCGCGAAGGCCGGCACCGACTACTGCGATCTTGCTGGTGAGCCGCTCTTCATGCGCGAGTCGATCGATCGCTTCGACGCGATCGCCAAGTCATCGGGCGCGCGCATCGTGCACGCGACCGGCTTCGACTCGATCCCTTCCGATCTCGGCGTCCTCATCCTCCACGACTTCCTCACCAAGCAGGGCAAGCCGGGCACCTTCGAGCGCATTACCCTCGGCGTCACCCACTTCAAGGGCACCTTCAGCGGCGGCACCTTCGCGTCGGCGGCGGGCGGCCTTCAGGAGGCGATGCGCGACCGCACCGCGCGACGGCTCATGGGCGACCCGTACTCGCTCAGCCCCGATCGCTCGAAGGAACCCGACCTCGGCCGGCAGCGAGATCTCACCACGCTGCGCTACGACGACTTCCTCGAGCAGTGGACCGCGCCGTTCGTGATGGCGAGCGTGAACACCCGCGTCGTGCGCCGCAGCAACGCGCTCCTTGGCCATGCCTACGGGCGCTCGCTCGACTACCGCGAGGTGACCGCGCTGCGACCCGGCCTCAAGGGCGTCGTCTACGGCGCCTCCGTCACCGCGACGCTGGCGACGTTGGTGCTCTCTCAATCGACGGCCTTCACCCGCTCCCTCATCGAGCGCTTCGCTCCCAAGCCCGGCGAAGGCCCCGACCGTGCTGCACGAGAAGCGGGCTTCTTCAAGATGCGCCTCGAAGGGCTGACGACCGAAGGTGAGCGCGTTCACGCTCTCGTCGCTGGTGTGCAAGACCCTGGCTATGGCGAGACCTCGAAGATGTTCTCGCACGCGGCGCTCTGCCTCGTCGAAGACCGCGAGAAGAGCCCACGCGTCGCCGGAGTGCTCACCCCTGCGACCGCGCTCGGACTCCCCCTCGTCGAGCGGCTTCGTGGCGCGGGCATGACGTTCGAGGCCAGATCCGGAAAGCGCTGACTTGTCGAGGGCCCGCCGCCGCGTGAGGATGGCGCCATGGACCCCGCCGACTACCTGACGCGAGCTGGGCTTTCCCTCCCCGAAGCAGCCGTGCGCGATGGCCAACGCGGGCTCTGGAGCGTGCTCGAGGAGGTGCGCAAGGCCTCCATCCCGGCGAGCCCGCACGCCCTCGCCAAGCTCTACACTTACCCGGTGCCCAAGCTGTCGGCCGACGGCTCCTGCAGCCTCGTGAACGAGCTCGAGCCAAAGCCCTTCGATCTCACCGCCGTGCTCGGCGGCCGCAGCATGAAGTCGACGCTCTCGCTGATGGTGCTCGGCAGGTTCGTCGAGGCGGCCGCCACCGGATCGGGCGTCGACTGGCTCGGGGTCTACCAGGTCCGCTCCCTCGGCTCGGGGCGCGCGCTGGTGAAGCTCGCCGCGAAGGGCCTGCCGAGCCGCGCCGAGTTTCCGCTCACCGACGAGTTCGCCAAGAAGAGCAACAACGTCGCGGTCGCGCTGAGCGGCAAGCCACGCGTCATCGCCGACGTCGCCGAACACGTGAAGGGCGGGGGCGCGTACTACGAGTGCAGCCCCACGGTCCGCAGCGAGGCCTGCCTGCCGATCTTCAACCGCGCTGGCGAGGTGGTGGGCATCGTCGACGCCGAGCACTCCGTCGCGAACGCGTTCGGGCCCGAGACGTTGGGCTGGGTGATCGCGGTCGCCTGCGAGGCGGCAGCCCACCTGCCGTGAACGATGCGGGTCGGCTTCCTCACCGCGCCGCTCGTCGGCGGCATCTCGGCAGATGATGCGTTCGCCGCCCGGGCGCTGGAGGAACGTGGCGTCTCGGTGCTCGCGGTCGATTGGCACGCGCCGATCGATCCCTCGCTCGACGCGCTGGTGATGCGCTCACCGTGGGACTGGTACCACCACCGCGACGAGTTCCGCGCCTTCCTCGGCTCGCTCGCCTCCCTTCGTCCACGGGTCTTCAACGCGCCCGCCACCCTCGCGCACTTCGCCGACAAGACGTACTTCCGCTCGCTCGAGCGTCTCGGGGTCTCGTCCGTTCCCACGCGCTTCTTCTCGACGGCGCCCGATGCGGCCGAGCTCGCCATCGCCCTCGAGGCCCGCGGGTGGCGACGTGCCGTCCTCAAACCCACCTTCACCGCCAACGCGGCCGGGGCGATGCGGGTGGACTTGTCGGACGTCGTCGAGGTCGCCAAAGCTGCGCGGCTCGCCTCCATCACCAGCGAGTGGATGCTCCAGCCCTACGTCGAGTCGATCGAGGTCGAGGGTGAGTGGGCGCTCGTGTTCTTCGACGGCGTCTTCAGCCACGCCGTTCGCAAGCGCCCCAAGCGCGGGGACTTTCGCGTGCAAGTCGAGCACGGCGGCGGCGCCGAAGCCGACGTTCCGTCCGTCGCCTTGCTCGAGTGGGCGACGAACGTGATGCGCGCCGTCGCTCCGTCGGCACTGTACGCGCGCGTCGACGCCGTCTCGTTCGAGGGCTCCTGGCGAGTGATGGAACTCGAGCTCGTCGAACCGGAGCTCTTCTTCCGAACCGACTCGCTCGCGCCAGCGCGCTTCGCCGACGCACTCCTTCGTCAGCTCGCCCTGGGCCGGGTGTGATCGGACCCCGGCGGGGTCGAGGCCGACTCCTGTGACGGTTTGGTGCGGTCGCTATCATTCGAGCAGATGCGCGTCTCGATGCTCGTCGAAGCCGATGGATCGTTGAGCTTCGTCTCAGACGAGGGCGCTCAGCTCGATCCCGGTGTTCACGCAGGCGCGCGCGTCGGAGCGCTGCCGGTGCTCCAGCCGCTCGAGGCGACGATCGCCGAGGCGCGCACGCAGGGCCGCTCCGATCACACCGTGCAGCTCGGCGAACACCGATTCGACGTGCGCGCCGACCGCGCCAGCGGAGCGACGGTGTTCGTCACCCTCAGCCAGACCGAGGAAATGGTGACCCCGACGCTCGGCGATCTCGAGCTGGTCGACGTCGTGCTCTCCGGTGAGCCGCTCCCGAGAATTCTCGACGAGCTCTGCCGCGTCGCCGGCTCGCTCACGGGCTTGCGCTGCGCGGTGATGTTGCTCGGAGACGACGGCCTGCTGCACTTCGGCGGCGGTCCGAAGCTGCCTCAGCTCGTTCGCGATCTCTGCCAGAACGTCGCGCCGGGCACGAACCGCGGAGCGTGCGCCGAGGCCGCCGCCCTCAAGAAGCCGGTCTTCTCGAGAGACCTCACCGAAGACCCGCAGTTCGCTTCGTTCGCCGACGTCATTCGGACCGTTCCCGTCAAGAGCTGCTGGGCCTGGCCGATCGTCACCTACGCCGACGAGACGCTGGGCTCGTTCGTCGGGTTCGGCGCCACCTGCGGGCTGCCCGACGACGTTCAAGGCGGAGTGATGAGCACCCTGGTGCGCTTCGTCGCGCTCGCCATCGAGCACAACCGCAACGAGCGATCGACGCGCGAGATGCTCGACCGCTACCACCTCGCCACCGAGGCGAGCACCAACGTCATCTACGACTGGAGCTTGCGGAACAACCGGCTCGAGTGGAGCCCGCGCATGCGGCAGGTCTTCGGCTACGACGAGACCCAGGCGCTCAGCTTCGACTGGTGGGAGTCGTGCGTGCACCCCGCCGATCGCGACCGGGTGGTGAACTCGCTGCAAGACGCGATCATCGAGCGACGCCGCACCTGGAACGAGACCTACCGGTTCAAGCGAAAGAGCGGCACCTGGGCCACCGTCGTCGATCGCGGGCATCTGCTCTTCGACGAGACGGGCTCTCCCGCGCGGCTCATCGGCGAGCTGAGCGACGTCTCGGGCCAGATGCAGCTCCAGGCGCGCCTCGCCCTCACCGAGCGGCTCGCGACGGTGGGCACCCTCGCGGCGGGCGTGGCGCACGAGATCAACAACCCGCTCGCGTGGATCACCTCGAACCTCCACTACGTCACCGAGGAGCTCGCGCGCGCGGCCCAGCCAGGGCTCGAAGACGTGCTGGCGGCGCTCAACGACGCGCGGAGTGGCGCCGATCGAGTGAGCACCATCGTGCGCGATCTCAAGATGTTCGCCCGAGCGCAGGACGAGCAGACGGCGCTGGTCGACGTTCGCCGGGTGCTGGAGTCCTCCATCACCATGGTGCGCAACGAGATTCGCCACCGCGCCAACCTCGAGCGGCGCTTCGAAGAGGTGCCGCTCGTGCGGGGCAACGAGGGCAAGCTGAGCCAGGTCTTCCTCAACCTGCTCATCAACGCCGCACATGCGCTGCCCGAGGGAGACGTGGCGAACCAGACCATCGTCGTCTCCACCAGCGTCGATCCGCGCGGCAACGTGTTGGTGCAGGTGCGCGACACCGGGCGCGGCATTCCGCCCGAGGTGCTCCCGAAGATCTTCGACCCGTTCTTCACCACCAAGCCCGTGGGCCAGGGCACCGGCCTGGGGCTGTCGATCTGTCACAGCATCGTGTCGGGGCTCGGCGGCACCATTCAGGTCGAGAGCGCGCCCGGGCGGGGCACGACGTTTCGCGTCTCGCTCCCCGCGGCCGCACCGGAGACCCGCAAGACGCCCCTGCCCACCTTCGACCCGCTCGTCAGCCGCTCGCGCGGAGTGGTCGCGCTCATCGACGACGAGCCCGCGGTGCTCACGGCGTTGCAGCGGGTGCTCGGGCCGCACCACGAGGTGAAGATCTTCAGTGAGCCGAAGCAGGCGCTCGAGGCCCTGCCGGCGCTGAGACCCGACGTCATCTTCTGCGACGTGATGATGCCGGAGATGTCGGGGGCGGAGGTGTACAACCGCCTGCGCGCGAGCCACCCCACCCTCGCCGACCGCCTCGTCTTCATGACGGGTGGGGCGTTCAGCCCGTCGGCCCGCGAGTTCCTCGACGACGTGCAGCGCCCCATTCTCGACAAGCCCTTCACTGCCGAGGCGGTGCGGCGAATGGCGAACGAGCGGGTGGCGCTCTCGCGCGCGTCGGGGTGAAGTACGGCCGGTGCGGCGCGCGTTCTTCCTCTCGAGTTTGCTGGTGGGCTGTGGTGTCGGCGATCCAACCGGGGTGACTCGCCAGGCGCTGCCCTCGACCTCGGTCGTCATCAGCCAACTCTTCGGCTCGGGAGGCGCGACTGGCACGACGATGGTGCCTCCGTTCCGCACCGACTTCATCGAACTCCACAACGTCTCGTCACAGCCGGTCTCGCTCGCGAACCTCTCGCTTCAGTATGCGTCCTCGATGGGCAGCAACTGGGTGGTGGCGAGCTTCGATCCGCAAGCGTCGGTCGCGCCGGGCGGGTTCCATCTCGTCGCGTTGACCGCCAGCACCGGGGCGAGAGGCGCGCTGCTCCCGCCAGCCGACACCAACAACCCGATGATCGACCTCGCACGAGTCGACTTGAAGCTCGGGCTGGTCGACGGGGTCGCGCCGCTCTCGGGCGCGTGTCCGCTCCAGGGTGCCGACGCGCTGAGGGTGGTCGACTTCGTGGGCGCAGGAACCGCCAACTGCTTCGAAGGCGCGACCGACGCCGGGGCTCCCTCGGCGAACGTCTCGACCGGGCTCGCGCGACGCGGCGATGGCTGCCTCGACACCGACGTGAACGCAGACGACTTCGAGGTGGTGACGCCGGCGCCGCGCAGCTCGACCTCGCCGACCATCGTCTGCTTCGCCGATGGAGGCTCGTCTGGTGTTCCCGATGCCGGCCCTGGGCTCGACGCGGGAAGCTCGGTCGATGCCGGGCCCGCCGACGCGGGGACGCCCGTCGATGCGGGTTCGCGAATCGACGCGGGAGCACCCGACGCAGGCGCGCCGCCGGCCGACGCTGGCGTGCCACGTGACGCAGGAGCGACCTTTGACGCAGGGCCGGCGACCGACGGCGGCGCCGATGGAGGCACGACCCCGAACCTCACCGCGCGGACTGGGTGCCGATGTTCATCGGTGGACGTGGCGGGCCTGCTCTCGGTGCTCGTGCTGCTGGGACTGCGCCGACCCCGACCTTGACCGAGACTAAGAGTCCATGAGACTCTTAGTTCATGAACTCGAACCTCGAACGAGCACGTGGCGTTCTCTGGGGCCAGGCGGTCGGCGATGCGCTGGGCACGACGGTGGAGTTCGAGCGCGCCGCCCTCATCGCCGAGATCCACCCGCAGGGTGTTCGCGAGATCGTCGGCAAGGGGCCGTTCGAACTCGAACGAGGGCAGATCACCGACGACACCGAGCTGGCGCTCTGTCTCGCCCGGAGTCTCTCCGAGCGCCACAGCTACGACGACGAAGACGTGGTTCGCCGGTACGTGAGGTGGTGCAACAGCAACCCGCCCGACTGCGGCGGCACCACCCGCACGGCCTTCGGTTCGAAGCCTCCGACGAAGTCGCCATGGGCGCCGGTCGTTCGCGAGCGCGCGCTGCGAGACAGCCAGGCGAACGGCGCCTTGATGCGGGTGAGCCCTCTCGGGGTGTTCGGCTCGAAGCTCGACCCAGAAGAGCTCCACCGACTCGCAGGCGTCGACGCGCGCTGGAGCCACCCGCACGACGTGTGCGTCGCCGCGAACCAGGTGTTCGTCTTCGCCATCGCCCACGCCCTCACCACTGGAAAGAGCGGGAAGGCGGTGTTCGAAGCGACGCTCGACTTCGCCAAGCACACCCAGTCCTGCACCGAGGTCCTTCCCACCCTCCAGCTCGCGACGCGCGCGCTGCCCGACGACGCCTTCACCAACATGGGTTGGGTCCGTCACGCGCTGCAGTGCGCCTTCCACCAACTGCTCCACGCGACGAGCTTCGAAGAGGCGCTCGTGCAGGTGATCGGCTTGGGCGGAGACACCGACACCAACGGCTGCATCACTGGCGCCCTGCTCGGCTCGGTCTTCGGCGCGTCGGCGATTCCCTCGCGGTGGATCGCTCCGGTCAAGGCGTGTGAGCCGCTCCGGCCACGGGAGTATTGGTGCGGCGATCTCGACGAGCTCGCAGAGGCGCTCCTTCAGCGCTGAGCGGCACGTTGCCCGAGGAAGTGAAAGTGGAGCTGCCGTTCGAGGCGCTCGAGCCGTTCGCGCTCGGAACCGGTGAGCGTGCTCCTCCGTCGTCTCGCCTCTTCGACGACCGCACCCGATGTCGGAAGGCCCAACGCCTCGGCCAGCTCGGCTCTCGTGCGCTTCACCGTCTCGACGATCTCGAGGGCGCCTGCTTCTGACACCTCCTGGGCCTCGAATGCCTCGAGGAGCAGGCAGCGATAACGTCGACAGGTGAGGGGCCGGCGCTCGTAGACTCGACAGCTCGTTCCGTCGAGCGCGGGGCACGGCTGCACGCCGTGATGCGCCCCGGCTGCGACGTGCAGCACCTCGCGATGGACCTCGACCTCGCTGCCGAGCAGCGGCACCCGGTTGAACAGGGTCCCGTCACAGCAGAAGCCGCACCCGAGGCAGAGGCTCACCGCGCCTCCCTCGCACGTTCGCGGCCTCGTGCCTACGTGACTGCGCGAGGTGTAGGCTCGCCGAATGCTCCAGGCGCTGCTGGTGGGACTCTGCGTCTCTGCAGTGGATGGAGGGGTGGTGCGCGCGCCCGATGCGGGCAAGCCGAAGTCGCTTCGGGTGTTGGTGCGCCTCTTCAACGACGGCTTCCTTCCTCCTCAAGCCAACCCCGAGGCCGCCGAGCTCGAGCTGCTCGAGGCCTTCGCGGAGCGCCACGGAATGGCGATGGAGCGAGTGGCGGTCGAGCGCTTCGACGAGCTGATCCCCGCGCTGCTCGACGGCAAAGGAGACGTCATCGCTGCCGGCCTCACCGTGACCCCCGCCCGGCAGAAGCTCGTCTCGTTCACCCGGCCGACGGAGGTGGTGGACGAGCTGCTCGTCACTCGCGCTCGTGATGGCGGCGCACCTCGCACGCTCAAGGACCTCGGCGGCGCCTCGGTGCACGTCGCGAAGGGGAGCGCCTTCGTCGAGACGCTCAAGGGCATCGCTGACGGCGGCGTGAGGCTGAACGTCGTGGAGGTCGAGGGCAGCTTCCCGCCCGACCAGCTCAGCTGGGAGGTCGCACGGGGCCAGCGTGACTTCACCGTCGTCGACAGCCGGCGCTTCGAAGCGATCTCCAGCTACACGCAAGGCCTCGTCTCGCCGATGGTGCTCGTGGCGGATCGACCCATCGCCTTCGCGGTGAGGCAGGCCGACGTCGGGCTCCGGTCGCAGCTCGACTCCTTCTTGATGGAGCGCTCGTTCCTCGAGGAGCTCGGCGCCGCGAAGGGCGATCTCGACGTCATCAAGAAGCGCGGCACCCTGCGCCTCCTCACCCGAAACAACGCCGTGACCTTCTACCTCCACAAAGGCGACCGGCGCGGGTTCGACTACGAGCTCACCAAGCTGTTCGCCAAGTCACTCGGCCTGCGCCTCGAGGTGATCGTCGCGCCCTCGTACGACGCGCTGATCCCCATGCTGAACGAGGGGCGTGGCGATCTCATCGCCGCCTCGCTGACGGTGACCGACGACCGGGCGAGAGACGTCTCGTTCTCGACGCCGTACCTCTTCGTGAAGGAAGTCGTGGTCGAGCGGAGCGGGCCCGACGCAGGGGCGCCGCTCGGGTCGTTCTCTCAGCTCGCTGGCCGGACGATCGCGGTGCGCAGCTCGTCGTCCTACGCAACCACGCTCCAGCCGCTCGCGGCCCAGTACGGCTTCACCATCGCCCCAGCCGAAGAAGACCTCGAGGTCGAAGATCTGATCGCCGACGTCGCCTCGGGTGCACAGGACTTGACGGTCGCCGACAGCCACTTCCTCGACGCCGAGCTGCTCACCCGAAAGGACGTTCGCGGCAGCCTCACCCTCTCGCCGGAGCGCTCGATCGCCTTCGCCGTGCGAAAGGACACGCCCCTGCTCCTCGCCGCGCTCAACGCCTTCGTGAAGAAGAGCTACCGAGGCCTCGAGTACAACGTCATCAAGAAGCGCTCGTTCGAGAACAAGCAACAGGCGGTCGCCGCGCACACCCAGGACTCGTTCAAGACCGGCTCGCTCTCGCCCTATGACGGTCTCATCAAGAAGTACTCGCTCCAGTACGGCTTCGATTGGCGGCTGATGTCGGCGCAAGCGTGGCGGGAGAGTCAGTTCAACCCGAAGGCCACTTCCTGGGTCGGGGCGCAGGGCCTCTTCCAGGTGATGCCGGCGACCGGCAAGGAGATGGGCTTCTCGAAGCTCTTCGAGGCCGACACCGGCGCGCACGCGGGCATCAAGTACATGTCGACGCTGCTCCGGCGCTTCCAGCCGACGCTGCCCCTCGACGAGCGGGTGCGCTTTTCCCTCGCGGCCTACAACGCCGGCTTCGGCCGAGTGGAAGACGCACGCCGGCTGGCGACCGAGCTCAAGCTCGACCCCGATGTGTGGGCGAACAACGTCGAGACCGCGATGGCGCTGCTCGCCCGCCCGAAGTACGCGAAGCGCGCGCGCGGAGGCTTCTGCCGCTGTCAGGAGCCCGTCGACTACGTCAACGTCATCGAGAACAAGTACAAGTCGTTCGCTCAGCTCGTCGCCGAGTGAACGCTCCGCACCCTCTCACGCCAGCGGCAGCGAGAGCCGGAACACGGTGCGGCCGGGAATCGACTCGAGCGTGAGCGTTCCCCCGTTCGCCTCGACGAGCTTCTTCGCCAAGGGGAGCCCGAGGCCCGTTCCCTTCTCACGCGTCGTGTAGAACGGCTCGAAGATGCGGGCCTGGAGCTCCGGAGTGATGCCCGGGCCCTCGTCTTCCACGTCGAGCACGCCGCGCCCGCTCGTCACCCGGCCCGTCACCTTCACCCGCTGGCCCTGCTTGGAGATCTGCAGCGCGTTCTTCACCAGGTTCACCACCGCGCTGGTGAGCAGGCTCTCGTCGCCGTCGAGGCGGAAGGGCGCGACGTCGAGCTCCAGCGTCACTCCGCGGCTGGTCGCCTCGCCCTGAAGGTGGGACACGGCGCTGGTGACGAAGTGGCGCGCCTCGAAGGCGGTGCGCATGACCTTCTGCTCTCTGGCGAAGGCGAGGAAGTCCTCCACGATGCGCTTCAAGTAGTCGAGCTCGCGACGAATGCGGGTCAGGTGCTCGAGCGCCTCGGGCACGTTGGGCGTGGCCGCGCGGAGCTCTTCGTCGAGGAGGCCGGAGAACAGCTCGATTCCCCCGAGCGGGTTCTTCACTTCGTGCGCGACACCGCCGAGCATCATCTTGAGCTGGCGATCGCGGCTCTCCAGGCCTGCGCGCATCAGCTCGAGCTCGCGGGAGAGCGCAGCGAGCTCGTGCGTGGACGCATCGGTCGAGACGGGCGTCGACAAGTCGCCCCTTCCAATCGCCTGCGCCGACCGAACCAATCGCTCGACCGGGCTCGAGACCGCGCGCGCCGAGAGCACCGCTGCCAGCGCGAGCAACACCAGCGCGAGCGCCGCCAGCCCGAGGAAGGCGTTTCGCAAGTCGGAGAGCGGACCGAAGAACGCGGCGCTCCCCTCGACGGCGACGACGGCGACCACCGCACCGTCCTGCGTGATGGGCGCGTAGCCCGTCTTGTAGAAGAGGCCGTCGGTGCCCTTGAAGAGGACCTGCGAGAAGTTGCGCTGCCCCTCGAAGACGAGCTCGAGCTCGAGCGCATCGCGGAGCAACTCCGGCACCTCGGCGCCTGGCGGCAGCCCACCTCCGACGTCGAGGCGGGCCCGTCGGTCGGCGTCGAACACGAAGATGCGCCGGGTGCCCGAGGCCGCCTGGGCGGCTTCGAGGGTCTTCTTGAGCGAGCGATAGGTACGGCTCCCGTCACCTTGGGCGTCTTCGGGCGTGAGCGAGAGCACCCGCTCGGGCGCCACCTGCGCGGCCACCAACGCGGCCACCGACGAGAGCGACTCACCCAGCTGGCGCTCGAGCACGTTCCGGCTCGCCTGAAAGAGCACGAAGCCCCCCACCGCCAACAGCAGGAGCGTCGGCGCGAGGAAGGCCAGGAGGAGTCGGGTACGCAGCGTCACGGTGGCTCGGGGCGTCGTCCGGCTTCGACGCACGCGCCATTCAACCCGAGCCGCACGCCCTCGTCAGTTCTTCTTCGTCAACTTGGAGGCGACGATTTCCTCGATGAGCGCCGACGACTCGGTGTCGAAGTTGAGGAACTCGATGCCCATGCCCGCGACCCGGCCGGCGACTCCGGGCGGGTTCACCCGCACCACTTTGCCCATCCCCTCGATGAGCCGGCTGCCGTCCTTGAGGGAGAACTGGAGGTAGATGATCGACCCCTCCTCCTTGGGGTGGTCGGTGCGAATGAAGATGCCGCCCGCCGAGATGTTCACCGAGTACTCGGCAAGGAAGTCTTCGAAGGTGTTGAATCGGTACTGCACGAGAAGGGAGAGCGCCGTTCGCGCGAACCGCCGTTTGTCGGCCCCCGAGCCATCGCCGCTGTCGCTCATTTCATTCACTGTAGCTCCACCAAGTCGTGTGCGCCCCTTCTCGGAATGCGTCAGAATCGTGACGCGATGGCGATTCAGGACCTCGTGAGGACGGTGCGCTTCGGCGGCCCTCAGGCTCGCCCTGCCGCGAACGCGCTCCTCGAGACGGCGCAGACCGGCCAGCTCAAGCCGCACGAAGTCGTCGAGGTGAAGCAGCTCATCGCCGATCCTGCGCTCCACGACGTCTTCAAGGACGGGCTCGGGCAGTCGATCAGCCAGGCGCTCTCCGGCGGAAACACCCCGGTGCGCGACGTGAAGGCGCTGCTCCCGAACAAGCAGGCGCTCGGTGAGGGAGGGCAGCTCGGCAACCGGTTCGGCGCCGATCTGCGGCTGATGAAGGAACAGCTCGTCGACGATCGGCTCCCGAAGGACGAGAACGCCGGGCGACTGATGGAGTTCTTCTCGAGCTACGCCGAACAGTTCGTCGCGCTGAACCACCCTGATGCGACCAACCACGCTCTCCCCGTCGCGCAGCTCCGTCCCGAAGAGGCCGCGAAGGTCATCAAACAATTCGAGAAGGCGCTCAACGAGGGCGGGTTCAAGCAGCTCACCGATCTTGCCTCGGGCCGCAACGGGCTCGAGATCGCGCGCGGCATGCTCGACTCCAAGACGGTCGACGAGGTGCGCGCGAAGACGAAGGAGCTGGTGCTCGAAGGCCCGGCCCGGAAGGACCCGAACAACCCGAACGCCGCGCTCTCGATCGCCGTCAGCGCCGCGCACACTCGCCTGCTCAAGGAGAAGAAGGACGAAGAGGAAGAGCGCAAGCACCGCAAGGGCCGCAGCGGGAAGCTGGGCAGCAACATGCTGTGGAACGCGCTGCATCTCTTCCGCGAGGGTGCCGAGACCGAGGACGAGAAGAAGGAGCTCAACCGGCTCATCTTCACCGCCGGCCTCTTGCTCGTGTTCTTCGCCATCATCCTCACCGTGTTGCTGATGACGATCTGAGGAACGGCGGTTCAGAGTCCATCGATGCGGTGAAACCGCAGGGTGACTGAGATCGTCGAGGGCGCCGCGGCCACGGGAAACGTCGCGTCAGTGAGCAGCCGTTCGAAACAGGCGAGCCCCTCGACACCTCCGTCAGGGGTCGTGCTGCGCATCGCGCGTACTGCGCCGTTCGCCTTCACCGTGAGCTCCGCGCGCAGGCCACTGAGGCTGGTCACGCACGGCTCACGCCCGAACCGGATCCCCACGGCTCCGCGCACCGTCCCTCGCGCCTGGGACTCGGTCAACGCGCCCCTGACCGACAGCTCTTCGACCGACACTCCGGCGCTGAACCTTGACGAGAGCACGGTGCCCGCGTCCCCGCCGTCCTCGCGCGAGCGCGCGCTGCGCAGGCCACCAAGGCCGTTGAACGTGCCAGGTGGAGCAATCGAGGCTCCGAAGGACTTCGAGCTCGAGAACCCCTGAGGCTCGCTCACGACGATCTGCTGCACGCCAGCATCCACCCCTCCGTCCGTGAGGCTCGGGGCCGCGCTCACCCGCACCGAGAAGGCGAGGGTGGCTGCCACCAGAAAGCTCGCGAAGGAGAGAACCGTCAGCCACCGAACGAGCGTGCGCACGTCGCGAGGGTCTCATGAGTGAGACCTCCGACCCAAGCCCTCACGCCGGCCGTCCAGCTGCTGCATGACGGCGTCTGCGGTGAGTGATGGAAGGCGAGCCACGAGTGACCAAGCGGCTCGTCCCCGAGGGCATGTTCGAGTCGGGATCCGCGGTCTCGAGCGACGGCCGAGGTGGAGGAGCCAGCGGTGACGGTCCGGATCAGCCCCTTCAGCGGAAGGCGTGCAGGATCCACGGGAGCAACCGCCCCGTCGTCACCATGCCCATGTGATCGAAGCGCTCCGATTGGAAGTAGACGAGCTTCGCCTTCTTGGTCGCCGCCGGCAGCTCGTCGAACAAGTACGGCAGATCGTCGAGCCGCACCGCCTCGGGGTGCTTCTTCAAGAACCACTCGGTGCGCTGCTGGGTGTCGAAGCCGATCAGCACCAGCTGCCGCGTCCTCTCTTCCGCCGCGCTCACCCAGTCCGCGAACTCTTCGTCATTGCCGTAGAGCCCGTCGACCAGCACCACCTGCTCGAGCTTCTCGTGCTCGAGCCACTCGACGACCGTCTTGTAGGCGCCCGAGTGGCCCACCACGACGACTCGCTCCGGAGGCTTCATTCGGGTTCGTCGCTCCACGAGCGAGAGCAACGCCGGCAGGTCGTTCCAGAACACCGGGTCGGTCCTCCCGCTGCGCGCCTCGGGCACGATGAAGAGCGCGTTGCGGCCGGAGTCGCGGAACTGGGTGAAGAGCTGATGCTCGAGCACGGCGCGGTCGACGTCGGTGAAGAAGCCGTGCAGGTAGATGACGGTGACGGCGCTCGCTTGTTTGTACGTGCGCGGACGCCACACGTGGACGGCGCCCTTGTCCTTGGTGCCGAAACGAACGTGCCGCCCGTCTTCGTTGAGCTGATCGACGAACTCGCTGTCCGTCGTCACCTTGATCGCCTGCATCGCTGGCGACGGAGGCTCGATCAGGCTCGGCGCCGCGTGAGGCGGGTTGATCGGCTGAGCCAGCAGCACCGAGAGCAGCGCGCCGATCATCACTTCTTGGCGGGCGCTTCGGTCTTCGTCGCCTCGACCTTCTTCGGGCCCGGGTCCGGCTTGGGATCGGTCGCCTTCGGCGCTGGCTCGAGCGGCTTCGGCTCGTCAGGCGCCTTCACGAGCGTGCCCGCCTTCGCGGTGACGAGCATGTGCTTCGAGAGGTTCTTGTCGAGGTAGCCATAGCGGAAGGCGAGCGGCTTCGCCGTCTTCCACAGCTTGCGAAAGTCTTCGTTGTACTGCGGGTTCGCGCCGAGGAACGACTCGGCGAACTTCCCGTAGGCCTGCTGCTCGAAGCCCGCCTTGGTGGCGAAGCTCGGTGGAATGCCCGTCGAGTCGCTCACCATGAACTCCATGTGGTTCAGGAGGAAGTTGCGAATCGTCGAGAAGTGATCGCGCCAGAGCAGGTAGCTCGCGGCCTTCGTCATCGCCACGACGCGGCCCTTCTTCTCGAGGTACGCCTTCATGCCCTCGTCCTGGCCGAAGTTGGTGTCGGCGAGGTTGGCGGCGAAGTGCCGGTGCACGCGCGCCTTCGTCTTCGGGTCCTCGCCCTTCTTCACGAAGACGAGCTCGAGGTTGTCGAACGCCTCGGAGAAGTCCGGCGACACCCACGCCTTGTGGAGCAGCTTGGCGGTCTTCTCTTCGTTCTGCTGCAGCTCTGCCGCGGTGAGGTAGCGCAGCGAGCCGTCGGCGTTCGGCTTCACGTACTTGAGCGACACCGGCTCGAAGCCGTGCACCGCGAGCCCGATGAGGAAGAACGAGAGCTGGCCCGGCAGCTCACCGCGCTGGCCCTTCATGAGGTTCTCGGTCTTCGAGTCGTTCGCCACCAGGAGCCCCGACGAGGTCGCCCGAATGAGCGAGAGCGAGCTGGCGAGGTCCTTGCTCGAGATGCCGTCGATGCGGCGCGGATCGCCCGCGTGCTCGAGCGACATCGTGGTGATGTCGGTGGCCTCTGGGTAGGTCGTGAGCGCCGAGATCAGATCGCCGCCGCCGAACGGGTAGACGACGGTGGTGGGCAGGTTCGCCGGCTTGAGGCCCTGAATGAAGGGCATCGCCTCGGTGACCCAGGTCTGGCGGTACAGCTCGATGCGCCGGTTGAGCTCCTTGCAGTGCGCCTCGAGCACCTTGGCGTCGACGTTGGCGGGCACCGGCTCGTCACCCGCACAGGCCACCACGCGAAAGAGCACCTTCACCTGCTTGGTGAAGTCGAGCGGCTCGTTCGCGGGCGCGGGAGCCTGGGAGAGCACGGCAGCGAGGACGGTGAGGAGCATGGAGCGGCGACGTAGCACGTCTCCCCGCGATTCACGTGCCCGCCTGCTCGGCCTGCGGTAGGGTGCCCACACCTCTGGACGTGGCGCCGAACGCCTTTTCCGAACGAAGACCTCTCGACTCCTGACCTGTGAGCGCCACCTCGCGCTCCCACGCTCCGCGGGGCCTCAGCCACCCATCGCGGACGGAAGCACCCATGGCTGTTCTCGATGTACCGCTGTGCCCAGTGCAGTGAGGTGGTTGGACCGAACGAGCCGCAGCACAAGGTGGTGACGAAGACGCGACCGAAGCGCTACCCGGCGCGAGAGCGGGCAAGCCTGGTGAAGCGACGCGACAAGCCGAAGCCCGTCTGGGTCGACGATCCCGGCGGGGTCGGTGAGGAGATCGTCACCGAGGTGGCGCTCTGCCGACGCTGCCGGCAACGACGCTGAACGAAGTCGAGCGGGGCTCCGACGACGCCGGAGCTCCGACTCACCGCGCGCACATCGCCGCGGGGTACGTCGCGACGCGATCGACCTCTCTCCCGAGGGCGGCGACGTAGGCGCTCGCGGCGTCGCGGCCCTGCAGGTACGAGACGCTCGCGGTGCACTCGAGGCTCGCTGCGAGGGACCCAGCGGTCTTGGAGCACTCGGCCTCCTTCTCCCGAGCGACGACGGCCTGCGCTTCCTTCGCCCAGCCGGCGAGCGCCTCGGCGACCTCTCCGATGGCCTCCGAGTCCAGCTCACTCTGGCTCGGCATTCGGGCGACGCTCCCGCTGATGTCGGCGGGGTCGAAGGCCGCCCGGTCGACACCGCTGCGCTTGAGATCGAACGCGAAGTCGCGGCCGCGCACCGGCACGCCCGAGCCAGCCAGCGACACCTGAAAGCGCTGCTGCCAGAGGTGCTGGCGCTCGACGTAGTGGTAGTTCGCGGTGATCTCCTGAATCAGGTAGCGCTTGGTCTGGTTGAGCGCCCACTCGGAGTTGCGCAGGTCGCGGCGGGCCTCGTCGGCGAACTCGTCGAGGGTGTGGGCGTACTTGCAGATCTTCTGCTTGTAGCGCTCCGACTCGCAGTTGGTGCAGTAGTGGGAGTTGTGTTCCCGGGTGACGGTCTCGCAGTTGTCGGCGGCGAGCTTCGCCTCGTGGCGGGCCTTGCGCTCCCGGCGTTCGTCGCGCTCGCGAAGGCCGTCGAGGCGGAACCACTCGGGGTTGTCGTACTGCCGACGCTCGGCGACGTAGGTGACGTCGTGACCGGTGTCGGTGGCGTAGTGCGCGAGCTCGCTGCGCTGGAGGCCCACCCTCAGCCCGAGCCGCGCCCCCGTGCTCGAACAGACGAGGCGCCCGTCGGTGCTCTTGCCCAGCTGGCCGCAGACCCAGGCTGGCGCGACGATGCCGTCGGCGGCGACCGAGGCCCTCACCTGGAGCTGTTCGTTCGCGGCGGCGCGCGCGGCCTCCAGGCTCACTGGGGCGAGCTCCGAGAAGCACCGCGCGAGCTCGGCCAGGCCGTACCCCGCGACCACGAAGCCCTTCGTCGAAGCGGTGCGTGACTCCTGGGCGACGAAGTGAGCCATCTTGAGGCGCTCGGCGCGCACCTCGCCGTCGTAGCCGGCCGTCATCACGTCGGCGTGCAGCGTCTCGACGCAGCGCACGCGGGTCACCGCCTCCACCGGCGTGCCGATCGTCGTCGCCCGGCACTTCTCCAACCAGCCCTTGCCAGCCGCATCAGCCAGGTTCGCGAGCTGGGGGTCGTCCTTGAACCGCCGGAGCCGCTTGAGCGTGTCCAGGCACGGCTTCTCTTTTCCCGGCGCGCCACAGAGCGGCAAGGCCTCGGCGATGACGGCGCCCTTCATGTCGTTGTGGAGGCGGTCGGCGCGCTCGCACCAGTCCTTGTCATCGCTCTGCCGGCAAGCGGAGTAGTAGTGAGAGAGCGCGCCCTCGACGTCGCCGCGGTCGAGCGCCTCCTGGCCTTGCTTCGCCGAGAGGTACGCCGCGCTGCACCCGCCCAGCACCACTCCGAAGACCATCATGAACACGACGCGCATCGTCGAACCCCTGGCCACCAGACGCTGAAAAGCGCTCTGTATTCAGACGAGTGCGGGTGGTCCAGCCCTCGCCAACGAAAACTGTCCCTCGACGTGGGCGTCGCACGACTCACCGCACCACCATCTCGTGGAGCCAGTCCATGAACGCACGTCGCATCTTCCCTCTCGTCCTCGCGATCGCCGTCTCCGGCTGCGTCGCGCAAGTGCGCGGCACTCGAGTTCAGAAGCCGTTCACCGCCACGCCCACCGGCACGAAGGTGGCGCTGCTCGGCGTCGAGGTGCCGCCCTGGCTGCCCACCAACGCGAAGCTGGGCGATCCAGGAGGGGTGACGAAACAGGCCCTGATGGAGGCGTTCGGGAAGTCGTCGCTCACCGTCGTCGATCAGCCGTCGTTTGGGCGCTTCACCATCTCGCCCGACACCGCCCCGCAGATCCTCCAGACCGCGCCCTCGTTCGCGATCGTCGGGCAGGCCTGGCCGATGACGGCGCTGGCGGTGGGGAAGCCTCCGATTCGCTGGGCGGTGCTCGAGGGGCCACCGACGCTCAAGATCGACGCACAGAGCGGGCTGATCAGCTGGACGCCTGGCGCCGCTGGCCGAGAGAAGCTCGTGCTCGAGGCCACCAACGCGCGCGGAAAGGCGAAGGTGGAGCTCGCGATCGACGTTCGCAAGCCCGGGTCCGACGCCGTCACGCCCGTCATTCCGGGAGCGCCCTTCATCGCGCCTGATCAGGTCTTCGCCTCACTGCCACCGACGAGCGGGCCGTCCGAGCCGTTGTGGATGGGCGCCACCATCGTGGGCTGGAGCACCGGCAGTCAGGCGATGCCTGGCGGGAGCGCGCGCACGACCTTCACTGCCGACGTCGCGTACACGCTGTGGACTCGGGGAGGCCGGGAAGTCGAGACGCGCCGGGTGCGGGTGAACGGAATTCCCGCCGCCTCCTTCACCGAGCGCGTGCAGCTGTACCCGACGCGCACCTCGTGGGCGTCGCCGAAGGAAGACGCCGAGCTCCGCAGCCGCTTCGCCTCGCTCGACGACGCCAAGCTGCCCGTCGAGACCGCGCAGGTGAACGCAGACGTCTTCGCGTACACGTTCGGTGAGCACAAGCGATGGTTCAGCGCGCAGCTCGACGAGTCGAGCCCGCTCCTCAAGCCCGGCATCGAGCTCTCGAACAAGGACGACTTCGAGGGTGCGTTCAAGGCCTTCTCCGAGGTGGCCACCGCGAACCCGACCGTCGCCGGCGCCTTCTTCAACGCGGGCGTGATGTGCGAGGTGCTCGGCCGTGATGACGAGGCCTCGGAGCTCTACAAGAAGGCGCGCGGGCTCAACGCAGGAGAGGGACTGTACGTGCGCCAGCAAGACGCGCTGGAGGATCGACGGAAGCACCAGCAGGTGCTCTCGGTCGACTGACGGCTGAGCACGCGAGAGTCGTGTGTCGGCTCTCGCGTCGGAGTAGAGGGCTCCCGGGTGAGCACCTCGCGCACTTTCGGGCTGTGGTCGGGCGTCGGCCTGGTGATCGCCAACATGATCGGTGCGGGCGTGTTCCTCTCGACCGGCTTCATGGCCCAGTCGATGCGGCCAGGAATGATCCTCCTCGCCTGGGTCGTCGGCGGAGTGCTCGCCCTCGCGGGTGCCCGGGCGTACGCGGAGGTCGCGCGCTTTCTCCCCTCGGGCGGCGGCGAGTACCGCTACGTCGGCGCCCTGCTCCACCCGGCCCTCGGCTACGTCGCCGGCTGGGGCTCGCTGCTGGTCGGCTTCTCGGCGCCGATCGCGCTCGATGCGTTGGCGGCGGGCGCGTTCGCGCGGGTGCTCTTCCCTTCCCTCGACCCCAAGGTGTTCGGCGCGGCGCTGATCATCCTGCTCACCGCGCTGCACGCCATCGGGCTCCATCTCTCGGCGCGGGTGCAGAACGGGCTGGTCGCGGTGAAGGTCGCGCTGCTCGTCGGGTTCGTGCTCGTCGGTGTCTTCTCTGGTTCGCTGTCGTGGCCGAGCTGGCAACCGCCGTCGCTCGAGGGTGAATCGCTGAGCGGCTTCGCCTCGAGCCTCTTCTACATCGCGTTCGCCTACTCGGGCTGGAACGCGGCGGTCTACGCGGCGGACGATTTCAAGGAACCGGGCACCACCGTTCCGCGGGCGATGATGATCGGCTGCGCGCTCGTCGGCGTCCTCTACCTGGTGGTGAACTTCATCTTCGTCGCCAACCTGACGCCGGAGCAGGGCACGGTGGTGTTCCGCTACGACGCCTTCACCTCGGGCGCGGCGCAGTTCGACCAGGTGACGCTCGGTCAGGCGGTGATGGCGCAGCTCCTCGGGCCTGGCGCGGCGAAGGTGATGAGCGCGGTGACGTTGATCCTCTTCATCTCGGCCATCAGCGCGATGACCCTGGTCGGCCCGCGGGTCTACGCGGTGATGGCGAAAGACGGAGTGCTCCCCAAGGTGCTCGCGGGCACCGAAGGCAAGCCGCCGACCGCTGCGGTGGTGCTCCAGGGCGTGCTCTCGCTCGCGGTGCTCTTCACCCACGAGTTGCGCACGGTGCTCGCGAACGTCGGAGCGATCCTCGTCTTCTTCGCCGCGCTCACCGTGCTGGGGCTCTTCCGGTTGTTGGTGAAGCCGATCGACGGTTCACGTCCGAGCCTGGTGGGCCTGGCGTGCGCGGCGCTCTATCTCGTCACCAGCGGGTGGATGCTGTTCATCGGCTTCACCTCGTCGTCGCTGATGCTGGTGCGCTTCGGGCATGTCGCCGATCCGGCGCACGAGGCGCTGCTGGCGTCGCTCGCCGGGCTGACCGTTCCGTTCGGCGGAGGCGGGGTCTATGCGGTGCCGGCCCTCACGATCTGGATGAGCGTCATCTTCGGGATCGGCCTGGCGGCCTGGTGGGTCACCCGCATCGTCGGGTCGCGCACGGCCAGCTGACCGCAGCTTGCTCGCGTTCGGCGGAGACGAGATACAATGAACTCATGTCGATTTCGAAGGGCTCAGAGCGGGTCAAGGCGTGGATCTACGCCGTCATCAATCCCTGGAGTGAGGCGCTCGAGGTCGAAAACCAACTCCTGGCGTCAGGAAACACGACGTATCGGTGGTCGAGCGACAAGCTCGAGTACCTGCGACCCGTCGCCGAGTTGCTCTCAGGGAGGAGTGCTCGACTCATTCTCGACGACCTGACGCGAGCCCAGGCCGGCATCACCGAGTTGGTCGACGAGCACGACGGGCTGGTTCGCGAGCTCGAGCAGGCGGCAAAGAGCGCCCAGCAGACGCTCGCCTCCAACGACATGTTCAGAGAGAGCATCAAGCAGCTCAAGGAAAGCGACCGCAGTCGTCCCACAGTCCATGAGCACCGAGGAACTCGCCAATTGGGCTGCTCAGCGCATCATCAATAACGGGCGAGATGTCTCGGATCGGTGGGAGGACTTCCCGTTCTGGAAGAAGCACCACACGACCCTGCTCAGCTACCGGCAGCGCCTCGGCAACCTCGAAAGCTGCGTCTCCAAACTGAGCACGAAGAACGAGTGGTTCATCAACCAACTCAGCGAAATCCGCGCTCGGCTCGTCGACAGCTACGACATCCCGCCCGCCCCAGCGCTCGTCGGATAGTCATGGCGAAGTACTGGGTCGTCGACACGAACCTGCTCGTCGAGTGGTGCATCGTCGAGGTTGATCAGCGCTGACGCCATCTCAACCTCGCGCGACTCACCCAGCAGCTCCAGTATCTGTCGCTCACGGCGCATCGAAAGTACTTCGCCGAACTTCTCAGTCGGCGACTCGTTGTGACCTCGCTCCCGATCTGCATCGAGACGGGCTGGGTCGGCCGACATCTGATGAACGGAGGCGTTTCGCACCAGTTCGTCGAGTCCTTCCACCGGATGGCTCACGAACTCGGAATCGAGATCCGCACGCCGAATCTCGAGCGTGTCGTCAGACAAGGCCATGCCGAGCTCTTCAATAACCAGGGGCACGCAGACGCATCTCTCGTCGTCCTCGCGGAGGAACTCGCCAATGACGAGCACGAAGCGACGATTCTCACCGGAGAGCGGAACTTGGTGCGCTGGTGCAACATGAACAACGTTCCAGTTGAGCGTTTCCAGTTCCCTCGTGACTGAGTCACCGGCCGAGATCGCGGGGCCGATGCAGAAACCTCGTGGTCCTTCGTCGAACCCGTATCAGAATCGGGCGGAACCGATGGCGAACCCTCAACGGCTGGGTCGATACGAGCTCCTCGAGCAGCTCGGTGAAGGTGGCATGGGCGCGGTCTGGCTCGCGCGGCTCACCGGCGCGGCGGGCTTCGAGAAGCTCTGCATCGTCAAGACGGTGCTCCCAGCCATCGCGAAGGATCAGTCCTTCGTCTCCCGCTTCCTCCACGAGGGGCGCGTCCTCACCCAGCTGCAGCACTCGAACATCGCCCAGGTGCTCGACATGGGCGACGAGGGCGGCACGCTCTACCTCGCGCTCGAGTACGTCGCTGGCATCGATCTCGCGCGGCTCCACCGGCACGTCACCGAGCGCAACCAGGCGCTCCCTGCGCCAGTGGCCGTGTACCTCGTGCAGCAGGCCGCGGAGGGCCTCGGCGCCGCCCACCGCAAGCTCGCCCTCGACGGCACGCCGCTCAACGTCGTGCACCGCGACGTCAGCCCCCAGAACGTGATGGTCTCGTACGAGGGCGAGGTGAAGATCATCGACTTCGGCATCTCGAAGTCCGAGGCGCGCTCGCAGGCGACCAACGCCCCGACGGTGATGGGCAAGCTCGGCTACATGGCGCCCGAGCAGGCGCGCGGCGAGGTCGTCGATCACCGCGCCGATCAGTACGCGCTCGGCATCATCCTCTGGGAGCTGCTCGCCAATCAGCCCTTCGTCCGTCGCGGCACCCTCACCGAGATGGTCGTCGCGATGGCGAACCCGGCCATTCGCCCGCTCGCGCCCCTCACCCAGATTCCTGCGAGCCTCGAGCAGGTCGTCCTCCGCGCGCTCGCGCCGCAGAAAGAGAACCGGTTCCCCACGACCGACGACTTCGCCCGCGCGTTGCTCGACGAGCTGCTTCGACTCTCCGGCATGCCCTCCAAGGTGCAGATCGGCGACTTCGTGAAGCAGTTCTGTCCCTCCGAGTTCGAGTCGACGCAATCGCTCCTCACCCGGGTCTCCACCATTCGCGGCATGCCGCCGCTCCAGGCCACTCCCGCCGGCGATGCGACCAGGCCGGTTCCTCCCCCCAAACCTCCCTCACCCGACGGAGTTCCCATGACGACGGCGCAGCTTCAGGCAGCAGCAGTTCCTCCCAGCAAGGCTCCCCTCTTCCTCGTCGGCGGGCTCGTGCTCACGATGGCCGCGCTCGCCGGCGGCTACCTGCTGACCCACCGCTCCTCCACCGACGCGCCGATCACCGACGCCACCCCGGTCGAGAAGGCCCTGCCGCCCCTCGAGCCGCCGAAGAACGAGCCGCCCAAGGGCGAGGAGCCCAAGAACGAACCGCCACCGAACGAGCCCGTCATCGTTCCGCCCATCGCCGACACCGTGAAGGCCGCCCCGGGAGACACCGTCGACGCCAAGAAGGTGGCGGAGCTCTTCGTCGACGGCGACAAGACGTACGTGCGCGCGGGGCAAGGCGAAGGGCTCGTCGTCGGGAGCACGCTCGTCATCGTCGGCGCTCCGGGGGCGGGCGGAAAACGCCAGCAGCTCGGCACCGGCACGGTGATGGAGGTCTTCCCCAAGATGTCGCGCGTCGCGCTCGACCCCGCCGCCCAGGGCGCGCAGGGCCAGCGCTTCGCCGCGCTCGGAGACGTGAAGGTGACCGCTCCGCCACCGCCGCCCGGGGTTGCCGGAAGCGTCGAGGTGAAGAAGGCGGTGGAGATCTTCAAGGACGGCGACAAGACCTACGCCCGCGCCGGGCAACCCGACGGGCTCGTCGTCGGCCAGACGCTCGTGGTGGTGAGCGCCGCCGGCAGCGACGGCAAGCGCAGCAAGCTCGGCACCGGCACGGTGATGGAGGTGTTCCCCAAGATGGCGCGCCTCGCCCTCGACGAGAAGGCAGCCGCCGCCTCGGGAGACCGGTTCGCCGCCATCGGAGACGTCAAGGAAGCGGCTGCGCCGAGCACCGGGCTCACGGTGAAGAAGACCGCCGAGCTCTTCGCTGACGGCGACAAGCTGTACGTGCGCGCGGGCAAAGCCGAGGGCCTGGTCGCCGGCCAGGAGCTCACCATCGTCGGCGCCGCGCAGGCCGACGGAAAGTACCCGAAGCTCGGCACCGCCACCGTGATGGACGTGCAAGGGAAGATCGCCCGCGTGATCCTCGACCCCGACGCAGGGAAGGCGAGCGGCACCCGGTTGGCGGCACTCGACGCGACGAGCGGGAGCACCGCGGCGGCTTCGCCTGGAACCGGAACGCCCGCGGGCGCGAAGGCGGGCATGGCCGGCTCGCTCAAGCTCCAGCAGCAGCCAGTGTGGGCCGTCTTCCTCGAGAACAAGTCGAAGTTCGAGTGGCACGGCTGCACGCTCTACGCGCCGGGCCAGCGACGCATGGCCTTTCCCAGCTTGATTCCGGGAGCGCGGCGCGAGTTCGCCGTCAACGCCTTCGTCTTCGACCCGACGGTGCCGAACCTCGGCAACGAAGTGCAAGTCTCCTGCAAGGAGGGGACGATTCGCATCCCCGCCCAGTGAGCCACGGCGCTTCCGCTCCCTGGCGCATCGGAGCTACACATGGCCGGGTGAGGCTGCTCGCCGTCGCTCTCGTCGTCTCCCCGCTGCTCGCGGCCGCGCAGGTGCTCGGCTCGGCCGTCGTCGACGTCAACGGCCCCTCCGACGGTACGACCCGCAAGGTGCAGAAGGCCCTCGACGGCGCCCTCAAGTCGTTGTCCGGCGCGGGCGTGAAAGACGGCCTCCCGTTCAAGAAGGGCGCGCCCCGCAAGTGCGACGACTGCACCAAGGAACTCCTTCGCGCGGTGGGCACGCCAGCGGTGGCCCTCGTCGAGCTGAAGGGCACCGACAGCCGGCTGCTCTTCGAGCTCACCTTCTTCGTCGACGGCGAGAAGGCTGGCTCACGCAAAGGCGAGACGCCGCTCGAGGCGCTCGAGGCCTCACTCAAGGCCGCCGTCGAGCAGCTCATGCCCGGGTGGATGCGCAAGGGCTTCGGGGCCATGTCGGTGCAGGTCGAGGGCGGCTCGGTGGTGAAGGTGGACGGCCGGGTGGTGGCCGCCCGAAACGGTGAGCTGGTCGCGGTGCCGGCGGGCTCGCATCAAGTCGACGTGGTCTTCCCCGACGGCAACGCGGTGCTCCAGCGCCTCGACGTGCCGGAAGCGGGCCGGGTGCCCCTCGAGGTCGAGCCGTCGACCGTCGTCTCTTCGCGCGCGAGCTCGGGCCCAACCGCGCTCCGCTACGCCAGCTTCGGCCTCTTCATGGCCGGGGCGGGCACCATCGCCGCCGGCTTCGTCGCTGGCGCCTTGATGCGCGGCACCGGCATCGGCCTCACCTCGTGCAGCACGCCCGACGCGCGCACCTGCAGCACGCTCACCGAGGCACAGCTGCGGCAACAGCAGGCGCAGCAGTACGCCTCGACCGGCAACACGCTGCTCGGGGTGGGGGCGTCGCTCCTCGCGCTGGGGGCGAGCCTCTTCGTCGTCGATCTCGTGCTCCAATGACTCGAGCGCGGCTCGCCATCGTGGTGGTGCTGGGCGCGAGCTGCTTCGAGGTGACTTCCCCGCGCGCGCTCTACGGCTGCAACGACGACGGCACCTGCCCTTCGCGGTTCGTCTGCGATCAGGCCGTCGGTGGCCCGGCCGTCTGCTGTCTGCCCGGAGTCGTTCCCTGCCCGACGCTCCGCTCACCCGACGGGCTCTGTGACGATGGGAGCGCCGGGCGAACGTACTTGCGTGATCGCGACGACGACGGCTTCGGCAACCCCAACGAGCAGGTGATTCGGTGCGAGCGGCCGGTGGGCTTCGCGGAGTTCGGTGCTCGGCCCGACTGCGACGACTCGGCGAGCGGGGTGAAGCCGACCACCGGCGAGGACTGCAACGGCGTCGACGACAACTGCGACGGAGTCATCGACGAGGGCTTGAGCCCGCGCGAGGCGTTCCTCCGAGACGAAGACGGCGATGGGTACCCCAGCTTCGACGGCGGCGCGGTGCTCGCCTGCTTTCCGCCGCCCGGAACGGTGCGCGCCACTGGAGCCATCGACGACTGCAAGCCCTTCGACGGCGCGCGCCACCCCGACGCGGGCGAGCTGTGCAACGGCGTCGACGACGACTGCGACGGCCTGGTCGACGAGCTGAACCCCGACAATCAGGGCGCGCGGCTGGTCGAGACGCGCGGGTCAGCGACCGTAGCGCTTACCTGCACCGACAGCAACATCGGTGACTGCGGTCTGCCCAAGGGCGGTCCCTTCCCGGGGCGCTGCGTGTGCTCGGGCCTTGTCCCCGGCAAGCACGCCGCCGATGCGATGCGCACCGCCTGCCCGGGAACCCGCGACGACAACCTGACCGCGCCCAAGTGCTTCGGGGCGACCCAGCCGGGCCTGCAGTCGTGCCGGGCCAGTACGCCCCTGGCCGATGAGGACTGCGACGGCCGCACCGATGCCCCGGACGGCAAGAACCTCAAGGAGTACAGCGACGCTTGCGGCGTCGGCACCGGCACCTGCGCGGCCGGCAAGGTCGCCGCCTGCGACCGCAGCCAGGTCAACCAGTTCTCGATCACCACCGGCTTCAAGGTCCAGCCGCCGTTCGACGAGGATCGCCGCTTCCTGGTCTGCGACAACACCGCGGTCTACCCGAGCGCCGAGCTGTGCGACCTCAAGGATAACGACTGCGATAGCATCGTCGATGACTGCACCCTCGGAGCAGGCACCGCGCCCAAGTGCTGCGCGATGGTCAACATGTGCCTGGATCTGAACACCAACTTCAACTACTGCGGCAGCTGCACCGGGGCCTGCACCATGGCGACGGCCAACGCCTGCGTGGCCGGCCAGTGCATGTGCGGCGCCCAGGCCGCCTGCACCGGGGCCCGCGCGCTGTGCAAGGGCGGCACGAGCTGCGTGCAGTGCCTGCTCGACACCGACTGCGGCGGGGCGACGCCGCGCTGCCGGGGCGCCGACACCTGCGTGCAGTGCCTGACCAACACCGACTGCGCGGGGACGCCGGCCACCCCGGCGTGCGACGGCGCGACCAACACCTGCGTCGCCTGCACCGTCAACACCGACTGCGCCGGCACGCCCGCGACGCCGGTCTGCAGCAACCCGGCCCACCAGTGCGTGCAGTGCGTGCTCAACACCGACTGCGGCGCCGGCATGCAGTGCGATCCGACGAACAACACCTGCGTGCAGTGCGTCGACGACTCCGGCTGCGGCGGGGCGACGCCGGTCTGCAGGACGGCGACCCACACCTGCGTCGGCTGCACCGCGGACGCGCAGTGCGCCGGCGGGCGCTGCAACCCGGCGACGAGCACCTGCGTGCAGTGCCTGGCCGGGGCCGACTGCTCGGCGGTGGTCGGCAAGCCGCAGTGCGACCCCGGCACCCACACCTGCGTCCAGTGCGTGGCGGCGGCCAACTGCGCCATGCCCGGCTACCAGTGCGTGAACAACGCCTGCGTCGAGTGCGCCATGGACGCCGACTGCAAGGACCCGAACAAGCCCCGCTGCGACCCGATGGGCTATGTCTGCCGGCAGTGCCTGGCGACGGCGGACTGCATGGGGCGGGCGGGGACGCCGCAGTGCAACATGACCTCGCACATGTGCGTCGAGTGCCTGGCGGCGGCCGACTGTAAAGACATGGCCAAGCCGGTGTGCAGCGCGCTGGACAAGTGCGTCGAGTGCGCCGCCGACGCCGAC
>JBPOIJ010000028.1:0-69469 GCA_052034585.1 Myxococcota bacterium
GCGTTCACCGTGAAGGTGTTGGTGTTCGAGACCGGCGACACGTTGCCGGCCGCGTCGGTCGCGGTCGCGTTCACCGAGTGGCTCCCCTTCGGGAGCGAGCCCGTCGGCGTGAAGGACCAGTTGCCCATCGCATCGGCGGTCGTCGTGCCCAGCGACATTCCATCGACGCGCACGGTGACGGTGGCGTTCGCCTCGGCGGTGCCCGTCATGGCCGGACGTGGATTGGCAGTGGTGCTCCCGTTCGCCGGAGCCGTCACCACCGGCGCCGCGGGCGCGAGCGAGTCGACGGTGAACGTGTTGGTGTTCGAGACGGGCGACACGTTGCCGGCGGCGTCGGTGGCGGTGACGTTCACCGTGTGGCTGCCCTGGGTGAGATCGGCGGTGGGAGTGAAGGAGAAGGTGCCGCCAGCGGTCGCGGTGGTCGTCCCGATGACGGTGCCGTCGACGCGAATGGTGACGAGGCTGTTCGCTTCCGCAGTGCCGCTGATCGGCGGGCGAACCGTGGTGACCGTGCTGCCGTTCGCAGGTGCGGTGACGACGGGCGCTGCCGGAGCCGTGGTGTCGACGGTGAAGGTGTTGGTGTTCGAGTTGGGCGAGGTGTTGCCCGCCGCGTCACGTGCAGTCACCAACACGGAGTGGGAGCCCGCGGCCAGGTTCGAGGTGGGAGTGAAGCTGAAGGTGCCCGCGGCCGTCGCGGTGGTGGTGCCGGCGACGGTGCCGTCGATGGTGACGGTGACGGTGCTGTTCGCCTCCGCAGTCCCGGTGATCGGCGGTCGCGGGTTGCTCGTCGAGCTGCCGTTCGCAGGGGCCTGCACCACCGGCGCGGCGGGCGGCACGGAGTCGACGGTGAAGGTGTTGGTGTTCGAGACCGGCGAGACGTTGCTCGCGGCATCGGTGGCGGTCACGTTCACCGTGTGACTGCCCTGCGAGAGATCGGCCGTCGGGGTGAAGGAGAAGGTGCCGCCGGCGGTGGCGATGGTGGTGCCGATCACGTTGCCGTCGACCCGAACGGTGACGGTGCTGTTCGCCTCCGCGGTGCCGGTGATGGCCGGGCGGGGCGTGTTCACCGTGCTCCCGTTGGCTGGCGCGGTGACGACGGGCGCGGCTGGCGCGGTGGTGTCGACGGTGAAGGTGTTGGTGTTCGAGTTCACCGAGGTGTTTCCCGCCGCGTCGGTCGCGGTGACGAACGTCGTGTGATTCCCGTTGGCCAGGTTCGCGGGCGGGGTGAAGCTGAAGGTGCCTCCAGCGGTCGCGACGGTGGTGCCGACGATGGTGCCGTCGATGCGCACGGTGACGGTGGCGTTCGCCTCGGCGGTGCCGGTGATGGGCGGCCGCGGGTTGTTCGTGGTGCTCCCATTCGCGGGGGTGGCGACGATCGGCGCAGCGGGCGGCGTGACGTCGACGGTGAAGGCGTTGGTGTTCGAGTTCGGCGAGACGTTGCCCCCCGCGTCGGTGGCGGTGACGAAGGTGGCGTGCGCGCCTTCGGCGAGGTTGGCCGGCGGCGTGAAGGTGAAGGTGCCTGCCCCGGTGGCGATCGTGGTGCCGACGACGACGCCGTCGATGCGCACGGTGACGGTGGAGTTCGCCTCGGCGGTGCCGGTGATCGGCGGACGCTGGTTGGTGGTCGAGCTGCCGTTCGCGGGCGTCTGTACGACGGGAGCAGCGGGCGCCGCGGTGTCGACGGTGAAGGTGTTGGTGTTCGAGTTCACCGAGGTGTTGCCGGCCGCGTCGGCCGCGGTGACTCGTACGGTGTGGCTGCCGTCAGCGAGGTTGGCGGGCGGCGTGAAGGAGAAGGTGCCGCCAGCGGTCGCCGTCGTGGTGCCGACCGAGACCCCGTCGATGAAGACGGTGACGGTGCTGCCTGCCTCGGCGGTGCCGGTGACGGGCGGGCGAGGGTCGTTGGTGGTGCTGCCATTCGCGGGCGTCTGCACGACCGGCGCGCCGGGCGCGACGGTGTCGATGGTGAAGGTGTTGGTGTTCGAATTGGGCGAGACGTTGCCGGCGGCGTCAGTGGAGGTCGCGCGCACGGTATGGCTGCCCTCGGCGAGGTTGGCCGGCGGCGTGAAGGTGAAGGTGCCCGCGGCGGTCGCGATCGTCGTCCCGACCGAGACGCCGTCGATGAAGATGGTGACGGTGCTGTTCGCCTCGGCGGTACCGGTGACGGGCGGACGTGGAACGTTGGTGCTCGAGCCGTTCGCTGGGGTGGCGACGACGGGCGCGGGCGGAGGCACCGAGTCGCGCACGGTGGTGACGACGTTGCTCGTGACCGACTTCGGCGTGGTGGACACGGTGTAGAGCAGCGTCGACGAATCGGCGTAGGTGCCGTCGCTCGAGACCGACACGGTGACGGTGATCGTCCCGCTCGCGCCAGGCGCCAGGTTCCCCAGGGTCCACGTCACCACCCCGGCGCTCACCGTCGGAGCGGGCACTCCCACGGGCTGGGTGCTGCTCGAGAACGTCGCCCCGGCGGGGAGCGTGTCGCGAATCGTCGCGCCCTCCGCCACGCCCGGCCCGGTGTTCGAGTAGTTGATCGTCCACGTGATGGAGTTGCCGTTGACGAAGGCGGGCCCGGACATCGTGAGGGCGATGGTGGGCTGGCCCTCGGAGGAGGTGCATGGAGACTCGAAGAGGCTGTCGAGGAAGAGCCTCACCGCGTTGCCCTGCGCGTTGCCCGTCAGGGGCACGGTGACGGCGTACTGGTGGCCGGCGAGGTAGCTCACCTTGCCGTTGGCCGCGTTCCCGTCGAGGTTTCCGGTGAGCCAGAACATCCGGTTGGCGGTGCTGGTGCCGACCGGGGCTCCGTCTTGATGAATGAGGAGCGTGTCGGTGCCGTACAGCGACGAGCCGCCCGCGAGGCCCATCGAGTCGACGTTCCCGGCGGTCGCGACGATCGGACCGTCGTACTGGGCGAACAGGCTGGTGGGCGCGAGGTTCTGGAGCACCGTGGGCGGGTTGTTGCCGTCGTCGACGATGCCGTTGGTCGACAAGAAGTGGCCCGGCCCCTCGAACGCCGAGATCGCGCGGCACTCCATGAAGGCGTGCGTCACCGGTCCGTAGTCGAGCCAGGCCCGAGTCTCGGCGACCACCGCGGCCGTGTTCGCGGTGGGCACGTAGTGCATCGAGGTCATCTGGCAGAACGCCGGCGTGCCGTCGGCCTTGAAGAGCGCGCCGTTTCCCGCCCCCACGGGCCCCAGGATCTCGGTCTCGGACAGGACGTCGACAGACAAGGGGTAGCCAGCCGCCTGGGTATTGCCGACGTCCGTCGTGCCTGCCGGCCAGGGCCGGTTGGCCGAGTCGGGGATGCCGGCCGCGTTGAGGTAGTTGAACGCGATGACTTCGTTCTGATCGAGGAAGACGGCGATCTTCGGCGCCGCGGTGATCACCTTGCGCACGTCACCCGAGAAGCCGCTCGTCGAGACGTGCACCGTCGTCGTGTTGGAGGCCTGCCAGGCGGTGATGATCGGGTTCGCCGCAGCGACGTTGGTCGAGTCGATGACGAACGGGCCACCGCGATAGCCGTGGTTGGTGATGACCGCCATCGTCTGCCGGTCGGTGGCGCTCGCGGTGAAGTCGACGCCGACGACGACGCCGGCGTCCTGCGTCTTCGTCTGGCTGACGATCCAATGAACGGGCACTCCAGCCTTCGCGAGGGCGTAGACGAGCCCGTACGCCCTGAACATGCCGTTGTTCTGGTACGTGGTGTCCATCGGGATGATCAACGAGCCCGCGGCGAAGCTGGTGATCACCGCATCTCGGCGGACTCCGGTGACCTCGGCGGCGGGCTCCTGTGGGGACGTCGAGCACGCAGCAGCCAGCAACGACAGGGAGAGCGTCAGGACTCGGTTCTTCATCACGGCACCTCCAGCACTTTGATCTGCGTCTTCTCTTCAGTGACGATCACGAACTCGACGCGGCGGTTGAGCTCGCGACCCTTGTCGGTCTTGTTGTCTGCCACCGGGCGATCCGGCCCATAGCCCTTGGCGTCGAGCCGGTTGGCCTCCACGCCCTGCTTCATCAGGTACGCCTTCACCGACCCGGCGCGATCCTGCGAGAGCCTGCGATTGTAGTCCGCCGAGCCGCGGCTGTCGGTGTGACCTTCGACCACCACGTGCTCCACTTCCGCATGGTCCTTGAGGATCGAGGCCACCTGGTTGAGGAGCCCGAAGCTGCGCGCCTGGATCGTCGCCTTCGCGGTGTCGAAGTAGACGCGATCTTTGATCACCAGCTTGTCCTTGGTGATCACCACCATCTGCTTCTTGTTCACCGGGCAGCCCTGGTTCTCTTTCGGGCCGGGCTCGGCGCGGCAGTTGTCCTCGGCATCTTCGACGCCGTCCTTGTCTTGATCGGTCGGCGGGCAGCCCTTGTAGCGGGGATCACCCTTCTCGGTCGGGCAGGCGTCGACGTTGTCGAGCAGGCCGTCTCCATCGGAGTCCTTGAGCGGACACCCCTTGCGGTCGGCCGGGCCGGGCTCGGTCGGGCACTCGTCGACCTCGTCGAGGACGCCGTCCTTGTCGGTGTCCTTCGGCGGGCAGCCCTGGCGTTCCTTCGGCCCCGGCACGGTCGGGCACTTGTCCACCTCGTCGAGCACTCCGTCTTTGTCGGTGTCCTTCGCGGGGCAGCCCTTGCGCTCCTTGGGGCCAGCCACGTCGGGGCATTGATCGACGTCGTCGGTCACGCCGTCTGCGTCGCGATCGGGACAGCCGTTGGTCTCGACGCGGCCCTTCACCGTCGGGCACGAGTCGACGCCGTTCTTCACGCCATCACCATCGAGATCGAGCTCGGGGCAGTCCTGCACCTTGTACGGCTTGCCCTCGACGCACGCCGACGCGGGCCACAGCCAGGAGGCGCCGAGCAGCACGCGGAAGAGCGGCGTCCCCGGAGCCTTGCCGATGCCCGGCCCGGCGAGCGCGTGGAGTTCGATCGGCCCGACGGGGTAGCGCGCACCGGCCATGATCTCGGCCGAGATCGGCTGCTGGGTGATCGGGAAGATGGTGCGCACGCTGAGCTCCCCGCGCAGCTTCTCGCCGACCGTCGTGGCCCCGACACCGAGATCGAGCTGCGAGCCGAGCTTGTCGCCCTGCGTGGAGATCGCCTGCTGCGGGCGGATCCAGCCGCCGAACTCCGCGCTCACCCGCAGCCAGTCGCCGAAGACCCGCCCGGCGCCCAGCTTGGGAATGAAGGTCACCGTGTCGTCTCGAGTGAGGCCAGCCGAGCTCCCAAAGGGGAAGCCCAGCATCGCGGTGATGCCGAGATCGATCGGAGCGCCGCGCTCCTGCGCCATGAAGCCGAGCCGCGCCTGGAGATAGGGCGTGCCCAACACCGTCGCAGGCGCCGCCGAGATGCCGAGGGTGTCGAGGTTCTTCGCCCCGCCCTGCCAGAGCACGACCGGCACTTGGAGCCCCACCTCGAGCCACCTGGTGATCCCGAAGGCGCCGACGAGGTGGCCGGTGACGCGGCTGCCGACGACGGTGCTCAGCCGCTGGTTCTGCTCGTTCACGAACACCAACGGATCGTGCTCGTAGTGTCCAAAGAGCCCGACTCGCAGCTGGCGCTCAGCGAGGAGATCGGAGCCACCCACCAGCATGCCGCCCTTGGCAGAGGGGTTCAGGTAGAGCCGCTCGAGCTCGAACCCAGGCAGAGTGGTCTGCGCGGCCACGAGGCTCGACGAGCCGATCGCGAGCGCGATGAAGAGGCGATTGAGTGAGTGCATTGGGAGGAGGGGGTGGTGCGGCGAGGACGGAACCCTACCGTGGCGCGCGAACCTCCCATCGAAAAAGTCGTCAACAGGCGTGAAGTCGGGAAGGCAACGTGCGCGGTTGTAGGACATCGACAACTGCAACATGCCTGTCACGATGAGCGCCGTGCGGCTCGCGCTCGACCCTCCCAGCGTGACGGTGGGCGTGGTGGAAGACGAGGGCGTTCGGATCAGCCGCGGAGAGCAAGGGGTGGTGCTCGAGACGCGTGGCTCCAGCGTTCGAGTACGTCGATCGCTCGCTCGGGAGATCGTCGTTCCCGCCGAGACCCGGTTCCAGCTCGAGCCTGGGGACGTGCTCTGGCGCGAAGGCCTCGGCAGGTTGATCGACGACGAGGCCACCGCACGCGCCGAGGATCTCGAGGTCGCCGCGGTCTCGAGCTGGGGCGATGAAGCGGCGTGGGGCGTACTCGGCGACTGGCTCCTCGATCGGGGCGATCGGCTGGGCGAACGAATCACCCACGCGCTCGGGCGGCGATCGTGGCGGCCGCTCGCTCCCCATACGTGGATCGGGGCGACCTGGCGGCACGGGGTGCTCCAGCGCGTCGCGATCACCCGGCCGGAGTGGGCCACCAACGTGCCCTGGCGAGAAGCCCTGCTCGAGATCCTCGTCGCCCGCGAAGCCCGGTTCCTCGAAGAGCTCTCCCTCGATCTCGCGAGGCTCGAGCCGGAGGCGACCGTCGACGAGCTCCACGCCCTCTCCTCGTCCCTCCTCGCCTTGCCGTGGCCTCGCTGGCTGCGAAGGCTCCACTTCGGCGTCGCGGCGGGGCTGTCCCGTTTCCCACCGGGTGAGCTGCTCGACCGGGTGCCGCGGCTGCCTCACGCCGATCTCTTCGGTCGCGGAGAGCGGGCGCAGCTCGTGCTCGAGTCGGCGTCGGACCGGGCGGCCCTCGAAGGCCTGGAGCGGGATCGCACGCCGCTCGCCGACGGCTTCCGGGTTCGGGTCTTCCCCTCGAAGGTGCTCTTCGAGCGGCCGGTCTGGCCGCGGTACGACTCCTGGCCCTCGTGGGACTTCGCCTTTCACGACGGGCGCTGGTTCCTGAGCTGGCGGCACGGCGCGCCGCGGAGCGACGAGGTGAAGATCAACGGCATGGAGTTCTTCAACGCCTGCCTCGTGCCTGGCGACCGGATCGAGATTGGCGAGCAGGTGACGCTCCGCTTCGAGCTGGGCTGAGCCCATTTTCATGCCGCGCGAGCGTTGCTACAGCGCTGCCCATGCGCACGCGTCTCGCCGTCTTCGCCCTGCTCTCCCTTGGCTGCCCGAACCCCATGCCTCGGCCCGACGCCGGCGTGACGCCCCCCACGGTGGAGTCGGTCTCGCCCACCTCCGGCCCGATGTCGGGAGGCACCATGGTGACGGTGAACGGTTCCCGCTTCGTCGACGGCGCGATCGTCACGTTCGGCTCGGCGCCAGGCACCTTGGTGGTGGTGCAGAACGCGCTCCGGCTCAGCGTGCGGACCCCCGCGGTCACCAACCCGGGGCGGGTCTCGCTCACCGTCACCAACCCGGACGGCAGCTCGGGCACGCTCGAGAACGCGTTCACCTTCGAGAGCGTGATGGGGCCGTCGATCAATCAGGCGATCGTCACCGTGAACGCCGAGCTCTCCGATCGCTCCGGCGCGGCGATGGTGAGCGTGCCCGTCACCGCGCAGGTCGAGATCCCCACCGTCACCAAGGGCGCTGGCCAGGGCAGCGGCGTCAAGGCGCAGGTGGGCTTCGCGCGAATGCTCTCGAGCCCGCCAGCCGACGCCGACTTCACCTGGACCGACGCGACCTACTCGAGTGACGCCGACGGCGCGATGGCGGGTGATCTCGCGCGCGACGTCTATGGCGGCATGGTGACGGTGCCGGGCGCGATGGCGACGAGCGTCGTCTACCGGCTGGCCGCGCGCTTCTCGGTGGACAACGGGCAGACCTGGAAGCTCGCCGATCGCGACGGCTCGATGAACGGGGTGCAAGACGCGCAAGTGCCTCGGCTCACCGTCGATCCGAAGGGCGTCGACTGGTGCCGAATGGGTGGGCGAACGCCGGGCACCCAGCCGCCGACGGTGATGCTGCGCAGCAACCAGCCCGCGCCCCTCGTCTATGCGCAGGTCTTCTCGACGAACCGCACCGAAGCGGCCGGCGCAGGAATGGGGATCAAGGGACAGCTCGGCTACGGGGCGATGGGCTCGGACCCGATGACGTGGACCTGGGTCGACGGCGCGTACAACGTCGACGTCGGCAACAACGACGAGTGGCAGGCGACGCTGCCGGTGCCGGCCGAGGGCACGTACCGCTTCGCCTGGCGCTTCAACCTCGACGACGGGAGCTACGCCTACTGCGACAACGACGGCCTCGCGATGAACGGCTTCACCGAAGATCAATCGGGCACGCTGATCGTGAGCGCGCCGGGGATCGACTCCTGCGTGCTCCAGTTCCCCACGAGCGCCGGAGCCTTGGTGAACGCGCCGGGACCGATCGTCTACGGGCGGGTCTTCGCGGCGGGGGTCACCGATCGCGACGCAGGCGTTCCCGCGGTGACGATGGAGCTCGGGCTCGGGCCCGCTGGCATCCAGCCCGATCAGGTGTCGTGGACCTGGCAGCCGAGCACCTTCAACGTGCCGGTCATGGGCGGCGGCGCGGAGTTTCAGTCGACGCTCCCTGCCCAGCCCCAAGGCGTCTACGCGTACGCTTGGCGCGCGCGCCTGGGTTCCAGCGGCGCGTACACGTACTGCGATCTCGACGGGAGCCAGAACGGGTTCCAGCCGAACCAGGCCGGGGTCTACAGCGTGGCGCCGTTCTCCTTTTCGGAGTGCCGCCTCCAGTTCCCCGCAACGATCACCACCTTCGAGGGCCGGCCCTCCGGGCTCATCTATGGGCAGGTGTTCGCGACCGCTGGCGTCACCACGCCGCTCGCCGACGGCGGAGCGCCACCCAACATCGCCGCAGAGCTTGGCTATGGGCCGCCGATGTCCGATCCGGCGCTGGCCGATGCCGGGTGGAGCTGGACGCAAGCCAGCTTCAACGTCGGGGTCGTGGGCGGTGGCTCCGAGTACGAGGCGCGCGTGCTGGGTCCGGCTCCGGGCACCTACGACTACGCCTACCGGGTGCGCCACCTCGGAGGCGCGTGGACCTACTGCGATCGTGACGGTGCAGCGAACCAGTACCAGACGGCGCAGGCTGGCCGGCTCACGGCGCGGGCCTTCGACGTCGACGAGTGCCTCATGGACACGGCCGCGCTCCAGGCCGCCCGCTCTCAACCGCTCACCACGCCGGTGTTGGCGCGGGTGCGAGTGCCGTCCCTCACCGAAGACGCAGGCCAGGGCACCGGAGTGACGGCGCACGTCGGCTATGGACCGATGGGAACCGCCCCAGTGACGTGGATGACGTGGGTGCCGGCGAGCTTCGACTCCGACGCGATGGACTTCGATCGCTACTCGGGCACCTTCACCGCGCCCGGCACCCTGACGACCTACGACGTCGCCTTTCGCTTCAGCGTGAGCGGGCGGCAGCCGGTCTATTGCGACCGCGACGGGCTCGCCAACGGCTTCAGCTCGGCGCAGGCGACCAAGCTCACCGTCTTGAACGCAGTGGTGAGCGCCTGTCAGCTGCGAACGCCGAGCGCCTTCCAGCTCGCGAGCGGGAGCTCACTCAGCGCGAGCATGAGCTTCTCGGGAACGGGGACGAACATGGCTGGCGCGGCGCCGAACTTCCGCGTGCAGATCGGCATGGGCCCGCGCGACGACGCCTCGACGAGCCCGCTGTGGGGCTGGGCCAACGCGACCTACCAGGGCGAGCTGAGCGGGCGTGACGTCTACGGGCTCACCTTCGCGCCCTCGTACACTGGCCTTCGCGCGGTGAGCGCACGGGTCACCTCCGACTTCGGGCAGACCTGGACGTACTGCGATCTCAACGGCTCCGACGTGAACGGCTACGAGCCGACGCAGCAGTACGACGTGACGGTCGACCCGAACACGTCGATCCAGTTCTGCAAGCTGCAGTTCCCCGCGGCGGTGAGCCTCGACGCGGGCCTCTCACGCGTCTACGGGCAGGTCTTCCACTCGGGCCTGACGCCCGACGCCGGCGCACCGATTCGGGCAGAGTTCGGCGTCGGCGCGAGAGATCAGGAACCAGGCCTCTCCTGGCAGTGGAGCGCCGCGCCCTTCCTCGGCTTCGGCCTGCCTCCGATGATGAACAACAACAACGAGTACGCGGTCGACTACCGGCCCGATGGCGGGGCGCCCAACTACGCCTTCCGCTTCTCTCGCGATGACGGCGGCACCTGGTGCTACGCCGATCTCGACGGCCACGGCGCGAACGGCGCTGGCCAGCCGTGGGACGGGTTTCGAGGTGACGTGAGCGGCACGGCCAACCTCGGGGTGGTGAACCCTTGATGGCGCGCAGCCGTCAGGAACGCGTGGGGCCCGAGTCGGACGATGGCGGTTGACAGCAAGTGACACCAAACGTAGAAGCCGCGCGCTCTCGAACGTCGTACTGAGCAGGGCGGATAGCTCAGGGGTAGAGCGTCGCCCTTACAAGGCGAGGGTCGCAGGTTCGAAGCCTGCTCCGCCCAAGCTGGTCGTAGGACAAGTGAATACGTCCCCAAGAGACATGGGGGGTTAGTTCAGCTGGTTAGAACGTCGGCCTGTCACGCCGAAGGTCAGGGGTTCAAGTCCCCTACCCCTCGCACCAAGAAACCCCGGAAGGCTTCGTGCTTTCCGGGGTTTTCGTTTTTCCACGCCGAAAGTCGGGCGGTTGCGACGGCGGTGACAGTTCTCGGAGCCCGCGGTGTTCGACGAGCGAACCCGTCGCTCCTGGAGCCACCACATGCTTCGCCGAACCCTCGCCCTCGCCCTCCTCTCGCTGACTGCCTGCGGTCCTCTGGTGGTTGGAAACGGGAAGCGCGTCACCACCACTCGCGACCAACCCGCCTTCACCCGCGTCGACGTCTCGTCCGCCATCGAGCTCACCGCGACCCCCGGCCCCGCGAAGGTGACCGTCAGCACCGACGAGAACCTCCAGGAGTTCATCGAGACCTTCGTCGAGGGCGACCGGCTGGTGGTGCGGGTGCGTGACGAGGTGAACCTCGGCTTCCCGCACCGAATCTTCGTCGAGGTGTCGAGCCCCCGCCTGGAGGCCCTCACCGCCTCGGGAGCCTCGACCGCGCGCTTCGGGGCCACCGCGTGCGATCGCTTCGAGCTCGAGGCCTCGGGCGCCAGCACCGTCTCGGTCACCGGCCTCGACTCCACCTTGGTGAAGGCGAACGCGAGCGGCTCGTCCACCGTACGCGCGACCGGCACCTCGAAGCAGCTCGACGCCGACGCGAGCGGCTCGTCGTCGATGTTGATCCGCGAGCTCTCCTCGACCAACGCGACGGTGCGCGCCGACGGGGCGTCGGTGCTCCAGTTCACCGCGACCGGCACCGCCTCGGGCCACGCCTCGGGCGCCTCGACGATCGAGATCTTCGGACACCCAGCGTCGGCGCAGATCGACTCGAGCGGCGCCTCGACCGTGCGTCGCGCCGAGTGACCGCCCGCCCACCTCTTCTGCTAACCAGCGTGACTCGAACCATCAGCCTGGCGCGCGCGACCGCGAGCGTCGAAGAACCCGAGGGCACCTTGGCCGTCGACGTCGAAGCGCTCTACCGCCGGTACGGGCCGATGGTGCTCCGGCGGTGCCGCCGCCTCTTGCGCGACGAAGGGCAGGCGCTCGACGCGATGCAAGACGTCTTCGTGCAGCTCGTCCGTCACCAGCACTCGCTCGACGCCGCAGCGCCCTCCTCGCTCCTCTTCCGCCTGGCGACGAACGTGAGCCTCAACCGGTTGCGGACGCAGAAGCGCAAGCCGATGGACGCCGACGACGAGCTGGTGCTCACCATCGCGCAGGAACTCGACGAGGAGGCCCGCGCCCACGCCGCCTCGATGCTCCGACGCCTGTTCGACGCGGAGCCCGCCTCGACCGCCACCATCGCGGTGCTGCACCTGCTCGACGGCAAGACGCACGAAGAGGTCGCCGCCGACGTGGGCTTGTCCGTGTCGGGTGTTCGCAAGCGCCTGCGCAAGTTGAGTGAAAAGCTGACCTCGCTCGAAGGGGCCTCCCGATGACGTCTCGACAGGAACCACCCGACTGGCTGCTCGAGCAGTACCACCTCGGCGAGCTCGGTCCCGATCAACGCGCGCGCGTCGAGCTGGCGCTGGCGAACGACCCGTCGGTGAAGGGTCGCCTCGACGCGCTGGCAGCCGACGATCAGCAGGTGCTCGCCAGCCATCCTCCGGCGCGCGTCGCCGCCAGCATCAGGGCCGCCGCAAAAGCGCCCACCACCGCCTTCGGTTGGAGGCCCGCGCTCGCAGGCCTGGCCGCGCTCACCGTCACCGGCGTCCTCGTCGGGCTGGTCCTCGTCGACCCGGGCGCCGACGACACCCGCCTCAAGGGCACCGGCGCACCGCTCACCCTCTTTCGGTTGACCCCAACGGGTGCCGAGCCGCTCGCGAGTGGCCGGGAGGTGAACGCCGGCGACGTGGTGCAGGCCCGCTTCCGCCTCGAGAAGCGGTCCTTCGTCACCTTGCTCTCGTTCGATGCGCTGGGCCAGGTGACGATCCACTCCGACGACGCCTTCGAGCCTGGCAGTCACGTCTCGGCGACCTCCTTCGAGCTCGATCGCACTCCGGGCTTCGAGCGCTTCGTGTTGATCACCTCGCCCGTCAAGCTGGCGGTCGATCGCGCCACCATCGCCGCGCAGGAGGCCGCCCACTCGCCCGAGCCCCGAGACGCGCCCCTTCGGCTGCCCAAGGAATCGACCCAGACCTCGTTCGTGCTGGTGAAGAAGGTGCTGCCTTGATCCTCCCGCTCCTCTGCACCGTCTTGCTGCAAGCCGCTCCCGAGCCAGCGGTGCGGCGCTACGCGGTGGTCGTCGGCGCCAACGACGGCGGGAAGGCGCGCGTCACGCTTCGGTATGCGGCCAGCGATGCCAAGGCGGTCGCGGGCGTCCTCGGTGAGCTCGGCGGCATCCAGCGTGGCGATCTGGTGTCGGTCGAAGAGCCCACTCCCGAGCAGCTGCGCCGCGTGCTCGACGAACTCGAGAGCAAGCTGACGAAGGACCGGGCCACCGCGAGCCGCCTCGAGCTCGTCTTCTACTACTCGGGCCATTCCGACGAGACCGCCTTGCGGCTGGGAGAGGCGACGTTTCCCTACGACGAGCTGAGGCGACGGCTCGAGTCGATGCCGGCCGACGTGCGGGTCGCGATCGTCGATGCCTGTGCCTCGGGCGCGCTCACCCGAGCCAAAGGTGGCGTCTCGCGCGCGCCGTTCCTCGTCGACGCCTCGACCCAGCTCAAGGGCCACGCCTTTCTCACCTCGGCGTCGGTCGACGAGGCCGCCCAGGAGTCGGATCGGCTCAAGGCGAGCGTCTTCACCCATGCGCTGCTCTCGGGCCTGCGAGGCGGCGCCGATGCGAGCCGCGACGGGCGGGTGACGCTGAACGAGGCCTACCAGTTCGCCTTCAACGAGACCCTCGCGCGCACCGCCTCGACGCTCAACCCGCAGCGCCCGAACTTCGACATCCAGCTCGTGGGCAGCGGCGAGATGGTGCTCACCGACGTACGCGCGGCCTCGGCGCAGCTCGAGCTCGGCGCGGCGGTGGGCGGGCGGGTCTTCGTGCTGAGTGGAACGGGCGCGCTCGTCGTCGAGCTCGCGAAGACCAAGGGCTCGCCGATGCAGCTGGGCGTGGAGCCGGGCAGCTACCGGGTGTTGGTCGACGACTCCGGCAAGCTCGGCGAGCTCAAGGTGGCCCTCGCCGAACGCCAGACGGTGACGGTCGAGCCAGGGCAGCTGACGACGGTGACGAAAGACGCCCTGGTGACGCGTGGCGATCGGCCGACCCGTTCGCTGCCGGTCGACGTCGCCTTCGTGTACCCGTTGAGCATCGGCGGCGCGCTCGGAGAACCGCCGCACACCTTCTTCTCGCTCGGCATTCTCACCGCCCGTGAGGGAGAAGTGACCGGCGCGGCGGTGAGCACCGTCGGCGCGTGGATCGACGGGCCCACCACGGGCGTCGCGATCGGAGGCGTCGGCTTTCGCACGGGTGGCCTCACGGGCCTCGGGGCTGCGGGCGCCGTGTTCGTCTCGACCGAAGCGGCGACGGGGCTCGTCGTCGCGCCGGTCACCATCGTCTCGAGCCGGGTCTCGGGCGCGGAGGTGGGCGCCGCCAACGTCGCCACCGCCGGCCTCTTCGGCGCGCAGGTCGGCGCCGCCAACGTCGCGATCGGAGATTCGGTGGCGTTGCAGGCCGGCGCGGCGAACGTGACGCTGGGGCACTTCTCGGGCCTCCAGGGCTCGGCGGCGAACGTGGTCGGCGGCAACGTGGTCGGCGCGCAGGTCGGGCTGCTGAACATCGGCGGAGACGTCGTCGGCGCGCAGCTCGGAGTGGTGAACATCGCCGGCACGGTGCGCGGCGCCCAGCTCGGCCTGGTGAACGTCGCCAAGGACGCGAGCGCGCCCATCGGCCTGGTGAACGTGATGCGCGAGGGCCGGTTCCGCGCCTCGGTCTGGGGTGGCGAAGCCTCGGTGGTGAACGCGGCCCTCAAGCTGGGAACGCGTCGGGTCTACAGCCACGTCGTCGCCGGCTGGAACCCGCGCGGCACCCACCTCAGCTATGGCTTGGGCCTGGGGCTCCACGTCGACGTCGGGCGCTTCTACGGCCAGCTCGAAGCCGACGTGCTCACCGTCTCGACCGCCTCCCGGCTCACCACCAAGGGACTCCAGACGACGCAGCGCTTCGTCGTTGGCTACCAGGTGATCGAGGCCTTCTCGGTCTACGCCGGGCCGTCCTTCAGCCAGCTCGTCCCGATTGGAGGCGCCGACCTGAGCCCGGTCGCCCCGTGGGCCTTCGCAGCCGGCGACGTGCGCCTGGTGCCGGAGTTCGTCGTCGGCGTGCAGCTCTTCTGAGCGGCTCGGGCGACGAGACGAGGGCTCGTTCGAGCAGGCGGCGACTCGGCTCTCGACCGCGTGTCCACCTCAATGAGGCGCGGTCGCATCCTCCACGGCGAGCACTTCCCGGAGCGTCGCGTAGTCATCCGGGCTCGGCTCGACGAAGCCGCTGATCCGCTCGATCGACGCGCCCGCTTCGGCCGGCGGCTTGAAGGAGAACAACGCGCGCTTCATCGCTGCGACCTCCGACGCTGGCACCTGAGGCCCGGCCACGATGGTGTCCTGTGGCGAGCGACCCGTGATCGCGATCTGCTGGAGGATCGACACGTCGATGCCCTGGGTGACGGCGTTCACGAAGGCGCCCGAGTACGTACCTCCTGCCGCGCACTTGCCGCTGGTGATGTCACGCAGCACCTGAAGGTGATTTCCGCTCTTCACCACCGTCAGGTCCTTCGCCCAATCGAGCCCGGCCTTCCGCGCAGCCATGCGAGGGAAGAGGCTGCCGGTCGTCGAGTCCTCGTCGGGAATGCAGAAGATCTTCCCCTTCAGATCGGCGACCGTCGTGATGCCGGAGGTGTCGAGCGCGAGCAGCACCCCGTCGGTTCCCGCCGCCCCGCCGACGAGCTTGAGCGCGACTGGCTGGACCCGTGCGTCACGCCGCTCCGTTCGCACGAAGAGCGTCGGTGGCAGCGACGCGTACTGCACCCCGCCGTCGAGGAGCTGCTCGGCCAGCTCGTGGTAGCTCGCGGGGAAGACGACCGTGACGGGGCGGCCGGTCTCGCGCTCGAGGTGGCGTCGCAGCGGCTCCAGATCGGCCGAGAGCACCTTGGCATCGACGGTGGGCGCCCAACCGAGCCTGAGCTCGGGCCCGGTCAACGGCGGCCGGCGGAGGCGGTACCCGAGCCACCCGCCCAGGCCGATCGCGAGCAGCGCCATCAGCACCATCAACCGCTGCTCCTTCACCGAGAGCCCAGTTCGTCGTGACACCCTCGCCGAGAGGCTCGCCCGCGGGAGCGTCTCGAAGGTGTTCGAGCCCTTGAGCTCCTTCGCCGGCTCTCTCCAGGCGGTGCGATCCTCGTCGCTGAAGCCCTCCACCTTGGCGCGCTCCACGGCGCGCTTGAGCTCGGCCTCGTTGGCACGAAGGACGTCACCGTGCACCTCGGCGACGAAGGCCGCGAGCTCGTCGGCCCCGTGCTTCAGGCTGGCCTCGTCGGCGGCCGCCTCGAGCTCGCGACGAAACGCGTCGGCGGTCGGAGGCCGCTCGGCTGGATCACGCGAGAGCGCCTTCATCACGACGTCGACGAGCCTCGCAGGCAGGCCGTCGCGAAACTCGGAAGGCCGCCAGGAGTCGGCCGAGATGATGGCCTGCATCGTCTCGAGGTCGGACTCGCGCCGAAACAGCCGCCGCCCGGTGAGGAGCTCCCAGGTGAGGATGCCGAGCGCGAAGACGTCGCTTCGTCGATCGAGCTTCTGCTGCCGCACCTGCTCGGGCGACATGTAGTGCAGCTTGCCCTTGAGCGTTCCGCCGCGTGTCGCGTCGGTGCCCAGCTCGGTCGCCTTGGCGATGCCGAAGTCGAGCAGCTTCACGTGGCCGCCACCCGTCACCATCAAGTTGTGCGGCGAGATGTCGCGGTGCACGAGGCCGAGCGGCCGCCCATCGGGGTCGGCGAGCTCGTGAGCGGCATGGGCGCCCGCGCAGGCCTGGGCCATCAGCCCGACGACGACGCCGGGAGGGAACTGCTTGCCTTGGGCGAGGACGGCGCGCACGAGATCGCGAAGGGAGACGCCGAGCACGTGCTCCATCACGATGTACGGCGCGCCCTCGGCCTCGCTCAGCTCGTGGATCTGGACGATGTTGGGGTGGGTGAGCCGCGCGACCCACCGCGCTTCCTGCAGGAACATCTCTCGGAAGGCAGGCTCGACCGCGAGGTGGGCCAGCGCCCGCTTGATGACCACGAGGCGCTCGAAGCCGTGGGGGCCGCGATCGAGCGCGAGGAAGATCTCGGCCATTCCGCCGATGTCGAGCCGGTAGACGAGCTCGTAGCGGCCCAGGTGGCGGCGCTCAAACGCGGCGGGACCGGTGACGTCGGACATCGCCACCGAGTGTAGCGCGGCGACCTTCCCGAACGACCATCACGGAGTGACGTCGCGATGACACACCACGCGAACGAGGCTGGAAGAGTGTTCGCGTGTACCTCGCGCTCAAGACCCTGCACGTCGTCGCGGTGATCAGCTGGATGGCCGGGCTGCTCTACATCTTCCGGCTCTTCGTCTACCACGCGATGGAGACCGAGGAGGTCGTCCGCGAGCGCTTCCAGGTGATGGAGCGGCGCCTGTTGAACGCGATCACGACCCCGGCGGGAATCGTGACCCTCCTGAGCGGCACCGGCATGCTCGTGCTGGTGCCTGGGTACCTGTCGCAAGGGTGGCTCCAGCTCAAGCTGGTGATGGTCACCGGGCTGGTGGCAGCGCACCTCTTCGCGATCGTCGCGCGGCATCGGCTCATCGTCGAGCCGGCGCGCTGGAACCACCGCTTCTTCAGGGTGATGAACGAGCTGCCGACGATCTTGATGATCGTGATCGTCAGCATGGTGATCCTCAAGCCGCTGCTCTGGAGCTCCTGACCGTCAGGGAGCGACGAGCCTCGCCAGCACGCGCGCGAGGCCTTCGTCGCCGTTGAGACAGGGAACCACGGTGAGCTCGCCACCCAGCGCACGGAACCGTTCGACCTCGCCCTGCCCCAGCTCCTCGAGCGTCTCGAGACAGTCGGCGACGAAGCCGGGCGTCACCAGCACCACCGAGCGAACGCCGCTCGCCGCGAGCTGGCTCAAGGTGGAATCGGTCGACGGCTCGAGCCACCGATCGCGACCCAAGCGAGACTGAAACGACGTGCCGACGTTCGAGAGCCCCAGCCGCTCGGCGAGCGCGCGCGTGGTGGCGAAGCACTGCGCCCGGTAGCAATGCGCATTTCGTTCGGTCAGCCGCTCGCAACACCCACCCTCGAGACACTGCCCGGTGCCATCTTCGCGACGAACCTGCCGCTCGGGCAGCCCGTGGTAGCTGAAGAGCACGTGCTCGACGCCGCTCGGGAGCCTCGCCCTGACGTGTCGGGCCAGCGCCTCGAGGAAGCCGCCGTCGGCATGAAACGGCTGCACGACTCGAAGGGAGGGAACGCGCGGGTGCCCACGATAGTGCGCATAGACCGCCTCCCGAATCGAACCGGTCGTCGCGCTCGCCTCGTGTGGGAACAGCGGCACCACCGTGACGTCACGAAGCCGAAGCTCGTCGATCCGCTCGAGCACCTCGGTGAGCGAGGGCCTGCCGTAGCGCATCGCGAGCATCACCTGTGCATCGGGGACGAGGGCCTGCACGGCGCGTTCGAGGCTCCGTCCGTGCACGAGCAGCGGCGCGCCTTCGGGCGTCCAGATCGATCGATACCTCGGCGCGACCACCGACGGCCGTCGAGGGAGGATCACCAGGTTGAGCAAGAGCCATCGCGCGAGGGGGTGGAGGTCGACGACCCGAGGATCGGACAAGAACTCCCGCAGGTAGCGGCGCACGGCCTCGGGGGTCGGCGCCTCGGGCGTGCCGAGGTTCACCAACACCACCGCCCGCCGCCGCGCTGCGAGTGAGAGCGCGTTCATGGCCTGAACAGGTACCCTCGCCCACGGAGAGTGACGAAGTGCACCGGGCTCTCCGGGTTCTCTTCGAAGAGCCGCCGCAGCCGGAGCACGAAGTTGTCGACGGTACGATCGGTCGGGAACGCGTCCATTCCCCACACCTCCTCGAGAATGTCGGCGCGAGAGAGCACCTCGTCGGGCCGCGACGCGAACAGCTGGGCGAGCCGATGTTCCTTGTCGGAGAGCGTCAACGGCCCTTCGCGGGTGAGCGCCTGGCCCGTGTCGAACCGAACCCAGAAGCGACCGATCGAGACCCGGTTGTCCTTCATCGGGGCTGGGCTCCCGCGCCGCAACGCCGCTCTCAGCCGCGCGAGCAACTCCTGAACGTCAAACGGCTTGGCGAGGTAGTCGTCGGCGCCGCAGTCGAGGCCGCGCACCTTCGACGCCACGTCACCTCTCGCGGTGAGGAGGATGATCGGCTTGCGCAGGCCCTGCTCCCGGGCGGACCGAGTCAGGGTGAAGCCGTCGCCGCCGGGCAACATCACGTCGACGAGCGCGAGATCCCACGCGCCGCCGAGCAGCCGCGCCTGGCCCTGAGCGAAGTCACCAGCCTCCACGACTTCGTAGCCGGCGTGCGACACGTTCAGCGAGACGAGATCTCGCACCAACGGGTCGTCTTCGATGATCAGCACTCGTTCCATGGCAGTCCCCCCTCAAGCGGCGGTGAACATCACGTCGAGCAGTCGATCGACGTGGGCGTCGGTGTGGGCGGTGGAGAGGAACCCGACCTCGTAGCCGCTCGGTGGCAGGTAGATTCCTCGCGACAGCCAGTCCCGATAGCGCTGGTGGAAGCGGCCGACGATCTCGGGCGAGATCGCCTCGGCGCTGGTGGGAGGCACCGCTCGATCGAGGTACGGCCAGAAGATCGAACCGACCCGGGCGAAGCCGAGCCCGCCGCTGCGAGCCCGCCAGCCCGTCTCGAGCCGGGCGCCGAGGGCGTCGAGTCGCTGATAGACCCCGGGTTCCTTGAGCGCTCGGAGGGTCGCGATGCCCGCGGCGAGCGCGACCGGGTTCCCGGCCATCGTCCCGGCCTGGTACACGCCTCCGAGCGGCGCGAGCTGGGAGAGCAGCTCCCGTTTCCCGGCGACCGCAGCGACGGGCAGCCCGCCACCGACGATCTTCCCGAGCGTGGTGAGATCGGGGGTGATGCCCATGAGCCGGCCGTAGCCTCCGAAGTGGAAGCGGAAGCCGTTGATCACCTCGTCGAAGATCAGCACCGTGCCGTGCTTGGTGCACGCCGCGCGCAACGCCTCGAGCCACGTCTTCCGCTGAACGAGGAGCCCGTTGTTCGCCGGCAACGGCTCGACGATCGCCGCCGCCAGCCGTTCACCGTATTGCTCGAACGCGGCCGCGAGCGCCTTCTCGTCGTCGAGCGGCACCACCACGGTCGTCGCGGCAAGCCCCTCTGGCACGCCCTTGCTGTCCGACAGCCCTTGGGTGACGACGCCGCTGCCGGCCTTCACCAACAAGCTGTCGACATGCCCGTGGTAGCAGCCGGTGAACTTGAGCGTCAGCTGCCGACCGGTGACCCCGCGCGCGAGACGAATCGCGGTAGCGACCGCTTCCGTTCCCGAGACGACGAAGCGCACCAGCTGATGCTCGGGGAAGGCCTCGAGGACGAGCTCGGCGAGCTCCACCTCGTTTCGATGGGGAGTGCCGAACGCGAGCCCATCACGGGCGGCGGACACCACCGCTTCGACCACGGCCGGGTGCGCATGCCCGAGAATGTTCGGGCCCCAGGCGAGACAGAAGTCGAGCAGCTGGTGGCCGTCTTCGTCCCAGAGGAACGCCCCCTGTGCCTTGCGGATGTAGCGCGGCGCGCCGCCCACCTTGCCGAACGCACGAACCGGGCTCGACACGCCGCCGGGCATGCGACCGCGCGCACGCTCGAAGAGCAGCTCAGACTGTTTGCACGATGGGTCCATGGGTCTCCTCGAACTCGAGCTGGGGCAAGAGCTGCTTGGCGGCTTCGACCGCCGGGGCCGTCGAGAGCTCGAGCCGCGTCACCAGGAAGCGGCCGTTGCGCTCCTCACCGAGGTGGAGCGTCGCGCCCTGCTGAAACGCGCCGAACGGGCTCGCGCAGCCGGCTTCGAAGGCCTGCAGGAAGGTGCGTTCCACCTCCACCCGGCGCCTCGTCTCGCGGTGATCGATCGCCTGGAGCTTCGCGCGCACCTCGGCGTCGTCCTCCCGGCACTGAATGGCGATGGCGCCCTGCCCTGGCGCCGGAATCCACCTCGTCGGGTCGAGCGCGAACACCGCGAAGGCCGAGAGATCGATCGCGAGCCGCGAGACACCCGCCGCCGCGAGCACGATCGCCTCGTAGCCGCCCTCGGCGAGCTTGCGAACGCGCGTCGGCACGTTGCCCCGGAGCGGCGTCGGCACCGTCGAGGGCGCGTGGTGACGAAGGAGCGCCATGCGACGGAGCGACGACGCGCCCACTCGTCCTCCCGCCTTGACGGGAAGTGACTGGGACCGATCGACCGCGTCGTTGCGCACGATGAGCCAATCGCGAGGGTCGGCGCGCTCGAGCACGGCGCCGAGGCAGAGGCCCTTCGGTTGGATCGTCGGCAGATCCTTCAGCGAGTGCACCGCGACGTCGACGGACCGCTCGTGCAGCGCCCGCTCGAGCTCGGCGGTGAAGAAGCCCTTCTCCATTCGCCCGGCGAGCACCGGTGCCTGATCGACGTCGCCGCGGGTCTCGATGATCACCTCGTGGCCGCCGCCAAGCTGACGCCTCACCTCGGCGGTCTGCCAGCGGGCGAGCGCACTGCCTCGGGTCGCGAGCCGGAGTTCACGAGGCACGGGACGACCTCCGGGTGACCTCGAGGACGCGATGGGTGAAGCCTCGGAGCGCCTCCGCGACCCGCTGCGCTTCCTGCCTGGGCAGCCCCGAGAGCACGCCTTCGATGTCGTCTTCGAGGAAGCGGCGCTTCTCGTGATCGAGCGCTTGAAGGAGCTGGCCGGCTGGAGCGGCCTCGAGGGCCTCGCGAAGAGACTCCGCGCCTTCGTCGGCCAACGCATCGAGGGTCGCGAGCGAGCGCTCATCGAGGAGCAACCCTCTGCGGCCCAGGAGCGCGTCGAGCGGCACCAGTCGCCAACCCTCGGCGGAGGCGACCTGCACCGGCGCTCCGACGTCGATCAACAGCGGCGAGTCCGCTCGCGACGGCAGCTCGAGCCACGGCGCTGGCCCGCCGGTGGCGACGATCACGACGGCGGCGCGCTCGCAGCGACGATCGAACACTTCCCACTCGGCCCGACTGAAACCCGCGACCTCGCTGAACCCGGCTCGATGGAGCGCGGTCTCGATCTGCCGCCCGATCTCCCCGCGCCCAAGGAGCGCGATCGGCACGGCTCGTTCCAACCCCTCGAGCTCCGCCGCGACGAGCGACTGCACGCCGACGCTCGAACCGACGCCCGTCTCCTTTCGCAGCTGGAGCAGCCGGCCCACCGCGTGCCAACACAGGTGGAGCGTTCGATCGGTCGAGCCGGCATCGTGCGCGACCTCGAAGGCGCGAAGCACCTGACGGCCGATCGCGTGCTCACCCTCGGCGACGGACTCGAGGCCGAGCGAGACGCGCAGCAAGTAGTGAAGCGCTCCAGTCGAGAGCTTGGCGTGCATGCGGCGGCCAGCACCCGTTTCCCCGAGCGCCTTGAGCAACGCGCCCCGCAGCAGCTCCCCCGCCCAGGAGGCGTTCTTCGCCGAGATCACCCACTCGATCCGCGAGCAGCTCTCGATGCGCGCGATGCCGTCGCAGGCGTTCGACGCACGGAGCCGCGCCGAGGGGGACTCGGGGCCATCGTCGATCGACCTGAGGAGCGCCCGCACCGACGAGGGCCCTTCTCGAAAGTCCATCCCCACCACCGCGACCGGCATCGACATCGCACGCTCCTCACTTCACCCGCGCCGCCACCTCGTCACACAGCGCCGCCACGCTCGCCTCGGGCGTCTCCGGCAGAATTCCGTGGCCGAGGTTGACGATGCAGCCGTGGTTCCCGCCAGGCAGCGCGTCCAGCTCGTCCAGGAGCGCTCGCGTGCGCGTCCGAACGACGTCTTCTCCGGCGAAGAGCAGCACCGGATCGAGCTGCCCCTGGAGCACCGCGGTCGGCAGCGCCGCTCTCGCCTCGCTGAAGGAAGTCCGCCAGTCGAGCGACACGCCGTCGACCTCGACCTCCTTCACCACCTCGAGCAAATGCGTGCCGCCCTTCACGAAGAGGATCACCGGATTGCCGGTCTTGCGAATCGTCCGCGCGGCGCGGTTGAGCACCGGCACGACGTGCGCTCGATACTCGTCCTTCGAGAGCAGCCCGCCCCAGGTGTCGAAGAGCTGCACCGCATCGGCGCCGGCTGCGATCTCGGCGAGACAGAGCTCGGCAGCGGCATCGGCCAGCACGTTCATCGCGTCTCTCGCGAGCGCTGGTTCCCGCGCCAGCATCGTGCGCGCGTGCCGGAAGTCGTCGCTCCCGCCGCCCTCGACGCAATAGGCGAACAAGGTGAACGGCGCGCCGGCGAAGCCCATCAGCCCGTGCGAGCCCTGGAGCCTCTGACTCAAGTGCCGAACGGCCGCGGGCACGTACGCCAGCCGTTCGGAGAGCCCCGAGGTGTTCCAGGCAAGGAGATCGGCGCGGCTCCTGAGCACCTTCGAGAAGACCGGGCCTTCGCCTTTCTCGAACGTGACGCCCGCGCCCAACGCCTCGGGCACGACGAGGATGTCGCTGAAGACGATCGCGGCATCGAGAGCGAAGCGCTCGAGCGGCTCGAGGGCCACCTTGGTCGAGAGCTCGGGTGTGCGGCACACCTCCCAGAAGCCGTGCTCGGCTCGCACCCCGCGGTAGCCCGGGAGATATCGGCCAGCCTGGCGCATCAACCACACCGGCGGTCGATCGACCGGCTGGCGAGCGAGGGCAGCGAGGAAGCGCTCACGTCGTTGCATCGGCTGATGAGTACCGAACCGACGTGGTGTCTCCGTCATCGCTCGGTCACACCTGCGCCACGGCTTCATCATGGGCGCGTACAACTCCCCCGTGCTGCCCTGGGTGATCACTCGAGCGGAGCCCGACGCCGGACGCGTGTGCGACGAACTCCGACGCGCGGGCGTCGAGGCGCTCCCCGTTCCGTGCATCGAGCGGGTGCCGTGCGAGGTGCCCGCCTGGAGGCCCGATGGCCACCGCGTCGTGCTGCTGACGAGCGTCGCGACCGTCGAGGTGGTGGGACCTCGGCTGAGGTTGAGCGCTCCCGACGAGCTCGCGGCGTTGGCTCCCGCGAGCGCGGCTGCGCTCTCGTCGCTCGGCTATCGCGCCACCATCGAGTCCCACGGCGGAGTGCTGGAGCTCGCCGCGCGCATCGAGGATCGCCTGCGGGAGCGGTCGATCGGCGAACCCCTCTTCTGGTACCCGACGAGCGACGCTGGCCTCTCGACCGAGGAGCAACGTGCGGCGGTGCGCCGGCTCGAGGCCCTGGGCCCGGTGACCCGCACGGCCGTGTACGAGACGCGACGGCCGGAGAGCCTCGACCGTCAGCTCGCCCGGCTCGCCCCGCCGTTCGGCGTCGTGTTCGCCAGCCCCTCGGCGGTCGAGAACTTCTTCGCGACCCGGGCCGCCGTTCCCGAGCGCGTCGTCTGTTGGGGCCACTCCACCTTCACCGCCGCGCGCCGCTTCTTCGATCGCGCGATCGAACACGACCGCGCCCACCCCCTCGCCGACACCCTCACCCAGGAGTCCACCCATGGCTGAGTCGTTCCCTGCGTCCCGTCTGCGCCGGCTGCGCCGGACTCCCGCGATTCGTCGGCTCGTGAGGGAGATCGACGTCGGCCTCGAGCACCTGGTGCAGCCGTACTTCGTCGTCGACGGCAAGGGCGTGAAGCGTGAATCCGCTCCGGGCAGCGCCCTCTGGCAGGTGAGCGGTGACGTGCTGGCGGAGGAGGTGCAGCAACTCCACCGCGCGGGCGTCGGCGGCGTCATGCTCTTCGGCGTGCCGAGCGCGAAGTGGGACTCGAAGGCCCCGCTCGAAGGGCCCCTGCGTGAATACCTGTCGGCGATCGAGCTGACCCGCACGGTGACCCCGGAGGCGGTGCTGATGGCCGACGTCTGCCTCTGCAGCCTCACCGAGCACGGCCACTGCGGCGTCGTCGAGGATCACCGAATCGCCAACGACGCGACGCTCCCGAAGCTGGCCGAGATGGCCGTGCTGCTCGCGCGGGCGGGCGTCGACTTCGTGTGTCCCAGCGACATGATGGATGGACGGGTCGGCGCGATTCGGCGCGCGTTGGACGAGTCGGGCCAGGAGGACGTCGGCATCGTGTCGTACGCCGTCAAGATGGCCTCGGCGCTCTACGGGCCCTTCCGCGCCGCAGCCCACAGCGCGCCCGCGTTCGGTGATCGCGCCTCGTACCAGATGCCTGCGCACAACCGCCGTGAGGCGCTCCGGGAGCTGATGCTCGACGTGGAAGAGGGCGCCGATCTGCTGTTGGTGAAGCCAGCGATGAGCAACCTCGATCTCGTCCGAGACGCCCGCGAGCGCACCCTGCACCCACTCGTCGCCTACCAGGTGTCGGGCGAGTACGCGATGGTGCGGGCCGCGGCCGACAAGGGCCTGCTCGACTTCGAGCGCGCGATGACCGAGCTGTTGGTGTCGCTGCGCCGGGCTGGAGCCGACGTCATCATCTCCTACGACGCTCGCCGGAGAGCCGGCCTGCGCTGACGAACCCGCCTCAATCGGCGCCGAGCCCGATCACACCGCCGGCGCGTGAACCTTCGGCGGGCCCTTCAGGTAGTTGTCGAAGATGCTCGCCACGTTCCGGAGCAGGAGCTGTCCGTCGGGCGTCAGCCGGAGCCGACCGGGCTCACGTTCGACCAGGCCATCGCGCTCGAGCTCACCGAGCTTCACCAGTTCCTCGCGGAAGTAGTCCTCGAACTCGATGCCGAAGCCGGCGCTGAAGGCCCTCGTGTCGACGTCGAGCTGGCAGAACAGCTGCATGATGAGCGTGCGCCGCACCTGATCGTCCTTGCTCGGCTGCCAGCCTCTGGTGATCGACGAGGCGCCGCGCTCGAGCACTTCGCACCAGCGGTGAACGTCGTGCTGGTTCTGGAGGAAGGTGCCGTCGATCTCCGAGATCGCCGACGGCCCGAACGCGATCACCTCGCTGTCCTTGCACGTCGTGTAGCCCATGAAGTTGCGTCGCAAGGTGCCCTCGATGCGCGCCCTGACCAGCTCGTCGTGCCGGCGGGCGAAGTGATCGAGGCCGATCGCGACGTAGCCCGCGTCCTCCAGCCGCTCGATCGCCAGCTCGAGCAACGCGAGCCGTCCTTCCGCGGTCGGGAGCTCTTCGCTCTGGATCACCCGTTGGTGCTTCTTGATCGACGGCATGTGGGCGTAGCCGAAGAGCGCCAGCCGATCGGGGCCGATGGCCTTCACCAGCTCGAGTGTCTTGGAGAACCGCTCCACCGTCTGCAGCGGCAGGCCGTACATGAGGTCGAGGTTCACGCTCACGAAGCCGAGGCTGCGCGAGGTCTCGACGAGCGCACGGGTCAACTCGAAGGACTGGATCCGGTTGACCCGCTGCTGCACGAGCGGATCGAAGTCTTGCACGCCCATGGAGAGGCGGTTGAAGCCCAGGCCCGCGAGCGTCTCGAGCTGGGCTCGAGTGGTGACCGGTGGGTGGACTTCGAGCGACACCTCGGCCGACCGCTCGAATGGGAAGTGACGCTGCACCGCCTCGATCAGTCGCGTGAGCTGCGCGGGGGTCAGATGCGTCGGCGTCCCTCCGCCCAGGTGCAGCTGCACGACCTCCCGCTTCGCTGGCATCGCCGACGAGACGAGGGCGAGCTCACGCTCGATCGCGCCGAGGTAGCGCTCCACCAACGCGCCCCGATGCTCGATGAGCATGTTGCAGCCGCAGTAGTAGCAGAGCGACTTGCAGAACGGCACGTGGACGTAGAGCGAGACGGGCCGGCGCACGCTCGCGAACGTGCGCTCGATGGCCGCGCGATCGTCGAGCGTCTTCCAGTGATTCGCCGGAGGATAGGAGGTGTACCGCGGCACCTGCTTGCGTCCGTAGCGTTCGAGCAGGTCATGTCTGAGCGGCGCCATGGCCTCACCGTAGTGGCGGCGCGCGGCGCGCTGGTCGCCCGATGACGGAGCGATGACGTCGGCCCCCAACCGTCGTCGTTGCCCTCACTTGGGCGAGGCGGCTTCCTTGGCGAGATCCTCGTCGACGAACTCCTCCGGCTGAGCCGGGCGGAGGGGACCGCGGGTGTGGAGCGGGGTGTCGTCTTCGGGCTCGTCCAGCTCGATCTCGACGACGCCCGCGTCCACCTGGATCACCCGCTTCAGGGTCTTGCGCACGAGCGTCACTGCGAGCTGCGCAGCCTGCCCGCCATCGAAGGTGCCCCGAACCGAACGGTACCCCTCGAGCTCGAGGAGGTACTCGACTGGCCCAGCGGGCCCGGTGTTGTCGGCGAAGTATGGCGTGTGGCCGACCTCCCGCCCGCCGATCGTGAGCCGCGCGCCGGCGGGAGTCGTGACGATCGAGAGCAGACCTGGCGCAGGCGCCTCCGATGCCGAGCGGAACCACCACCACCCGCCGCCCCCCGCGACGATCACCAGCACCACCACGCCCGCCAGCCAGCGCACCTCAGTTCTCCTCGAGCCGGAACCGGAAGTTGAAGTTGAGCGTCGTGGCGACGATCTGCCCCTTCCGCTTGCCGGGGTTGAACTTGAAGCGCTTCACCCGTCGCACCGCTTCTTCATCGAGCCCGAAACCAAGCCCGTTGATCACGACTGCGTCGGTGACGGTGCCTTCGGGGTCGACGCTGATTCGGAGCTTCACGACGCCGTCGACGTTCGCCTGGCGCGCCTCCTCGGGGTACTCGTCGGTCGACTTCGGAATCTCCCGCACGGTGGGTTCCTCGTCTTCCGACGGGCTGCGGTTGACGATCGTCGCGAGCCGCAGCACCGCTGGCGGAAACTTCGAGCCGAGCCGCTTCGCTGCCTGCTCGCCGATGAAGGTCTTGCTCCCCTCGACCGCGAGCAACACCTCGGGAGCTGCGAGGCCGGCACCGAGCGCGAGCACCGGCACGTTCAACGCCAGCGCCTTGGACGCCAGCGAGCTGGCCTGGGCGGGCTCGACGTCTCCCAACAGCAGCACTCCGTTCTTCGCCGCGACCTCGGCGGGGAGCCCGGCGCTCGTGGCGCTGCTCTCACATCGAGTGCCGTGGTTCGCGATGCGAGCGGTGGAGGGCCAGCTCCCGCAATCGAAGCCGACCGCCACCACCACGACGGGGTCCTTCACCAGCCGAGTCGCGAGCCCGTCGTCATAGGCGATCGTCTTGGTGATGACCGAGATCGAGGCACTCGGCGTCGCGAGCACCAAGGAGGCCGAGAGACCGAACAGCGTGAAGAGAAATCTCCCGCCCCGACGCACACGGGCATTGTTGACCGGCCAGTGACACGTGTCACGCAAAGCCCCTCTCGCGCCCACGCCAACCGACGAGGTCATGACGCCGAGCGTCGACCGTTCGCGCAGGTGGGAGAGCGACGCACCGACCTCAGGCCCGCTCGGCGCGGCGCTTCTCTTTCGGCCTCGCGTCACGAGCGACGAAGGTGTCGATCTCGAGGGAGAGATCCATCGCCCGCGCCGAGTGGGTGAGCGCGCCCATCGACACGAAGTCGACGCCCAGCTTGGCGAGCACTGGGAGCCGCTCGACGGTGACCCCGCCCGAGACCTCGAGCTGACACCGACCGTTCGCGAGCTCGACGGCCTCGACGATCTGCGCATCGCTCATGTTGTCGAGCATGACGATGTCGGCGCCCGACGCGATCGCCTCCTGGAGCTGCTCGAGCGAGGTGACCTCGATCTCGATCTTCACCAAGCGTGGCGCGTGCTCCTTCGCCCGACGCAGCGCCTCGCGCACCGAGCCGCCCACTGCCGCGATGTGGTTGTCCTTGATCAGCACGCCGTCGAAGAGGCCGACGCGGTGGTTCGTTCCGCCGCCGTGCCGCACCGCCGCCTTCGACAGCCCGCGCAGCCCTGGCGTGGTCTTCCGGGTGTCGAGCAGCTTGAGCCGGGTGTTCTTCACCTGGTTGACGAGCGCGACTGCCTTGTTGGTCATCGAGGCGATCCCCGACAGCCGCTGGACGAAGTTGAGGGCCGTCCGTTCGCCCGCGAGCAGCACCCGCAGCGGCCCTTCCAGCTTGGCGACCCGGTGGCGCTTGAGGGTGCGATCGCCGTCGGACAGCTCGAACTCGACGCTCACCGAAGGATCGAGCCGTCGGAACACCGTCGCGAAGACGCCGAGGCCCGAGAGCACCATCTCTTCCTTCGCCCACAGCTCGGCCCTGCCTCGCGCCGACGAGGGCACGAGCGCACTGGAGGTGACGTCGCCCGCCGAGCCGAGATCCTCCTCGAGTGACAGATCGATCAACCGCTCGACCAACGTGTCTCGCATGGGCCCCTCAGCGCTTCTTCTTCTTGGGTGACGGCTTGGCGGCCTTCTTCGCGACCGGCTTCTTCGTGGGCGCGGCCTTCTTCTTCGAGGGGGCCTTCTTCGCGCTCGGCTTGGGAGCGGGCTTCTTCATGGTCGCTGGCTTCTTCTTCGCGCTCACCGGCTTCTTCGAACCGGCAGCCGGCTTCTTTCCCAGCTTCGGGGCCTTCGTCGCCTGCTCACCCTTCTCTTCCTTCTTGGCGGCGTTGAACTCGCGCACCGCGTCGTCGACGAGGCCCATGTTCATGTAGGCGACGCCGAGATCGCGATGGTCCTGGGAGGACAAGCCCTCCTTGGTCCCCTCGCGCAGTTTGTCGAGCGCTTCCCTCACCTGCTGATCCGGCACCGGAACGCTCACGTCGGAGAGCTCGTCCTTGAGCTCCTCCTCCAGGTTCACCGGGCCCGCCGCGGGAGGCGCCACCTTCACCTCGACCGGCGCGATGCGGCGGAGGTTGTCGTTGAGCTTCTCGACCCGCCCCTTCAGCTCGGCGATGCGCAGCTTGTCCTTCTCCACCACGTCGGCGGGCGCGCGCGAGGCGTAGTTCGGGTTCTCGAACTTCTTGGTGATCTGCGCGATCTCGGCCTCCGACTTGCCGATCTCCTTCTTCAGGCGCTCGCGCTCCTCGGCGAGATCGACGATGCCGGCGAGCGGCACGAAGATCTCCATGTTCGGCCGAATCTCGGCGGCGGCCTGGGGAGGCTTCGTCCCGATCGGCTCGACGCTCAGCTTCGAGAGCCCGGCGAGGGTGATCACGTACTTCTTGTGTCGATCGATCGTCGCGCGCACCTCGGAGAGATCGCTCTGCACCATCGCCTCGATCTTGAGCGCGGGAGAGAGGTTCGACTCGCCACGAATCGTCCGAATGCCCTCGATGGCGGTGATGATCGGCGCCATCGTCGCCTCGGCGACCTCGTCGTGCAGCCGCGCGTCCGGCTTCGGGTACTCGGCGATGGCGATCGAATCCACCGTGCGAGCCATCGGCAGCTTCTGCCAGATCTCCTCGGTGATGAACGGCGCGAACGGGTGCAGCAGCCGCATCACTCGATCGAGACAGAACACCAAGGTGGCGCGGGTCGACTCCTTCGCCGCGTCGTCGTCGCCGTAGAGCGGGCCCTTCGCGAGCTCGATGTACCAGGGACAGAACTCACCCCAGAGGAACTGGTACACCGTCGAGGCCGCGTCGGAGAACGCGTAGGTCTCGAGCGCCTCCGACGTCTCCCGCACCGCGCGATCGAGCCGCGAGAGGATCCACCGATCGGCGAGCGAGAGCGCCCGCTCCTTGATGAAGAGCCGCCCGTCTTCCTGGAAGCCGCCCAGGTTCATCAGCGCGAAGCGCGCCGAGTTCCACACCTTGTTGCAGAAGGCCTTGTAGCCACCGATCCGCTCGATCGAGAGCTTGATGTCACGGCCCTGCTGGGTGAGCGCGGCGAGGGTGAACCGCAGCGCGTCGGCGCCCATCGGCTCGAGGCCCTTGGGGTACTTGTTCTTGATCGACGCGGGCAGCCGCTCGGGCGGCGCGCCTTGGATGATGTCGAGGGGATCGATCACGTTCCCCTTCGTCTTCGACATCTTCTCGCCCTTCTCGTCGCGCACCATCGCGTGGAGGAACACGGTGCGGAAGGGCACGTCGCCCATGAAGTGCAGGCCCATCATCATCATCCTGGCCACCCAGAAGAAGATGATGTCGTGGCCCGTCTCCATCACCGAGTTCGGGTACCAGGTCTTCAGATCGGGCGCGTTCACGTCCGGCCAGCCGAGCGTGGAGAACGGCCAGAGCGCCGAGCTGAACCAGGTGTCGAGCACGTCGGGGTCCTGCACCCACTGCCCTTCCGACGGCGGCTCCTTGCTCACCACCGGCGTCGACTTCTCGAAGTCCACCGTGCTGTCCGCGCCCACCGGGAACCACGCGGGGATCTGATGGCCCCACCAGAGCTGCCGCGACACGCACCAGTCCTGAATGTTCTCGAGCCAGCGGTTGAAGGTCGCCGTCCACTGATCCGGCACGAACTTCGTCCGCCCGTCGGCCACCGCCTTGAGCGCCTTCTCGGCGAGCGGCTTGGTCTTCACGTACCACTGCGGCGACAAGCGCGGCTCCACCGGCACGCCCGAGCGCTGCGACTTCGCCAAGGGGAGCTTGTGCGGCTTCTCCTCGACGAGCAGCTCCTTCGCCTTGAGATCCTCGAGCACCTTCTTGCGCGCCGCGAAGCGCTCGAGCCCCTGGTAGGGCCCGCCGTTCTCGTTCACGAAGGCGGTCTCGGTGAAGATGTTCACCATCGGCAGGCCGTGACGCAGGCCCGTCTGGTAGTCGTTGTGATCGTGCGCGGGGGTCACCTTCACCACCCCGGTGCCGAACTTGGGGTCGACGAGGATCGCGTCACCGATGATCGGAATGCGCCGATCGACCAGCGGGAGCACCACGTGCCGCCCGATGAGGTGCTTGTAGCGATCGTCCTCGGGGTGCACCGCCACCGCAGTGTCGCCGAGCATCGTCTCGGGCCGCGTGGTCGCCACCACCAGCTTCTCGTTGGAGCCCTCCACCGGGTACGCGATGCTCCAGAGCGTGCCGTTGGTCTCTTCGTTCTCCACCTCGAGATCGGACAAGGCCGTGCGCAGCACCGGGTCCCAGTTGATGAGCCGGTTGGCGCGGTAGATGAGGCCTTCCTGGTGGAGGCGCACGAAGACCTCCTTGACGGCCTCCGACAGCCCAGGGTCCATCGTGAAGCGCTCGCGGGACCAGTCGAGCGACGCGCCCAACAGCTTGTGCTGCTCGCCGATGCGCTCGCCGTACCGCTTCTTCCACGCCCACACCCGCTTCAAGAACTCCTCGCGACCGAGATCGTGCCGCGTCTTCTTCTCGGTCTTCATCAGCTCGCGCTCGACCACCATCTGGGTCGCGATGCCGGCGTGATCGGTGCCGGGGAGCCAGAGACAGTTGAACCCGTTCATCCGCTTCCAGCGGGTGAGGATGTCTTGGATCGTCGCGGTCAGCGCGTGGCCCAGGTGCAGGCTGCCGGTGACGTTGGGCGGCGGGAGGACGATGCAGAACGGCGGCTTCTTCGAGGCGGGGTCGGCGGTGAAGAGGCCGTCATCGAGCCACTTCTTCGACCAGCGCGCCTCCACTTCGGTGGGCTCGTACGACGACGACAGCTCGGCAGAACTCATGGTGCTCCGTTTGGCCCCGTCATGGGGGAACCGACGAAAGAACGGCGTCGACTCAGGGAGAATCGACGCCGCCGTTCAACCACATCTGACCCCAGTTTCCGACTCAATCGGCGCCGAGCCTGGTTTCCGACTCAATCGGCGCGGCCACGCGGCCTAGGCCAGCCCCTTGGCTTCGCGCTCCTTGATCAACCGATCGAGCTCTTCGCGAATGATGGTCTCGGCGAGCTGCGGAACGACCTCCCACGCGATCTTCTCGATGACCTCCTTCGACGCGGCGTTGAGGGCGGCGCGGAGCTGAGCCTCTCCCCCGTCGGCCGGCTTGTCATCGAGCGACAGCGTCTCGTGCGGAGCGGTCTGGTGCTGCTGCGGCGGAGGCGCGCGGTGCTGCGGCGGCATTCCTGGACGCCCCTGCAGCGGACCTCCCGGCGGAGGCGCTCCCAACCCGAACGGATCGCGACGCGGCGGCGCACCACCTGGCAAGGGCGCTCCACCAGGCGGCCGCGGCAACCCCGGCGCTCCCGGCGGCGCCATGCCCGGCCCCGGCATGCCTGGTCGCGGCATTCCCGGCCCTGGCGGCATCCCCGGCCCAGGAGGACGCATGCCCGGCTGCGTGCCCATCGGAATTCCACCCGGCGCACCCGGCGGTCGATACGCCGGCTGCGCACCCGTCTGCCCCGGAGGACGCGGCATGCCCGGCGCGCCTGGAGGCGCCATCGGCGAACGCATGCCCGGCTGAGTCCCCGTCGGAATGCCTCCCGGAGGACGCGGCATTCCCGGCCCCGGCGGCATCCCCGGTCCCCCTGGCGGGCGCATCATGCCGGGCTGGGTGCCCATCGGAATTCCGGTCGGAGGCGGCGCGACCGCCGGCCGCGACGGCACGGGCCCTCCCGTCGAGACCGGAGCCACCGTGTTGATCGCCCCAGCGCCTGGCGCCATGCCGACGAGGTTGCGCACCCGATCCATGAAGGACTGGCTGTCGAATGGCTTGACGATGTGGGCCGTCGCTCCCGAGGCGCGCGCGCGGTTCTCGTCGAACGGCTCGAAGGAGCCAGCGAGCAGCATGACCGGCGTGTGGGCAGTGGAGGGATCGCTGCGGATCGCGTGGGCGACCTCGTAGCCCGTCTTCCCCGGCATCATGCAGTCGGCGATGACGAGATCCGGACGCAGCTCGCGCGCTTTGTGAATGGCGTCCAGCCCGTTGTCCACCATGGTGACCGCGAAGTCTTCGGTGGAGAACACCATGCCGATCGCCTTGCGCATGGTGATGGAATCGTCGGCAACCAGAACGCTCTTGGGCATCTGAAGGTCTTTCGTCGCGCCGGGGAACTGCCCGGAGATGGCGTGGAGAGTGTAGGAGGCCGCCCGAACACAGCCAAGAAAAGTACGCTGCGACGGAAGTGGACTTCTTCAGCGCCAAAGGCTGGGCGAATGGGCAGGCGCTCGAGGCTGCACTCCACGCAGCGAAAGAGGGTCCGGTGCGGTGGGTTCCCGGGCCCGAGGTGTTCGTCATTCTCGGTCACGCCGCGGCGAGCGAGGTGTTGACCGACTCGAGTCGCTTCTCGTCACGGCTCGGCGCCGGCCTCGTCGCCGGAGGAACGAGCGGGCGTTCGCTCAACCTCGACGATCCGCCGCGTTCGGTCGAGCTGCGGAGGATCGTGCACGATCTCCTCGACACCGAGTTCCTGCCCGACGGGTTGATCGAGACCGTCGTCGCTCGGGCGATCGAGCGAGGCGAAGCCGATGCGTTGCGCGATCTCGGCGAGCCGATCGCGCGAGGCGTCTTCGCCCATGTCGTCGGGCTGGAAGAGGCTGACGTGCGGCGGCTCTGCGAGCTCACCGAGGGGCTCGCGAGATCGGGGCTCGATCGAGAACGGCAGGCGAGGGCCGACGCCGAGCTGAAGCGCGTGCTCTCGATCGGCATCGCCGAGCAGCGTCCTGGGCCCTTCTGGAACGTCGCGCGAGCTGCGATGGAGCGAGGGCTCACCGACGAAGACGCGATGTTCCTCCTCCGGCTCGTCGTCCAGACCGGGCACGAGTCGACTGCCCAGGCGATCGCCGGGGCCGTGTACGCAGCGCTCCAGGCAGAGCTCCCCTTCGACGGTCGCCCCCTCGCGGTGGAGGAGTGGCTCCGGTGGACCTCGCCCCTCATCCGCTTCGCGCGCGTCGCCGTCGACGACACCAGCGTCTGCTCGGTCCACCTGCCTCGAGGCGCGCGCGTCGTCGTCCTCTTCCCCGCCGTGAATCGTGACGAGTCGGTGTTCCACTCGCCCGGCCAGCTCGAGCTGGAGCGCACCCCCAATCCACACCTCGCGTTCGGAGCAGGGCCCCATCGGTGCGTCGGAGCACGGCTCGCCAGACGTCAGCTGTCCGAGGTGATGCGAGCGCTCGCGTCGGTCGATCGCCCTCGCCTGCTCGGTGCTCCAGCGCGCCTCGTCTCGGCGGTGACGCGTGGCTTCTTGACGGTGCCGATCGCCTTCTGACGGTCAGGGCCGAAGGGAAGGCTTCGACGCGACCCACCGGTCGATCGCCTCGCGTGCGCGCTCGAACCGTTGCTCTCTCGGCCCGCTGATCAGCTCGAACGATCGCCCGGCCAGTTCGAGCAGCTTCACCGCCTTCTCCACCATCTGGCGGCGAGCGACCGGCTCGTCCTTCGCGGCGGCACCAGTCCACGGGTGATCGTCGAAGAGCAGATAGTGGTGGCTCCACTGGGTGCTCGGATCCACCGTGAGCGGCGGCTCGGCCGGGAACAGCCGCTCGAACCACAGCTTCACGTTCAAGGCGTCACCGTCGACGAAGCCAAAGCGACGCGCGTCATGGCGTACCCGTACGTGGGTCTCCCGAGTGCCCTGAACGACGTCGCCTCGAACGTCGGCAGGGGTGATCGCGCGCCCGAGCCCGTTGCCGACGAGCGAGAGGTACTCGGCGCCGAACGAGGTGTCGAAGTGCCCGGCGAGGGCCCGCGCGGTGGTGGTCTTCCCTCCGCCCTCTGGTCCGATGACACCGACGACGCGCGCGAAGTGATGCCGCACGTCTGGCACGAGCGCCTCCCACGCCCCCCAGGGGTCGGCTCGAATCGCCGAGGCGCTCACGGGGAACGCGCGCCGCGAAGGGTCGACCAGCAAGAACTCGAGCCCGACGGCCTCGGCAAACGACCTCGCGTTCGCGTCGGAGGAGACGAGACGCTGCACCGTTCCGCGGAGGCCGCTGCCCTCGAACCAGTCGGCCCACCTCGCGGCGTCGGGCGCGCCGGTCGGAAACCGCTCGTCCACCCGCTCTTCGCGCACCTCGGCGTCCTTTCGGCCGAGCAGGTTGACGAGCGCAGCGACGCGCCGAGCCCCGGGTAGGAAGTCGCCCTCGCGAACGAACACCCGCACGTGAAGCCTGCCGTGGCTCGAGGCCCGCGCCGCGCGCAAGAGGAACGCGTGCCCGAGGTGCGGAGGATCGAAGCGGCCCATCACCAGCGCCGCTCCCGGGCGAGCTCGGAGCTCGAGTGCCCCCACGGCCGCAGCGGTGCTCCTCTGCGCCCAGACGATCGTGCTCTCGGTCTTCAGGTACCGCACGTCGATCGCTGGCGGCCAGGCCGGAGCCTCGTACGAGCCGCCGCCGTACCAGTCGAAGAGCTCGAGTCCCATGCGCCGAGTCTCCGCTTTTCAGTCTGGAGCCGCGAGGCCGGCGTGCTCGAATGGGCGCATGGCCCCCGCGAAAGACACCTTCTGCTCGTTCTGTGGCACCGCGTTCACTCCGCCGCTCACCTACCCTCGCACCTGCGCCACCTGCGCGACGACGATCTGGTCGAACCCCATCCCGGTGAGCGTGGTCCTCACTCCGGTGACGACGAGCGATGGAGAGGGGCTCCTGGTGATCCGCCGCGCGATCCCTCCGCAGATCGGCAAGCTCGCGCTCGTCGGCGGCTTCCTCGAAGATCACGAGAGCTGGCAGCAGGGTGGCGCGCGGGAGATCTTCGAGGAGTCGGGCGTGAAGATCGACCCGGCGACGCTCACCGCGTTCTGGTTCACCTCGACCCAGCCGAGACCCAACCGGGTGCTGCTCTTCTCGGTGGCCACGCCGATCTCCGAGCGCGCCCTGCCGCCGTTCGTCCCCTCCAGTGAGTCGACCGAGCGCGGGCTCGTCTTCGGCGCCGAAGGGCTCGACGAGGTGTTCGCCTTCCCGCTCCACGTCGAAGCCGTGCGTCGCTACTTCGAGCGCAAAGGCGTCAGCGCTGCACACCGGTTCTCGCCCCGCTGACTCACCCGAAGGTGACGACCGCGTCGATGACCTGCGCTCCACCGAGCGCGTCGGGGCTCTTCACGCCGTGGGCCCGCGAAGCCGAGAGGGCGACGGGGCCAGACTGGAGCTCGATTACGACGAGCAGCGCCTCGGCGTCCGTCCCGGAGAGGCTGAACGCGGGGACGAGCCGCTGCTGGTGCATCAAGACGCCGACGAAGGAGCCCGGACCCGGCGCGGCGTTGAACATCGGCCCGCGCGACGCGACCTGTGAGACGTCTGCGAGCGGCAGCGCCAGGAGCAACGGCCCCGACTCGAACACCAGGCACGGGCCCTTCGCGGTGGTGACGGCCAGCTCGAGCTGCTTGGCCTGACGAGGCAGCCCGCGCACCAGCTCGGCGGCGTCGAGCTCGAAGACCAACCCGGCGTCGGAGACCAGGCCCTGCTTCACGACGGGCGCGACGAGGTGCACGAGCCGATTGGGCAAGGGCAAGACGAGCTGGGCCCCCGCGTCGAACACCCCATCGACCCGCTTCGTGCGCGCCGCCAGCGACGGGCTCGTGTCGAAGAGTACGACGGTGCCAGGCCGCGCCTCGTCGTCCCCACCCAGCAGCAGCGAGAGATCGCGGATCGCGAGGTGCCCACGGAGCGTCTCGCCATCACCGGCGGCTCGCGCGACCTCCACCACGCTGGTCGCCTCGACCGCGTACCGGGTGCGCCCCGCCTCGAAGAAGACACACAGGCGGCGCTCGGAGAGGTTCATGTACGTATTCGAAGGACTGCGTGCTGCCGCGCGGTCTGGTACGACGTGCCCCCGAAACCATGGCGCAGATCCTGTTGGTCGACGATGAAAAGGTCGCGCGCACGCTCTACGCCGACTTCCTGACGGGCGCGGGCCACCAAGTGGTCGCCGTGCCTTCCACCGCCGACGCGCGCGGCGCCTTCGACAACCAGCACTTCGATCTCGTCGTCACCGATCTGATCTTTCCCCAGTCGGACGGGATGGAGCTGCTCCAGTGGGTGAAGTCGCAGAACGCGGCCGTCGAGGTGCTCGTCATCACCGCGCTCGACAAGGTGGAGCCGGCGGTGCGCGCGATCAAGAGCGGCGCCTCCGACTACCTCGTCAAGCCGATCACTCCCGAGACGCTCGCCCAGGCCGTCAACCGGGCGCTCACCCAGCACTCGTTGCTCAAGGAGCACGAGGCGCTCCGACGCTACGTCACCCTGCTCGAGGCCGGGCAGCGCATCGCCACCACGCTCGATCGGGATCGGCTCGTCGAGACCGCCACCAGCAGCTTCCTCGGCCTCTGTGGCGCCGATGGCACCGCGCTCTTCATCCGCGACGACGAGGTGCTCTCGCTGGCCGGCTGGGCGGGCATTGCCCCCGAAGAACGAGAAGCGCTCGGCGCGACGATCTCGCCCTTGGTCGCCAAACGCCTCGAGGAGCCCAAGCGCGCCGGTGGTGAGCTGAGCGTCGACGGCACCGGGTTCGCGAACGCGTTCCTCCTCCCCGCGGTCGATGACGGCCCGCTCGGCGCGGTGCTCCTGCTCTACAAGCACGAGGTCTCGGCGACTGGCGTCGAAGCTGGCGCCTATCTCGCGCGCCACCTCGCCCTCGCTCTGCGCAACCTCGGGCGGTTCGCGGAGGTCGAAGATCTCGTCTACCTCGACGATCTCACCCACCTCTTCAACAGCCGCTACCTCGAGCTCGTCTTGGACAAGGAGTTCAAGAACGCCTCGAAGGGCGAGAAGCCGTTCTCGTTGCTCTTCCTCGATCTCGACTACTTCAAGTCGGTGAACGACACCCACGGGCACGTGGTGGGCTCGAAGCTGCTGGTGGAGGTCTCCCGCATCCTCAAGTCCTGCGTGCGCGACAACGACGTGGTCTGCCGGTGGGGCGGAGACGAGTACGTGCTGTTGCTGCGCGGCACCGACTCGGGCGGCGCCTTGAAGGTGGCCGAGCGCGTTCGCCGGGCCGTCGAGAGCCACCGCTTCCTCGCGCGCGAGGGCTTCGGGCTCAACATCACCACCTGCATCGGCATCGCGACGTTCCCCGAGCACGCGCAGGACAAGGACACCCTACTCGACTTCGCCGATCGCGCGATGTACCGCGGCAAGAAGGGCTCGCGGAACATCGTCTACATGGCGGCGAAGGGGCTCGAGGCGACGCCGGCGGCGCGGCACAAGACGCAACCGCCTGCCGACGAAGACGCCTGATCGAACCCGAGGTTTGCGCAGCTGGGCAGGGCGCTGCGCAGTCACCACGCGAATCAGCACGGGTTCCGGACGGCAAGGCGCTGGCACGCGCGCCGGCCATGCTTCGCGTGCCTCTTCTCTTGGTCTCGATGGCGTTCGTGGTGGGCTGCTCAGGAGCCGGCGCCGGCTGCGAGGTCGACGCCGACTGCCCCTCCGAGTTGCGGTGTCTTCGCGTCGCGAACTCGCCGCAACGCCAATGCACCCGCACCTGTCAGACGTTCATGACGGGCTGTCTCACGAGCTGTTCTCAGTGCCTTCCCAACGGCGACGGCGAACGAACCTGCAAAGTCTATTCGGAGCTGGAATGCCACGCTCAACCGATTCCGCTCTGAGGCGACGTCACTCCACGTCGCGGACGATGAGCGAATTGGTGCGCGGGTCGACCGAGACGGTGCCGCGTGGCGACAGGGTGGCTCGGACCTGCGAGGCCAGCTCGTTCGCCGTCGCGTAGTTCACCGGAATCACCGTCACTCGGAGCGGCTTCTCGGACTCCGCTGCCGCCCTCGTCTTCGCGCGCAGCTCGGCCTCCTCCGCCAGCTTCGCCAGCGGCGCGACGCGCACGATCGATCCCAGCTGCTCGGCGCCGAGACCCTTCGAGGCGAGCACCACCTGGAACGCCTGATCCCAGGGAACGTTGCGCAGGGAGAGCGAGACCTTGCCGCTCACCTCGTCGCTGGTGATCAAGTTGAATCGGCCGACCTGGGCGAAGAGCCGCAAGACGGACTGCACGTCGGCGTTGCTCAGCTCGAGCGAGACCTTCTTCGGGCCGGCCGCGGCGATCGACCCGAGGAGCACCACGGTGAGAGCGAGCGCGCGCACCTCGCCGAGGCTACTCCAACGTCGTGGAGGATGCCGATGCCGCGCGGGGCGAGCGAGCACCGCCGACGAGCGGCTCGAGTGACTCAGGCCTTGAACGACTCGAACATGTTCGGGTTCCGGAGCGCGTTGACCACCCACACGAGCGAGCCGAGGACGAGCGCGGGGACGACGCGCCCCACCTCTCCCGTCGACAGCTCCGCCACCACCGCGCCGCCGAAGTAGCCGGTCGCGAGCAGCGCGCCGAGCGACGAGGTCTTCGGCACCAGGAAGAGCACCGCGATCACCAGCTCGAGGATCCCGATCGCGGTGACGTACGGGAGGAGCCTGAAGGCGGTGAAGTTCTCGACGATCGGCGGCGGCTGAACGAGCTTGCCGACTCCGCTCGCGATCATTCCCAGGCCGACGAGGGCGAGGAGCACGAGGAACACGATCTTCTTCCCACCGGAGAGCTGTGCGGACATCGCGCCCTCGTAACGCGCGGTTCTCCGCCTCGCACGGAGTTCCGCTCAATATCGCCGCGGCACCATCGTCCACGCCTCCGCGCCGTTGGGCGCACAGCACGACTGCTGATCGGCCTCACCGTAGACCTGCCAGGTGACCGACTCGCCGTTGCCCGCCGCGCCACAGCCACCCACGACGTCGATGATCGTGGTGAAGCGGCTCCCCTCCACTGGCTGCCCGGGCCCGTAGTAGTAGCCGATGACGTCACCGTTCGAGTCGCCCGTCATCCCGCGGACCCAGTTGAAGCCCCAGCGCGGATCTCGCATTCGCAGTTCGCGCACGACGATCTGGAGGAAGTCGTCCTGGTGGCGATCGCAGTTGTAGAACTCGGTCGGGTGCTGCGCGGCGAGCTGCTGAATGAACGCGTACTCGTTCGGCGGCGTGCGGGAGCCTCCGCAGTACGAGGTGGTGAACGCGTCTCCGCAGGTGCCGACCGCTCCCCCGCCAGCACCACCACCTGCCGTTCCGCCGCCAGCCGCGCCGCCACCAGTCCCGCTCGTGCCGGTGTTGAGCAGCGTCCACGCCTTGGCGTCGACCCCGACGGTGCCCGAAGGCACGCAACAGCGGGTGAGATCGGTGCTGTCCTGCGGGAGCACCATTCTCCACTGCGGCGTGCGCGGTCCGGTGGGGCTCGCCGTCTCGCAGTTGGTGACGAGGTCGACGAGGATGGTGAGCGGGCTGCCTTCGATGGGCGCGCCGGGGCCGTAGTAGTAGCCGATGACGTTGCCGTTCGTGTCACCGGGCGACCCGCGCACCAGGTTGTTCCCCCAGCGCGGATCTCGCTGACGGAGCGCTCCGAGCACGATGCGCTTGAACTCGTCGTTGTGGCGCGCGCAGCGGTTGAGCTCGGCCGAGTACTGGGTGGCGAGCTGGTTCACCAGCGCGCTCTCGTTCGGCACCTGCCCCATCGCGCTGCAGAACGCCCAGACGCCGCCATTCGTGCACGCGCCCGGCCCCATTCCCGTTCCGCCTGCCGTGCCTCCACCCGACACGCCGCCCCCGACGACGCCACCGCCCGTCGCGCCTCCGCCTGTCACCCCACCACCCGACAGCCCACCCGAGGCGCCGCCTCCGACGACGACGCCTCCGCCCGTCGCGCCCCCGCCAGCCGAGCCGCCACCCGCCGCGCCTGCGCCTGCTCCCGGCGGCGTTCGAGTGACGTCGACTCGAGTCGAGGAGCTCTCACACATTCCCGCCACGAGCTTTCCGTCGACACTGAAGGCCTCCAGCGGGTCCACCAACACGGTGAGCTCGAAGCGCCCACGGGTGCACTGCAGCGGCTGGGCGCCCCAGGTGGAGCCTCCAGGCGTCGTCACCGTCCACTCCAGCTTGACGGGCTCGACGCTCATCGCCGAACAAGCCCCGGTGACCAGCAACCGGTCGGCGCCTTGCGGAAGGGTGAGCTGGGACTCGTCGAAGTCCGCGGAAAGTCCCACGCTCTTGCAGTTCACCACCGACAGCGTCGAGGTGGGACCGCAGGAGAGGAAGACGACCGACAGCACCAGGAGTGAACGCGTCGAGCAGGCCATGCGATGACCGAGAGCAGCATCGGTGCCAAGGCCCTGCACACGCCGCTTCTCAGCCATCTCGCAGCGCGAGAATCAGCTCACTTCTTCTTCATCCCCGGCTCGGGCAGGGAGAAGTAGAACATGACGCCACCGGCCACCAACGCCGCACCTCCGGCGATCATCATCGCGTTGGCCGGCAGCGCCTTCGCGTTGGCAGAGTTCGCGAACTCCTGACGCTGGGCTCGGCTGAGCATGAGGTTCTGGGCCTGCTTCGCGTCCGACGCCGAACTCACCCCGAGCACGATGCCGCCACCGACCGCCGCCACGCCGACGCCCATGGCGATGATCGACACGATGCGCAGCACGTTCGCAGGAGGGCCTTCGTCGGCGGTGAGCCCCTTGGCGATCGCGGCCTCGCTCAGCGCCTGCTCGGCGGTCAGCAACGGCGGCTGGAGCGGCTCGAAGTTCAGCGTCGTGACCTGCCCGCTCTTCACGTGCACCTTCGCCGTCTTCTTCCCAGCGGGAAAGAGCCCCTCGACCTCGTAGTCGCCGGGGGTGGTGAAGAAGGCGAGCGGCGCGGCGGGAAACTGCTTGCCCTGCACCGTCAGCTTGGTCGCGCGCGGGGCGAAGATCTCCACCATGCCCTTGCCCTCGGAGCCAGCCTTGCCGAGGAAGGTCCCCACGCTGTGCGCGAGCTGCGCGGCGTCTGCGCTCTCGGGGGCCCTCGCCAGCGCGAGCCGGTAGTAGAGCGTCGCGAACGCGCCGTCGCCCAGCTTCTCGTAGGCCTTGGCGAGCCGCTTCGCCGAGTCGGGTGTGCCCTTGTAGTACTCGGCCTCTCGATAGAGCGCGATCGCGGCGGCGTCGTCGTTGGCGGCGGAGAGGGCTTCGGCGCGGGCGAAGTAGTCCGCATACCCAGCCTCGCCCTCGGCCTCACCAGGCAACCCAGCGACCAACACGCTCACCAGCGCAGAGACGATCACGAAGTGCTCCCTGGACCCGAGAATTGGCGATCCGGCCACCCTGCCTACACGAGAGTTTCGCCCACGCCCACCGCCGCGTCACTTCTTCTCGGCGGGCTTGTCCACCGGCTTGCCGGCCTTGTCGACCTGCTCCTGGTTCGAGATCGAGTAGCGCACCAGCTCCCGGAGAATGCGGTTGCGCTTCACGTTGCCGAGGATCTCCTTGAGGTCCTCGTAGATCGTCGGGTCGTTGATCACCGCGCCGAGCGAGCCCTCGCCCTTGCTGATCTTGTTCGTCATCGCCTTGAGATCGGCCGCGGCCTGGCCGAGATCGCTCAGGAGCACCCGGGAGTCGCCGTAGACGAGCTGGTAGACGACGCCGTCTTTGCGGGTCTTCGCGTCGTTCACCAGCGTCGCGACCTCGTCGGCGGCCTTGCCGAGATCGGTGATCGAGCGGGCGACCTCCTTGTCGTAGATGAGCGCATGCAGGGTGCCGTCGCCGTTCTTCACGTCGCCGAGCAGCCCGTCCACCTTGGTGACCGCGTCGTCGAGCTTCTGCGCCGAGTCGGCGAAGCGGGCGAGCACCTGCTTCACCTCGGTGGTCGCGTTCTTGTCGTACACGAGCATGTGGAGCACGCCCTGCCCCTTCTCCACCTCGTGGACGATGTTCTTCGCGCTCTTCACGAGATCGGCGACGTCGGCCCGCATCTCGGGGTTGGTGTACGAGGCGACGCCGGTGCGCAGGTCGCGGGTGATGCCGACGGTGTTGTCGATGATCTCGCCGGTCGCCTTGAGGATCGACGAGATGTCGCCCGACGAGCCCGTCTGCAGCTCGGCGCCGCTCGGCATCAAGTCTTCGCCTGGGCTCCCGATCGAGATGTCGACGGCCTTGTCACCGAGCACGCCGCGGTTGGTGATGCGCGCGACCGAGTCCTTGCGAATGCGCTCCTCGTACTTCTTCACCACTTCCATGGTGACGATGATGCGCTTGTCTTCGAGATCGGAGCCGAACTTGATGCTGGTGACCCGGCCGACGTTCACGCCGCCGAGCCGAACCGGTGAGTCGAACTGGAGCCCGTCCACGTTCTCGAACGCGCCGGTGTAGACGTTCTGCTTGTCGAAGAGATTGCGCTCGCGGCCGATGACGAAGACGACGAGGAGCGCCAGGCCGATGCCGAGGGCGATGAAGAGCCCGGCTCTGACGATGATGCGGCGTTCACGCTCGGCAGGGTTGATCGGTTGGGTCACGGGTCAGCTCGCTCGCGCATCGAGGAAGGCACGCACGTCGGGGTGTTTCGAGTCCTTCAGGTCCTTCACGGTGCCCTGGGCCACGATCTTGCGGTGGGCCAGCATCGCCATGCGATCGGAGATGCGGAAGGCGCTGTCCATGTCGTGGGTGACGACGATCTGGGTGCAGCCGAGCTTTTCCTTCATCGAGAGGATCAGCTCGTCGATCACCCGGGTCGAGATGGGATCGAGGCCGGTCGAGGGCTCGTCGTAGAGGATGATCTCCGGCTCGATCGCGATCGCCCGGGCGAGGCCGACGCGCTTGCGCATGCCTCCGGAGAGATCGGAGGGGCGCATGTGCTCGATGCCGGCGAGGTTCACCAGCTTGAGGTTCTTGGCGACGCGTTCTCGCAGCTCGTCGGGGCTCAGCTTCAGGTGCTCGACCAGCGGGTAGGCGATGTTCTCTCCCACGGTGAGCGAGTCGAAGAGCGCCGCGCCCTGGAACACCATCGACACCCGCTTGCGCACCTCGCGCAGGGCCTTCTCGTCCATCTGGGAGACGTTCTCTCCGTGCAGCAACACCTGGCCCGAGTCCGGGTACATCAACCCGATGAGGCACTTGAGCAGCACGCTCTTGCCGGTGCCCGAGCCGCCGATGATGGTGAGCGTCTCGCCCTGGTGCACCTCGAGGTCGAGGCCCTCGTAGATCTTCTTGGGCCCGAACGACTTCCACAGGTCGACGAACCGAATGATCGGCTCGTCGGAGGTGGGGGCCTTCGTCACCTGGGTGATCTCGGGCTCGGCCATGGGTCAGAAGGCGAGGAACAGCTTGGTCATGAAGAAGTCGGACAAGCAGACGGAGACCGAGGCGATCGCGACCGTCTCGGTGGTGGCCTGCCCCACGCCCTCGGTGCCGCCGGAGACGTTGAAGCCCTTGAAGCAGCCGACGATGGCGATGATCAGGCCGAAGATGAACGACTTGAAGATCCCTCCCGAGAAGTCGACGAGCGAGACGGTGTCGATCGCCGAGCGGAAGTACTGATCGAAGGGAATCTCGTACTGCTGGTTCACCACCGCCGAGCCCGCGAGGAGGCCGAAGACGTCGGCGAGGGCGGTGAGCGCGGGCATCACGATCGCGCAGGCGATCAGCCGCGGGGTGACGAGCTTCTTGATCGGGTCTGCACCGAGCGCCGCGATGGCGTCGATCTGCTCGGTCACCTTCATCGAGCCCAGCTCGGCGGTGATGCCACTGCCGATGCGGGCGCCGACCGTGAGCGCGGTGAGCACCGGGCCCAACTCACGGAAGAGGGTGAGGATGACGACCTTCCCCACCGTGTGCTGCACGCCGAACTTGGCGAGGAAGTAGGCGAACTGGAGCGAGATGACGAGGCCGGCGAAGAGCGCCACCAGGGTCGCGATCGACAGCGAGCGAACCCCGAGCATCACGATCTGGTACGCGGTCTGCCCGAGCGCGAGCGGCGGCGTCACCGCTCGAACGCAGGCGCGCCCGAACATGAACACCATGCCTCCGAGCTGCAGCCAGGCCCGGTTGATGCGGGCCGTGAAGGGGATGATCGCCTCGAGCTCCTGCTGCACCATCTCGGCGAGCTCGGTCTCTCCGGTGGTGGGCCCGCGAGGCGCTGGAGGCGACGGCGGCTCGGTCATGGCGCGGCCTCCTGCGCGAACCCGGCGATCAGCGCGTCGAAGGTCGCCTGCTGCGCCGGCCGGGTGCCCTTGGGTGAGACGTAGGTGAAGTCGTGCACGCAGCCGTTCTTCTTCAGCACCACCACTTCGATCTCGGCGGGCACTCCGTCGATCGACACGTCGTAGTTCGAGCGCAGCGCCGCCCGCCCATCGAGGGTGAAGCTCTTGCGATCGGTGAGCTGCCGCTGATCGAAGCCGATGAGGAGATGGGTGGTGAGCACCTCGAGCGTCGGATCACCGTGATCGGCGCAGGTCGCGTTCATCGCGATGATGTGGCCCGAACTCTTCGTCGTCCACGCGAGGTCGTTGTCGGAGAAGTCGATGCGGCGCCACTCGGGCTCGGCCGGCGCCTTCACCACGTACCGCAGCCCGTCCTTCACGAACCGGCCCTCGCGCAGGCCCGCGCCACACCCGATCAGGAGAAGGAGCCCCCAGGCCCACCAGGCACGCATCGAGCGCCAATAAACCCCGAGCCGAGAGACGAGGCAGGTTTTTCCCCGCGATTTCACGTCGCTCGGAGCGGAAAAGTTGACTCTACACGGGCGTTCAGGGAGCATACTGAACGAACGTTGCTGCCTGAAAGGGTGTCCCGTGGAAGAGCTCACCGACCGACAGAAAGAGATCCTCTCCTTCATCACCCGCACCTCGGAGCAGCGCGGCTTCCCGCCGACCATTCGCGAGATCGGTGAAGAGATGGGCATCGCCTCGACCAACGGGGTCAACGATCACCTCAAGGCGCTCGAGCGAAAGGGGTACCTCACCCGAGGGGAACAGCAGAGCCGCTCGCTCGTTCCCACCAAGCGCGCGCGCCTGGTGCTGGGCATCGGCCAGGCCAAACGCGACGCGAACATGATCGACGTGCCCCTGCTCGGCAGGGTCGCTGCCGGTGCGCCCTTGCTCGCGACCGAGAACATCGAAGACTCGGTGCGCATCGACTCGTTCCTCCTCGGCGGCGCCGGCGGGAAAGAGGTGTTCGCCCTGCGGGTCAAGGGCGAGTCGATGATCGACGACGGCATCTACGACGGCGACTTCCTCTTCGTCCGCAAGGCGCCGACCGCCTCTCCAGGCGACATCGTGGTGGCGCTGATCGAGGACGAAGCCACCGTGAAGCGCTTCTACCCCGAAGGCGATCGCATTCGGTTCCAGCCCGCCAACAAGACGATGCAGCCGATCTACGTCCACAAAGCGCAGTTCAAGCAGACGATGATCCTCGGGAAGGTCGTCGGCGTGTACCGCAAGATGCCGAGCTAGAGCGCCGAGTCGCACCACGGAACTGCGTCGCAGCGTCAGCGCGAGAGCAGCTTGACGGTCCCCCAGTCCGGAACGGCGAGACGGACGTGCCGTCCGGTTCGATGGCCATGCTGCCGCGAGGCGAGAGCGGTGAGAACGCGACCGGCGAGCCCCACGCCTGGGACGTGACGGGGACGTCCTCGCGCGTCCACTGTCCGACGCCGGCGCGCCTGATGATCTGTGGAGCGCCAGTCGCGGTGGTTGGGCGAAGCAGCAACACCGGCGTTCGTTGCGGCCCCAACACGAGGTCCGAATAGGTGGGGAGTGTCTCGAAGACCCACGCGCCGTTCACCAGCCGGCCCCACTGACCTCCGCTGATGTTGAGCGAGCCTCCAGAGGGGTACGGCTCGACGAAGAGATGCACGGCGCCGGTGGAGTCGACTCGTGCCTTGACGTCGACGGTGCTCGAGACCGCACTCCAGATCACCGACTCGGCCGACCACACGCCCGCCCGGAGCGTCGCGGAGTTCACCGACCAGGTCGTCGTCGCCCCCGTCTGGGGCCGAGAGCTCCAGAAGACGTGCGCGGTGTCGCTGGCCGCGGCGATGGCGAGCCCGCCGTAGATCTTGCTGGTCGTGTTGAAGACGGTCTCGCTCGCCACTCCACCGTCCGCTCCGAACGTCTCGTGAACCAGAGCCTGGCGTTTGATGGTCTCGCCCGACGGCGTGGAGTCGTACAGCTTCATCACCTCGAGCGCGCCCTGGAGGTTCGCGAGGCGCGGGTTCCAGACCCGATTCGCGAAGCTGCCGCCCGAGGGCGTCGTGCGCCACCCGCCGTCGATGGTGAAGGTCGAGAGCAACAAGGTGTTGCTGGCGCCCATGCTCACCGTCGCCGGTTGGCCGTCGGCGTCGAACGTCACCTGCTCGAAGACGGGTGATGGGCTCACCACCGGCCCGCCATTGTCGGTCACGATCCGGTGGCCAGACGCGTTGTAGGCGGTCGCGACGAAGAGGTGCAGCGCGCCCGTCGGTGAACGTTCGAAGGCGGTCGACTCGCGCGGTCGACCGAGCAGCGGAGCCTCCCTCCACGCGGTGCACGTCCCCAGGCTGCTGCACGAGAGCCCCGAAGCACACGAGCCGCACGTTCCTCCGCACCCGTCGTCACCGCAGGTCGAGGCACCGCAGCTCGGCTGGCACGCGCCAGTGGGCCCGTAGACGACCGAGAGATCATTGAAGAGATACGCCATTCCGGCGGCGTTCGCGTGAGGCGCCCAGTCGAGCGTCGCCTCACCGGTGCCAGAGCTGGGGCTCGCCGGAGTGAACTGCCACGCCCCGTTTCGCAGCTGGCGGTTGAACCTCGAGACGAACTGACGCGCGGCGGTCACGCGGAAGTTGCCGCCGACGCCCACCGACTCGACCGAGTCGGCCGAGAGGCCCTGGCGAACCACGTACTCGCTCTGATCGATGTACGCGACGTGGAGCCGCCCCGCTGGGTCGAAGCCCAGGGCGCCACGCTCGATCCGCGCGACGGTTCCGAGCGAGGTCACGCTCCAGCCTGCCGGCCCCTTCACGGCGACGAAGGCTGGGCCGCTGCCGCCCGCGAGGTGGAGGACTCCGGCCGGCGAGAGCGCGAGAGCGAAGACGTTTCCGGTGACCGTTGGCGAGGCGATCTCCGAGGTCCACCCGCCGACCCCCTTGCGGAAGACCGCTGCAGAGGTGCCGTCACGCGCCGCGACCACGGGGTTGCCGGCGCCGTCGATGATCAGGCTCGCCCCCGCGCCGACCGAGCCGGAGTTCCTCACCAGCTCGAGCTGCCAGCTGCCGTTGACGCGACGGCCGAAGCGGAGATCCTGGTTGAAGCCGTCGTACCAGGCACCGAGCAGCTCGCCGTTCGGCGAGAACGCCATCGAGACGTGGCAGTTCGAGTCCCCGTTGACGATGCCGAGATCGACCTTCTCCGTCTTCCAGCCGTAGTCGTCGCGCCAGCGGTGTTCGATGTCGGCCCCGGAGCAACCGTAGACGTGTGGGGCGCCCGAGGCATCGATGAGGAGCTGAGCGGCCACGAGCGGGGTCGTCGGAGCACGTTCGCGGCGCCAACTCCCTGAGACGCACGCTCCATTGAAGCAGCCCAGGCTGCAGGTGATGTCGATCGCCTGGTAGCTGCAGGTCTGGCTCTGGCAGGTCCCGAGTCGGGCAGAGGTGCGGAGGAGGTTCGCGTTGACGCACGTCGCGGCCGGCGGCTGGTTGCACTGGCCAGAACCACACACCGGGCCGTTGCAGGCTCCGTTGCTGCAGCCCGACGTGCAGGGAACATCGACCGGGGCGTAGGAGCACGTTCCGTTTCCGCCGCAGGTCCCGACCGAAGTGAAGACGCGCGCGGTCGAGGCATTCGCGCAGGTGCTCGGAGGCGGCGTCGTGCAGGAAACGCCGAGGCATGGATCGGCCCGACAAGCACCGCTCGCGCAGCCGAACGGACAGCTGGTGTCGCGCGTCGCGTAGGTGCACCCGCCGCCCGAACAGGTTCCCGGTGAGGTGAAGCTGCGAGCCGTGTTCGGGTCGAGGCAATACGACGACGGAGGTTGCACGCAGTTGATCCCCGAGCACGGATCTCCGAGGCAGGCGCCCTGGGAGCAACCGAACTGGCAGGTCATCGAGGCCGCGCTGTAGGTGCACGAGCCGGCCTGACAGGTGCCGGCGGCGTTGAAGCGTCGGAGCGTGAGCGCGTCGGCGCACGTCGAGGCGGGTGGATTGCTGCAGACGATTCCCGCACACGGATCCGCCGCGCAGGCGCCTCCAACACAGCCATTGGCGCAGGTCGTGAGCCTCGAGGCGTAGACACACTGGCCCTGCATGCAGCTGCCGCTGGCGTCGAACGTTCGGAGCGTCTGCGCATCGACACACGTCGAAGCTGGAGGCGTCTGGCAGATCGCTCCACACGTCCCTCCACCTGCCGAGCCTCCGGCGACTGAGCCTCCGGCGACTGAACCTCCGGCGACTGAACCTCCGGCGACTGAACCTCCAGCGGCTGAACCTCCGGCGGCTGAACCTCCGGCGACTGAACCTCCGGCGACTGAACCTCCGGCGACTGAACCTCCGGCGGCTGACCCTCCGGCGGCTGACCCTCCGGCGACCGACCCTCCGGCGACTGACCCTCCGGCGACTGAACCTCCGGCGACCGAGCCGCCACCGACTCCACCTGCGAATCCAGCTTCACCACCAGAAGCCGGCCCAACGTCGCCGCCTCCTGCGCATGAGTCGGTGTCGCATGTTGGGACATCGGGGCCACACGAACAGGAGGCGAACATCAGAAGCGAGACGAAGCCGAGAGCGCGGAGGAGCATGATGCGCGCCCAATCGCATGAATCGCATTCCTCACGTTTCGACCGGCCTCAAAATCGTTGGGCGGCAACCAAGCAGCTGTCGTTCCGCGCCGAGTGATGCGATGCCGCGAGCGATGACCATCGAGCGACACGACCTCAAGGCGCCCTTCGCTCCGGAGCCAGGAGCGCCAAGCGCCGAACGGCACGCGACGCGCGATCGACTCGGCCGCGGCGTTCGAATTCGCTGCCCTCGCTGCCGGTGGGTGCCGCGACAGAGCGACCGGTGGATGTGCGAGCCTGCCTGCCAGATGGTCTGGAACACCTTCGACACCGGCGGGAAGTGTCCTCGCTGTCACAAGCAGTGGGAGGTCACCCAGTGCCTGGCTTGTCACTGCTACTCACCGCACGTCGACTGGTACGAAGTGAACGACTCGCCCAGCTGACGAGAGAATGACGACGGCGGTGCCCTTCCCTGCTGCGGCGGTGTCGACGACGAAGCAGCCAGGTGACGGAATCGACCTGGCCTGGCTCTCCGATTGATGCCGTACTTCGCGAGCTCGTCGAGGGGCGCGCTGACTCGGTCGATCGCGTCGTGCCGCAGGATCGTAGAACTCGGCTTCGAGCCGTTCGGCGAACGGCACGCTTCGTCATCGAGCGCGACGCCCAGCACCGGCACCTGTCCGCGACTGCGCATCGATCGGCCGCGAGTTCGCGAAGGCCAACCAGTTAGGGGCACTTCTGCGGAGCAATGCGCTCGCACGCCTTCTTCACCAGCGCGTCGTTCCCGAGCTCCTTCGCCGCACGCGCGGTCGCCAATTGGAGCGCGTCGTTCTTCTTCTGCTCCTCCTCGCCCGACACCGCCTCGAGGATCTTGAGCCCGTCAGCCTTGCGGCCGAGCTGCGCGAGCAAGGCGGCGAGCTCCATCGACTCGCGCACCTCTTCTCCGGTCGCGGTCGCCAGCGCCTTCTCGAGCTCCTTCTCCGCGCAGGGTGGGTCCTTCTTGGCGAGACAGAGTCGGCCCAAGCCCAGGTGGTAGAGCGCCTGATCCTTCGCGGCGATCGCCTTCTTCCACGCAGCCTCGGCCTTCTCGAAGCGGCTCTGACGAAGCTCGAGCTCGGCGACGAGCTCCCACGCCGTCGGGTCCTTCTCGGCCGCCGCGGTGTACGCGCTGATCGCCTCGTCCCATTTGCTCGCGTCGACGTAGCGATCGCCCAGCTCCTGGTTGAGCTCCGCCGAAGTGACGCCCTTCGCTCTGGCCTGCTCCAACACCTCGAGGGCGCGCGCCGAGTGCTTCGCCTTGGAGAGCTCCATCGCGGCCTTCACCACCAGCTCGGCCTGCGCCTTTCCTGGCGCCGACTCGCTCGCGAGCAGGAACCGGCGCACCGCCTCGTCGAGATCGCCCTTCTCCAGCGCGGCGTCGCCGAGCGACTCGTGGGCGTTGAAGTCCCTCGGGTTCAGCTCCAGCGCCTTGGCGAGCGCGTCGGCCGACTTCTCCTTCTGATCCTTGATCGCATACAGCACGCCGAGCCGGCTCCAGGTCGTCGAGCGCTTGGGCTCGAGCTTGGCGGACTCCTCGAAGCGGGCGATGGCGTCGTCGATGCGTTGCTCGGCCATCAGGAGCTCGCCCTCGGCACCTGGGAGCCTCTTGTCAGCCGGCGACAGCCTTCTCACTTCGTCGAACTGGGCGTGCGCTTCCTTGAAGTCGCCCTTGAGGTAGGCGGAGGTCGCGGCGAGGTAGTGCCCTTCGGCCTCGGTCTTCGGATCGACTGGTGGGTCCTTCTTGCAGGAACACGCCAGGCACAGCGCAGTGAGTCCGAGGACGGCTCGCATTCGGGCGATGCTACTCGGCGCCGGTCGTCATGCGCACGACTTCGTCGAAGCCCGTCTGCCCGATGTACAGCTTGCGCACCGCGGCCTCACGGAGCGTTCGCAGTCCCGACCTCCGGCCGGCCTCGACGAGCGCCGCGTGGGGCGCCTTCTTGGTGATGAGCGACTTGATCTCCGAGCTCGCCGAGAAGATCTCGAAGACCGCCGTTCGCCCGCGATAGCCGGTGCCGCGACACTTCACGCAGCCGGCGCCCTTCATGAACTTGGGCTCGCCGAGATCGGTCGGCAGCGGCACCTTGAGCGCCTCGATCTGCGACGGGCTCAAGCTGGTGGGCGTCGCGCACGACGGGCAGATGCGTCGCACCAGGCGCTGCGCCATCACCCCGAGCAGGCTCGACGAGAGCAGGAAGGCGGCCACGTCGAGATCGAGCATGCGGCCGACCGCGCCGACCGAGTCGTTGGTGTGGAGCGTCGAGAGCACGAGGTGACCGGTGAGCGCCGACTGGATCGCGTTCTCCGCCGTCTCCGGGTCGCGGATCTCGCCAACCATGATGATGTCCGGATCCTGGCGGAGGATGTGACGGAGCGCGTTCGCGAAGTCGAGGCCGATCTTCGGCTGCACCTGCGTCTGGTTGAAGGCGTCCCACACCATTTCGATCGGGTCTTCGATGGTGGTGACGTTCACGTCCGGCCCGGCCAGCGCCTTGAGCGCCGAGTACAGCGTCGTCGTCTTGCCCGACCCGGTGGGCCCGGTGACGAGGATGAGGCCGTGTGGCTCCGCGATCCACGACTCGAAGAGGTGCTTCTCGGTCGGGTCGAACCCGAGCTGCGCGAGATCGACGACCAACGTCTCGGGGTCGAAGATGCGCATCACCACCTTCTCGCCGAAGGCCGTGGGCAGGGTCGAGACGCGGAGCTCGACCTCGTGGCCGTCGCGATCGATCTTGATGCGGCCGTCTTGTGGCTTGCGCTTCTCGCTGATGTCGATGCGCGAGATCATCTTCACCCGGCTCACCACCGGGGCGTGCACCTGGGGCGGCAGGGTGTAGACCCCGTGCAGCACGCCGTCGATCCGGAAGCGCACGATCGACTTGTCGCGTTTGGGCTCGATGTGAATGTCGCTCGCCCGGTTGTCGAAGGCCGCGCGCAAGAGGTGCTCGACCGCCTGAATGATGCTGCCGTCTTCTGGCGCGAGCTCCTTGTTCGAGCTCGACGACAACGAGATCAGCTGCTCGAAGTTCCCGACCCCACCGCTCGCCGTGGAGAACTCGTCGGCCGCCGCAGCGAGCGTTCGCCGAAACCCATAGACGTCTTGGATCCCGCGCAGAATGTCCTGCTTCGCAGAGAGCACCGGCTCGATGGGGCAGTTCACCTGCCGCTCCAGCGTCTCGAACAGCGCCCGATCGAACGGGTTCGCCACCGCCACCAGCAACGGGGCCCCAGCGCCTCCGCCTTCGAGCGGGAGCAGGCAGTGGCGCGTCGCGAAGGGCTTCGAGATCGTTCGCGCGGCCAGGTTCATGTCGAGCCGGAGCGGGTCGATCTTCTTGTACGGCACCTTCGCCGCCCGCGCCGCGACCTCCGAAATTCGATCTTGATCGAGCAGCTCGCCGGGCCGGCCGGCGATCGGCACCTGGAAGAGCGCGACGATCTCGATCGGCGAGACCTCGTACTTCTCGTCTCCCGCGGCCTTCACCACCCGCTTGCGCGCCTGCGCCTCGCGCTGGAGCACGTCACCCGCCTGGGAACGGGTGAGCAGCTTCTCGGCGACGAGCGCGTCGAGGACGAACTGCAGCGAGAAGTCCTGCGCTCGGGTGTGCGGCAACTTCGTCAAACTCGCGGCCTCCGACTCAGACGGGCGATCGCGAAGGCGATCACCATGAGCATGGGGCCGATCGCCGAAGGAGTCGAACAAGCGCACCCAGCATTTCCGCCGCCGGTCGGCGGGCCTGCGTCTGGCCGGGGCACGAAGGGCCTGCCTGCATCAGGCACGTTGCAGAATGTGCCGCAGCCCGAGTCCTCCGGGTCGATCGGCAACACGCACTCGCCCGACTCGCACGACTGACCGACCGGGCAGTCGGTGTTCTGCACGCACGAGGGAATGCACGCCTTCACGCCCGGGTAGTCGGCGCATCGCAGCGCCGCGCCACAGGTGTTCGGGCCCGAGCAGGTGCGCAGGCAGAACAGCTCGCCCCGATCGTCCGCGACGCACGCCGACCCGGTCGGACAGACCCCGCAGCCACGCCCACACCCCAGGGTGCACTGCTTCGTTGGCGAGCGCCGATCGGCCTGACGGCAGAGCTGCCCGCTCCCGCACTGCCCGTTCTCGGTGCAGATGGTGCCGATCGAGATGCCCGGGGTCTGCTTCGGCACGCACCGGCCGTCGCACACCCGGCACTCCTGATCGATCACCCCGCCGTCCACCACGGGATCGAAGCAGTCGGCTTCGACGCGGCAGTTGGGAATGCACACGCCCGCGTTGCCAGACGACTCGGAGATCGCGTCACAGGTGTAGCCGGGACGGCAGTCGGCGAGGCCCACGCGGCAGCTCTGAATGCACAACTTCGAGCCGCTCGTCGCCGGCAGGCAGACCGACCCCGAGGGGCACGCGGGCTGGCCGGGTTCGCAGCTCTGGGAACAGTAGCCACCTTCCCACAGCGTCGTCCCCGTCGGCGCCATGCCCGGGAGAATGCAGGTGCCGATCGCCGAGCCGCACTCCGGGTTGCCCGTACAGGCCTTCCCCACCTGGGTGATGGTGGTGCTGGAGTACTGACAGGCGCTCGTGCCCGAAGGGAAGGCGGCGTTCGGCTGACAGTCCATCGGCACCGGGCACGGCACCGTGTTGGGCACGCAGGTGTTGGCGCAATAGCGCGGCGGCCCCACGTTGCCGCTCCGAGGAATGCACTTGAGGTTCGGCTCACAGCCCCCGTCGGCGAAGCACTGCGCGCCCGCCTTGCCGAACTCCGGGTTGCGCTCACAGATGCCTCGCACGTCGAGCTGCGTGAGCGATCGCCGGTTGACGCCCTTGACGATCGAGCCCTGCATCAGCCCCAGGCCGAAGTGATCGAGGCCCAGGCAGTGCCCTGCCTCGTGGGTCATCACCGTCTGGACGTCGACGTCGGTGGCGAGCGTCGTCGGGGTGGTCGAGTACGTGTAGACCATGCCGTTGAGGAAGATGTCGCAGGTGATGAGGACGCCGGCGTAGGCCTTCGGCACGGTGATCGCGATCGTGAGCCCGTCGTCGAGGAGCGCCCGCGCGTCGGGATCACCGCGATCGGTGATGTACGCCGGGGTGACGTTGAACGAATCGAAGCGATCTTGCGGGTTGGGCACGGTGCCGCCGGTGAAGCCGCGACTGACGACCTTCGGCATGCCGCACGCCACCGCGTTCCACTGATCCCACGCGGCCTCGATCGCCGGGCGCGCCGCCGTCACTGCGAACCCGCCCGGAGCCGCGACGCGGTTGTCGATGTAGTAGGGAAACGGCGCCGAGGCCGTCGAGACCATTCGGAAGGGGAGATAGATGGGATCTTGCGCGAGCGCGGCAGACGCGACGAGGCCCGCGGCCAAGGCGACGAGCCGGCTCATCGCGACACCCCGGCGTTCTCGGGCGCGAGTGGGCCACGCACCTTCCCAGCCGGGAGCGCGCGGATCTCAGAGACGACCTGCTTGAGCGAACGGCGCGCGTACTCGTCGGTGCTCATGTCTCGCACCACCACGAACTCGCCGTCGACGATCGGCAGCTTCCCGTCGCGCAGCGCCACGAGGTAGCACCGGTCGGACGAGACACAGTGCATGAACACGAGCGCCCGCTCTCCAGGCGAGAAGGTCGCGTCGCCGGGCACGAGGAACTGGGTGTTTCCGACCGTGCCGCCGAGCTGAACGATCGTCACCTGGGCCGGGCCGGTGCCGCGAACGTTCTCCCGTACTGCGAGCTGCACGTGGGTCTTGATGCGCCGTGGATCGGCTGGATCGGAGACGACGCTGCGCTCCACCACGTCGGCGATCACCACCCGGTCCGACGCGAGCGCGCGCTGGGCGATGGTGTGAGGGACGACCGAGCTGGCCAACGCCACCAACGGCGCCGCCAAGAGGAGGATGAGTGAATGCCGCTTCATGGAGGAACGATCTTTCGAATGTCCGGCTCGCACGTGCAAGCGCTGGGGCCCGCGCGAAGCGTACCCCGAATCGGGCCGGCTCGCCCTCAGGCCAGGGGGGCGATCGCCAGAAAGAGCGCCTCGGTGGTGGGCCGTTCGGCCACGGCTGCGACCTCGATGCCCAGCTCGACGAGCACCTGCTGGGTCGACGGCCCGCTCGCCACCACCCGATGACCGGCCCTCCACTCCGAGTCCGTCGCCGCCTCGAGCGCCTCCGCGGCCGAGGGAGACTCCACCACGACGATCGAGCCGCGCGCGAGCTCGGGCCGGGGCACCGTGCGCTCCTCGTACAGCCGAACGAGCGTCGCCCTCCCGGGCACCTGGCCGAGCCAGCCGCGCCACTCCGCCTCTCGCGGGCCACCGACCCAGAGCACCTCGTCGTCTTCCTGGAGCAGCGAGGAGAGGGTCTCGAGCCGACCTTCTGCGCGCTCGGGCAGCACGTGGCGCGCTTCCCAGCCGTGGCGGCCCAGCGCTCTCACCGTGTCGAGGCTCGGCGCGAGAAAGGCGGCCCGCCGACTCGACGACCAACCGCCCGACGCGCGCACGAGCTCCGCCAACACCCGCACCGCGATCGGCGACTCCGGAATCACCCACCCAAACCGGCCGAGCTGCTCTCCGAGCGCATGCAGTGAGGCGCGCTCGACGGGCTGCACCGCCTGCACCGGCCAGTGCGCGACCGACAGCCCCTCTTCTTCGAGCAGAAAACACAGATCCCTCGCCTCGGACGGCTCGCGAAGGAGCAAGACGGTCGGCACGGGTCAGAGCTTGTCGAGAATGAACGCGGCGAGCAGATCGGCCTCGGGGTTCGCGGCCTTCTTCTTCGGGTCGCCCTTGCCACCGGTCGAGGCCTGCACCTCGGTGAGGTAACCCTCGGCGACCTCGTAGGCGGTCTCACCGAGGATCACCGAGTCGGCCATGTGCTCGGCGCCCAACGTCTGGAGCTGCGGCTGCGTCTTCACCCGCCCGACGAGCTGGTTGGTGTCTTCTCCCGACACGACCCGCACGAAGTGCACGGCGGAGATCGCGGGGTGCGACGACGCACCACCTTCTTTGACGACCAGCTTGCCGTCCTGGAGGTCGGCCTTCTCGGCCATCGACCATTCTTCCAGGGTCTTTTGCGGCAGAAAGAGCTTCACGAACACTCCGTGGGCTGCATGAACGGCGATTGCGTATTACACCCGTCTTCGAACTGCCACCAAAGCGCCCAATCCAAGGTGGGTCAACTCCAGGGAAGGTCATGAGCAAAGACACCGTCGCCGTCCAAGATGCCTCGTTCAAGTCGGAGGTCATCGACTCCAGCGTGCCCGTGCTGGTCGACTTCTGGGCGACCTGGTGCGCGCCGTGCCGCGCCATCGCGCCGGCGCTGGAAGAGCTCGCGACCCAGTACAAGGGCAAGGTGAAGATCGCCAAGGTGGACGTCGACGAGAGCCAGCAGGTCGCCCAGCAGTACGGCATTCGCTCGATCCCCACCCTGCTCCTCTTCAAGGGCGGCAAGGTGGTCGATCAGCTCGTCGGCGCGATGCCCAAGGCGAAGCTCGAAGACGCCATCAAGAAGCACGTCTGAGGCGGTGCCGCGGGCGAAAAACGCTCGCGCGACGCTCGGGCCCCTTGCTTCGGGCCGCGAGCAGATGCACAAGGCGCCCGCTCCTGAGTCGGCCACTCGGGAGCCGTCGGGAGCCCCATGCTCGGTCACCTGCTCAAGGCTGACTACGAAGAGCTGATCGCGAAGAAGGACTGGGAGTCCCTTCGCATCGCCTTCGAGGATCTCGACCCAGCCGACATCGCCGAAGTGCTGGAGGACCTGCCCGCCGAAGACGAGGGCGTGATCTTTCGGATCCTCCCGCGCGACATCGCTGGCGTCGCCTTCGAGTACCTGCCGCTCGATCAGCAGACGCTCCTGCTCCAGACGCTGGGCAGCGAACAGCTGGCGAACGTGCTCAACGAGATGGCGCCCGACGATCGCACGCGCCTCTTCGAGGAACTCCCCGCAGAGGTGACCCGCCGCGCGCTCGAGACGCTCAAGCCCGACGAGCTGAAGATGGCGAGGCAGCTCCTCGGCTACGCCGAAGGCACCGCCGGTCGGTACATGACGCCCGAGTACCTGGCGCTCAAGCCGTCGATGACCGCGAGCGACGCGCTCGCCCACGTCCGCGCGAATGGCAAGGGCCGCGAGACGCTGAACGTCCTCTACCTCGTCGACGACCGGAACAGCCTCTTGGCCGACCTGCGGCTCGCCGATCTGGTGATGGCCGCGCCCGACGCGAGGGTGGGAGAGCTGCCCAACCGCCCGCTCGTCTCGATCCCCGCGACGGCGTCGAAAGACGAGATCGTCTCCACCTTCGAGAAGTACGACCGGGTGGCGCTCCCGGTGACCGACTCCCGCGGCGCGCTGCTGGGCATCATCACCGCCGACGACGTGCTCGACGTCGCCGAGGCGCAGGCCACCGAGGACATTCAGAAGCTCGGTGGCATGGAGGCCCTCGAGGCCCCGTACATGGAGATCGGCACCTGGGAGATGCTCGCCAAGCGCGGCCCCTGGCTCGCGGTGCTGCTGGTCGGCGGCATGCTGACCGCCACCGCCATGGGCTTCTTCCAGAACGAGCTCGCCCGTGCCGAGGTGCTCTCGTTGTTTCTGCCGCTGATCATCGCCTCGGGCGGCAACTCGGGCAGCCAGGCCACCTCGCTCATCATCCGCGCGCTCTCGCTGCGGCAGATCGAGCTCAGGGACTGGTGGCTCGTCGCGCTCAAGGAGATGCGGAGCGGGCTCCTCTTGGGTGTCGGCCTGGCGACCATCGGCTTCATTCGGGTGATCGCCTGGGAGAAGCTCTTTCACGTCTACGGCGATCACTACGTGCTCGTCGCCTTCACCGTCTCGGGGAGCCTGATCGGGGTCGTCCTCTTCGGAGCGCTCATCGGGGCGATGTTGCCGTTCGCGCTGCGCCGGCTCGGGCTGGATCCGGCCGCGGCCTCGGCGCCCTTCGTCGCCACCATCGTCGACGTGACCGGCATCGTCGTCTACTTCACCGTGGCCAGCCTCGTGCTCCGAACGACGCTCCTCGCGCCCGGGTGATCGGCTCGCTGCAGCGGCTCACGGCACGGCGCCCGTTCCGACCACGAGCTGATCGATCCAGAACTGCTGCACCACCGGGCTGCCGTCACCGATGTACGGCAGCATGAGAAACTGGGTGAACTGCATGTCGGCGTGCTGGTTGGTCCGGAGGAGGACCCGATCGCTCGTCACCAGCGTCTGGCCGTCGAGGCGGAGGCGGATCTTGCCGTCGGCGACCCCGACCCCGCTCCGAATGGTGTTCAGCTGGAAGTACGCCTCGAGCTGGTGCCAGTCGGACTTGAAGCGTGGCCCGGCGGTGTCGGTGAAGAACGGCTGCGCGGTGTCCCAGAGGCGCGCGCTGTACCAGGCATTCGGTCCCGTGCTGAAGCAGTCACGCCCATCGACGTCGCCCAGGAGCCCGTTGCAGGACGCGACCGAGCGGTTCTCGGTGAACTGGTACGTGGAGAAGTTGCCGTTGCAGCCGACGAAGCTGTCGTCGTTGCGCAGCACACAGGCGGGGTTCACGTTGAGGCTGTCTTGGATGGCGAGCGTCGGCCGGCCACCGACGATCTCGATGTAGAGCGTGAGGTGCGACGTCGCGGGGCCGACATAGTCGCCGTCCTTGTTGGTGGTGAAGTGGAACATGTGCGGGTGATACGCGCGCCCCGAGCCGACCCAGTTGGGGCTGAAGCGGATCATCATTCGCACGTAGACCCGATCGCTCGGAGTGATCCGATGACGGGCGGGCTTGCCGGCGCTGCAGCCCGTGCCGGCCATCGCGAAGTTGCACTCGAACGCGCCCGCGCCGCCGCCTGGGGAGACGTTCGAGGTCGCGATGGTGCCTCCGGGGCCGTCGTACCAGCCGCGCGCGGCGAAGTTCGCGTCGTCGAACGGCTCGGTGAAGAGCACCACCCCAGCGGGGATGTCGTTCACCGCGGTCCCGCCCGAGGTGCTTCCTCCGCCCATCACCCCGCCGCCCGCCGCTCCACCGCTCGTTCCACCACCGCTCGTTCCACCACCGCTCGTTCCGCCACCAGCTGCTCCCGCGGTTCCGCCGCTCGAGCCTCCAGCCAGGCCCCCGCTCGTCGAGCCACCGGCCGACGCCGAGCCACCCGCCTGACTGGAACCACCGTCGAGCGGGTCAGCAACGGGAGAACACGCGACGACTCCGACGCACGCCAGGGCGAGGACTCGCATGCGACGACGATCGCACAGCGAGCTTCGACGCACCACGCAGCGCTTTCGAGCGCGTCACTTCGGCCAGTCGAAGACGAACCGATCGGGATCCGAGGAGCGGAACCACACCAGCGTCACCGACCGATTGAGCTCGTGCTTCTGCACGCCGACGAGCGTCACCAGGCGGGAGTCGTCGTCCACGGTGCGCACCCAGTAGACGTGGCCTTCGACGACGTGAACGGCATCGCGGCGGCGAACGTCGTCGGGCGGGAGCGGACCGAACCCGAGGTCGTCCTGCGGCGGCACCTTGGTGGGGTCGACCTCGACCGGCGCGTCACGCAGCTGAAGCTCACCGAGATCGACGATGAAGCTGCGATCGTCGGTCACCGTGTTCACCGAGAACCGGTCGAAGGTCTCGTCTCGATCGTTGCCGAACACGAGGTCCCAGTCGTTGCGCGTCTGCTCGATGCTGCCCGACAGGCCGCCCCTCTCGAAGCTGACCGCCGCGTTCCAGTAGCCGGTCGTCCAGAACGGGTGATCGGGTTGGTCGCTCTCGGCAAACCCCACCGTCGAGCGCGCCTTCAACACGATCGTCCCGGCCTTGGCCGCGTCCTCGGCGGTACAGGCGCAATCGTCAGTCGTCGCCGCGTCGCCAAAGCCAGGCGCGTGACCGCACGCCATCGACCAGCACAGGGAAGCACCCACCAACAGCCAGCTCGTTCGCATGCGGCTTCTGTTGCCGGGGGCCGCGAAACCGATCGCCGCTGGCTCGACGAGCGCCGACTCAGCGGTTGCGCCGTCGCTTCGTCGGCTTCGGCCGCGCGTACAGAACGAGATCCGGGCCCAGCCGCTCGACCGAGGTGAACTCGAGCTGCGGCGCCTCGGCGACGTCCTCCACCGCCAAGGGCCCCGACCAGGTCAGCCCACCTGAACCGAAGAGCTTGGGAGCGACGAAGATCACGAGCTCGTCGACGAGCCCGGCACGAACGAAGGAGGCGACGGTGTGCGCGCCACCTTCGACCAGCAGGTGGAGGATGCCGGCGGTCGCGAGCGTCTCGAGGGTCTCCCCGAGGTCGAGCCCGTCGCGCTTCGCCCGCACCGTCACCACCTTCACGCCACTCTTCAGAAACGCGCGCGCGCGGTAGGAGTCCGACGGGCGCGAGGTCACGACGATCGTCTCCGCGCCCCCGCGTCCATAGACCTTCGCCGTCGGCTTGGTGCGGAGCTCGGGATCGAGCACGACCCGCACCGGATCGCGCCCGCCTGGGATCCGCGTCGTCAGCTGGGGATCGTCGGCGAGCACCGTTCCCGCGCCGACCACGATGGCGTCGACCCGATCCCTGAGCTGGTGCGCCCGCTCTCGCGACTCCGTCGAGGTGATCCACTTCGAGGCGCCGGTCGAGGTCGCGATCTTCCCGTCGAGGGTCATCGCCGCCTTCACCGTGACGAAGGGCAACCCGACCGTCATCACCTTGAAGAAGGGCTCGTTGAGCGCATCGCAGTCCGCCGCGAGCACCCCGCCGACCACTTCGACCCCCGCGCGCCGCAGCCGCCGCAGCCCCTTGCCGTTCACCAGCGGGTTGGGGTCGTTCGAGCCGAAGACGAGCCGCGCCAGGCCATGCTCGAGGATCGCCTGGGTGCAAGGCGGCGTCCGGCCGTAGTGATCGCACGGCTCGAGGGTGACGTAGATCGTCGCGCCCTTCGCCTTCGCTCCAGCCAGCATCAACGCGTTCGCCTCGGCGTGCGCCGTGCCAGCCCGCGCGTGGAACCCCTTGGCGATCACCTTCCCGCCCTTGACGATCACCGCACCGACCGCCGGGTTCGGGTGCGTTCGCCCGAGCCCCTTCTTCGCCTCGGCGATCGCCAACCGCATGAAGCGCTCGTCGCTGGGGAGTGCCATCGACCTCCGCCTACCCCTTCCCCTTCGGCCGTGGAGCCCCCTTCGCCTCGAGGATCTCCTTCAGCTCGTCCATGAACTCGGAGATGTCGCGGAAGCTCCGGTACACCGAGGCGAAGCGCACGTAGGCCACCTCGTCGAGGGTGGGCAGCCGCTCCATGATCATCTCTCCGAGCGTCGTCGAGGTGACCTCCTTCTCGCCCAGCTCCTGGAGCCGCCGCTCGAGCTCGGTCACGAAGGCCTCGAGCTGATCGACCGAGACCGGCCGCTTCTCACAGGCCTTCTTCAAGCCGGCGATCAGCTTGTCCCGATCGAACGCCTCGCGGCGCCCGTCCTTCTTCACCACGAGGGGGTTGAGTTCTTCGACGCGCTCGTAGGTGGTGAAGCGGCGCCGGCAGCTCTCGCATTCGCGGCGACGACGAATCACCGCGCCCTCGCTCGCGTCGCGACTGTCCATCACCCGGGTGTCCTGTGCGGCGCAGAATGGACAGCGCACGGCTCAGCCCTTCTTGAGACGGGACGCGTAGAGCGGGAAGCCTGCGGTCAACTCCTTCGCCTCGGCACGCACCTTCGCGAGCATCGCGTCGTCTCCCGCGTGATCGAGCGCCTTGCCGATCAGCGTGGCGACCGTCGCCATCTCCGCCTCCCGCATGCCGCGCGTCGTCAGCGCCGGAGTCCCGACCCGCACCCCCGAGCTCACCGTGGGCTTCTCCGGATCGAAGGGGATCTGGTTCTTGTTGACGGTGATGCCCGCCTTGCCGAGCGCGTCTTCACCCGCCTTGCCGGTGAGCTTCTTGGCGCGGAGATCGACGAGCATGAGGTGGTTGTCGGTGCCGCCCGAGCAGAGCCGCAGCCCCTGGCCCTTGAGCCCTTCGGCGAGCGCTTGAGCGTTCTTCAGCACCTGCTTCGCGTAGTCCTTGAAGGTCGGCTGGAGCGCCTCTTGGAAGGCGACGGCCTTCGCGGCGATCGCGTGCATGAGCGGCCCGCCCTGAATGCCGGGGAAGACGTTGCTGTTCACGCTCTTGGCGTACTGCTCCTTCATCAGAATCATCCCCGAGCGCGGGCCCCGCAGCGTCTTGTGCGTCGTCGAGGTGACGATGTCGGCGAACGGCACCGGGTTGGGGTGAACGCCCGCGGCCACCAAGCCCGCAATGTGCGCCATGTCGACGAGCATCGAGGCGCTCACCGAGGAGGCGATCTCCTTGAACTTGGCGAAGTCGAGCGTGCGCGGGTACGCCGAGCCACCGACGATGATCATCCGCGGTTTGTGCTCGTTCGCGAGCGCCTGCACCTGGGCGAAGTCGATCGTCTCGGTGTCTCGCGCAAGGCCGTAGTGCGCCACCTTGTAGGTCTTGCCGGAGAAGTTGAACGTCGCGCCGTGGGTGAGGTGCCCCCCGGAGTTGAGATCGAGGGTGAGCATCAACTCGCCCGGCTTCATCAGCGCCATGAAGGCGGCCATGTTCGCCTGGCTCCCCGAGTGCGGCTGCACGTTGGCCGCCTCGGAGCCGAAGAGCTTCATCACCCGCTCGATGGCGAGGGTCTCGGCTCGATCGACCTCTTCACAGCCGCCGTAGTAGCGCTTCCCCGGGTACCCTTCGGCGTACTTGTTCGTCAGCACGCTCCCGGTCGCCTCGAGGACGGCGGGGCTGACGAAGTTCTCCGAGGCGATCAGCTCGAGGCCGTCTTCCTGTCGCCGAGTCTCCGCGTGGATGATCTCGGCGATGAGGGGATCGACCTGCGACAACGGGGCGGTGTTCTCCATGTCCTGCGAGTACTAGAGCCGCTCCGATCGGGCAACTGCTGAGGGGCGCTCGCGCGGCAGGGACCTCAAGGCGTGAGCGTCACCTGGTAGGCGATCGACTGCTGAACCGACGAGAGCACCGTGTACGGGCCCGCTCGGGTGCTCGTCTTGTTCTGGACGAGGAGGAGCATCGTGCCTGTCCCCAAGCTCGCGCCGGCGAATGCCGCTGCGGGGATCGTCGCTGCATGGGCCGAGGCCGGGAAGGTGCAGCTCACCTCCGTGTTGCCGAGCAAGAACTCCGCGATCACCTCGTTGGAACCGCCCGTCCAGGCCAGGCTGAGATCACTCGCCTTCGACACCGAACCGCACGAGCTGGAAGTGCAGGCAGGAGCGGTGAGCTGCAGCTCCTGTGGTGCGGACACCTGCGCGGAGAACGCTGGCACCGTCGCCCCCGAAGCGCTGAACGCGATCGAATCGCCCGCGTTGAAGAGCGCGCGGGAGAAGGCCTGTTGGTAGCCCTGCGCACCGGGCATCAGCGTGACCCCTCCGTCAATCAGCCCTGAGACCGTCAACGTGCCCGCCGACTGAAAGCCAGCGTCGAGCGCAAAGCCGGCGTCGGCGATCGCCGAGCAGTCGGAGACGACGCACGGGCCCGCCTGGGTGCGCGTGCAGCCACCGAGCTGCGTCGGGATCTCGAGGAACGAGCCGATGACCATTCCCGTGGTGAAGCTCTGGCTCCCCACCTGCACCCGGCTCTGGCTCACGGTGACCGAGCCGAAGAAGACCGTCCCTCCCGCGACGCCGCCGGCCGCGCCACCACTGGTTGCCCCACCACCCGCCGCGAGACCACCAGCGGTGCTCCCCACTCCACCGCCAGCGCCGCCATCGGAACCACTCGTCATCGGCGAGCAGGCACACCACGACACCGCAAGGATCACGCTCAGCTGCCTCATCTGTATTCCTCCCCAGGCGCAGTTCTCTGCGCCGCCCGACCCGTTCGGACGCGCGGCCGTTGCGATCCATGGGCCAGCCCAAACCCCGCGCCGCTTGGGCACTTCCCACCTCACATGACACGAGGGTCAGGGCGCGATCGTCATGATGCTGAGGCGGCGCGAGCCCGGCAGCACGCGCTCGCAGCCGGCTGCCCGAGACGACGCGCATCCGAGCCACCGTTCAGACCAGATAGAGCGTGGTCGATCGCTCAGCGGCTGAGCGCTGACCAACGGCGGCGCACAAACCATCTCGGCGTGGGGGACTGAACCGGCTCCAGCGCCTCCCAGCTCGGGGCAGCGCGTTCGAGGCGCCCATTCGAATCAACAGCGCGTTCGAGGCGCCCATTCGAGTCAACCCTCGGGTCGGCGCGCCAGCTCGAGGTCGAGAGCGCGGTCGACTAGGGCAGAACCCAGGCGTTGGCCTCGAGCTCGATGGGCGGATCGGCCACGCTTGCTCCGGGCGCTCGAATCCACCGCATCTGGGAAAACGCGTTGCCACCGGCCTTGCAGACGGCCTCGCGGAGGGCGACGAAGGTCGCTTCGTCGTTCTCCTTTCGATCGACCTTGATCCAGCCGATGTTCTGCGAGCCTTCGGGCACATCCGTTCCCGAGGGGTAATCGGTCGCCTCGCAGCCCTGGTCCACCATGCGCACGCGGGGCTTGGCTGCGGCCTTCTGCACGAACGGAACGATCTCGGTTCGGCAGCCGACGAACGCCAGGGCCAACACCATCGTCAACGCTCTCATCGCGTCCCCTCCAGAACCTTCACCTTGTCGACCCGCGCCTGGTGTCGTCCGCCCTCGAAGCTCGTGGAGAGGAAGACCTTCGCGATCTCGAGAGCGACGCCGCCCCCCGTCACCCGCTGCCCCAGACAGAGGACATTGGCGTCGTTGTGTTGGCGCGTCGCCCGCGCCTCGAACTCGGTGCGACACACTGCCGCACGAATGCCCCTCACCTTGTTCGCCGCGATGCTCATGCCGATGCCGGTGCCACAGACGAGAATCCCCAGGGCTGGAGCCCCCTTCGCGACGAGCTCGGTCACCTTGGTGGCGAAGTCGGGGTAGTCGACCGAGGTCGTGGAGTCTGGACCGAGATCGGTGACCTCGTGTCCCTGTTTGCGCAGCTCGGCGACGAGCTCGGCCTTGAGGGCCACTCCGGCGTGATCGGCGGCGATGACGAGAGCAGTCACGAGCGGCGTTGTAGCGCGGAGCCCCCAGAGCGTCACGGGCGTCGGCAGCCCTCGCCTACTGGGGAAGCTCGCCGCGGATGATCGGGTTGTCACCCTCGACGACGTTGACCTCGACGGGGGGCGACGTCTTGCCGTTCAGCTTGAAGGTGAACTTGTGCTTCCCGACCGGCACCGAGAACGAGTCCTTCGGGAGCACCGGTGTCTTCTTGCCAGTGGCCTTTCCGTCCATGAACACGTCCGCGCCGGTGGGGTTCGAGGCGATCTTGAGGGTGCCCTTTGCCCCGCTCGCCTTGGGAGGATCGTTCTTCGGAGGCGGATCGGCCTTGGGCGGCGGGTCCTTCTTGACGACGACCACCGGGTCCTTCTTCGCCTCGGCCTTCATGGTGAGCTTGAGCGAGACGGTGGGGGTGTTGCCCTTGTTCTCGAGCGTGAAGGACTCGATGTTGAACCCTGACTTCTTGGCGAGCCCTCGATAGGTCTTCCCAGGCTGGAGGTCGGTGATCGCCACGTCGGGAGTCGTCCCGCGCGGCTTGCCGTCGACGCTGATCTCGACGTCTGGTTCGGTCGCGGTGACGATCGCCGTCCACGGCTTGGGTTCGACCTTGGGCTCCGTCTTGACGGGCTCGGTCTTCACGTCCGTGCCCTTCGGTTCGGTCTTCACGTCGGTGCCAGGGTCCTTCTTGACGACCTCGGTTCCCTTGGGGTCGGTCTTGACGTCGGGCCCCTTCGGCTCCGGCTTCACGTCGGTTCCCTTCGGCTCGGTCTTGACGTCCGGTCCCTTCGGCTCGGTCTTGACGTCCGGTCCCTTCGGCTCCGGCTTCACGTCGGTGCCCTTGGGTTCGGTCGGCCTGGTGTCGGCGACCTGATCCACTGTCTTTGGCTCCTCGGGCTTCTCAGTCGGAACGAGGTTGACCTCGAACTGGTTGATCTTGCCGGCGACGACCTCGACTGGGAACTGTTGCCGACCGTAGGCGGAGTTCGCCGGCTTGAGCGTGACGGTGTACTTGCCAGCCTCGAGCTCGATCACCTTCGCGCCATCGAAGGTCTGGTTGTTGATCGTCGCGGTGAAGAGCACCTTCGGCTTCACGACGATGAACAGGCGAGCCTTGGAGCCGCCGCCGTTGACCAGCTTCACGACCGCCGCTCCCACGACGAGAATGGCGACGACCGCGAGCGCGCCGATCGCGATCATCACGCCAGGCTTCTTGCCCGACTTGCTGCTCTGTCGTGACTTGGAGGGCTGACGCCGCTGCGGCTGTTGGCGAGGCGGAGGGGTCCGTCGACGCACGGCCGGGCGCTCCGCGGTCTGATCGACCGGCGCTTCTTCCTCGGCGGCCTCCTCCTGCGACGCGTCCTCGCCCTCCTGGGGCTGCTCGTCTTGGGGTTCGTCCTCGCCGTCCTGCCCGCGCTGCTCTTCGGCTTCGACGAAGGCGCGGGTCGACATCGGCGCCATCGTCTCGTTGATCCCGCCGGTGAGTGGCGAGGGACCGACAGTGGTGGCGCCGTTGACGGGCGCGTCGCCGATCACGACCTTGGGCCGGTTGCCGCGCGGAGGAACGGTCTCGTTGGAGAGGGCCGGCTGTTCGCCGCTGCTCGGCTGCTCTTCCTCTTCGAGCGCCGGGCGGAAACCGGTCATCTCGATCGGCTTGAGATCGTTGTTGGTGTCGTCGGCCGGTGGGGCACCGGAGTCGACCGAATCGGAGCCGGTGTCGACCGAGTCCGAGGCCGACCCCGACAACGCCGAGAGCTTGCCGCCAGAGAGGTTGTCGTGTGTCGTCGAGGTGCCGGCGTTCGCGGGGAGCTTGGCCGACGAAGGCCTGAGCTGCTGGCGCGGGGCCTCCGGCTTGGGCCCATCGGGCTGCTGGAACGGTGACGGGAGCCCGATGGCCGTCTTGAGATCGACCTCGCCTCTGCCGGCGTTTCCGCTCGGCATGATGATGGTGCGATCGGCCGAGCCGTCCATCTCGGCGAGCTCCTCCGCAGTGGGCGGAGGAATGTTGACGTTCGTGGAGTTCTGAAGGCCGACCGCGACCGCGCCCGCGCCACCGTTCGCGCTGAGCGTGGCGATCTGGCCGCTGCTCTTCTTCGCGGGGGCGGCAGGCGGTGGCGGTGCGGCGCCAGCCGGCTTCTTCTTGGGCGCAGCGGTGATGCCCGAGGCCTCGAGATCTTCGGGGCGCGAGATGGAGGCGTAACGCTCCATCTTCTCGGCCTCACGATAGAGATCCTCGGCAAACGCTTCCTTCATGTACGCCGAGAGGTGCTTGGCGGAGTAGATCGCGTCGCCGGCGAGCAGGAAGCGCATCAGATCTTCCTGCAGGTCGCTGCTCCACTGGTAGCGATCCTCGACCTCGCGCGCGAGCGACTTGAGGACGACCTTCTCGAGGCCGGCGGGAATGTTGGGGTTGAACTGCCGAGGGAGGGGAACTTCGGCGTTGCGAACCTTCTCGAGGGTGGAGAAGTCCGACTCGCCGACGAAGAGCTTCTCGCCGGTGAGCATCTCGTAGAGCGTCACTCCGACGGCGAAGATGTCGCTGCGGCGATCGATCGGCTGCCCGCGCACCTGCTCCGGGCTCATGTAGCCGAACTTGCCCTTGAGGATGCCGGCCTGCGTCTTCTGGCTCCGGTTCGCGGCCTTCGCGATGCCGAAGTCGATGATCTTCACCTCGCCCTCGTACGAGAGGAGGATGTTCTGGGGAGAGACGTCGCGGTGGATGATGTGGAGCTCTTGCCCGCGCGCGTCCTTCTTCCGGTGGGCGTAGTCGAGGCCCTCGCACATCTTCGAGGCGATGAAGACCGCCATCGCGGTGGGCATGATCTCGCGCCGCCGGCGGAACCGCTCGAGCAACGCGCGGAGGTCCTTGCCCGACACGTACTCCATCGCGATGTAGTAGGCCTCGTCGTGCTTCCCGAGCTCGTGGATGTGCACGACGTTGGCGTGATTCAGCTGAACGCTGATCCGCGCGTCGTCGATGAACATCGTGATGAACTCTTCATCCTCCGCCATGGTGGGGAGGATCTTCTTGATGGCGAGGATGCGCTCGAAGCCCTCGACGCCGAAGGCCTTCGCGGTGAACACCTCGGCCATCCCGCCCACGTTGAGCCGCTCGAGCAGCAGGTACTTCCCGAAGATCGTGGGCTTCTTCATCCGTGGATCGTTGAACGCCTGAAGGGAGTGGGAGGATGCAGAGGTGGAGACAGACCGAGAAAAGACGATAGACGGCGCAGGGTTGACCGTCAATCGTCCACGTGGCCCGACGATCGCCCAAGTCGCGGTTCCGCTTGGGTTCGCCAGCGCGGCGCGCGAAAAAAAAAGCCCCCTCGACCGGTTTCCCGGTGAGGGGGCAAAAGATCCGGCAGCGACCTACTCTCCCGCGCGGTTTCCCGCGGAGTACCATCGGCTCTGGAGGGCTTAACTTCCGTGTTCGAGATGGGAACGGGTGTGACCCCTCCGACATAGCCACCGGAAAAACGTTTCGCTCATACGAAGCGCAGAATTGAACAAGGTTTCGAAAATCTGCAGCGGTCTTTCGACTCGCACTGCAGGGGCCTCGACCTCGACTTCGAATCACTCACACAACGCAGTGCGTGAGCGCCATCGAGAAAAAGGTAATGTAAGCCGCACGACCGATTAGTACCGGTTAGCTGACACGTTACCGTGTTTACACATCCGGCCTATCAACGACGTAGTCTCCATCGGGTCTTCAGGGGGATTGCT
>JBPOIJ010000143.1:0-4882 GCA_052034585.1 Myxococcota bacterium
CCGCGGCTCGGCCTGTCGGTGAACCTGGGCTTCGGCGGCGCCAACGCGGCCCTGGTCTTCCGGCGCTGGGAGGCGGCGTGAGCGCCATCGCCGCGGTGATCACGGGCCTCGGCGTCGTCGCCGGCGGCAGCGCCGGCGTCGAGGCCGTCGCGGCAGCGCTCACCGCCGGCGCCCTGCCACTGGTCCCCGTGGATCGCGGCGCCGGCTACCACCGCCCGGGCGGCGCCTCGCTCGCGTGCCTGGTCGACGGCGTCGACCTGTCGCCCTGGGTGGCCCCGGCCGCGGCCCGGCGTCTCAGCCGGCCGTCGGTGTTCGGCGTCGCCGCGGCGCGTCAGGCGCTGGCCGACGCCGCGCTCAGCGACGTCAGCGGCCCGCGCACGGCCGTGGTGATGGCCACGGCGTTCGGCGCCATCGCCGCCACCGAGCAGATCGTGCGCACGGCGGCGCTCGAGGGCCCGGCCATGGTGTCGCCATCGGTGTTCCCCGAAAGCGTCGCCAACGCCGCCGCTGCCCACGTGGCGATCGCGGTCGGCGCCCACGGCGCCAACATCACCCTGGTGGTACGCGAGGCCGGCGCCCTGGCGGCTCTCGGCCGCGGCGCCGACGAGATCCGGCGCGGCCGCGCCGACATCGCGCTGGTCGGCGCCACCGAAGAGATGCGACCGGTGCTGCACGCGTATCTCGACCGCTGTGCCGCGCTCGCCCGCCCGGGCGACGCCGGCCCCGAGGCGGCCCGTCCGTTCGACGCGCGCCGCGACGGCTTCATCGCCGCCGAAGGCGCCGCCGTCCTGGTGCTCGAGTCCGAGGCCCGGGCGCGGGCGCGCGGCGCGCGGATCTACGCCCGGGTGCGGGCACACGCGCGGGCCTTCGATCCCTCGGCCTCGCGCGCCGGGTACGGACACGACGCCGCCCGGCTCGGCGACGCCCTCCGCGCCATGCTCGCGCGTGCGGGCACCAGCACCGCCGCGGTCGACCGGGTGGCGTCGGGCGCCAGCGGCGCCATCGCCGGCGATCGGCTGGAAGCCCGCACCCTGTCGGCCGCGTGGCAGGATCAGCGCCTGCCAGCCATGACCACGCCCAAGCGCGTCACCGGCGAATACGGCGGCGGCTTCCTCGCCGCCGCGGTACTCGCGACGAGCGGAGTCGCCTGCCCGCCCGACGCCGACGCGGTGGCCGACCCGGACCTGCCGTGCCCTCCACCCACCCGGCCTATCACCGGCCACGCCGCCCTGACGCTCGTGTCGAGCCTCGCCTCGGGCGGCGCCGCGTCGTGGGTCCTGCTCGAGTCAGCCGCGTGAGACTCGCCGGCGCCATCCCCGCCTACGAGGCGGCCGATTCGGTCGGCGCGGTGATCGAGGGCTGCCGCGTCCACGTGCCCGACGTGCTCGTGATCGACGACGGATCGCACGACGCCACGGGCGCGGCGGCGCGGGCGGCCGGCGCCGAGGTGCGCCGCGTCGACGTGAACCGCGGCAAGGGCCACGCGCTGCGCCTGGCCTTCGACGAGCTCTTCGGCCGCGGGGTCGACGCCGTCATCACCGTGGATGCCGACGGCCAGCACATCCCGGGCGAGATCCCGCGCCTGCTGGCACTGGCACCCGAGGCCGATCTGGTGCTCGGCACACGCGCGCACCTCTTCGCCCAGATGAGCGGGTTGCGGCGCGGCGCCAATCGCCTGTCGTCGCGCGCCATCTCGTTCGCCGCCGGCGCGCCGTTCGACGACGTGCAGACCGGCTTCCGCCTCTACACGCGCGACCTGATCGCCCGCACCGGCTTCCCCGAAGCGCGTTTCGAGGCCGAAAGCGCCGTGGTGGTGCGCGCCGTGCGCCTGGGCTGCCGCGTTCGCACCACCCCGGTGCGTCTCGCGGTCGCCGACGGCCGTGTCACCAGCCACTACCGTCCGGTCGTCGACAGCCTGCGCATCGCCGCCGCCGTGGTGCTGGCCCGCGCCGGAGTCCGGGCATGAGCGCGCGCCGGGCCCTCGTCACCGGCGGCAGCAAAGGCCTCGGCCGGGCCATCGTGGAGCGTCTGGCCGCCGACGGCTGGCACGTCGCGTTCACGTGCCGCATGGCGTCGGATATCGGCCCGCTCGAGGCCGGCTTCGATGGCCGCGTCGTCGGCACGGTGCTCGATCTCGAGGATCACGACGGTCCGGAACGCGTCGTGCGCGCGCTCGAATCCGGATGGGGCCCGATCGACGGCCTCGTGAACAACGCCGGCGTCGGCTTCACGCGGCTGGCCGCCGCCACGAGCGACGCCGACTGGCACCGCACCCTCGACGTGAACCTCGGTGGCGCCTTCCGCTGCTGCCGCGCCGTGCTGCCGCCGATGGTGTCGCGGCGTCGCGGCGCCATCGTCAACCTCTCGTCCCTCGCCGCGCTGTCGGGCGTCGCCGGGCAGGCGGCGTACGCGGCGTCGAAGGCCGCCATCCTCGGTCTCACGCGGACCCTGGCCCGCGAGGTGGGCCGCCGCAACATCCGCGTCAACGCCGTCGTGCCCGGCTTCGTCGCCACCGACATGACGGCGCTGCTCGGACCTGACGACGTGAAGGCGCTGCGCGCTCACGAGTGTCTGCCGGGAGGCACCGCGCCGGCCGACGTCGCCGCCGTCGTCGCCTTCCTGCTCTCGGAGGGCGCCGCCGCCGTCACCGGCCAGGCGTGGCACGTCGACGCCGGCACGACGGCCTGAGCGGCCAGCCGCCATGAGCACGCCCCCGCCCGCCGGTCCGCACGCGCCGGCGCTCGACTGGTCGCATCGCCTCTTCGGCCGTTTCCACGTCACCGGCGTGTTCTGGTATCAGTTTCCGTACTGGGCCGTGGCCCGCGCCCCGCTGTGGTCGCACGGCCCCGGGATGCTGGTCTTCACGGCGTTCTTCTTCGTGGTGCTCGGACGCATCCGCCGGGCGATCATCGCCAACCTCGACCCCGTGCTCGGACCGGCCCCGCCGCTCGAGCGCGGCCGCCGCGCCTGGCGCACGATGTACGAGTTCGCGCGCGGCCTCTCGGAGCGCTTCTGCCGCGTCACCGGCCATCCGCGGGGCACGAGCGCGGTGGAAGGCCTCGAGCACTGGGCGCCGCTGCGTGACGCCGGGCACGGCGCCGTCATCGTTACCGCGCACATCGGTCCGTGGGAGAGCGCCACGGTGCACGGCGCCGACGACATCCAACGCACGGTGCACGTGGTGCGCGAGACCGAGATCGATCCGCGCGCCCAGGCCTTCGTGCGCGAGATCCTGCAGCAGCAGGGCGAGCACTACGTCGCCCACTTCGCCGGCGAGGACGAGAGGCTGTTCCTCACCCTGATCGAGGCGTTGCGTCGCGGCGAGCTCGTCGCCCTGCAGGGCGATCGGCCGCGCGCCACCGGCCGCGCGATGACGGTGCCGCTCTTCGGCCGGCCCATGCCGTTGCCGATCGGCCCCGCCGTGCTGGCGCGTGCCGCCGGCGTGCCGCTGCTGCCGGTGTTCGCCGTGCTCGACCCCGACTACACCGTGCGCACCGTGATCCGCCGGCCGATCCACGTGGCGCGCACGGCCGATCGCGACGCCGACCTGACCGCCGCGCTCACCACCCTGGCCGGTGAGATCGAGACGGCGATCCGCCGCGCGCCCTACCAGTGGTACTGCTTCCGGCAGCTGTGGCCGTGAAGGCCTCGGCCGTCACGGCGTCGACGGCACGAGCTGGCCGCGCGCGGCGTCGCCCGTCAGCTCGAACACCTCGCCGGGCACCGTCACCGCGCGCAGTCCGCTGATCCGCACCGCCGTGGTGCGGCCCTTCCGCAATTCGTCGCGCAGCGTCATGGCCGCGGGATACAGCACGGGCGTGGTGTGCCAGGCGTCGAACGTCGCCACGGTGGCGGTCTTGCCGCCCGGCAGGCCGTAGGCAGCCTGCAGCGGCCGGGTCGTCGAAGCATCGACGCGGTAGGCGACACGCGGGAACACCGCGCCAGGCGCCTCGGCGCGCAGGTCGAAGTCCACCGTCGCGGGCGGCCCCGGCCGTCGCTCGACGCCGGCGATGCGATAGTCGGCGACCAGCCGCACCCCGAGCACCTCGTCGATCGACACGCCGCCGTAGAGCCGGTACGACGACGGCAGGCGCACCGGCGCTTTGGCGGTCGGCGTCAGCAGCCACAGGTCGGCGCCGCGGCGCAGCAGGTAGCGCACCTTCGGCGCCGACGCGCCGCCGGGCTCGGCGTCGCTGGTGCGCACGAGCAGCCGTTCAGCGCCGGCCCGCCACACGTCGACGGCGTGCGGCACGCCGTCTGCACCGGTGAGCACCAGCCGCGCGGTGAACACGTCGGGGGCCAGCGCGCTCAGATCGCTCGCCTGCAGCAATGCCCGGTCGGCCGGCGAGACGTCGACACCCGCGGGCTGCAGCGCCACCAGTGCGGCGAGGACCCAGAGCTTCCCCATGCCGGAAATTCTAGAACGCCCGGCACCGCGCGTCTCAGACGAACGCCAGCCCGTCGACGACGCGCAGGCGCCAGACTCGCACGACCGGCGGGATCGCGGCCACCAGCAGGACGACGCCCATGAACAGCGCCGCCCAGACGAAATCGCTGCCGGCGGTGACGAGCGCCAGGTCCACCGGATCCGCGGCCGCCGGCGGCGGCGGCATCTTCACGTGCAGCGCGTTGATGATCGTCGCCAGCCCGCCGCCCCCCGCGGCGCCGAGCAGACTGCCCAGCACGGCCACCCACGCCGCCTCGCACAGGATGAGCAGGGCGAGCTGCACGCGGGTCGTGCCAATCGCCAGCAGCACCGCGAACTCCCGCGTGCGCTCGAGCATGGCCATCAGCAGCGTGTTGGCGGTCGCCCGCGTCACCAGCAGCGCGACGATCGAGCCGAGGAACACGAAGATGCCGAGGTCCAACCCGCGCACCTGGC
>JBPOIJ010000015.1:0-141439 GCA_052034585.1 Myxococcota bacterium
GGCGGTTCGACGGCAGGCGGTTCGACGGCAGGCGGTTCGACGGCAGGCGGTTCGACGGCTGGCGGCTCGACGGCTGGAGGCTCGACGGCTGGTGGCTCGACGGCTGGTGGCTCGGCTGGTGGTTCGATGGCTGGCGGCTCGAGCGCCGGTGGGACGGCTGGCGGTTCGACGGCTGGCGGCTCGACGGCTGGTGGCTCATCCGCGGGCGGCTCGACGGCTGGTGGCTCGAGCGGCGGTGCGACGGCAGGTGGCTCCTCTGCGGGTGGCTCGGCTGGCGGCTCCTCGGGCCTCACCCAGGGCGCCGCGTGTTCGACGGGACCGCAGTGCGCCTCCGGCTTCTGCGTCGACGGCGTGTGCTGCCAGAGCGCATGCGCAGGCACGTGCCAGGCGTGCGCCGTCGCGAAGACGGGCGGAGCCAACGGCCAATGCCTCCCCATCTTGCCCAATACCGATCCCGACTCGGAGTGCTCGGCGGCATCGGCTCCCTGCGCGACGGATTTCTGCAACGGGAACAATGCCTGCGGCGTCCGGCCTTTCGGCACGCTGTGTCGCGCCTCGCTTGGAGTCTGTGATCCCGCGGAGAGCTGCAACGGCGTCGTCGCTGCCTGCCCTCCAGACGTGAGAACCCCGAACACCATTCGCTGCCGCGCCGCTGACGGAGGCTGCGACGTGCCCGAGAGCTGCGACGGCGTCAACGCCGCTTGCCCCGCGGATGGGTTCGTCGGCGCCGGAACGCTCTGCCGCGCTTCGACGGGCCTCTGCGACAACGCCGAGGCCTGCACGGGCAGCTCGCCAGTGTGTCCCGCCGACGCGCTCGCACCTCCCACCCAGGTCTGCCGTGCGGCCGCCGGCACCTGTGACATCGCCGAGACCTGCACCGGAACGACCAACGCCTGTCCGGTCGACGCGCGCCAGGCCGCAGGCGCCGTCTGCCGTGCCGCAGCTGGCCTCTGTGACGCCGACGAGATCTGCAACGGAACGGCAGTCACCTGTCCCGCCGACGCCAAACGCGCCAGCACCGTCGTCTGCCGTGCCGCGAACGGAACCTGCGACGTCGCCGAGCGCTGTACGGGAACGACCGACGCATGCCCGGCAGACGCCTACGCCTCGATGGGCTCCGTGTGCCGCGCGTCGACGAGCTCGTGCGACCCCCAGGAAGTCTGCAGCGGCGCCAACCCGAGCTGTCCGGCCGATCTCGCCCAACCCCCGGCGAACTGCGCGCCCTACGCGTGCACGGGAGCGGTCGGCTGCGTGGCCACTTGCCTCACCAGCGCCGACTGCGCCGATTCCCGTCGCGCGGTGTGCGTCGCCGGCCAGTGCCGAATCGGGAAGCTCGTCTTCCTGACCTCCGTCGACACCCTCCAGCCGTCCTTCGGCGGCCTCGCGGCAGGCGACACCATCTGTCAGGATCTCGCGACCGACGCCGGCATCGGAGGCACCTACCGCGCCTGGCTGAGCACCCTCGGCGCGGGCAACCACGCGAAGGATCGCATCACCCACCACACGGTTCCGTTCGTCCTCACTCAGGGCAAGCGAGTCGTCGCGACCGACTGGACGGATCTCACCGACGGCATGCTGCAGAACTCGATCAGCGCCGACGAGCGCGGCGTCACCGTCCCCACGACTGGCGTCTTCACCGGCACCACCATCGATGGGACTGCCACCGGCAACCACTGCGCCAACTGGAGCACCACCAGCGCCGTGGGAACGATCGGCAACTCGTCCGCGACGAACTCGTTGTGGACCTCGGTCAGCACCGCCATCTGCATCAACTTCACGAGCGGCTACCGGCTGTACTGCTTCGAGCAGTGACTCAGGCGACCTGCTGATCGGTGTTGGCGGCGGCTTCCTTCAGGTTGACCGCCACCAGCTTCGAGACGCCGGGCTCTTCCATGGTGACGCCGTAGAGGGTGTCGCCGGTCTCCATGGTGCGCTTGTTGTGGGTGATGAGGATGAACTGCGACGTCTTGCTCATCTCCTTCACCATGTCGTTGTAGCGGCCGACGTTGCCCTCATCGAGCGGGGCGTCGACCTCGTCGAGCAGACAGAACGGCGTCGGCTTGATGAGGAAGATGCCGAAGATCAACGCGACGGCGGTGAGCGCCTTCTCGCCACCGGAGAAGAGGTTCACGCTCTGCAGCTTCTTGCCCGGCGGCTGCGCGAGGATCTCGATGCCCGGCTCGGACGCGCCCGGCTCCTGTGTCATCATCAAGCTGGCGCGGCCGCCACCGAACAAGCGCGGGAACACCTGCTGGAACTTCTCGTTGACGATGTCGAAGGTCTCCTTGAACCGCAGCCGGCTGGTCTCGTCGATCGTCTTGATCGCCTCGGTGAGCTGGGCGAGCGAGCCCTCGAGATCCTTCTTCTGCTTGGAGAGGAACTCGAAGCGCTGCTGGATCTCCTGGTGCTCCTCGATGGCGGTGACGTTCACCTCGCCCATCTTCTCCACCTGGGCCCGGAGCTCCTTGAGCCGCTCCACTGCCTCGGCGCCGAGCTGCGGGTGCAAGTGGTACTGGTGAATCGCCTGGTCGATCGAGACCGAGTGGCGCTCCTGCACGGTGGTGGAGAGGTGCTCCATCTCGATCGACAGCTCGCGTGACTTGAGCTGCAGCTCCGAGAGCTGGTGGGTGAGCGCCTCGGTCTCGGCGCGCAGCTCGCGCAGGGCGTGCTCGTCGTCACGAACGGCGTTCACCGCGAGCCCGTGCGTCTCCTTGCGTCCCTCGAGCGCCTTGCCCGCGTCCGACGCCTTGCTCTCCCGCTCTTCACGCCCGACGCTGGTCTCGGCGAGCCGCTGCTCGAGCTCGGCGATTCGAACCGCACCCTCGTCCTTCGCGGTCGCCAGCCGGCCGGCGCGCTCGGTGAGCTCGGCCTCTTGATCGGTGAGGGAATCGGCGCGCTGACGAGCCGACGCGCCGCGCTCACTCGAGGAGGCGACCTTCACCTTGAGGGTGGTGGCCTGGGCGCGAGTGGCTTCGCTCTTGGTGGTGAGCGCCTCGAGCTCGGCCTGGAGCAAGCTGACGCGCTCTTCACGCGCCTGCCGATCCGCCTGCCCGTGGGCGACCTCGCCTCGTGAGGCTTCGAGCTCGTGCGCGAGCGCGTTCTTGGACGCCTCGAGCTGCGAGAGCTCGGCGTCGAGGCCGGCGATCCGCTCCCTGAGCCTGGCGAGGGTCGACCCGGCCTGCGAGAGATCCTTCTCGTGGCCTTGGAGCGAGAGCTCCTCCTGGTGGCGGTTCTTCTCGAGGCCCTTGAGCACGCCCTCGATCTGCCCGACCTGCTTCTGGAGCTCGTAGTGGCGGGTGATCAGCTCCTGGTAGCGCTCTTCGAGGTGCTTCACCTCGGCGCCAAGCTCGGCGATCTCACGCTTCTTCTGGAGCGCGCCGACCGCAGGCCCTTCCATCACGCCGCCGGTGAGCGCGCCGCCTGGCCGGAGGACCTCGCCCTCCATCGTCACGCACACGAGCTCTGGCGCGCGAGCCGAGAGCTGCCGAGCGCTCTCGAGATCGTGCACCACCACCACGTTCCCGAGGAGCCGGCGAACGAGCGGCTCGACGAGCGGGTCCTTCACCGTGACCTGCGAGAGCGCCATGGTGCGCACTTCCGGCCCCTCGGGCGTCACCATCGGCATGGGCGCCTCGGCGACGACGGGGAGGAAGGTGGACCGGCCCTCACCGATCGACTTGAGGTACTCGACGTACTCGAGCGCGCGCGCCGGGGTCTCGACGATCACGTGCTGCAGCTGCTCGCCGAGCGCGGCCTCGATCACCTTCTCGTATTCGGCGGGCGCGGAGATGACGTCGGAGACCAACCCGAACAGCCCGGCCTGGCGCACGTCTTCGCCGGCGCGGCTCATCACCGCGCGAACACCGCGATCGAAGCCCTCGTAGTTGCGCTGGATCTCCTCGAGCGACTGGAGCCGGCTGCGCTTGTCGGACAGCTCGTCGCGCACCGCGAGCACCATCACTTCGTTCTCGGCGAAGGCCTCCTTGAGCTTGCCGAGCGAGGCCTCCTCTTCGCCGCGCCGCTGGGAAAGCTCCATCGCGAGCTGGCGGCTCTGCTCGACGCGGGCGAGCACTTCCTTGCGGGCGTCTTCGAGCTGGCTCTGTTCGGCGGTGAGGCCGGCACGCTCGGCAGTGACGCGCTCGATGCGCTGCTCGAGCTCGAGGCGGCGGCTCTCGAGGTTGCCGAGGTTCGACTCGTGGTTGGCGACGCGAGTGACGACGTCGACCAGCTCACGGCGATCGGTCTCGAGGCGAGCCGTCACCTGAGCGCCCAGCTCCACCGCGCGCCGCAGCTCCTCCTCGAGCACCTCGAGGGCGACCTCGTCTTCACGGGACGCGACGCCGAGCCGCTCGAGCTCCGCCATGGCCTCGAGCTTCTCGGTCGAGACCTGCGCCTTCCGCTCGATGACCTCGGCGAGCTCCTTCTCGGCGGCCTGCACGCGGGCCTGGGTCGCGGCGAGATCTTCCTTCCAGTGCGAGAGGTTCTGCGCGTCGAGCTGCACCTGCGACTCGATGGCGTAGAACTCGGCGGCGGCGGCTTCGATGTTCTGCGTCTCGACCTCGAGCGCCTCGCGACGGGTGGTGATGTCGGCGTCCATCGCCTGCACCTTGGCGAGCTTCTCCTTCTCGTCAGCGCCCAGATGTTCGAGCTGGTGGGTGAGGAGCGAGCGGTGCGCGAAGAGCTCGAGGAAGCGGTGCGAGGAGTGGTGCAGCTCGATGTCCCGCATCTCGTTGCGCAGCCGCTTGTACTTCTCGGCCTTCTTCGCCTGGCGCTCGAGGGAGTCGAGGCGGCGCTCGAGCTCGACCACGATGTCGTTCACCCGGAGGAGGTTCTGCTGGGTGATCTCCATCTTCCGCTCGGCGGCGCGGCGGCGGGCCTTGTACTTGGTGATGCCGGCGGCCTCTTCGATGAAGGAGCGTCGGTCCTCCGGGCGCGCGGAGACGATCTGGCCGACGCGGCCCTGCTCGATGATCGAGTAGGCCTTGGTGCCGACGCCCGTGCCGAGGAAGAGCTCGGTGATGTCGAGCAGCCGGCAGGTGGTCTTGTTGATCTGATACTCGGACTCCCCGGAGCGGAAGAGCCGGCGGGTGACGCCGACCTCGGGCAGCCCGGCGAGCGTCTCGGGCAGCACGTCTTCGCCCTCGACCGTCAAAGTGAGCGTGACTTCAGCCATCGAGAGCGCGGCGTGGGTCTCGGAGCCGTTGAAGATCACGTCCTCCATGCCCCGGCCGCGGAGGTTCTTCGCGCTCTGCTCGCCCATCACCCAGCGAATCGCGTCGACGACGTTCGACTTGCCGCAGCCATTGGGCCCGACCACCGCGGTGATCCCGGTGTCGAAGGTGAAGACCGTTCGGTCCATGAACGACTTGAAGCCCGTGATGTCGAGCCGCTTCAGACGCATCGCTTGTCGCCCCTCGCCAATCGCGCAAAGGCCGGTAAATCGGCCTCGGAAGCGTGCGGACTACCACGCAGCGGACGACGTGAGCAAGCGTGACACTACGTTCGGTGACGATACGTCGGAGTCGTTGAAATCACGTGGAAAGCGTTCAGGCGGCCTTGCGATCGACGAGGACCTTCACGAGCACGAGCTGGCCGTTGAGGACGGTGACCTTCGGTCGGCTCACCAGCTTGGTGACCGGCATGAGCACGGGTCGCTCGGGCCGCTGCTGAGAGCGCTTGGAGTCGGTCATGAGGTTCCTCTTCAGCAACGACGGGGCCAGCGTGATGGTGCGAGCTGGCAGACGAAAGAACGTGGACTTGTATTCGGCGCTCGCCACTGGCTGTGGACACTGCGACGCGCATGCACCGCCCCTTTTCGGCAGCGGGGCTGCCGCGGATTGGCAATCGCAGTGATCGTCCACACTTCCACGGCGACGGAGTATTCCGCTCAGGCAAGACACCGACGTCAGCTGACGCCGGTGGCAGAGGGCGCGCGCGTCACCACCTGAACCAACTAGGGCACCTCGATCGCTTGGAGGCCCCGCCCGCCGCCGGGCACCAAGGTACGGAGAAGGACGACCTCTCCCGACTTGGCGTTCTTGAGCTCCTTCATCAACTCCTCCCGGTTCTTCACGCCCTTGCGGTTGATCTCGGTGACGACCATTCCTCGGCGCAGCCCGCCTCGATCGGCTGGTGAACCGGCGGCGACGTCGACGATCGCGGCGCCGCCCTTCAGGCCCACTGCGCTCAACACCCTCGGCTCGAGATCGTCGATCGCGAGCCCAAGGCGCGGCTGCCCATTCGCGTCGGGGGTGGGCTCGGGCCGTTCGACGGCGCCGAGGCCCTCGACGTCGGGCCGCGTTCCGAGCGTCACCTTGAGTTCGATCGTCTTTCCGCCGCGCACGACGCTGAGGGTGGCGACCGACTCGGCCGGCTTGAGGCCGACGACCCGAATGAGCGAGGTCGCGCTGCCGATCTTCACGCCATCGAGCGCGACGATGACGTCGTCTTCCTTGAGTCCCGCCTTCGCCGCCGGCCCGCCCTCGTTGACCGCCACCACCAAGGCGCCCTCGCCTCCCGGCACGTTGAGGGCGCGACCGAGCGCGGGCGAGAGATCTTGCGGGGCGATGCCGAGCCAGCCACGCACCACGAAGCCCTTGGTCTCGAGCTGGGGAATGACGGCCTTGGCGAGGTTCGACGGCACCGCGAAGCCGATGCTGTTGGCCGCGGCGTTGATCGCGGTGTTGATGCCGACGACCTCCCCCTTCAAGTTGAAGAGCGGCCCGCCGGAGTTGCCCGGGTTGATCGCTGCGTCGGTCTGGAGGAACTGATCGTACGGCCCCGCCGCGATGTCCCGATCCTTGGCGGAGATGATGCCGAGGGTGACCGAATGGGCGAGCGCGAAGGGGTTGCCGATCGCCACGACCCAGTCGCCCACGCGCAGCGCGCTCGAGTCACCCAGCGAAGCCGAGGGCAGCTTGTCGTGTTTCCCCTTCACCCGAATGAGCGCGAGATCGGTGAGCGGATCGCGCCCGAGGATCTCGGCGTCGAGCGCGCGCCCGTCGTCCAACCGCACCCGAATCGAGACCGCGTCGGACACGACGTGGTTGTTGGTGAGCACCAGGCCCTTGGGATCGATGATCACCCCCGACCCGCTCCCTTGCTGCGTCGGCGGAGCACCGCGCCGGCGAAGGGCGGCCGGGAGCGACAGCAGCTCGTCACCCTTGAGCTCCTTGCGCACGTCGAGGTTCACCACCGCGCCTTTGAGCGAATCGACCAGCGGGGCGAGGCTGGGGAGCGCGACCTCCTTGGGGCTGACCGGCTGCGCGAAGGCCGACGCCGCGAGGAACACCGACAGGAACGCGACCTTCAGGGGACGACTGGGCTCCGAAACCATGTGCACCTCGACGAACCAGCGGGCAACACCGCATCGCTCCTCGAATTCCAAACGACGACCGGGGACATAACCAGTCTCGCCGAGCGCGCACGCTGGTATTGCGCGGCCCCATCATGGAGTATGCGTGGCTCTTCCGCCGGGGAAGGTCACCCCGCTGTCACCGGGCCGAAGGAGCACCACGCTTTGAAGCTCACCTCCCGCTCGTCCTCCCTGTTCGGGTTGCTGGCGATCTCGCTCCTCACCAGCGCCTGTCCTCCGCCGATCAATCTGCCCGACGGCGGCGACGACAACACGATCGTGCTCGGCCCCGAGGGCGGGCTCTTCATTCGCAACGGCTACGCGATGGACGTGCCGCGCAACGCCGTCGCCGATCAGACGACCCTCTTCATCACCAAGCTCTGCACCGACACCGGCGTTCCAGAGGTGACCGATCGCAAACGAATCAGCTGCGGCTACCGCTTCAGCCCGACGAACCTGAAGTTCGCGACGCCGGTGAAGATCTACCTGACGTGGGAGAAGGACAAGCTGGTCGCCGGCGTCGATCCCGGCACCTACGACATGCGGCGGCAGAGCGGGAACGAGTCGTTCCTCAACCCGCTGCCGGGCTCACGCACCAACACCACGCCGTTCGAGGCGGTCGAGGCGCCGACCGATCGGCTCGGGCTCTTCTGGGTCACCTCGCCGAAGGTGCCCAACATCGATCGGCTCGAGGTCCAGCCCGACATGGTGACCCTGCGCGTCGGAGAGATGCGCGCCTTCACCGCGCGGGTGGTGTCGCCCACCGGCGAGACGATCGAAGCCGCCGTCACCTGGAGCATCACCCCGGCCCGCGTCGCGAGCGTCGACATGATGGGCACCGTCACCGCCCGCGATCCTGGTGCCGCGACCCTCACGGCCACCGCCGGCACGAAGAGCGCGACCGCGAAGGTCTTCGTCATTCGCGACCCTCCGACGCCCGGGCCCGTCACCGCGGCGCACCAGAACCCGTTCCCGACCGGCAACGATCTCTGGAACGGCGCGCTCGCGCCCGGCGGGCTGGGGACGATCTTCGTGGGAGAGAACGGCACGGTGCTGGCTCGGAGCTCGACCGATCAATGGCAGCGGCTCTTCTCGAGCCCGGGCTTTTCCCTTCGGGCGATCGGCGGCACGACGCCGACCAACGCGATCGCGGTCGGCTTCAGCGGCAACAACGGCGTGGCGATCGAGTTCAGGGGCACCAGCACCGCGCCGCGCATTCGCCAGTTCACCACCAACAGCATTCGCGAGCTGAGCACGATGTGGTTCGACGGCACCCACGGCATGGCGGCCGGGTCGGGAAACAACCTCCTCGCCTTTCGGAACAACGCCTGGGTGGAAGAGAACAACCCGACCCTGCGCCGGGTGATGTCGATCGTCGGCGACGCCCAGGGCGCCTTCGCGGTGCTCAACGAGCTGGGCAGCATCTACCGGTACGATCCCGTTCGGCGCGTCTGGGACTCGCTCTACGATCGCGAGCTGTCGGTGCTCCTCACGACGGGGCGCATCGTCGACGCCAACACCGGCGAGTCGTGGGCGGTGGGGGGCGGGCGGCTGTGGCGGTTCTTCAACGGCAGCTGGAGCGCCACCAACCTGCCCTCCAACCTCGCCACCAGCCAGTTCACTGCGATGGAGCTCTTCGATCATCGCCTCTTCATCTCTGGAACCCGCGGCACCTCTGGGGTCGTCGCCGCCCTCGATCTGCGCACCTTCGTCCCGGCGCCACCGCCTCCCGATGGAGGGACGACGGACGCGGGAGCCCTCGACGCTGGACTCGACTCCGATGCGGGGCTCGATCCCGACGGTGGGCTCGAGCTCGATGCGGGAACGGCCGACGGCGGCGCTTCGACGGCGACCTGGGTGGAGTTCACGATGCGCGGCCCCCAACGGCCTCGCGGCTTGTTCGGCGGTGGGCCGGTCGCTCCGACGGGCTACCTGGTGGGCGACTTCGGCGCGGTCTGGGAGTGGGACAGCGCGAACACGACCTTCATCGAGCGCAGCAAGGGCTTCTACGGTGACGTGGCCGACCTCGCGGCGACCGAGAACGACGTCTTCGTCACCACCAACGACTGCCTCGATGCGGCGTGCCAGGTGAAGCGCGGCCGAGTGATGCACCAGGGCGCCACCGAGTGGGAAGAGCTGGGCGCTCCGCAGCCGTTCTCCTCGGGCGAGGTGTTCGCGATCGTCGCGAAGGACAGCGACGTGGTGGTGGCGGCGTCGAACGGCGTCTACCGCTGGGACGGCACCCAGTGGCTCAACGTACCGGTCGGGCTCGCCGGGCCGATTCGTGATCTCAAGTTCTGTGGCGCGCTCCTCGTCGGCGCGGGCGACAACGGCTCGGCGTACACGGGCACCGCGAACCAGCTCGCGCTCTCGCCGCTGCCCGGGCTCATGGGAGACGCCTTCGCAGTGAGCTGCCCCAGCCAGACCGAGATCTGGGTCGCGGGCGACGCCTACCTCGCCCAGCGCACCGGCATGTCGTGGACGCCCCGCGAGTCGATGATGGTGCAGCAAGGCCCCTGGCGAACGGTCTACGCGCCGGGTGGCGGCGAGGCGTGGGCCTACGGTGACGCCATCTTCGGCGCGTACTGGGACGGCACCAGCCTCGCCGCGCTCGAGGCGTTCCCGATTCCGATCGACGTGGCGACCGCGTCTTGGGGCTCGGCGGTCGACAGCCTGTACATGGTGGGCGGCACCAACCCTCCGGTGCGGTTCGGCTTCATGATGCGGTTCGACGGCATTCAATGGAGGCTCATCGACTCGGGCAGCCAGCGGCGGGTCACGGCCATCGACGGGGTGGTGACCGGCCAAGGCCCGACCGCCCGCACGACGCTCTGGCTGGGGACGCTCGGCGGAGGCGTCCTCAAGTCCGTTCAGTGAGCCGGCTTGGAATCGTCACCGGGTGGATCGGCATCGGCGCGGCCGCGGTCGCGCTCGGCTTCTCGCTCCTCGTTCGTTTGCCGGGGAGCTGGAGCGGTGATCCAAACACCGAGTGGGAGCTGCTTCGGGTGCTCTCGGGCGTCTTCTTCCTGGCCTTGACGGCCTTCGTCGCGCTCCGAAAGGCGATGGTGCGCACCGCCCTCGTGATCGGCGCAGGGGCCGTCGGCGTCCAGCTGATCCTCGCAGTGAACATGGGCACGCTCCGCGCCGCCCAGGTGTGGTGGCTCCTGCCCTCGCCGTGAGCCGTGCCGGCTTCATGGCTCGATTCGGGTGGGGTCAGTCGACCTGCGCGACCTTCGTGCGCTCCTCGAGGAAGCCTTCGACCGCCTCGGCGACGTGATCCGCCAGCGAGGCCTGGTACTCGTCGCTCGCCAGCCGCTGCTCGTCCTCGGGGTTCGAGAGGAACGACGTCTCGACGAGAATCGAGGGCATCTTCGCGCCGAGGAGGACGACGAAGAGCGCCTCCTTGGTGCCGAGATCGCGAACGCCCTTGTAGTCCTTGCCCAGGCCGCGAATCAGGGTGCGCTGCACGCGATCGGCGAGGCGCTGCGACTCGCCGGTGTTCGCCTTCGTCGCCAGGTCCGCGAGGATGTACTGGAGATCGTTGATGCCGCGCTCGGTCGTCGCGTTCTCCCGCGCTGCGAGCCGCACCGCGTACCGGTTGCTCGAGGTGTTGAGGGTGTAGGTCTCGATGCCGCGAAGCGACTTCGAGGGCGCGGCGTTGCAGTGGATCGAGATGAAGAGATCGCCGTGTTCGCGGTTGGCGATGCGGGTGCGCTCCTCGAGCGCGATGAAGGTGTCGTCGTCGCGGGTCAGCACGACCTCGAGGCCCTGTGCTTCCAGGCGCTCCTTGAGCTTCAGCACGACGGACAGAGCGACGTCCTTCTCCCGCACGCCCGAGGGGCCGATCGCGCCGGTGTCGTGCCCGCCGTGACCGGCGTCGATGATCACCCGTCGCACCTTGAGGCCCAGTTGTTGGGCGAGCGAGACCTCGGCGCCCTGCTGGTGCTTCGCCAGCGCCGCCAGCTTCGTCGTCGCCGCGGGATCGTGCGCACGCTCTCCCACTCGCACGTCGCGCAGCCGCTCTTGCAGGGAGGCCAAGGCGCCCGGCTCTGGCTCGACCGCGTCGGCATCGATCGGGGCCTCGTCTGCCGACTCGTCGGGGCGCAGCACGACGGGCGTCCGGCGGCCCTGGGCGATCGGCGCCGGCTCGGGCTCCTCGGCGTGCTCCGGGTTGATGGGCGCCTGCTGGAGCTTTCGCAGCGCCTCGGCGAGCGCGGAGACCCGGCGCTGCGGCTCGTTGGGCTCGGGGGCTTCCTTCGGCTTCGCCGGCGAGCGCGCGAGCTCGACCGGCTTCTTCTCCTCCTTCTTCTCGGCCTTCGGCTCCACCGGCGCAGGGAGCGAGGCCAGCAGCTTCTGGAGCTCGGCCTTCATGTCGTTCGCCGGCCCCACCGCCTGCTCGAGCACCTTGCGCGCGCCCTTGGGATCGTTGCGGCGCTCGGCGAGCAGTCGGGCGAGCCCCAAGGCCGCGTCGTCGGTGAGGCGATGCTTCGGCCAGCCGTCGATCAGCTTCCGCCACGAGCGCTCCGCCGAGCCGAGATCCTCCGCGTTCTGCGACAGGCGCGAGAGATCGGAGAAGAGCTGCCCAGACATGAACAACGCCTCGGGCGCACGCTCGCTCTTCGGGTACTTCGAGGCCACCACGTCGAAGCGCTTGGCCACGTTGAGCCAGTGGTGGCGGAAGGTGCGGCGCTTCTCGTCCTTCTTGAGCTTCTGGTACTCGGCCTTCGCGCCCTCGTAGGCCTCGTCAGCGCTCGGAGCGCCAGCCGCCAGCGTCATCGACGAGAACAAGCAGAGGCTGATCAGCTGAGAACGGATCACCAAGAGCCCTCGCTACAGGGATGATGATGTGAACATGAGGCACACATGCCGGCAATTTTTCGGACCGGGAGGGGTGCGAGACGCGACGACTGATCAGCTGATCATCGAGGGTTGGTCACGCGACTCGAGCGCTGAAATGGAAGGTCGTGTGCGATAGACTCGCGACCGATGGCGCCGCCGCCCAAGGACCAGAAGCGCCCCACCGGCCAGATCCCCGCCCAGAGCACGGGCAAGTCGTCACAGGGGCTGCCCCAGGTTGCGGGAGGAAAGTCACCGACCTCCGGGCAGATCCCCGTGCAAGGCACGGGCAAGTCGCTCTCGCAACTGCCGCAGGTCGGTGGAGGGAAGACCCCGACGTCAGGCCAGATTCCGGCGCAAGGCAGCGGCAAGTCGATGTCGCAGCTGCCGCAGGTGGGCGGCCGAACGACGACTGGTGAGATCAAGGCGCCCCGCACCAGCACCGGCAGCATTCCCGCGCAGAGCGGAGCGCCCGCGCCGGTCAACATGGATCCCAAGGTGCTCAGCCGCGCGCTGATGACCGACGCGCAGAAGAAGCAGGCCGACGACGCCTTCGCCTCGTGGAGCGCCGGCCGAAAGCGCGCCAACTTCATCGCCTCGCCCACCAACCCCGGGCGAATGAAGCAGGTCGTCGAGGAGGAGTGGATCGACCCCGAGTGGAACCCGGACGGCTCGGCGCCGCTCCCCGATCTCGACCTGCGCGAGTCGTGGCGCGCGACGAAGTCCCTCTTCACCAGCAAGCCGGGTGAGCGCACCAAGGACGCCTACGAGAAGTGCTTCAAGCAGTTCGCGATCGGCTTCAACCCTCGCTACCAGGAAGACGGCCCCGGCAAGCCGCGCGGCCACATCTACGTCTGGGACGTCAGCCGGGCGATGGGCTGCGAGATCCCCCACTTCGTCGGCGCGCGCGAGCTGTCCCTGGGGCCCACCGTCGAGTGGCTCCGGCACGAAGGCCCGATGCGGCAGTGGCACAAGGTGTCCGAGAGCGACTCGCTGCGCTGGGCCGAGCTGGGCATGTTGGTGGTGGCGGTCCCCCGCGACTCGAAGCTCAAGCAGATGGCGATCGTCGTCCCTCAGCCCGAAGTCGAGCTGCCGCTGCTCACCGGCGCTGGCCTCGTCATCGGTGCGCTGCTCCCCGCGCAGGAAGTGCTGGGGACGACCGAGTTCGACTGCTACTACCACTCGTGATGGCGCCCTCCTCCTTCGAATCGATCTCCGACGCCGCGACCCGGCTCGAGCGAGTCGGCTACCTGCCGTCGACGCCGATCTCCACGGTGGCCTTCCTGCTCGATCGGCTCGAAAAGCCGGTGCTGATCGAAGGGCCGGCCGGCGTGGGGAAGACCGAGTTCGCGCGCGCGCTGGCGCAGTGCCTCGATCGCGAGCTGGTGCGGCTGCAGTGCTACGAGGGCCTGGACGAGGCCAAGGCGCTCTACGAGTGGGAGTACGCCAAGCAGCTCCTCTACACCCAGCTCCTCAAGGACAAGATCGGCGAGCTGATGAGCGGAGCGTCGTCGCTCAAGGAAGCAGCCGATCGGGTCGCCGCGTCCGACAGCGTCTTCTTCTCGGAGCGCTTCCTCCTCCCTCGCCCCATCCTCAAGTCGCTCACCAGCGAGAAGCCCTGCGTGCTGCTGGTCGACGAGATCGACAAGGCCGACCCCGAGTTCGAGGCGTTTCTCCTCGAGGTGCTCGCCGACAACGCAGTGACGGTCCCGGAGCTGGGCACGATCAAGGCCCGGCACGTGCCGCGGGTGGTGCTCACCTCGAACGCCGCCCGCGAGCTGTCCGACGCGCTCAAGCGGCGCTGTCTCCACCTGCAGATCGACTACCCCACCAAGGAGCGCGAGCTCGCGATCGTCCGCCGGCGACTGCCTGGGGTGAACGACCGCCTCGCGCAGTCGGTGGTGAACGCGATCTCCAAGCTGCGCGCGCTCGAGCTCAAGAAGGCGCCCTCGATCTCCGAGACCCTCGACTGGGCTCAGGCGCTCGCGCTCCTCAACGTCGACGTGCTGACACCAGAGCTCGTCGCCCAGACTCTCAACCTCGCCCTCAAGCACGAGAGCGACGTCGACAAGGCCAAGGCCAACCTGCACGCCCTCACCCAGGCGTGAAGGTCGCCGTGTCGAACGCAGCCGCCGGGTGTGCTAGCGAGCGTCTCCCATGAACGGTCGTGCGTTCCTCCTCGGTCTCGCCCTGGGCGTCACCTTCGCCGCAGTCCCTTCGTGTGGGCCCACGCAGAAGCGGTGCCTGCGCTCGAACTGCAACGGCTGCTGCGACGCGAACAACGACTGCCAGCCTGGCAGCCTCCCTGGTGCCTGCGGGACCGAGGGCCGCACCTGCGCGGTCTGCATGGCTGGGGTCGCCTGCACCGCCGGGGTGTGTCAGGGAACGGGAGGCGGCGGCGGCTCGGCTGGCGGGAGCTCGGGCGGCGGCGGGACTGGAGGCGCGTCGGCTGGCGGGATGGCGGCCTGCGCCAACTGCAACGGCTGCTGCGAGAACGGCGCCTGCCGGGGAGGAAACACCTTCACTGCCTGCGGGAGAGGCGGCGCGGTGTGCGAGAACTGTCAGGCGCAGAACAAGGCCTGCAACGCCTCGGGCCAGTGCATCGCCTTCGCCTGCCCGGGCTGCCTCTCCGACGCCGGCGTCTGCACCCCGGGGAACTCGAACCTGGCCTGTGGCGGCGACGGCGGCGTGTGCCAGCAGTGCGCGTCGAACCAGACCTGCTTCAACGGCAGCTGCATGAACGCGACGACGTGCGGGCCGGCGAACTGCAGCGGCTGCTGCGACGGCACCACCTGCGTCCAGAACCCGAACTCGAGCAAGTGCGGCAGCTCCGGGAACGCCTGCATCGCCTGCAACGGGACCGAGACCTGTCAGTCGGGCACCTGCGTCGGGGCGACGAGCGGTGGCGTCGCGGGCGGTGGCGGCACTGGCGGAGGCATTCCCCTCGGAGGGGGCCTCGCGCTCCCATGCAGCCCCATCAACTGCTCCTCGGGCTGCTGCGACACCGCCGGAACCTGCCAGCCCGGCTCCGCCAACGACAACTGCGGCAACCTGGGCCTCTCGTGCCGAAACTGCTCGAGCTTCTGCGTGCCGGGCCTGAAGGTCTGCTTCTAGCCAACGCTGGTCGAGCTCGAGCGCTTGGTGCTCAGGCTCGCTGGGCAAGCGCGATGAGGCAGACCGCGGTGCAGTGCGCCTGCTCTCGCTCGTCGTCCGAGTCGCTCTCCGCGAAGCTGCCGTCCGAGCGCTGGTGCCGTGCGAGCGCTTCGAGCATCGGCTCGTCGACCGCCCTGCCGGCGAACTGAAGACAGAAGATGGCCTCGGCGGCCGAGTCGATCTCGTGGAACAGCAGGCGCACCGGGAGGGAGCGAGCGAGATCGTCGAGGCTCTCGGTGGCGTCGACCTCGAGCTCGTCTCGCAAGTAGGCGGACCAGAGGAGGATCTGGTGCGAGCGCCAGTAGGTGCGCTCGGCGCCGATCACCACGGAGGGATCGGGGATCTCCACCTCGGCGCCCAGCGAGCAGGCGAGCTCGGCCAGGAGCCACCCGGCGAGCACCGACTGAGCGGTCGCGTCGGCGATGCACGCCCGAACCGCTGCGTGGGGAATGGGCGGGCTCGGGTGGCCGTAGAGGGCTCGAAAGTAGAGCGCGTCGAGGCGAGCCATCGTGCGCTCCCAGGTGAGCCCGCTGGGGAACTCGTTGGGGATCTGCGCGAGGTCCTCGAGGGCCTCGTCGAGCACGGGCTGGAGGCGATGCCGGGCAAAGAAGCCAGGAGCGGCGCTGGCGAGGCAGTGGAGGAGCGTCAGCCGATCGGCGCGGTGCCACTCGTGTTCGCTGCGGCTGCGCGCGAGGAAGGCCGCGAGCGCTCGGTCCGCGCGTTCCCCGAACGAGCTCACTTGGGCGCCACCACCGGCACGTCTGCCTTGCGCTTCTCGAAGAAGGAGGTCACCGAGTCGCGATGGCGCGCTCGCCAGGCGATGCAGAGATCGATGCCCTCCATCGCCAAGGCGAAGTTCCGCGGTCCGCCGAGGGAGCGCGTCGACCGACCGTCGAAGAAGGCGCGGGCGGCATCACGTTCGGCCTCCGAGCACACGCCGCCCGCCATCCACACCAGGCCGGCGCCGGCGTCTTTGGGGAGCCGGGGCAGCAGGCGCTCCCAGTTCGTCTGGAGGAACTCGAAGGCCGTGGCGCGGGTGCGGAAGTCGCCCGAGGCGGCCCAGAGGAAGCGCATCGACTCGCGGGTCTCGAAGGTGTCGGTGAGGATGAGGGGAAGCTGCGCCTTGACCGCGGAAGGCTCGGGAGACTCCGCGAGCAGGCCCAACAGTCGCCCTCGCTCGGCGCGATCGGGCTCCTTGGTGGCAGCCGCGAGCGCCTTGGCCCGCAACGACGGCTCACCGGCCTCTCCAGCGAGCCCCAAGGTGACGTCGAGCACGTCGGGGTGAATCGCGGTTCGATCGCTGATCCACCGCTGGGCCAGCTCGGTCGCCTTCGCGAGAACTGCGGGGTCCTTCCCTTGCCAGCCCAGCGTCGCGAGCAGCTGGGGCCGGAGCAGGCGGAGATCGTCGTCCTCTCCGGGTTTGGGTGCCCAGCCCATGTTGGCCATGCGCGCAGAGAAGAGCGAGCGAATGAAGGCCTCGTGCTTGAGCCGGAGCGCCTCGGGGAGGAGATCGCCGCCGCCGACCGACGCGAAGTTGAGGGCGAAGCCGAAGAGGTGTCGATCGGTCTCCTTCGCGGTCAGCTCGGCGAGCTCGAGCATCTTCGCGGCGTCGACGTCACCGGAGCGAACGAGGGCCGAGACGTCACCCAACAGTCCCACCCGCTCGGGAATCGACAGCGCCTTCCCTCCCTTCTTGTAGACGTCGACGAGGCCGAGGGGCCCCTGGAGGCTCGCGCGGTAGTAGCCGTCGTAGCGATCGTTCGGCAGCACCCAGTCGGGGCAGGCCTTGGCGCCGGTGAGCTCGAGCGTTCCGGTGGGCGCGTCGAGCTGGGTACACGCCCTGCCCTGCGTGCCCTTCGCCGACCAGCGCACGCAGATGGGCACGCTCCAGGTCTTGGCCGAGTCGCCTTTCGAGCCGACCGGCAGCTCGCGCCGTTGCGAGAGGGCGAGGGTGGGCGTCCCCTTCCCGCACTGGAGCTTGAAGCTGACGACGGGCGCGCCGGGCTGATCGAGGAAGGTGCGGAAGGCGGGGGCCACGTCCTTCCCGGCGGCGTCGGAGATCGCGCTCAAGAAGTCGGCGGCGGTGGCGTTCTTCCACGCGTGCTTCGCGAGGTAGGCCCGCACGCCCTGCTGAAAGACCTCCCGACCGACGGAGTTCTCGAACATGCCGATGACGGAGGCGCCCTTGCCGTAGGTGATGCCGTCGAAGGCGTTGGCGATGTCGTCGTTGCTGACGATCGGCTGGCGGATCTGACGCGCGCTGACGAGGGCGTCGCTGCCGAGCGCGGAGTGGCGTCGGCCGACCTGCGCGACGTCTTGGGCCCAGGTGGGCTGCCACGTCTCGAGGATTCGGGGCGTCATCCAGGTGGCGAAGGCCTCGTTGAGCCAGAGATCGTCCCAGAAGGCCATGGTGACGAGATCGCCGAACCACTGGTGGGCGAGCTCGTGGGTACAGACCGAGGCGAAGCCGCGTTGCCGCCACAGCGTGTCGACCTCTGGCTTGGAGAGGATGAGCTGGTGGCCGTAGGTGACGAGGCCGGGGTTCTCCATCGCGCCCATGCTCGCGGGCACCGAGAGCTGATCGAGCTTCTCGTAGGGATAGGGGGTGCCGAAGTAGGCCTCGAGCTGCTCGAGGATCGGCCCCGACGACTCGGCCGCCCACTTCGCCTCGGCCGTCTTGCCCTTCGGCGTCACGATGCGAATCGGGGTCTTCTTCTGCCCGTGCACGCCCGCGTCGACGAGGTCGAAGGTGCCGACGGCGAAGGCGACGAGGTAGCTCGGGAGCGGCTGCGAGGTGGCGAACGAGACGCGCTTCTTTCCGTCGGGGAGCTTCTCTTCCGAGACCTGCGGCGTGTTGGCGAGCGCGACGTGATCGGCCTTGACGGTGAGGGACAGCGTCCACGGCACCTTGAACTGCGGCTCGTCGAAGCTGGGGAAGGCGCGGCGCGCGTCGATCGGCTCGAAGCTCGTGTAGGCGTACCAGCCGTCGCCTTCCTTGATCTGGAAGAGCCCGTCGACGTCCTTCTTCGAGAGGCTTCCCGAGAAGCCGACGGACACCTCCTGCATGCCCGGCGCGATGAGGCAGGTGCGTTCGCTGACGGGGCACCGCGGAACGAGGGCGGCGAAGTGCTCGTCGACGACGACGGCCTGCGCGGGACGCACCCCATGCTCGGTCACGAGCGTCTTGGCGGTCAGCTGAAGCTGGGTCGCGTTGATCCAGAGGACCTCGAGCGGCCGATCGATGCGCACGGTCGCGAGCGTCTCGCCCGAGAAGGTCTCGTCGCCGGGGATCACGGTGAGCGCGAGCCGATACGAGAGCGGCGCAGCGCCCGGAGGCAGCCGAACCTTGGGCGAGACGAGGGTGGGGAGCGCCTGGAGGGCGACCGCTTCCTTGGGCGTGGGCGCGAGGTTGCCGCGGTCCGCTGCACAGCCGGCGAGGAGGCAGAGGGCGAGGGAGGGCGTTCGCATGGGGCCGGGACGCTACACGACGGGTCCCCACCTCCGCACCGTCGAGCCTGACTCAGGGGCCCGCGTCGCCCTGCCCCGCATCGGCCGCGGGGAAGATCAACGTGCAGCGGCCATTGACGCAATCGGAGCGAGGCGTTCGTCGCTCGGTGCAGCTCGAGGGCTGCTGACACGCCGTCGCGCGGCAGAACGCGTTCAGCTCGCGCACCGCGTCGATCGAGAACTGGGACTCACGGCGAAAGCTCACCGCGACCGTCGGGCACTTCCCATACTCGAGACAGTTCGGCGGGAAGGTGAACATCGTGCAGTCGTCGTCCACCTCACAGAGCTGCGCGGTCGCCAGCAACCGATCGACTCGACAGCGCGTTCGCTGCTCCGCGGGGCAGACTCCAGCGTCGGTTTCGCACTCGTCGATCACGACCGCCGCATCGCCCGTCGGCGGCGTCACCGGCGGCGAACACCCAGCGAGGATCACGAACGCGAGCGCCACCACACCGCTGGGTCGATTCGAGCGCGCGCCTCGCTCGCTCCTCGTCCAGTCGGTCGAGCGGGAACCCTCGACGCTCGCGCCGACCGAGCTCAGCGTTCGCGGCTGACCCACGCGACCTTCACCGGCGCGGTGGCGGTCGGCTTCTCCACCGGGCTCTCGTTCACCGTCTGCGTCTTCGCCCGGGTCACCTCGGAAACGAAGAAGAAGGTTGCGCTCTGGCCGTTGGACTCGAACATGCGCGGCAGGGTGCCTGCGATTCGCGATCGCGCAAGTTTTTGGATTTATTGGCATTTCTCCGATCAGAACGGGTCCGGAAAGTCCCGTCATCGCGTGGGTTTCGGGTCGATTCCTGATCGGAGTCGGGGTGATCGGAACCTCAGGTCGCACAGAGCAGCTTGATGCCGATGCCCTGGTCGTCGGCGCGGCGGCGGCACTGCGCGCCGAACTTGATGCGGGTCGTCTTCGCGGTCGGGTTGTCGGTGACGCTCTCGATTCCGCCGTTGAGCTGGGTGCACGGCACCACCGTGCCGTCCTTCCTGGTGAGCGCGAACTGCAGCATCTTCGGGTCGGGCGCGTTCTTCACCTCGATCGTCTGGCTCACCGAGGCGAGCTCCGCGATGGTGACGAGCGTCTCGCGGAAGGACTCGCGGCAGATCGAGTCGAGGTTCGTCAGGGTGGAATCGAACATCTCGGCGAGCTGGCGGTGACGGAAGCCAGCCTGGTTCGAGGTGGGGCAGTCGAGGTTCCGCACCTGGCCGTTGTCCACCACCGCCATCGCCGCCTTCGTGCCCTTCCCCACCGGCGCGATCGCGGTCCAGATCACTTCCTTGGGCAGCTGGTCGGAGTTGAGGAGCGTCTCGGAGAAGAGCCGGTGGTACTCGTGCACGGGCGTCAGGCTGTTCGCCTGATCGGTGCAGTCGGCGATCGATGGGTTGTCGGAGATCTTCACCTTCGACTGCTCGGTCGCGCCGAGCACCTCGCTGCAGTCGTCTTCGTCGGTGAGGACGACGATCAACAACCGCGCACCGTCACGGAGGAAGCCCTGGTTTCCACCTTCAGCCAGCGGCCTCTTCGCGAGATCGCCCAGGAGCGCGAGCCGCACCGCCTCGAACGGCGTCTCCTGCCCCGAGCCGCCGGTGCCCTGCTGCACGAGCCGGGCGAACTTGTCGACGAGGTTCACGTCTTCGCCCGAGAGCACGCGCTCGGTCCCCGTGCCCAGCTGAACGCCTCCATCGCGGCCGAGGTTGGGCACCGGCTGCAGCCTGCCCGCCTGCGTTGGGTAGGTGCGGTTGAACTCGATGCCCGCCTGGATCGTGTGCTGGTACACCGCGGTGGTGATCACCCCGACGTTGAAGTCCTGCCGAACGCCGCCCGCCTTCTTGATCTGATCGACGAAGGCGGTCAGCTCCCGCGCGACGGCTTCCTGCTCCTCACGCATCGAGTTCGAGTTGTCGATCACGAAGAGAATGTCGAGCTTCTGGGGCTCGATGAGCGGCGCCTCGGTCTTGCAGGTGCGCGGAATCGTGGTGTCGGTGTTGTCGAGCGGCGAGGTCTTGCAGCCGAAACACCCGTTGCAGCTCGCCAAGAAGGCGAGGCCGAGGAGGTGCAGCGAGCGGGTCGCAGAAGGTCTGATCATGGGGAAGGTGCCTGCTCAAGACGGCCGGAGCCGGCATTGTGCCCCCCCGAAGGGCCGAGGTCGAATTTGGCAGCCGTTCCAGTCCGCCCGTCCGAATGGCCTTTTTTTCGCTCGTCGCCATTGCCGCGCCGGAAACGATTGCTACCCTTCCCCTACCGCTGACGTCCCTGGTGGGGAGGAAAGCGCTCCACGCAGCATCGAGCCCGAAAGAGATTCAATGTCCGACGACAAGAAGAAGGGAGCCGGCGCGCAGACCATGCCGGCCGCCATGCAGCCTCCGGGGACGATCAACAAGGACGACATCCCGGCGGTGCTCCCCATCCTCCCCTTGAGGAACTCGGTCTTCTTCCCGGGCGGAGTGCTCCCGCTCGCGGTTGGCCGGCAGAAGACGATCGCCCTCATCAAGGACGCGGTGCGCGACGATCAGGTGATTGGCGTCGTCACCCAGCGCAAGGCCGAAGAAGAAGATCCCGGCGCCACCGACCTCTACAACATGGGCACGGTCGCGCGGATCGTGAAGCTGCTGAAGATGGGCGAGGACAACTACTCGCTCGTCGTGCAGGGCCTGGCGCGCTTCCGCGTGCTCGAGCTCGTGCAGGAGTCGCCCTACCTCAAGGCCCGCATCGAGCCCGTCGAAGACAAGACGCCGGCCGACGCGGTCGAGATCGAGGCGCTCACCATCAACTTGAAGAAGCTCGCGCGCGAAGTGATCGAGATGATGCCGGAGCTCCCGGCCGCCGCCACCGAGCTCGTCGAGTCGATCACCCACCCGGGCCACCTCGCCGATCTCATCGCGGCCAACGTCGACGTGCCGATCGAAGAGAAGCAGGCCGTGCTCGAGACCGTCGATCTCAAGGCGCGCATGAAGCTCGTGCTCGAGCTCCTCAACCGCAAGCGCGAGATCTTGAAGCTCTCGAACAAGATCGACAGCGCGGTGAAGGGCGAGATGTCGAAGACCCAGCGCGAGTACTACCTGCGCCAGCAGCTCAAGGCGATCAAGGAAGAGCTCGGCGAGATGGGCGAGGACGAGGAGGAGCTCGACGAGCTGGCGACGCGGCTCAAGAACGCCCAGCTGCCGCCCGACGTCGAGAAGGTCGCCAACAAGGAGCTCAACCGGCTCAAGACGATTCCCGCAGCGTCGAGCGAGTACACGGTCGCCCGCACCTACCTCGATTGGATCGCCGATCTCCCGTGGAGCAAGATGACCGAGGACAACCTCGACATCGAGAACGCCCGCAAGCAGCTCGAGGCGGATCACTACGGGATCGAGCGGGTCAAGAAGCGCATGCTCGAGTACCTCGCGGTCCGGAAGCTGAAGAACGACATGCGCGGGCCGATCCTCTGTCTCGTCGGGCCGCCGGGCGTCGGCAAGACGTCGCTCGGTCAGTCGATCGCCAAGGCCGTCGGCCGCAAGTTCGTGCGCCTCGCCTTGGGTGGCGTGCGTGACGAAGCCGAAGTGCGCGGTCACCGGCGAACCTACGTCGGCGCCCTGCCCGGCCGGTTCATTCAGCAGATGAAGAAGGCCGGCACGCGCAACCCGATCATGCTGCTCGACGAGATCGACAAGCTCGGCGCCGATTTCCGCGGCGACCCGTCCGCGGCGCTCCTCGAGGTGCTCGACCCGGAGCAGAACCACACCTTCTCCGATCACTACCTCGACGTGGCCTTCGATCTCTCGAAGGTGATGTTCATCGCGACCGCGAACCGGCTCGACACGATCCCTCCGCCGCTCCGCGACCGCATGGAGATCATCGAGATGAGCTCGTACACGTTCATCGAGAAGGAGCACATCGCGCGAAACCACCTGATCCCCAAGCAGGTGAAGGAGCACGGCATCTCGATGGATCACTTCGAGCTCACCAAGGACGGGCTCGACAAGGTGATCACCAGCTACGCGATCGAGCCGGGCGTGCGTAACCTCGAGCGCCGGTTGGCCGAGCTCGCCCGTGCAGTGGCGGTCGACGTGGCCTCTGGCCGCACCGAGAAGCAGACGATCGACGCGACGAAGGTGGAAGCGATCCTCGGGCCCAAGCGTCACGAGCTCAACGTGGCGGAGCGCACCTCGGCGCAGGGCGTCTCGGTCGGCCTGTACTACACGCCGCTCGGCTTCGGAGACATCCTCTTCATCGAGGCGACGAAGATGGCGGGCAAGGGGTCGATCACCCTCACCGGTCAGCTCGGCGACGTGATGAAAGAATCGGCGAGCACCGCGTTCTCGTGGCTGCGCGCCAACGCCGAGCGCATGGGGCTGACGCCAGCGTCGTTCGAGAAGGTGGACATGCACGTCCACTTCCCCGAGGGCGCGACCCCGAAGGACGGCCCCTCGGCCGGCATCGCGATCATCTCGGCGATGACCTCGCTCTTCACCGGCATTCCGGTGCGCGCGGACACGGCGATGACGGGTGAGATCACCCTGCGCGGCATCGTCAGCCCCGTCGGCGGCATTCGCGAGAAGGTGCTCGGCGCTCACCGCGCAGGCATCAAGCGCGTCGTCCTCTGCGAGAAGAACAAGAAGGATCTCGTCGAGGTGCCCGAGCCGGTGCGCAACGAGCTGCAGTTCTTCTTCGTCAGCAAGATCGACGAAGTGCTCGACACCGTGCTCGAGAAGTCGCCCTTCGGCGTGGCGCCCAAGCCGCCCGAGGCCGCGAACCCCGAAGTGCGCGCCTGAAGACGAGCGCGTTGACAGCCGGCCCTCCTCGAGGGTCGGCTTTCGGCCAACGGGCGAACTCCAGACCGACCAGCACGCGGAGATGACGTGGGCCCCAAAGGCTCCCAACGAGAGACGACGGACGACCCGCTCGCGCGGAGGGTGGCCCGGCTCGAGGCCGCCTTCTCCGACGCTCCAGCCGAGGCGCGCGACGATTTCCGCGCCCTCACCCAGGCCGCCATCGAAGCCTGGCCCTTCGAGCTCACCCCAACCGAGTGGGTCTCCGTCCTCTCGTCGCGATGGGCGGCGGGCGGCAGCCTCGATGGACCCGGGCTGTACTTGATCGCGGCCTGCCTCGAACGGGTGCCCGAAGCGCTCTCCGCCTTCGACGTGGAGCTGCGCGCCGCGGCCGCTCCCGCGCTTCGCAGAATGGGCCTCGACGCCTCCGCGAGCGACGAGGTGCTCCAGGCCACCCGAGCACACCTCCTGGTGTCCCCCGAGGCGGCGCCGCGGCTCGCCGGCTACTCCGGTCGCGCGCCGCTTCGCGACTGGCTGGCGACGGTGGTGTCGCGACAGGCCTTCGACCTCCAGCGTCGGCGCCGCAACGTGGTGAGCCTCGGCGCCGTCAGCCAGCACGAAGCGGCCGCGCTCAACCCGGAGATCACCCTGCTCCGTGCCGATCAGCGGGCCCACCTGACGAGCGCCATCGCCGATGCGCTCCAGTCGCTCTCGCCGCGCCAGCGTGCCCTCTTGCGGCTCCACGTCGTCGAGCGGCTGAGCATCGACGAGCTCGCTCCGCTCTTCGCCGCCTCGCGCGCCTCCCTCGCCCGATGGGTCGAGGACGCCCGTCAACAGCTCGGGGCTTCGACCCGCCGCGCCTTCGCGAGCCGGCTGGGGATCGACGCGAGCGAGGTCGACAGCCTGCTGCCCGCGCGCAGCCTCGAGCTCAGCCTCGTGCGGTTGCTCTCCGAGCAGACGCCCACACCGGACGAGTGATGCGGCGCAGGCGTTCGGGTATGTCGACAGTCTGGAGGTCTGCCTGCGCCCCGGCTGCCTGAGTGACAACGCCGTCTCGGACTTCCTGGCGGGCAAGCTCCGGGCGGCCGAGCGCGCGCGCGTCGAGCGGCACCTCGCCGACTGTACCGACTGCAGCGCCCTGATGGCCTGGGTGCTGCGCGCGCAACGCGGCGACCCACCCACCGTGCAAGAGCTCACGCCGGTGCTCGGCCCCGGCTCACTCGTCGATCGCTTCATCGTCCTCGACGCTGCTGGCGAGGGCGCGATGGGCGCGGTGCACATCGCCCACGACCCCACGCTCGACCGAAAGGTCGCGCTCAAGATGCTCCACGGGCCCCAGGCCGAGTCGGAGAACGCGCGCAACCGCCTCCGCCGCGAGGCACAGGCGCTGGCGAAGCTCTCGTCGCGGAACCTGGTCGGCGTCTTCGACGTGCTGCGCTGGCACGGGCAGCTCGTCGTGGCGATGGAGTACGTCGAGGGCACCAACCTCCGCCACTGGTTCCGTGAGGGCCCGCGACCGTGGCGCCAGGTGGTGCAGGTCTTCCTCCAGGCCGGGCGTGGGCTCGCCGACATGCATGCTGCCGGAATGGTTCACCGCGACTTCAAGCCCGAGAACGTGCTCGTCTCGATCCCTCGCGACGCGCCGCCCAGCACCGTCGGCGTCGTGAAGGTGGCGGACCTCGGGCTGGTGGCGAGCGTCGGCGCCGCGGGTGGTGAGGGCATGGCCGACACGTCCGCGACCAGCGAGCTGCTCACCAGCCCCGGCTCGATTCTCGGAACGCCGGCGTACATGGCGCCCGAGCAACTCCGCGGGGAGTCGGTCAACGAGCTGTCCGACCAATTCGCCTTCTGTGTCGCTCTCTTCGAAGGCCTCGAGGGGCGCCGGCCCTTCGAGCCCTACACGCTGCGCGAGCTCCTGGCGCTCAAAGGAGTTCGCCCGCAGCGGTCACTCACGCGCAGCGTACCAGCCTGGCTGAAACGCATCGTACGGCGTGGCCTCGAGCCCGACCCTGCGGCGCGCTTCCCTTCGATGGACCACCTCCTCTCCGAGCTCGCTCGGGAGCGGCAGGCGCGCCTGGCGCGGCGAGTCGCGATCGCAGGCGCAGGGGTGGTCCTCCTTGGTCTCGCGATCCTCACCGGCCTCCGGCGGCCTCCCAACCCGTGCACCGAAGAGATGCTGTCGCGCGAATGGTCGCCTTCAGCGCACGTCGCGCTCCAAGACTTGGGGCTCGCACCTGCCGAGCTGGCGCGGCTGGAGCGTGCGCTCGACGACTACGTGCGCCAGTGGGACGAGAACGTCAAACGGCGATGCAACGGGCTCGAGCTGTCAGGCCCTCCGCCGCCCGACCTGGTGCCCTTCTTCGCCTGCTTGGCCGAGAAGCGGCGCGGGTTCCACCAGCTCCTCGTCAACCTCAGGCGAGGCGACGAGGAACTCCGGGGCTTGGGGGCCGACGTGGTCTCGTTGCTACCGCCAATGAGCAGCTGCGTCGCACCGCGCGACGTGGTGCACCTCGAGCAACTTCCCCTCGTCAACCATGAGCCACGGCTCCGCTTGCTCGAGGCGCACAAACTGCTGGAGGCCGGCGACTTCGACGGCACCCGTGCGCTGCTCGACGCCGCGCTCACCACGTGCCGACCATCCGACGTGGCGGTGGAGGCCGAGATCCTCCTCGTGCAGTCGCGCCTCGAGGCGGCGCAGAGCCACCCGTTCGCCGCGCAGGACTTGGCGCGTCGCGCGGCCCTGGCCAGCGTGCGCCACCCGCGCCACGTCGAGGGCGTGGTCGAGAGCTGGTGGCAGCTCGCCCTCTTCGCTGCGACCGACACCTCGATGCCGGTGACGGAACGACAGCGGACGGTCGCGTGGCAGGCGTCGCTGGCTTCTGCCGAGCTGGGCCAACTCCCGCTCGAAGCGCGTCGGCTCCAGGCGATGCGCGAGGCAGTGACGGCCGAGCACTCGTTGCTGCGCGGGGACAGCGAAGGGGCCGTGATCGCTGCCGAGCGCGCCCTCAAGTTCGCGCAGCAGACCTCCCCGCTCGACCCGCTGCTGGTGAATGACGCGCGGCTGCGTCTGGCGCGCGCGGCCCTCGTCGCACAGAAGCCCGACGTCGCGCGCGCGAGCCTCGAGGTGGTGTTGCGCGCAACCCCCACCTTGACCGTGTTCCAACGCCGCGCCTCGCTGGGAATGCTGGTCGACGCGCTCGAGGCCTTGGGCGCGACGGACGAGGCGTCACTACGGCGGCAAGAAGCAGCGCGGCTCGGCAATGGAGCGAGCCAGCGCGCGCCCCAGTGAGGGCCGGAGCGCGAACGCTGACCGGGTCGAGCAGCGCGAGCTCAGAGCCCGTACGCTCGCTTGGCGATGGTGTGGCGGCGATCGCGATCGGCCTTGCCGTTCACCCCACCGTTGATCCGCCTGGTGATGGCGTCGAAGCGCCCTTGATCGGCGAGGGTGTTGAGGTCGCGGCTGTTCCAGAACCAGGCAGCGACCCGAAATGCGACCTCGGGGGTCGCCGCCAGTGCAGGGTTCCCCACCAGGTCGACGCCGAGGGCACGGCTCGCGGCTGCGTAGTTGGCGCGCCCGGTGACCTGAATCGGGCCGCGTCCCTTGAAGCGCACGCCATCTCCACGCTGGGTGTTGCCGAGGTCGCGGCGCCCCTCGTAGGCAGCGCCACTGGCCAGCTCTTCCATGTACTCGAGGCTCCCGCTCTCGTGGCCGAGCTGGGCGATGAAGGCCGCCGCCCGGGGGCCGCTCGAGATGCCAGCCTCGCGCATCGCCGCGTTGAGGTGTGGCAGGAGCTGAGCGGCACGGTTGGCGCTCAGGCTCGGCATCATCTTCGTCAACTGGTCGACGGTGAGGTCGGTGCCGGGTTGCGCGGGTGACGTTGGCGCCGGCGACGTGGCCGTGCGAACGGGCTGCCCCGCAGCGGCGCTGGCTGGTTGCGCCGCCGCGGTGGTGCCGAAGCTGTCCGGGAGTTGCAATGACTGGCCCACCGCAAGCCGGTTTCGATTCGACAACCCGTTGAGCCGGGCCAGCGTCGCCACTGACGTACGGTGCTGTTGCGCGATGCGAGAAAGCGTGTCGCCGAACCTGACGGTGAGCGTCGTCATTGGGGTCTCCTCGGTCAGCGGGTGGCGATCACTCGAAGCTGCTCACGCTCGAGTAGCCGAAGACCGTCGCGTTGCCGTTCGAGCCGACGCTGGACACCACGCGCCGAGCGCTCGCATCTGACAGACCGGCGCTCATCAACGACAGCTGCAAGGTCGCCCCGTCGACCGTGCCGCCGCTCTCACTCCCCCGCTCTCCGTAGAGCTTCTTCATCGTCGCCTTCACCTGCTCTTCCGAGAGGCCGGCGCTGCGGAGGCGAGCCTCCATCTCCTCGGCGCCCGCGGGGGCCTTGCGGCTCGAGGTGCTGGTGCTGGCATCGAACGAGTCGACCTTGCCGGTGAGCGCGTCGGAGCGCCACGAGGACGCCGAGGAGGACGCCGAGGACGCCGAGGCGCTCGCCGAAGAAGCCGCGGCCGCGGTGCTCCCGTTCGACGGGCCGACGCTCGACACCACCTTCTGCGCGTCGCTGTTGGAAACGCCCGCGTTCATCAGCGCCGACTGGAGCTTGAGCGCGAAGGCTTGCGACCCAGCACCCTCGGTCCCGTCGAGGGTGCCTCCGCCTCCCGCACCCTTCTCACCGAAGAGCGTCTTCATCGTGCTCCTCACCTGCTCCTCCGACAAACCGGAACCGCGCAGCTTCTGCTCGAGCTCCGGCGCACCGGCGGGCGGCTGGCGACCGGAGGACGAGACACCGAAGACCGAACGACCCGACGAAGAAATGACGTTCATGACCAGCTCGCTTTCCATTCACACCAGGGCGGCATGCCCTGTTGCTTCATTTTCGAACTCGAAAACAACCGAGTTTCGTGTCTATTTTGAGTGATTATTTATGTATAGAACTGCCAAAACCAACGACGAAAGCCCCGACGAGAGCGGGGCGGACGCGACGGTTCGACCGAGAGGAGTCAGTACGGGCGACGGCCAGACCACAGATGAACGTCGGCGAGCGTCGCGTCACAGGCATCGTAGAGGGCGCGCCGGGTCGGAGGACCGGAGACTCCGGGAGGCGTGTCGAGGGGAATGATCGCGCGGAACGAGGGCGACGGCTCGGCGACGAACCAGCGCGGCACCTCGGGCCAGTCGGGAGTCAGCACGTAGACCCAGCCACTGGGGAGCGTGACACCGTTGAAGGCGTCGGCGAGCTGGAACGTCGCCTTGCCGGCGTCGAGGTCTTCACGACGGAGCCCGTTCCATTCGCCCTGCCTGTCGAGCGCCGCATGGATGAGCGCTCGTTTGCGGGTGGGCTCGTACTCCCAGTCCTGCACGAAGGTGCCGTCGTGGTCGCCTGACGGAGTGAGCGCGGGGTTGGTGTGGGGGTGGGCCCGGCGCGCGCCCTCGCGCAGCACCCAGCCAGAGAAGAGGTGCACCTTGGGCGCGCCGGGGAGGAACGCGTCGATGATCGGCCAGCCGTCCGCTGCGTAGCCGACGATGGTCGGCGCTGACTGCTCGCCCAGCGCGAGCCGGAGACGCGAGAGGAACCTCACCGGCGCACCGTGGTAGTGGAACGTGCCGAGACTGCCGGGGCGCTCGCCTGGGCCGGGCTGAACGTGGCCACGAACCTCGAGCGGCAAGCCAACGAGCCGCGCGACGCCGGGGAAGAGCGGGTCGTATTCCCAGCCCGAGCAGGCACGATCGAACGGATTCCGAGGGTCGGGCGCGCCACCGTCGAACCACGGCCCAGAGGGATCGAGGAGCACCCCGTCGAGCGAGACCCCGAAGGGCACCATGTTCAGGGCCCACGGATCGCCGCTGGGCACGCCCGAGCGCACGACGACCGAGAGGTTCAGCCCGCCCTCGCCAAGCTCGAGCGCCGAGTTGATCCCGAAGGGGTCGTTCGGGTTGGGGAAGAGCGACGACAAGTTGCGTCGCTCGCCGTTGGCGAGGGCCACCTCGACGTCCTCTGGCGCCGCCTGCCCGCTGAACGTGCGCACACCGCCCGACACCTCGCTGCGAAGGAGCCGCGGCAGGGGGGTGGTCACCTTGCCCGAGGTGTCGACGAGCGTGCGCTGGGGAGGAGCGCAACGCGAGAGGCCAGCGAGCAACGGGAGCGACTGGAGCACGACACGGCGCGAGAAGGGAGGGACCGGGGCCATTTGGAGGAAGACGTCACCGATTCGGACGAGGTCTCACGCGGCCGAAAAGTCCGAAGTTGCGCGAGGTTCGCGCCGAGCTCGGGTGATTCGAGCCTCGCCAGTCGCGCCCCAGGTGTTTCGCGATGCGCTTGAGCACCGAGACTCGATCTCGTACGCCCACCGGCATGGCGGGTGTTCATCGATTCGACGTGGTGGTGATCGGCGGCGGGCACAACGGCCTCGTCGCGGCGGGGCTGCTCGCGAAGAAGGGCTTCAAGGTCTGCGTCCTCGAGCAGCGCGAGGTCGTCGGCGGCGCGGCGATCACCGAAACTCCGTTCGGCCCTGACTTCAGGGTGACCGCGCTGTCGTACGTCGTCAGCCTGCTCCCACCGACGGTCGTGAAGGACCTCGACCTCGAGAAGCACGGCTACCAGGTCTTTCCGCAGCACGGCTACTTCGCGCCCGCTGCCGACGGGAGCGCGCTCCAGATCTTCTCCGATCGGAAACGACGGCACGCCGAGCTCGCCCGCTTCTCGCCCCACGACGCCGACGCGATGGAGCGGTGGGACACCTGGATCGCGCGGCTCGCGAACGTGCTCGGGCCGCTGCTCTCGACGGTTCCACCCGCGCTCGGCTCGAAGTCACCGATCGATCTGCTCGAGCTGGCGTCGCTCGGCTGGCGCCTGCGAGGGCTCGACGTGGAACGAGTCGGCGACGTCACCCGGCTGATGACGAGCTCGGTCGCCGACGTGCTCGAGGAGTGGTTCGAGCACCCGCGCGTTCGAGGAGTGATGGCGGTGTCGGGGATCATCGGCACCTGGGCCGGACCGCGCAGCCCGGGCACGGCCTACGTGATGACCCACCACAAGCTGGGAGACATCGGCCAGGGTGCTCCATCGGGTGCGTGGGGCTTTCCTCGCGGCGGAATGGGCGGTGTCACCCAGGCGATGCGCAAGGCGTGCGAGGCGCTCGGCGTCACCATTCGCACCGGGGCGACCGTCGATCGGGTGATCGTCAAGGACGGCCGAGCGGTCGGCGTGGCGCTCGTTTCTGGAGACGAGTTCGACGCCGACACCGTCATCGCCACCTGCCACCCGCAGACGGCGTTCCTTCGCCTCGTCGAGAAGCAACACCTGCCCGAGGCGTTTCGCCGCGACATCGAGCGGTGGAAGTCGCGCTCGGGCACGGTGAAGGTGAACGTCGCCGTCGATCGGCTCCCCGAGTTCTCGGCGAAGAAGGGCTTCGACCCCGAAGTGCACGGCGGCACCATCGTGCTCGCCGAGTCGCTCGACGATCTCGAGGGCGCGTTCCAAGACGCTGCCGCCGGCAAGGCCGCGCGCGCCCCCTTCGCCGATCTCTGCATTCCCTCGGTGTTCGACGACTCGCTCGCGCCCAAGGGCAAGCACGTGGTCTCGATGTTCACCCAGTGGGTGCCACACGAGTGGGCGAAGCGCCCGAACAAGGCCGAGCTCGACGCGTATGCCGACCGGGTGATCGCCCGAATGGAGGCAGTCGCGCCTGGTTTCACCTCCTCGATCATCGGCAGGCAGGTGCTGGGCCCGCACGAGATGGAGCGGGACTACGGGCTCATCGGGGGCAACATCTTCCACGGCGAGCTCTCGGTGGCGCAGCTGTTCCACATGCGGCCGGCGCCGGGCTACGCGAACTTCCGCACGCCGATTCGCGGGCTGTACCAGGCGAGCAGCGCGACCCACGGAGGCGGCGGAGTCACCGGCATCCCCGCGCTCCAAGCCGTGCAGGCCGTCATCCACGATCGCTGAGTCGCTCGGCTCGCTGGAGCGCGCTCGGAGGCCCAGCCTTTCGGTGAACGGAGGAGCAACCGGCCTCCGGAGCCACAGAAGTCCACCTCCGGGCTCCCGATCACCCGAGCGCGGCGATCTCGGTGCCGACCTGCTCCCAGCGCGAAAGGGCCTGCTCGAGTTCCTGCGCCGCCTCCCGATGCGCTGCGAAGACTGGCCCCGACGCCTCGTAGTCCTTCGCGAACTCGGCGTCGGCGAGCTTGGTCTCGCGTTCCTTCTGCTCGCGCTCGAGGACGGCGATGCGTGCCTCGAGCTTCTCGAGCTCTCGCTTGAGCGGGGTGAGTCTGCGGCTTCGTTCCTGCCGCGCCTCCGCTTCCACGCGCTTGCGATCCTTGTCGGAGCTCTTGCCCGGCGCCTGCGACGCATGGAGACCGGCGCCCGACTCTTCCCGGGCCTTCGCCTCGGCGTCGAGCTTCGCCAGGTACTCCACCATCGTGCCCATGAAGGGCGTCAGCTTTCGATCGCGCACGTCCCAGATGTGGGTCGCCAGCGCGTCGAGGAACGAGCGGTTGTGGGACACGAAGATCAGCGTGCCCTCGTACTCCTCGAGCGCTTCGATGAGCGCTTCGGACGAGTCGAGATCGAGGTGGTTGGTCGGCTCGTCCATCACCAGCAGGTTCGCCGGCTTCACCAGCAGCCGGGCCAAGGCGACGCGCGCGCGCTCCCCGCCAGAGAGCACGCCGATCTTCTTGTCGACGTCGTCACCCGAGAAGAGGAACGCGCCGAGCACGCTGCGGACCCAGGCCTGCGACTTGTCGGGCACCAGCGACATGATCTCCTCGAGGATCGTCCGCGAGCGATCGAGGGTGTCGGCGTGGTGCTGTGCGTAGTACCCGAGCTCGACGTTGTGGCCGAGCTTCACCTCTCCGGAGTCGGCCTCGAGCTCGCCCGTGAGCAAGCGGAGCAGCGTCGTCTTCCCTGCCCCGTTGAGCCCCGTCACCGCCACCCGCTGACCTCGCAGCAGGAGCGCGTCGAGCCGGTCGTAGACGACGTGCGGGCCGAACGCCTTGGTGATGCCCTTCAAGGTGACGACGTCGCGGCCGGGTTGGGAACACGGAGGAAAGGTGAAGCCCATGGTGGCGCGCTCGCGGTGCACCTCGACCTTCTCGAGCCGCTCGAGCTGCTTCATCTTCGACTGCGCCTGTGATGCCTTGCTCGCCTTGGCGCGGAACCGATCGACGAAGGCCTGCAGCTGGGCCCGCTTCGCCTCGACCTTCTCCGCCGTCGCGAGCAATCGCTCGGCTTCCTCGGCCCGGAGCCGCCGGTAGTCTTCGTAGTCTCCCGTCCACGAGCGCAGCCCCTCGGTCTCGAGGGAGACGACGCGGTTGATCTGCCGGTTGAGGAACTCGCGATCGTGACTGATCAGCACCATCGCCTTGCGCGATCGGCGCAAGAAGCCGTCGAACCAGGCGAGGGTCGGCAGATCGAGGTGGTTGGTCGGCTCGTCGAGGAGCAGGAGATCGGGATCCTGCAGGAGGAGCCCCGCGAGCGCGGCCCGCATTCGCCACCCGCCCGAGAACTGCGAGGTCGGCTTCTCGAGCTCGCTCAGCTGGAACCCCAAGCCGAGGAGGATGCCTTCCGCGCGGTGCTTGCCATAGTGCTCGTCGAAGTGATCGCGCTCCTCGTGCAGCTCGGCGAGGGTCTGCGCCAGCTCGAGCTGCTCGGCTTCCTCCTTCGCCTCGCTGAGCAACCGCTCGGTCACCTGCAGGCGTTCGTCGAGCGCGTCACGGCCTGGCACCGACGAGCGCACCGCCTCGACCAGCGGCCCTTCGGGGAGCGACTGGAGCTCCTGTGCGAGGTAGCCGACGCGCGCGTTCCTCCGGAACGTGAGGGTGCCTTCGTCTGGCGTGACCTGCCCGATGAGGATCTTGAGGAGCGTCGACTTCCCCGTGCCGTTGGCGCCCACGAGCCCGATTCGATCGGTCGGGCCAATCGTGATCGAAGCGCCGTCGAAGAGCGCCTTCTTCCCGTAGGCGAGGGACAACTTCTGGACGATCAACAGGCTCACGGGGCGAGCCCAATACCAGCGGGGTGACCGAGACGCGACCCAGACGAGCTTGGGCCGCACCCATGGCGTCGATCGACGGCTGTGCTAGGTGCTCCAGCGCCTCGCTCGGCCGGGCGAGGCTCTTCCGTGGGGGCGTCACCATGCCGTCGAGGCTTCTTCTCCTCGTTGTCCTCATCGCGTTCGGCGCGGGCTTCGCTGCCTGCAAGCCCACCAGCAAGTGCAGCGCTGCGAGCTGCAACGGGTGCTGCTCGGATCAAGGGGCCTGCGTCGCGGGCACGACGGCCTCGCAGTGCGGCCGCGCAGGCAACCTCTGCAAGGCCTGCGGGCTCGACGAGAGCTGCGTGCCCACCACCGGCACCTGCCTGGCGGGCATGGGCGGCGGGGCGAGCGGCACCGGCGGCGGCACCTCGGGCACCGGCGGCGGAAGCGTCGGAGGCGGCTCGGTGGGCGGCGGCACTGCAGGCGGTCAAGGCGGCGGCACGATCGATCCCTCCATGGTCGAGGGCACCTGCCTCGAGAGCTGGACCGCCGATGCCGACGCGGGTGTCCGCCCGTGTCCGTTCGGCGCTTCGCCTCCGACCGGCATGATTCCCCTCGAGGACGGCGGCTACCAGAGCGTCACGGCGAGCGTGCGCAGCGACGGCACCTTCACCATCTCGAACGTGCCGACCGGGCCCTATTTCGTGCGAGTCGGAACGGCCTGGTACCGGACGACCGCACGCCGCTTCTCGATGTCCTACGAGTCGATCGGCCGCGTCGATCGCAGCCCCGCGGGAACCGGCACCTCGCTGAGCATCAACACGACTGGCCTGGCGATGTGGGACTCGCTCAACCACTTCGTCAACCTCTACAGCTCGAACCTCGGCTTGGCGATGGAGCAGCTGGTGAGCAACGTCGAGCCGCTCGACGGCGACACCGCGTTCACCTTTCAGGTGCCGTACGATCTCTACTCGCAGCAGCTCGGCACGCCGATGATCGACTCCACCAAGGGCGATCAGCTGCTGATGACGCAGGCGGTGTTCGAGGCGAGCGGCGAGGTGAAGGTCGTCGGAGCCGGCGCGCCGATGGGCGTCACGATGGTCTCGGGCCAGGCCAACGCCACGAGCGTGATGCTGAGCAGCGTGCAGGCGGCCCAGACCCCGCTCGACGTCGACGTCGCGGCCTTCAGCGCCCACGCCACGGACCTGACCGGCTCGATGCCGGCGATCGGCGTGCAGTTCACCGCCGGGCCACGGTCGTCCTTCGTGCGAACGAGCGACGGGCTCGCCTTCCTCTACGGCTTCTTCCCCCCTCCCGGGACGACGACGCTCCCGACGAGCCCGATCAGCTACCCGAACCCGTTCCCCTCGACGTGGAGCGCCTCGGCCCTCATCCAGCTCTCGACGATCAACCAGCGGCTGGCGCCCACCGCCTTCACCGCGAAGAACTACTTCTCGGCGATCTCCACCACCGTTCCCCTCACTGCGCTCACCTCGCAGGTGACGCCGCAAGTGAGCCCGCCCAAGAACGTGCAGATCAACGGCATGCCGTTCTCCACCGATCTGTCCGCTGCGACGCGCACGCCGACGATCACCTGGAGCGCTCCGACGCTGGGCCCGCCGAGCCGCTACCTGTTGCGAGTCGAGCAGCTGCAGGTCAGCTCGAGCCGGACGACGAGCCGGGTGACGGTCGTCTTCTGGTTGCTCCCGACCGACACGTCCTTCACCGTGCCTCCGAACCTGCTGACGGTTGGCCAGGGGTACGTGCTGACGCTGACCGCCTTCAAGACGTCGAGCGATCTGACGCGTGACTTCCTCGCCTTCACCTTGCCGCTCGGCTCCGGGAGCGTCGTCTCAGGTGTCGTGCGCCCATGAGCTGTGGTAACCGCGCCCGCTGCCCGGATCGACCGGGCGCGAGCCAAGCACCCGTCGGAGGAAGCATGCGCGTCGTGGCATTCATGGTGGCGTTCACCCTCGGAGTCGCGGGAGCCGTCTCGTGCAGTCCGACGAAGAAGTGCACGCCGGCGAGCTGCACCGGCTGCTGCACCTCGACCGACACCTGCGATCCCGGGAACTCCACCAGCTCCTGCGGCAAGGGCGGCAACGCGTGCGACAAGTGCGTGGCGAGCCAGCTCTGCACGGCGGGCGCCTGTGAGTCGGTCACCGGCACCGGAGGCGGCAGCAGCGGTGGTGGCAGCACCGGCGGAGGAACGACGGGCGGCGGTTCGGCGGGCAACGACATCACCGGCACCTACCAGCTCCTCTGGGGGTGGGACGGCGACGGCGGGCGAACGGCCGTCATCCCCGGCTTCTCGCGAACGCAGGTGGGCGTGTGGTACCGCGACGGCGGCAACCCCGACTTCAAGCGCGGCAGCGGCAGCGACGACGGTACCTTCGTGATCCGCGAGGTGCCGAGCGGCGAGGTCACCGTGCAGCTCGATCACCGCTACTTCGTCACCACCGCGCGCCGGCTCGTGTTCGACAGCTTCAACGGCGGCCGCAAGGACGCGGTCCCCGCCACTCAGGAGTCCACCCTGCGCCTCACCATGCGCGGGCTCGAGCCGACGAACACGAACTCGAACCGGGCCGGCTTCTTCTTCACTCAGGGCGGCGACATCGTGACTGGGCTCGAGACCGTCGCGCGGCCCGCGACGCCAGCCGGCTCGACCAGCATCGAGTCGGATCTCGACTGGGTCGCGGTCACCAACGGCGTCGGCGTCGGCCTGCCCGACTCGGCGAAGGGCGACAAGGGGTGGGCGCTCCAGTTCCACACCAACACGACCGACGCAGGGTCGAACACCTCCCTCATTCGCGTCGCCGAGTTCCCGGCGATCACCCTCGCGAACGGTGGCTCGGCCGACGCGGTGGCCGATCTCACCTCGCCCACTGGCCAGCCCTTCACCGTCACCTTCGACAAGCCGGCCTTCACCGCGCTGCGGGGCAGCTTCGGTCGCACCGCCGGCACTGGCTTCTTCAGCTTCAGCCACGGCACCTCTCCGACGCCCGCGCCTCACACCATCGTCGGGCAGGCGGTGGTGACGCTCGGCTCGGCGGTGGACGACGAGACCGCCACCCTGCCCTCGCTGGCGCTGGCGACCACCTTCCCCTCGACCTGGGGTCGCACCGTCTCGGCGGCGTACATCGTTCCGCAGCCGCGCTCGATCCTGCCCGACGGTGGCTCGCCGACGAGCTTCAGCGGCGGCCTCTCGGTGAGCGATCTCCCGGCCGCCTTCGCCAGCGCGCTCTCGCCGCGGCTCACCCCGGTGCGCGGTGCGCAGATCTCGGCGCGCAACTTCATCGAGGATCAGACGGGCGTCGGCACCACCCCGACCGTCTCGTGGATGGCGCCGGCCACCGGCATGGTGAGCACCTACCGGCTCTCGATCAACCGGCTCGACACGAGCGGAACCGAGGCGGAGATCTGGCGCATCTACACCCCGAACCCGAGCGTCACCTTGCCGCCGAACATCCTCGTCGCGAACAACGCCTACGTCTTCGAGCTCGAGGCGCTGGCCTTCGGGCAGGGTGGCATCTCGTTCACCCTGCCGTACGCCTACTCGAACGTCGTCAGCGGCGTCATTCGGCCCTGACCGCCCGCACCACCTGCCGGCCACGAGACTGGAACCCTGGCGCCTCGGTCGGGCGTCTTTCGACGAGCGCGGCCTGCGCCTGCGCTAGAGTCCTGGTCCTCGCTCATGCCTGACGCGATCGAACAGCTCAACGCGAACGCGCTCCTCGGGAAGGTGATCGACGGGCGTTACCGGGTCGAGTCCATTCTCGGGCAGGGCGGCATGGGTGTCGTCTTCAAGGCCGTGCAGACGAGCGTGCAGCGGCCGGTGGCGATGAAGACGCTGCACCCGCAGCTGGCGATGGCGGCCACCTTCTTCGAGCGGTTCAAGCGCGAAGCCGAGATCGCCTCACGCCTCCATCACCCGAACATCATCACCATCTTCGACTTCGGGCGCACCGGCGACGGCCTCTGCTACTACGTGATGGAGATGCTGCACGGCGAGAGCCTGCGGCAGCGGGTGAAGCGCGAGGGGCCGATGACGCTCCGCCAGGCCGCCGCGGTGATCGAGCAGGCGACGCTGGGCGTGGGCCACGCGCACAAGCAGGGCGTGATTCACCGCGACATCAAGCCGCACAACGTGATGCTCAGCCTCATCGACGGCAACGAGTACGTGAAGGTGCTCGACTTCGGCCTGGTGAAGGCGATGGAGCAAGAAGAGGAAGAGCAGCTCACCTCGACCGGCCAGGTGCTCGGCACCCCGCAGTACATGCCGCCCGAGCAGGCCGGCGGAGAGAAGGTCGATCACCGCTCCGATCTCTATTCGCTCACCGGCGTCTTCTTCTATTGCCTCACCGGGCACTCGCCCTTCGGTGCGAACACGGTGCGCAAGGCGCTCCAGGCGTCGCTCACCCAGAAGCCGCCGCCGATCGCGAGCTACCGCAAGGGCGCGCCGGTGCCCGACTCGATCGATCGGTTCGTCCAGAAGGGGCTCCAGGCCGAGGCGGAGGAGCGCTTCCAATCGGCCGAGGAGTTCATCGAGTCGCTCCACGCCGCGCTCGCCGGCTGTGACGAGACGGTGCTCGACGCGGTGCCGCAGCACGTGGCCGAGTCGTCGAAGGAGTCGGGCTCGGGATCGTCGAGTGCGTCGCGCCGATCGCGCTCGGCGTCGAAGGTGAAGTCGGTCGCCGCGGTCTCTGCGGTCAACAAGAAGGCGGGTCAGCCCTCCAAGGTGGGGCAACCCTCCAAGGCGACGCCGAAGGCCGAGCCACCTCCGCCCACGAAGTCGGGCCCGCCCATCGTCGCGATCGCCGGGGTCGCGATCGTGCTCATCGGGGTGATCGTCGGCGCGCTCGCCTTCAAGTCGCAGCAGCCGACCCCGACGGCGCCGGTGCCCACCAAGCCGCCCGAGCGAGCGATCGTCGAGCCGCCCAAGCCCGCCGAGCCGGCCAAGCCGCCAGAGCCCGTCACGGTGAAGATCGCGCTGAAGACCAACCCGGCTGGCGCCGAAGTGCTCGAAGACGGAGTCACCCTCGGCACCACTCCGCTCCAGCTCGAGTGGAGCCGCGCCACCAAGCGCACCCTCACCTTCCGCCTCGCCGGCTACAAGGATCTCGAGAAGGCGCTCAAGCCCGAGTCGACGCAAGACTTCGAGTTCGCGCTGGAAGCCAAGAAGGTCGTGGGCTCGACGACGACCACGAAGACGACCAAAGGCACACAAAAGACGCCATCGGACGACATCAACGCGTTCGAGTGACGCAAGCCCCGGGTCTACGGAGACCCACCCATTTGGAACCTCATGATTTTCTAGCGTCTTCGTGAGGGAACGCGAGCGCCCCTTTCAGCGTTGGTCGCCTTGAGTATGGTGGCTCCGCTGCCGATGACGACCGCGCTCGCCCAGAATGTCGCCTTCAAGGAGAAGCCGCCCGAGGGGCACTTCGGCGCCGATCTGCCTGACGCCAGCGCGACGATCCTCCAGGCGCGCATCAAGGATCTGGCGCTCCACCTCAAGGGCACTCGGCTCGAGCGCTTCATCGGGCAGCTGTACGAGGAGCTCGAAGCGAAGGGGATCTCGCTGCGCCCGCAGTGCTACCTCTCGGATCAGTGGGGCTGTCCGAGCGGGGTGCCCGTCATCGGCATTCCCTTCTACCTCGCGGATCCAACCCTGACGCAGATCGAGGAGCGGCTCGGCGGCGGCGCTGAAGACGAGCGCGAGATCATGATGTACCTCCGCCACGAAGCGGGGCACGCGTTCAACTACGCGTACAAGCTCTACGAGAGCGACGAGTGGAAGCGGCTCTTCGGCGACTTCGGCAAGCCCTACCTCGAGACGTACAAGCCGCGGCCGTTCAGCCGGAAGTACGTGATCCACATCTCCGGCTGGTACGCACAGAAACACCCCGACGAAGACTTCGCCGAGACCTTCGCGGTGTGGCTCACCCCCGATTCGCGCTGGCCCGAGCGGTACAAGGGCTGGGGCGCGCTCAAGAAGCTGCAGTACATGCAGGCCGTCGGGGAGCGCGTGGGCCACACGCCCGCGGTGGTGACCCTCGACACCCGTGACCTCGACGTCGGCGAGATGGAAGAGACGGTGCTCGATCACTACCGGCAGCGGCAGCTGGCCGAGAAGATCGATCTCCAGATCGGCGAGCAGCTCGATCACGATCTCCAGAACCTCTTCGAGACGGCCGGCGTCGGTGACGTGCGCGCCGACACCCTCATTCGCGCCCAGCGCCAACACCTGCTCGCGTCGGTGACGCAGTACTCGGGCGTCGCGCGTGGCGTGGTGGTCTCGGTGCTCGAGCACCTCACCGAGCGCATCACCTCGCTCAACCCCAGCGTTCGTCGCGATCACGCGCAGGAATACACGACCCGGCTCACCGCGCTCGTCACTGCGCTGACGATGAACTACCTCTACACCGATCGATTCTTCGAGACCGACTGAGCGACAAAGCAAGTAGACTCGCTCGTCCATGGCGTCCGTTCCACCGCTCAAAGTGGCCGTGCTGCACTACCAGCCCGCCACCGATCCGATGGACCCGGTGGTGACGCACATCTGCGACGCGCTCGCCGCCCTCAACCACTCGCCGATCACCATCGCGGTGCACGACCGCGTCTTCCCGGTGCTCAAGGCGATCGAAGACTCGAAGTGCGATCTCGTCTTCAACGTCTGCGAGACCTTCGCCGACGACTACCGCATGGAGGTCAACGTCGCCGCGCTGATGGAGATGGCGCGGGTGCGCTTCACCGGCTCGGGCACCGCAGGGCTCTTGCTCGCCCAGGACAAGATCCTCACCCCGCAGCTGCTCGAGTACCACGAGGTGCAGACGCCCCGGTTCCTCACCTTCGACGGCGACACCTTCGAGGCCTTCGGGCGCATGGCGTTTCCGCTGATCGTCAAGCCGGCGAAGAGCGACGCCTCGCTCGGCATCGGGAGCCACTCGGTGGTGAAGGACTGGGACGAGCTGACCCGCCGCGTGCGCGAGATCCGCAAGACGCTCAACGACGAGTCGCTCGCCGAGGAGTTCATCGACGGGCGCGAGGTCTACGTCGGCGTCATCGGCACCCCGACCAAGCCCGAGATCCTGCCGATCGTCGAGCTCGACTGGGGCAAGTGGGATCCCGCGAGGCCGAAGGTGAGCGATCGGGAGGTGAAGTTCGGCGCGACCACCAACGACAGCCCGAGCCTCGTGATCGCGAAGAACCTGTCTCCGGAGCTGAAGGCGCGCATCGAGCGCAGCGCGCTCCTCGCCTTCCGGGCGCTCAAGATCCGGGACTACGCCCGCGTCGACTTCAGGCTCTCCGACAAGGACGAGGCGTACGTGCTCGAGGTGAACCCGAACCCCTACCTCGAGAAGGAGAGCGAGCTGGCGATGGCCGCCAAGGAGCGCGGCCTCTCGTACACCCAGCTGATCGGCCGCATCGTCGAGTCCGCCGCCAGCCGATATGGGCTCAAGGCGAAGAGCGAGAAGACGATCACTGGGGAGACGCCCGCCATCGCCTCGTCGTGAGCGCGCAGGCGCACACACACGCCTGTAGCGCACCGTAGCAACCCGGCGATTCACTTGATCCCGCCGCCAGCCGAGCTTTTGATTCGATCGTTCCCTCTTCGTGGAGCCTTTCATGCCGACTCGCCGAATGCTGCGCCTCATCGCTCTCGCCGTCGCCACCGCGCTCTTGTCGACGGGGTGCATGCTCTCCCGCGCGGTCGATCGCGCCTTCTTGGGTCTCACCGTGAGGCGTCCGACCTTCGACGCACGGAAGACGACCGGCGTGTTCCTCTTGCCGCTCACCTTCGCGATCGACGTCGCGACCTTCCCGATCCAGGCGTTGCTCGTGGTGATCCTCGGCGACAACTTCCCCTTCCGTGAGGACGCCGCGACGAACCAGATGTACGCGGTCAACGAGCACCCGCAGCTGCAGAAGCTCTCTCCCGAGAAGCGCGCGATCGCGATGAAGGAGTTCGAGGGGCTGCTGCGCTCGGGCCAGCTGACGCGAGAGACGACCCTCGCCCTCACCGACGACGGCCACTGGGTGTTGGTGCCGGTGAGCGCCGAAGCGCGTCAGCAGCTGATCGCCCGCGCCCAGGCTCCGGAAGCCCCGGCTGAAGCGGTCTGCGCCCGCTGAGCTCGCACCGCGCTCGACACGGCCGCGATTCCCGATCTCGAGTTCACCCCGCTCACGAGGTGAGCGCTCCCGCCGCCCGACGCCCGCCAGCCGAGCTCGTCCCTCCACCTGACGAACCACCCGCCGAGCTGGTGCCTCCGCCCGAGGCGATGAACCCACCGCCTCCGGCACCGCCGTCGGTGCTGGTCATTTGAGATCCACACGCAGAAGCGACCACGGCCGCCACGAGGAGAATTCGCACCCGGCGCGTCTACGGCATGGCCGAATGATCGCGCAAGAACGACCAGGTATCTCGCCAGCACGCCCGAGCCGACGGAGTGACCACGAAGGCGTGGAACGCGTGTGGGCCGCGATCGTATTCGCCCAGCCGGGAGACCGAGCCCGCGTTCGTCAGGGCGGCGTGCATGCGGCGGCTGTCGACGATGAGGTGATCCCACTTCCCGCACGGGAGGAACACCGGCGGGAGCGGCCTGGCCTGCGCATCACCTCGCTCGATCGGCCGAATCGGATCGGCGAAGTCGAGGAGCCGCTCGCCGAGGCGCTGGTTGCCCAGGTACGCATCGGTCAGCTCCTCGAACCGATCTCGGAAGAACGCGTGCGAGCTGGAGAAGCGCTCTGGCCGCGAGGTCTCGAAGATGCCGCACGCCGCCACCACCGCCTTGGGGACGATCTGCGTCCCGAAGACGTCTCGCGCGAACCCTTCGTCCCGCTTCATGCTCGTGGCGACCGTCAGCCCCATCGCGAGGTTGGCCCCGGCCGATTCTCCCGCCACCACGACGCGCCCGAGATCGACGCCCAAGCGGCCGGCGTTCTCGACCAGCCACTGCCAGGCGGCCGAGACGTCTTCGATCGCGGCTGGGAACGGACGCTCCGGAGCGAGCTGATAGTTCACGTTCACCACCACGAAGCCGCGGCGCGCGTAGACGAGCCCGAAGATCCAGTGGGTGTCCTTCGAGAGCACCCGGAAGGCGCCTCCGTGAATGTAGAAGACACACGGACGCAGGCCCAAAGCCTCGGACGTCGGTCGATAGACGTCGAGCAGGTGCGCGTCACGGCCCGTCCGTCGGTAGGGCACGTTCCGTTCGACCCGCACCCCATGGAGCCTCGGATGCGCGAGGGGAACGAGCCGGCCCGAGCGTGCCGCGCCGCCGAAGAAGCCGTCGGTGATCGCCGCGCCGACCTCGCGCCGGAGCCGTTCACGGAGGCCGAGCTTGCGAACTGGAAAGAACCGCTCCGTCATCACCAGACCTTCGACACCGCGTCGACGATCTCCTTCTCGGAAGGAAAGCCGCCAAGGCCCTTCTTGCTCACCACCTGGCCATCGACCGCGACCTCGAAGATGCCACCGCTGCCCTTCACCAGCTGGACTTCGATCTCGAGCTCGTCCTTCAGCGCAGCTGCCGCCCGGGCAGCTCGAGGCAGATAGCCTCAGGCCGTGCAGTAGGTGATCGTCACCGTCTTCATGCGAACAGGTCGTAGCCAAGGCGGGCGACGAGCGCCAGCACCACCCCGAGCACGACCCGCCTCACCAGGCGATCGCCTCCCTTGACCGCGAGCTGCGCGCCAGCGAGGCCGCCGAGCAACTGCCCGAGCGCCATCGGGACCGACACCTTCCAGATCACCAGCCCCTTCCAGACGAAGATCGCCACCGCCGCGAGGTTGCTGGCGAAGTTCACCACCTTCGCGTTCGCCGTCGCCTGCTGAAGGCCGAGCTCGAGGATCATCACGAAGGCGATGATCAAGAAGGTGCCGGTGCCTGGGCCGAAGAAGCCGTCGTAGGTGCCGATGGCGAGCGCGATGCCGATCGCCTTGAGGGTCGCGCGAGGCGGCTCCGGGCGGTTCTCCAAGATCGCGTTCGGCCGCACGAAGGCGACCACCACTCCCGCGACGACGAGCAGCACGAGGACCAGCGGCCGAAACAGTTTCGGATCGAGCAGCAGCGCGAAGAAGGCCCCGATCAGCGAGCCGGTGAAGCCGGCGATGAAGAGCCACTTGAAGCGCGGCCCATGAATGAGGCCGGCCTTGGCGTATCGAGCCAGCGCCGCGCCCGAGCCGAAGACGGCGGAGCCCTTGTTCGTCCCGAGAATGAACTGATCGGGGATGCCGGCGGTGAAGAGCGCAGGAACGGTGAGCAGCCCTCCCCCGCCTCCGATGGCGTCGACGAGGCCAGCGACGAAGGCCACGGCAGTCAACGCGGCGATGGTGGTGAGCGGGAGCTCCACGGGCAGCGGCTGTTACTGCGCCGCTCAGAAGGAGACGAGCGTCGTCGCGCCGAGCGGCACGAGCTTGCGCACTGGCGCGGCGAGATCGAGCACGACCCGCGTGTACTTGCCCTGCCGCGCCATGCGCACCCGCGTGACCTGGCCGGTCTGCTCCGCGGAGACGAAGTTCTTCTTGGGCGCGACTCCGGTGAGCTCGAGGACGAGGCGGGGCGGACCTGCGAGCGGGAAGACGTGGGAGACCTTCGCTCCGTCACGCAGCTCCGTTCGAAGCGCGAAGCCGTCGTCGCGCGGCGTCCACGAGACGCTCTTGGCGGCGCCAGACGGAATCGCGACCTTTCCGGCGGCTGCCTGAGGCGGCGGCACCGTGCCCGTCTTCGGAGCCGGCGCGAGGGCGGGGGCCATCGAAGCGACGACGGCAACCGACGGCTCGGTCGAGAGCGCGACGGGGGCGAGATCGTCTGCGGTCGGCGCAGGAGCTGGTGCGCTCGCAGGGGCAGGCGCCACCTCCGCGACCACCACCTCGGCGACTGGCGTCGGCGTCACCTGAACGGGAGGCGCCGCTTCCATCGAGTCGGGCGCGGCGGCATCGGTGCCCACCTCGATCAGGAACGCCATCAACGCAGCGCTCAACATCACGCCGGCGCCGATCGCGGCTCCACGAAGCAGGCGCAGTCGCCGCGACACCGGCGCAGTCCTCAGCGGCCGGCCGGACTCGAGCGTGCCCACGAGGTACTCGACGAGCTCGCTCGCGCGAGGGTGGAGGAAGTCGGTGAAGGCGACGCCACAGCCCGGGTATTCCTCTTCCAGCTCCGAGGGCGCCGATCGGGCCCACCGCACTTCACCTTCGGCGAGAGGGAGCGCGCGCCCGCCCGCTTCCAGCGCAATCGCGACCCGCGTTCCCGGCTGGAGCGGCTGCGGCATACGAACGAAGAGGCCCTCGTTCGAGAGGTTGGCCGACAACGTGCGCCAGGCCTTCTGCTCGCCCGACATCGTCGTCACCCGAACCGGGTGCTTGAAGCGAACTCGTCTTCCACGGATGCGCTCGGTGGTTTCCATCGGCGGGAAGTCTGTGGCAGGTGCTACAGGCAGCAACTTTTCGGCAGCCGGAGTATCCCACCTGGTGTGAGGAGGTGCGACCCGCGTTGCTCGGGCGCGAAGCCGATGTTGAAGCTCCACCGACGCCGATCTGGTGCCCTGCCTCCGACGGAGTTCGGAGAGCTGCGACGCGCGGTGATGGCCTCGGAGTTCGTCGGCGAGAGCACGCTGAACGGCCCGTTCCAAGCGAGCCGAGGGTTCGGGATCACCTTCACCGACGCCGGCCGAACCGAGCTGCGTGGGCGCTTCCCCTTCTTCGATCGCTGGCTCGATCGAGTGCTGGGTGCGCCGGCGATTCGAGAACTGACGCCATGGTGGCGGCGATCGCTCACTCGCGTGCCGAACGCCTGGTATCTCAACCTGCTCGTCGTCGGTGCTGGGGCCGAGGTCGCGCGCCACGTCGACGGAACGCTCATCGGCCCGTCGGGTGAGACGGGTCACGTGCCCGAGTGCGTCTCCGTCCTCTATCTCTCGGTGCCCGACGCGCCTGGCGGAGAGCTCCAGCTCTGGAACGGCTCGCTGCCGGTCGGCTTCATCAAGCCGCACGAGAACGACGTGGTGCACTTTCGCGGCGATCTCGCCCACGCGGTGCGACCCTTCGACGGCGCGGCAGGGAGCCTCCGGGCCTCGCTCGTGATCGAGCAGTACCACTTCACCGACGAGGTGGTGGCGCGGCTGCCGAGCTGCCGCCTCGAGTCACGCGCCGGCTTCGACAAGTTCCTCGAGGAGCACGCCCGCCGTCCGCCCAAGCAGTTCGAGCTCGAGCGGTAGACTCAGACGCGCTTGGCGAGCCGCTCCCGGTATTCTTCGATGGGGAAGAGCTCGACCTCGGCCCCGCCTCGCCGCTTGCCGTCGGACGAGTAGTCGAACGGATCGTCGACGTCGCGAATGAGCCGCAACATGTACGTGTACATGAGGGTCAGCACCGGCACGAGAATGAACTCGGCGAGCGTCGACTTGTACTTGGCGCAGATGACGAGGATGAGGATCAGCGCGAGCATGGTCTCGAGGAGCGCGTAGGCCGGCGGCAAGAACCCGGTGCGCGAGATGACGTCCATTCGGGAGATCGTCTTCCGCAGGCCCGCCAGCTGCGGCACCGCGCGCGAGGCATACGGGCCAGCGCCGTCACGCTCGAGGATCTGCAGCACGTCGTTGAACGCGGTGAGGGTCTCGAACACCTGGGCGGTCGTCTTTCGTTTGTAGAGCCACTCGCGAATTCCGTCGGTCATGGCGAGGAGCGAGCCACGCAGCTCCTTGAGCTTGAGGACGGGACGAATCGAGGCCGCGAGGACGAGGATCTCCTCGAGCAGCTCGAGCGTCGTCGCCACCTCGGACGGGAGCTTCTCGGCTTCCTTGTAGTCGGAGATGGTGCCCGTCAGGAGAAAGCCGGTGAGGAAGACGCCGGCCGTCAGCACCACGCCCACGTCTGCGAACTCGACCGCGCCGTCCCACCCTGCCCCGAACTGCAACCCCGCCTTGATCGCCGTGACGAGCGCCACGAAGGGCAACGTCGTCAGCATCAGCTTCCACTTGAGCACTGGTTCCTCCCTCGCAGTGACTGTACCTCCCGCTTCGGCGCATTGACTGCATGAAAGCGAGGCCAGGGGTGGTTACGCTGCCGCCATGCGCTTCAAGGGAACCGACTCCTATCTGACGAGCGAGAGCCTCCGCTCGGCGGTCGACTGCGCGGTCGCGTTGCAGCGGCCGCTGTTGGTGAAGGGCGAACCCGGCACCGGCAAGACGTTGTTGGCGGAGGCGATCGCGGGCGCGATGGGGCTGTCGCTCCTCACCTGGAACGTGAAGTCGACCACCAAGGCGCAGGACGGGCTCTACGTCTACGACGCGGTCCAGCGGCTCCACGACAGCCGGTTCAACGACAAAGACGTGCGCGACATTCGCCAGTACATCCGCTTCGGGCCGCTGGGAGAGTCGTTCCGCGCGCCCGAGCGCCGGGTGCTGCTCATCGACGAGATCGACAAGGCCGATCTCGAGTTCCCCAACGATCTGCTCCACGAGATCGATCGCATGCGGTTCCGGGTGCTCGAGACCGACGACGAGATCGTCGCCAAGCACCGGCCCGTCGTCGTGATCACCTCGAACAACGAGAAGGATCTGCCCGACGCCTTCTTGCGCCGCTGCGTGTTCCACTTCATCGAGTTCCCCGACAAGGAGCTGATGGAGCGCATCGTCCACGTTCACCACCCAGATCTCGCCGAGCGCATGATCGAGCAGTCGCTCGCGGTGTTCTACGAGCTGCGCGCGTTCTCGCGGCTGCGCAAACGGCCCTCGACGAGCGAGCTGATCGACTGGCTCTCGGCGCTGAAAGCCGCGGGGATCTCGAGCGTGAAGCTCGACGGCGAGCTGCCCTTCATCGGCGCGCTGCTCAAGCGCGAGCAAGATCTGATGTCCTTCGCCGATCAGTTCGGCGGCCGAGTTCCCAAGAGGGCGTGACGTGTTCGTTCCCTTCCTCTACGAGCTGCGCAGCCGGAAGGTGCCGGTCGGAGCGACCGAGGCCGTGGCCTTGAGCCGCGCGTTGCTCGAGGGCCTGCACGACAGCTCGCTCGAAGGGTTCTACTTCGTCGCCCGGGCGCTGCTGGTGCACGACGAGAAGCACCTCGACGCGTTCGATCAGGCCTTCGCGAAGCACTTTCAGGGCATCGAGGCCGCCTCGGTGGAGATCACCCAGCAGCTGCTCGATTGGGTGCGCGACGCCAAGCGGCCCGATCGCCTGCTGACGCCGGAAGAGAAGGCGCTGCTCGAGCAGCTCGATCTCAAGACGCTCGAGGAGCTCTTCCAGCAGCGAATGAAGGAGCAGAAGGAACGCCACGATCGCGGCAACAAGTGGATCGGCACCGCGGGCACCTCGCCCTTCGGCAACTCCGGGAAGACGGGGCGCGAAGGCGTTCGGGTCGGTGACGCGGCGGGCATGCGCTCGGCCGTTCGAATGGCCCAGGAGCGGGCCTACAAGGAATACCGCGACGATCTCGTGCTCGACGTGCGGCAGCTCCAGGTGGCGCTGCGCAAGCTGCGGGCGTTCGCGCGGGAGGGTTCGGCCGACGAGCTCGATCTCGACAAGACGATCAGCGAGACCGCGCGCAACCTGGGCGATCTCGAAGTGGTGACGCGGCCGCCGCGAAAGTCGAACACCCGGGTGATCCTCCTGATGGACGTCGGCGGCTCGATGGATCCGTTCGCGCACCTCGTCTCGCGGCTCTTCACCGCGGCGAAGAAGGCGACCCACTTCCGCGAGCTGCGCACCTACTACTTCCACAACTGCGTCTACGGGCGGGTGTACCAGCACGCGAGCTTCCGCGATCCGATCACCCTGCCCCAGCTCTTCGCGGAGACCGATCGCCGCTACAAGGTGATCTTCGTCGGCGACGCGTTGATGGCGCCGTGGGAGCTGATGAGCACCTCCGGCTGGGCCGACGACGAGGGCCTCGAAGGCGTGATTCACCTCATGCGCATTCGCGAGCACTTCCCGAGCAGCTGCTGGCTCAACCCGGAGCCGCCGTCCGGCTGGTGGCAGACCACCATCGACGTCATCCGAAAGGTGTTTCCGATGTACCCTCTGACCCTGGAAGGCCTGGGCGACGCGGTGGGCCAGCTGACCAAGGCGAGGTGAGCCATGGCGAAGGAAACGAGTGATCTTCGAACGTGGCTGCCTTCGATCGCCCTCTTCGGTGGGCTCGAGGAGCCGACGCTCAAGCGGGTGATCGCGATGCTGGGCGAACACCACTTCGAGCCCGGCGCCGAGATCTGCAAACAGGGCGAAGCCGGCCGCGCGATGTTCCTCATCCGCTCCGGGGAAGTGATCGTTTGCCGAGACGACGATCAAGGCGGGCACCGTCGCAAGCTGGTGCGCATGGGCTCGGGCGAGTTCTTCGGCGAGATGACGCTGATCGACATCCAGAAGCGCAGCGCCTCGGTGATCGTCGAGAAGCCCTCGGTCGTCTTCTCCTTCGGCAACCGCGATCTCTACAAGCTCTACCAGGAGGACACCGCGGGCTACGTGATGATCCTCCAGAACCTCTGCCGGGAACTCTCGCGCCGGCTGCGGGTGACGAACAACCGGCTCCACAGCCTCGCGAACGAAGTCGACGAAGAAGACACGCGCACCCTGATCCGCCCGGCGATCAAGGGCTGACGTTCGTCGTCGTCGGCGCGGCTCGAGGCCGGTATCGTTCTGGCCATGCACGCGAACGAGCGCTGGACCGACCGAGCCGTCTCCGCCGACGAAGCGGTGAAGGTCATCAAGAGCGGCGACAAGGTGTTCATTCACGGCGCCTCGGCGACCCCGAGCCCGCTCATCGAGGCGATGTGCCGGCGCACCGATCTCGAGGACGTCACCCTCTACCACCTGCACACCACCGGCCCGTGCCCCTTCCTCGAGCCGCGCTTCGCTGGCCGCTTCCTCTCGGTCTCGCTCTTCACCGGACACGCGATGCGGGGCCCGATCGCCGAGGGTCGCGCCGACTTCATGCCGATCTTCCTGTCCGACATTCCTTCGCTGTTCGGCAGCGGCGCGGTGAAGCTCGACGTGGCGCTCCTGCAGCTGTCGACGCCGAACTCGCACCTCGACTGCACGTTGGGCACCTCGGTGGACGCGGCGCTGTCGGCGGCGTGGCACTCGACGAAGGTGGTCGCGGAGATCAACGCCCAGATGCCGCGCACCCTGGGACACTCGATGTTCCCGCTCGACCGCGTCACTGCCTTCACCGTCACCGATCGACCGCTCGCCGAGATGGCGCCGGGCGAGAAGACCGAGGTGGAGTCGCGCATCGGTGAGCTGGTCGCCAATCTCGTCGAGGACGGCAGCTGTCTCCAGATGGGCATCGGTGCCATTCCCGACGCGGTGCTGGCGCGGCTCGGCAACAAGCACGACCTCGGGATTCACACCGAGATGTTCTCCGACGGGCTCATTCCCCTCGTCGAGAACCGGGTGGTGACGAACCGGCTCAAGAAGGTGCACGCCGGGCGCAGCGTGGTGTCCTTCGTCACCGGCACCAAGAAGCTGTTCGACTTCGTCGACGACAACCAGGAAGTGGAGTTCCACCCGTGCGATCGCACCAACGACACCGCGCTCATCGGGAAGAACGACAAGGTGGTGGCGATCAACTCGGCGCTGGAGATCGATCTCACCGGGCAGGTCTGCGCCGACTCGATCGGCCATCGCATCTACTCGGGCATCGGCGGCCAGATGGACTTCATTCGCGGCGCGGCACGCTCGACCGGAGGGAAGCCGATCATCGCCCTGCCCTCGACCGCGGCGGGCGGGAAGCTGAGCCGCATCGTGCTCCAGCTGAAGGACGGCGCCGGCGTCGTCACCACCCGCGGCCACATGCATTGGGTCGTCACCGAGTACGGCGCGGTGAACCTGCACGGGAAGACGCTGCGCCAGCGCGCCGAGCTGCTCATCTCGATCGCCCACCCCGGCTTCCGGGCCGAGCTGAAGCGCGACTTCGCCCGCGTTCGGAACGTGCCGCTCGGCTGACGCAACCCGCCGAACTCGTTGGGCAATCGAAACGTCTCGAGTCCTCGTATGCCGCGCGGGGCTCTCGAGCGTCATGAGAGGTGAAATGACGAGCGCATCGTCAACGATGGCGCCTCCCGCTCATCGCCTCGACGACTTCGAGGCGTTGGTGCTCCGCGAACGGTCGCGGCTCGAGAGGCTCGCTCGCCGGTTGGTGTGGGACGACGAGGAGGCGAAAGACGTGGTGCAGAGCGCGATCACCCTGGCCTGGCAACGCCGCGATCAGCTGACCGATGGAGCGGCTGCGCCAGGCTGGCTGCGCCGAATCGTCGTGCACCGCGCGATGAGCGTGCTGCGACGCCGCCGGCTGTGGAACGGCTTTGCGAAGATCCTCTTCGTCGCGCCGGAGCCGATCGAGTCGGTCGAGGCCGATGCCGAGCGGTACGCGCATCAGGTCCAGCTCGCGACCGCGTTGGAACAGCTCCCTGCCCGGCAGAGCGCCGCGTTCTCGCTTCGCTACCTCGAGGGGCTCTCGATCGACGAGGTCGCCCACGCGATGGCGATCGACCGCGGGACGGTCCGGGTCCACCTGCAGCGAGCGGTGAACGCACTTCGCGAGCGCCAGATCCTTCCTCCAACGGAGCAGCCATGACGCCCTGTGACGCCACCCAGCGCGCGATCCTCTCCGATGAGGCCGCGAGCCCCGAGCCACCCGCCTCACGCGGCGCCGAGCCTGATCACCTCGCGAGCTGCGCCGCCTGCCGCGACTTCGCCTCCGCGCATCGCGCCGCGACTGGACTCGCGTCGATCGAACCACGACGAGCGATGCGGCCTCGACGTGCGGCCGTGCTGCTTCGCGCCTTCGCGCTCCTCGTCGTCGTCACTGGCCTTGGAGCCGCCGTCTCCTCGACGAGCCGCACGCCCGTGGGCCCGATCGCCGAGGTCCCGTCGACGCCGGCGCGCCTCGAGACCGAGCTGCGCGTCGCCACCATCGATCAACCCGACTCACGCAGCGCCCGGCCGGATCACGACCGCGAGTGGGAGGCCTTCGTCGCGCTCCACCAAGGGCTCTCGACCGATCTCCATCGCGAGCTCTCCGTCACCGATCACACCTATTCCTCCTTCGGAGCGCTCTCGCAGTGGCTCGCTCCGACCGCCGTCACCGTCACTGCGCTGGAGGACTGACCATGAACCGTCTACTCGTCGCCGCTTCTCTCGTCGTCGCCGCGCTCGCCTTCGCGCAACCTGGCCCCGGTCCGCGTCACGGAGGACCAGGCATGGGCCCCGGTGGACCCGGAATGGGTCCGGGACCTGGAATGGGACCTGGACCAGGAATGGGCATGGGCATGGGAATGGGCATGCACCACTTCGGAGGGCCGATGGGCATTCCTCCACCGGTCGCCGCGAAGCTGGGCTTGAGCGCGGAGGTCACCAAGCAGGTCCGTGACGCCTCGCTCGACGCCAACGAGCAGCTGATCACCCTCGAGGCCGACTTGAAGCGCGCCCAGCTCGAGCTCGAGCGCACGCTCGCCGAGGCGAAGGTGGACGAGTCGAAGGCGATGCTGAAGCTCGAGGCCATCACCAAGGCGGAGCTCGCGGTGCGGAAGAACCGAGTCGGCCTGATGCTCAAGGTCCGCAAGCTGCTCGGCCAGGAGACCTGGGAGAAGCTCCAGGCGGAGTTCCCGATGATGCACGGCCCTGGTCCGGGTGGAATGGGCCCGCCGCCTCCGCCGCCGCCGCCGCCAGCGAAGTGATCAGGCTCGGCGCCGATTGAGTCGGGTTGATCAGGCAGGCAAGCTGACCCGCACCAGCACCTCGGGTTTGATCTTGAGTGTGCCCAACATCGCCGAGAACGGCTTGATCCCGAAGTCGCGCTGATCGAGCCGGAACTCGGCGATGCGTTTTCCGCCGGCGTCGACCCGCTTTCCCGAAATCGAGCGAGTGGTCCCGTGCAGGGTGAGCCGGCCCTCGACGCTCGACGGCGTCACCGAGGTCGCCTCGAACCGAATGGCGGGGAACTTGCGCGAGTCGAGCACGTCGCGCTGCAGGTTCTTCTCGATGTCCACCTTCATCGAGTCCGACATCGAGCCCGACTGTTCCGCGCCGTCCTTCATCGCCGTCAGCACGCGCACCGAGGCGGCCTCGAAGTCGCCGGTGATGCGATCGCCCTCGGCCTCGATGGTGAACGTCCCGACGATCAGCTTGAGATCGTGAGCGACCGCCGAGAGCAGCCCTTCCTTGTACGAGAAGACGAGCACTTCGGCCGACCTTGCGTCGTAACGAGCCATGCCTTCGAGTATACGGGCCCGCATGCTCAAACGAATGGGCATCCTCCTGCTGTCGCTGATCATCGTGCTCGGGCTCGTCGGGCTGCTCTTGCCGCGCACCTGGCACGTGGAGCGTTCGATCGACATCGACGCGACACCCGATCGGGTGCTGCCCTTCGTCGCGAACCTCAAGCGCTGGCAGGACTGGGCGGTGTGGACGAAGACCATGGACCCGAAGGTGAGCAACACCTACGGCGGGCCGGACGAAGGGGTCGGCGCTCGGTGGCAGTGGCAGGGGCCGGTGATGGGCCACGGCGCGATGACGATCACCAAGGCCGACCCGACCGGTGTCACCGTCGAAGAGGCGATCGAGAGCAACGAGGTGAACGCCGCGGGCCGGTTCGCCTTCCTCGTCGAGGGGAACCACACGAAGGTGACCTGGACCGACGACGGCCAGCTGCCTCCGATGGGCGGCTTCTTCCGGCCGGCGCTCGAGCAGATGCTGGGAACGAACTTCGAGAAGGGCCTGAAGGGGCTCAAGGCGCTCGTGGAGAAGCAACCGGTACCGCAGCCGCTCCCGCCGCCGTCGTCGCTCGAGAACCTCGCTCTTCCCGACGCGGGACTCTGACGAACGCGCCGAGCCTGATCACACCCGAGTGCGGAAGTACTCGATCGTCTTCGCGAGCCCGACCTGCAGCGACACCTTGGGCTCCCAGCCGAGCAACGCCTTCGCCTTGGTGATGTCAGGCCGACGCTGCTTGGGATCGCCCTCGGGCAGCGGCTTGAAGAGGATCGCTCCACCCCGCCCCGCCGCCGCGCGCACTGCCTCGGCGAACTCGAGCATCGTGCGCTCGTCGGGGTTGCCGATGTTCACCGGGTCCGACACGTCAGAGGCGCCGAGGCGCGCGATGCCCTCGACCATGTCGTCCACGTAGCAGAACGAGCGAGTCTGGCTGCCGTCGCCGAAGACGGTGAAGTCCTGCCCACGGAGCGCCTGGCCGACGAACGCGGGCACCACTCGGCCGTCGTTCAGCCGCATGCGCGGGCCGTAGGTGTTGAAGATGCGCACGATGCGGGTGGAGACGCCGCGCGATCGGCGAAACGCGCTCACCAGGGCCTCGCCGTAGCGCTTGGCCTCGTCGTAGACGCTGCGCGGCCGGGTGGGATCGACGTTGCCCGAGTACGACTCGGGTTGCGGGTGCACGAGCGGGTCGCCGTAGATCTCCGAGGTCGAGGCCTGGAGGAAGATCGCCTTCTTCGCCTGAGCGAGCTCGAGCGCCCGAAGCGTACCTTCCGAGCCGGTGCGCATCGTCTCGAGCCAGAGGTTCGCGTAGTCCATCGGCGAGGCCGGCGAGGCGAGGTTGAAGACGAAGTCGAGCGGCCCCTTCGAGGGAATCGGCTCGCAGATGTCGTGCTTCACGAAGTCGAAGCGGGCGTCGCTGCGCACCTGAGCGAGGTTTCGCTCGTCGCTGGTGACGAGGTTGTCGACTGCAGTCACCGCCTCGGCCCCGAGCTCCAGCAGGCGCTCACAGAGGTGCGAGCCGACGAAGCCCGCTCCTCCGAGGACGACGACGCGCTTGCCGCGGTAGGTGTTCACGCGCGGCTCCATACCCTGCACGCGCGCAGGGATGAACGAGATTCACTGCGACTGATCAGGCTCGGCGCCGTTCGAGACGGGTCGATCGATCACAGTCCAGGCAACCGAGACTGGCCGGGCAGCTGATCCTTGTACCGCTCGAGCACCAGATCGATGCCCTGACGAATGTACTCCGCCACCGGCACCTTCGTTTTCTGGTTCAAAAGCTTGAGCAACTCGTTCTGCTCGGGCGTGATGTAGATCGTGGTGCTGATCTTCTTGCGCGCCATGGCCATCTATGACGCTATGTCGGCTTTGCCGGAGGGCAAGGAAATGACTTCGATGAGACGGCTGTGGGTGGGGCTTTCGGTCCTGGTGATGGGGGTTTCCTGCGCCACGACCAAGGGCGAGGAGAAGCCCGGAGACAAGGCCGCCGACGGCTCCACCGTCGTCTCGGAGAACATTCGCCAGAAGAAGTCCGGTGACGAGACGCTCACCGAGACCGATCTGAACGGCGACAAGAAGCCCGACGTCTTCACCTACACCGTCAAGGGCAAGGCCGCCGACGGCAAGGACATCGATCGCCTCGTCCGCAAGGAGCTCGACATCAACGGCGACGGGAAGATCGACATCAGCCGCAACTATGACGAGAAGGAGCAGATCTCGCGCGAGGCCCTCGATCTCGACTTCGACGGGAAGGTCGATCAGGTGAACTTCTACGAGAAGGGCGTGATCGTGCGGAAGGAGCGCGATCTCTCCTCGGCGGGCAAGCCCTCGCTCTGGCTCTTCTTCGAGAAGGGCAAGCTCGTGCGCAAGGAGCGCGACACCAACGGCGACGGCCGCGTCGACTACTGGGAGTACTGGGAAAACGAACAGGTCGATCGCATCGGCGAGGATCTCGACGGCGACGGCAACGTCGACAAGTGGACGAAGAACCCCGATTCCGAGACCTGACCCGCGCTGCAACGCACGCCGCCACGGCTTCGTGCGGTCGGCTTTGCGCCCCCTGAAAGAAGCCGGATAAGCACGCGTCATGCGCGTTCTCGCGATCTCTCTCGCTCTTGCCTTCGCGGCGGCCTGCGCCCCACCCGCGTCGAACTGCAGCTCGACCTGCGTCGGGTGCTGCACGCCTGAAGGTCTGTGCCGCACGGGAAGCAGCTCGCTCGAATGCGGCGCCCGCGGAGCGGCCTGCACCCAATGCCCACTCGGCCAGTCGTGTGAAGTCGGCTCGTGCAAGGCGATCGGGAATTTCGGCGGGAGCGGCGCTGGAGGCGGAGAGGCCGGCGGAGCATCCGGTGGTGGAGCATCCGGTGGTGGAGCATCCGGTGGTGGCACAGCCGGTGGTGGCGCAGCCGGCGGAATGATGGGCGGCGGGGCGGCCGGCGGCACGGCGGGAGGCGCCTTCGCGGGTGGGCTTGCTGGCGGCGGCGCTTCGGCCGGTGGCTCGGTCGGTGGCGGCACGGCAGGCGGGACGATCGACGGCGGATCCCAGCTCTGCGCCTCGGGTGACGCGTGCACCGCGTCGTACGGCAACGGCGGCTGCTGCGCGATGTACCCGTTCTGCCGCAGCTCGCCGAACCAGACGCCGACCTACTGTCGCGCCTCCTGCGGCGTCGATCAGGTCCGCTGCACGTCCACCCTCGACTGCTGCGCCGGGCTGAGCTGCGTCGGGAACGTCTGTCAGGTCGGCGCGGGTGGCGGTGCGGCGGGCGGAGGAACGGCTGGCGGGGCGAGCGGCGGCGGTTCGGCGATCATCACCTCCTGCGCCGGTCTGCCCTGCCGCTCGTTCGGTGAGTGCTGCTCGCAAGCGACCTACTGCCGAGGGACCGGAGGCACCGCTCCACCCACCTGCCAGAGCACGCCTGGAGCCTCGGGCGCTCGATGCGCGAGCCCGAGCGATTGTGCCGCGCCCCTGACCTGCAACAACGGCGTGTGCGGCTGCAAACCCGCTGGCGCCGGCTGTACCGCCGCTGGCGAGTGCTGCTCGAGCGCGCCCTATTGCACCGGCAGCGTCTTCTCGACCGCGACGAAGTGCTCGGCGACTCGTGGCAACCAGGGCGCGCCCTGCACCGATCCGAACGACTGCACCGTCGGCGGCTGCGCCTCGTCGACGCTCGGGAAGTTCTGCACCGACGTGAACTTCAACTGCCGCATGCTGTACCAGAGCTGCGCGAACTCCTTTCAGTGCTGCTCGGCCGCCAGCTCGGCCGACGAGCTGATGTGTTCTCCCTCGGGGCGCTGTTACCCGCTCGCGTGTCGCGGGGAAAACGAGCTGTGCGGGAGCGGCGAGAACGACGGCTGCTGTGCGGGCCTCACCTGCTTCGGCGGCCTCTGCAAGGTGCCTGGCACCTTCACCTGCGATCCCGCGGGTACCGCCTGCCTCCTCGACACCTGCTGCACTGGGCTGTTCTGCAACGCGCGCAGCGGCTTCTGCGAGGTACCCCAGACGAACTGCGGGCCGCTCTACACGGCGTGCACCACGTCGAGCGAGTGCTGCGGCCAGGTCGGGCTCTTCTGCAACAACGGGATCTGCGACTACGGGAACGCCTGCCGCATCACCGGGCAGAGCTGCAGCGGGAGCCAACCGTGCTGCGGCGGCCTCACCTGTTCTGGAGGAGTCTGTCAGGCCACCTCGACCTGCCGGAGCTCGGGGCAAACCTGCTCGGCGACCTCGGTGTGCTGCTCGGGCCTCACCTGCGCGAACGGAGCCTGCGCGATCCAGACGTCCTGCCGCTCACCAGGGCAATCGTGCGGAGGTGCCGCGCCCTGTTGCAACGGAGTCACCTGCGTCAACGGCGTCTGCCAGTCGGCCTGCGCCTCGGCTGGCTCCGCGTGCACGAGCGCGAGCGGGTGCTGCAGCTCGGCGCCCTTCTGTCACGGCGGCGGAAGCGGATCCTTGGCGTGCCAGGCGGCGTGTGCGGCGGCGGGCGTGCAAGTGGCCGCCTCGAGCGATTGCTGTGCAGGCCTGACGCGAAACGCGAGCGGGGTGTGCGCCACGGTGAGCTCGTGCCTCGCCTCTGGAACGTCCTGCGCCGCCAGCACCTCGCCGTGCTGCACCGCCGCGCCGTACTGCCGCTCGACGACCGCCGGAGGAACGCCGAGCTGTCAGGCGACGTGCGCGGCCGACGGCATGCGCGCCAAGCAACCGACCGATTGTTGCGCCGGAACGACGCTCGACGCGCAGGGCATCTGCCGGGCGCCTCCGTCCTGCGTCGCGTCGGGACAAGCCTGCACCTCTCGCTCGGCCTGCTGCACGAGCGCACCCACGTGTGGCGCGACCACCGCCGGGCAGCTCTGGACCTGCCGTGCCACCTGCATCCCCCAGGGAGGTACCGCCTCGACGAGCGCGGACTGCTGCGTCGGCCTCGTTCGAAACGCCCTCGGAGAGTGTGAAGCCGCCTGCACCGCGAACGGCCAGTCGTGCAGCGCGCCGACCCAATGCTGCTCCGGCACCTGCTCGGGGACCGTGTGTTCGAACACGTGCCTGCCGAGCGGGACCGACTGCGGGAGCAACTCACTGCCCTGTTGCTCGAACGCGCCCTTCTGCGCCTCCTCTGCCACCAATCAGCTCGCGCGGTGCCGGACGACCTGCGCTCCGTGGGGAGGCGCCGCCAAGACGACGAGCGACTGCTGCGCCGGCCTGGTGAAGAACTCGCTCGGCTGGTGCGACACGCCGTGCAAGGCCGTCAACGGCACCTGCTCGAGCAACTTCGACTGCTGCAGCTCGAGCTGCAACCCGACCACCCGCCGCTGCAATTGAGCGACTCCCAGCGGAACCACCTGACTCACTGGTGGAGAGGTGGTTGGCTGCGCCGCCATGTCCCCCGCCCTGCTCTGCGCGATCGTCGCTGCTGCTCCGACCACTGAAGAGTGGGTCTTCCTCACCTCGACCGGCCCGATCGGAAGCCTCACGGCCGTCACCACGCCCGACAAGAATGGCTCGACCGTCGAGGTGACCTTCCGCATCGACAACAACGGCCGCGGCGCGAAGATCAGCGACAAGCTCACCCTCGACGCCAAGCAGAACGTCGTCCTGCGCGACATCACCGGCAACGGCGAGGTCGGCGCTCCGGTGAAGGAGCACTACGAGTGGTCCGCTGGCACCGCGAAGTGGAAGACGCTCAACGACCAAGGTGAGGCGCAGAGCAAGGAACCGCCCCACTACCTCGACGTCAGCGGCGCCCCCTGGTTCGCCGGCCATCTGCTGCGCACGATGATTCGCACGAAGGCGACGAGCCTCCCCGTGCTCCCGGCGGGAACGGTGACCGCCCGCAAGTACAAGGACGTCGACATCGGCAAGCCCGGCGCGCCCGACAAGGTCTCGCTCTGGCTCCTGGGCCTGGGCTTCGAGCCGTCGCTGGTGCTGATGCGCGGTGAGAAGCTCGTCGGTGGCATTTCGCCGGGTGGGGTGTTGATCGAGAAGAAGCACGAGGGCGACTACAAGCCGCTCGCCGACCTCGCGATCGCCATCACGAAGGAGCTCAAGGCCTCCGAGGCCAAGCGCCTCACCCACCGGCTGCCCGACGCACCGCTCTGGCTCACCAACGTGAAGATCTTCGACTCGGCGACCGGAAAGCTCGGGGCCGCGCAGAACGTCGCGATCTTCCGCGGGCGGATCACCAGCATCACCGGTGACGCTCCACCGAAGGGCGCGCTCACGGTCGACGGCGGCGGTAACACGCTCCTGCCCGGCCTCTTCGATTCGCACTCGCACCAGTCAGCGCTCGACGGCTTCCTCGGCATCGCCGCGGGCGTCACCTTCGTGCGCGATCCCGGCAACGACAACGACGCGCTCCTCGAGCTCGAGCAGCGCTTCGACTCCGGCGAGCTGATCGGCCCACGCATCTGGAAGAGCGGCTTCCTCGAGGGCAAGTCGCCGTTCTCGGCCAACGGGGCCTTCGTGATCTCGACCCTCGACGAGGGCGTCGAGAAGGTGCGCTGGTACTCCGAGCACGGGTTCTGGGGGCTCAAGATCTACAACTCGATGCCGGTCGAGCTGGTGAAGCCGCTCGCCGCCGAAGCGCACCGCCTGGGACTGCACGTCTCGGGACACGTGCCGGCGTTCATGACGAGCGAGCGCGCGGTGAAGGACGGCTACGACGAGATCAACCACATCAACCAGCTGATGCTCGGCTTCCTGCTCAAGGACGGCGAAGACACGCGCACGCCGTTCCGCTTCACCGCGCTCGGCGATCGCATGGCGGGCTTCGATCTCAAGTCGCCCGCCTGGAAGAACATGCTCGCGCTGTTGAAGGAGAAGAAGGTCTCGATCGATCCCACGATGGCGATCTTCTCCGGGCTCCTCCGCAGCCGTGACGGCAAGCCCAACCCCGCCGAGTTGGGAATGCTCGACCACCTGCCGCCCAACGTGCACCGTTCGCGAATCGGCGCGGTGCTCGCGATCAAGCCCGACCAGGACGAGGTGTGGAACCAGAGCTGGAAGAAGCTCGAGCAGGTGCTGGTGATGCTGAACGAGAACGGCATTCCGATCGTCCCGGGCACCGACGACGTGGGCGGGCTGTCGCTCCACAACGAGCTGGAGACCTGGGTGAAGGCCGGGCTTTCCCCGAGCGTGGTGCTCAAGGCGGCGACGTCGGGCGGCGCCAGGTTCCTCGGGCAGGAAGCGAACCTCGGCGCCATCGCGGTCGGCCGGCGCGCCGATCTCTACCTGGTGGACGGCGACCCGACGCAGGACATCACCGCGATTCGAAAGGGCCGGCTCGTGATCAAGGGCGACCTCGCCTACTACCCGGACGAGCTGCACCAGGCGGCGAACGTCACGCCCTTCGCGGCCCACCTCGCGCTCCCCGCCTCGAAGTAGTCACTCGCCCTTCGCGAGTCGCGAGGAGAAGAACCGGGTGGTCTCCGCCGAGAGCGGGAGCCGTGCGATCTTCTCCGCCGTCGTCTGGTGATCGTAGGGCTCGCGGTAGAACTCGAGCGAGTCGCCGTCGAAGAACGCCCAGCTCGCAGCCGGGTTTCCATCACGCGGCTGGCCGACGCTGCCGGGGTTGGCGACGAACTTCAGGTGCTCGAGGCCATCGAGGCGGCGTTCGCCGAGCGGCACGTAGAAGATCGTCTCGGGGCCGATGAAGGTGAGCCGGCGATTCCAGTCGTGGGCGATCGGGAAGATCTCGCGGTTCTCCGAGGCGGTGAGGAGCGCCGGCGTATGGGTGTGACCGACGAAGGAATGCCGGTGCGGAAAGGCCTCGAGGATCTCGACCAGGTACCGATCGAGCTGCGGGTTCAGGTGCAAGTGATGATGGGGATGCCCGGGCCAGACGTACTGCACGAAGGGCTTCGCCGCCGACGCGTGGACGAAGTGGAGCGTGCCCTCACGATGCTGCGCTGACGCCTCGCCTCGCTCGACGATCACTCGGGCCAGCTGCGCCCACGTCTCCGAGCCTTGGAGCTGTGAGAGCGTCCACTCGAGCATCTCGCGACCGTCGGACTCGAGCTCGTCGGGCTCCGGAACGGCCGCTTCCTTCTCGTGATTCCCCGCGAGGATCACGTCGGCAGTGCGGGCGACGAGCTCGAGACACTCGCGCGGGTTGGGGCCGTAGTTGATGGTGTCGCCGAGCACGGCGATTCGATCGGGGCGCGCCCGTTCCACGCGACGGAGCACCGCCTCGAGCGCTTCGAGGTTCCCGTGAACGTCGGAGAGGATCGCCCAGGACGCCACGGGCGTGGCTCAGTTGTTGGTGACGATGCCCGCGATCGAGGTCTCGCGCTTGAAGTCGGCGAGGTAGGTCGTCGCGGCGTCCTTCGTGCCAAAGCGGCCCATGCGCACCCGGAACCACGTGCCCTTCCCTGGCACGTCGGCCTCGATGATGTACGGCGCGTAGCCCTTGTCTCGCAGCCCAGCGGCGAACCGCTCGGCCTCGCTCTTGTCCTGGTAGGCCGAGAGCTGGAGCGTCCACTGGCCATCTGCGGCGCCTGGAACGTCCGCCGGCTTCTGCACTTTCCCGAACGCTTCCTTGAGGGCGCCAGCGTCGTTGGTGCGGGTGGGAACGGCGGCTGGCTTCGGGTTCTCGGGCAGCGCCTCGGGGTTCGCCTGCGCGAGCTTCGCCTCGATCTCGGCTGGCGTGGGCTCCGGCTTCGCGAGCTCGGCCGGCTTCTCGATCTCGGCCTTGGCTTCGACCGGCTTGGCGCTCTCCGACGGCTTCGGTTCGGGCTTCGCTTCCGGCTTGCCGAGCTCGAGAGGCTTGAGGGCGACGACGTTCCGTGGCGCTTCGACGGGCGCCTGCTTGGTGAGCTCTTCCTGGAAGGTGAGCGGTGTCGCCTTCTCGGCCTGGGCGAGCACCTCGGTCTTCTGATCGGCCGCCGAGAGAATGTCGGCCGGCTTCTCGAGCGCCTGGGACTCGGCCGCGAGCTTCTTCCCGACCACCACGCCGAGAACGAAGACGCCGCCGACGACGACGAGCGAGGCGACGGTGAGGGTGACGATCTGGCGGCTGTCGAGAGACAGCTCGTACTTCTCTTTCAATCGGTGAGTGTCACGCATGCGAGCTGTCGCAGACGGTAGCGCGGTGGAGCAACTCGTCAAAGAAAGCGCCCCACGACGATCGGCGAGGCGTCGTGATCAGTTGTTGAGCGCGCCCTGGAGAATCCACCGCTCGATGAGCGACGTCGCGGCGGGGTCGGCGGCCGAGAGCTGCCCCCCCGGCGGCATCGGGTTTCCAGTCGACTGGGTGCCGGTGATCTTCTGGAAGATGAGCGACGAGGGCGGGTTGAAGGGCACGACCCTCGCTCGCACGTCGGAATAGGTCGAGCGGTTGGCGTGACAGCTGACGCAGTTGCCGGAGAAGACCGGCACCAGGTCGGTCATGAAGGACACGGGCGGGCCGGCATCGATCGTCATGCCCGCGTCGCTTCCGCCGTCGGGGCGCCCTCCGTCGGTGCCTCCATCGGGACGGCCGGCGTCCATCGCTCCGGCGTCCATCGAGCCGGCGTCGCGCCCTGCGTCAGGAGGCCCCGCGTCACGCCCAGCGTCGATCTCCGGGCCTCCATCGAAGATCCCGGCGTCGTAGTTGATCGAAGCGTCGTTCGGGCCGGGGAAGTTCGCGTCGTACTCTCCCCCGTCGAAGAGCTCGCACGTGCCCGCGCGACAGAGTTCGTTCGGCTGGCACGCGAGGCATTGAGCACCACCGGTGCCGCAGTCGAACACCGCGGTGCCCGCGAGACACTGACCGTTCGCATCGCAGCAGCCGTTGCAGGTGCCCGGGCCACACTTCTTCGGAGGCTCCCCGCAGGAGGCGATGAGGAAACCAAGCAGGAGGCCGACGAGGAGAGCGGGGGCACTGCGCATGAGGCCGCGCATCATAGCGGCATCAGTCGCGAATCCTCACGTCCATTGGGCCTTCGAGCTCGATCTTCTGGGCTTCGTCGACGTAGGTCGCTTCGGCGCCATCGGGGAGCACCAGCCGCACGGTTCGCCCGAGATCGTAGATCTCGTCTTCGAGCATCACCGCGGTGGCGAGATCGTCGGTCTCGGCGAAGACGAAGTCGTCCTCCACCTCCAGGCGACGAAGGCTGGAGCCGAGCGGCCCGGCGTGCACGTGCGGCACCGCGATGCGCTTGGGCGGTGGCGGGAGCGTTGACGGGCCTTCGAGCTTCTCCCCTCCTCCGAGCGTCGCGAGGCCGTTGGGCGTGAAGAACGCGCGCAAGTAGTCACCGGTGGAAGGGTCATCCGACGCGAGCGCGCTGGCCGGGGTGAAGTGGGTGTCGGTGTAGCGGGCCTGCACCGCGACCGACGGCGGGTTCTCGAGCTCGACGAGCCTCGCGTTCTCGATCACGAAGCGGGCGACCGCGACGGCCTCGATCTTCGCTTCCTTGAGCTCGCCGACGACGACCGAGTCGCCCTTCTCGAGCACCTTCATTCCGCCGCCGAAGCACTCGAGGAGCGTCGGGCCCTGGGCCTTGACGGTGTCGTGCGTCGCCAGCCGCGAGCCGACGGCGATGGGCCGATCCGAGGCGCTCGTCATCAGCAACGGCGCACCAGCCGAGTGGAGGCCGCAGAGCGCGACATTGGGCGGCTTGGTGCACGCGAAGGCACAGAGCGCCGCGCCGAGCGCCCACTTCACAGGATCCACCCGCCTCCGACGATCACGTCACCATCGTAGAACACCGCCGCCTGCCCGGGAGTCACCGCCTTCACCGGCTCGTCGAGCATCACCGAGGTCAGTCCCGCGTCATCGAGCTGCACGCGTCCCGACGCCCCGGTGTGTCGATGACGAATGCGAATCTGAAGGGGCCGGCCCAGCGGTGCCGTGCCATCGACCCACGACGGACGGAGGAGCTTGAACGACCCACGCGCGATCGCGTCTGCCGGGCCGATCACCACCCGCCTCGTGTCCGGCTCGATCCGTTGCACGTACATCGGCTCGCCCTGCGCCTGCACCGGCAACCCGCGCCGCTGACCGATGGTGAACTTGTGAATGCCCTCGTGCGCGCCGAGCACCTCGCCTTGGGTCGACACCACCTCGCCCTTGGGCTGCGGCCCCGCCACCTTCTCGACGAACTTCGCGTAGTCGCCGTCGGGCACGAAGCAGATCTCCATCGACTCGGGCTTGGCGCTCGTCACCAGGCCGTGCCGCTCGGCGATCGCCCGCACCTCCGCCTTCGTGAGGCCTCCCACCGGGAAGACGAGATCGGCGAGCTCGGCCTGCCCCAGGGTGAAGAGGAAGTACGACTGGTCCTTCGACGGGTCGATCCCGCGACGGAGCACGTACCGTCCCTCGCGCTCCTCGACGCGCGCGTAGTGGCCCGTCGCCAGCTTCGCCCCGAGCGCGCGCGCCCGCTTCAAGAGGAAGCCGAACTTCACGTCCTCGTTGCACGACACGCAGGGGATCGGCGTCTTCCCGCTCAGGTAGTTCTGAACGAAGGGGGTGACGACGCGCTCCTTGAAGAGCTCCTCGACGTTCGCGACGTAGAACGGAATGCCGAGGTGCTCCGCGACGCGGCGGGCGTCGTCGATGTCGTCGGGGCTGCAGCAGCTCCCGCACTGGGCCTTCGACTCATAGCTCCAGACACGAAGCGTGATGCCGATGACCTCGTGGCCCTGCTCCTTGAGCAAGGCCGCCGCCGCGGACGAATCGACTCCGCCTGACATGGCCACCACCACTCGCATGTGCCTGGGGATGCCACAGCCGCCGAGAAGCTGAAAGCCGGCCCTCCCCTGGTTTTCCACAGCGAACCCACGAACACCCACACGCCGCGTCACGAGGACGTGACGAGGGTTCGGCGCGCTACTCCACAGGCCAAGGTATTTATTTTATTGAGGTTGTGGAGTTCTGAGACCACGTTTCCACAGCGCTGCCGATTCTGCCTCGCTCGGAAGTCTCCATGCGGCTCTCGTGGTGTGGGAAAGCCTGTGGGAACCCACTGACACGACTCAAATGAGTGATTTCCAGGACTTGAGTGCGTCGACGAGCTGCTCCTTGGAGTTCGCCGCAGGGTTGTCGAGCACGAGGTCGAGGAGGTGAGCGGTGGCGCGACCAACGATCGGCGAGGGCCCGCACTCGAGCGCCGCCATGATGTCCTTGCCGTTGAGCGCGAGCGCCTTCGCGGTGAGCGGTGGATTGGCCGCGAGCTGCTCACCGAGCCGTCGAGCGACCGTGAGCTCGCGCCCAAGCGCCTGCGAGAGATCAACCAGGCGAGGAACGAACTCTGCTGACACCTTCGCCAGCCAACGCCGGAGCTGCGCGTCGGTCGCGTCGGTGGGCGGCAAGGCCTGGTGCTGAACGAGGTGCGCGGTGTCGGTGGCGATCTTCACCGGGTACTTGAGCCGGAGCACCACGTCCTTCGTCGCTCCGCAGTCGTGCAGGAGCGCCGCGAGCCGAACGGTGAGTTCGACGGGCGCGCGGGTGAGCACGGAGGGATCGGCCCCCATCGCCTCGGGCAGGAAGACCGAGAGCAGCCCCGTCCGCCGGGTGAGCTCGAAGCCGACCGGCGCGAGCGGGGCGAGGAGCAGCTTGGTGAACTCCTGGTTGATGCGCTCGGTGGCGACCTTCCGGAAGACGTGGAGCGTCTGGGGAATCGCGGCCTCGGTGTCGGGCTCGATCTCGAAGCCGAGCACCGTTGCGAAGCGCACCGCCCGCATGGCGCGGAGGCCGTCTTCGAGGAAGCGCTCCATCGCGCTGCGCACGCAGCGGATCCGCTTGGCCGCGAGATCACCCTGCCCGTCGAACGGATCGACGAGCTTCTTGGACAACGGCTCGAGCGCCATCGCGTTGATGGTGAAGTCGCGGCGGGAGAGATCGGCCTCGATGTCGGTGTGGAACTCCACCTTCGAGGGCCGCCGGCCATCGACGTAGTCGGCTTCGGCGCGAAAGGTGGTGACCTCGACGTGAACGCCGCGCACGACGACCGTCACCGTGCCGTGCTCGATGCCAGTCGGAATGACGCGCTTGAAGAGCCGCTGCACCTCGTCGGGCCGCGCGCTGGTGGCGAGATCGAAGTCCTTCGGCTTCTCGCCGCGGAGCATGTCTCGCACGCAGCCGCCGACGAGGTAGGCGTGGTGCCCGCCATCGAGGAGCCCCTTGAGCACCTCCAGCACCGCGGGAGGAATCACGGCTTGGTCGAGGCGCTCGAGGTGGGTCGTCACGACGGAACTCCGAATGATCCCAGCAAGAATCGAACTTGCGACCTGCGGTTTAGGAAACCGCCGCTCTATCCAACTGAGCTATGGGACCGAAGAAAGGCGCGGCGTCTCTACCATAGAGCAGCCGATCGGTGGCTACCTGCGCCACTCCTGCGGAACGCCCTCGAAGCTCGCGCGCCGGTCGAGATCGGCCAGCTCGCTCTTGAGCCGCTCGAGCTGTTTCCGGTTGAGGGCCAGCCGCTCCTTCACCCGCTCGTACTCGGGGTTGAAGGTGAAGGCGCACGGCGCGGTGGCGATGCCGGGGCCGGGAGCGATGACGGTGGAGTTCTGCCTGAGCACGACGTTGCCCCCGACGGTGAAGCCGGGAATGCCCTGACTCGTGCCGCCTGCGGTGATGCTGACGCCGCTGCCGGTGACGAAGCCGCCCGCCGGGTACCAGGCGCCGTAGTTGTAGAGGCACTGATAGCGCGCGGCGACCGGGAGCCCGTTCACGTCTTCCACCTTGTGGCGATCGAGCTCGATCTCGTCTTCGGTGCGGGCGATTCGCTCGTTGACGTCTCGGAAGGCGGCGCGCCACTCACGCTCGGACTTCGCGGGATCGGCTTGAGGTGGGGCGGGAGTGACGACGGCCTTGGGGGCCTCTTCCTTCTTCGCGACCTCGGGCAGGCTCACGGTGCTGATCTCGTCGCCAGCAGTGATGCGCGCCTTCACGTTCGCCGGCACCGAGTTGGGATTGTCCGTGTAGTGCGTCACGCCCTGCTTGTCGGTCCAGGTGTAGACCTGAGCGAGGGTGAGGAGGAGCGCAGCGGAGAGCACGCCGCAAGGTTAGCGCGCACGCCAGAAACGAAAAACCCCTCGGGGTTGCCGAGGGGTTCGTTGTGGGCACACCAGGTTTCGAACCTGGGACCCCCGCCGTGTGAAGGCGGTGCTCTACCGCTGAGCTATGTGCCCTTCTTGAAGGTGGCGCTACGTGCCACGCGCTGTGTGAGGTGTCAACGAGAGAGGAGACGGAGCGCGCGCGTTCACCTGACTCAGGCGCCTTCGTCTCACGTCTTCGAGAGCTTCTCGTCGAGCGCGCGAATGCGCTTCTTGAGCGAGGACAACGAGCGGCCGAGATCCCTGAAGTCGGCCTTGGTGGCGAAGTTGAGCTGGTGCATCACCACCGTCTGGGTCTTGTCGACGGCGGCCTTGCCTCGCTGCACGGTCCCGATCGCCTCGGCGATCTTCTGGGCGCGCTTCTCGTCGGCGAAGAGACGCTCCATCGCCTTGGCCGAGAACCCCATCGCCTTCTCTTGCAGCTGCTTGCGAAGTCCCATCGTCATCCCCCCGTGCGGAGCTTCTCGAGCCAGCGCAAGGCCAGCCCGCGGTGATTGAGGCGCGCGATGATCGGCTGCAGATTGCCGCGCACCCACAGCCGCTTCTGCACGATGGCCGCGATGGGATCCAGTGCCCCGTCGATCAACGCACGGAAGGTCGCGTCATCGGCGCGGGCCTCGTAGGCCACCTTCGCTGCCTGCAGCGCCTCGGGCTTCACGAAGCTCGGTGGCTTGAACCGGCCATTCTCGGGCGCGTCGAGGTAGACGCACACGGCTCCGCTGGCGCGCTCGATGGTGATCCCGAAGTCGCCCTCCCAACCGTGCGCGGCCGCGGCGAGCCCATCGTCGGCGTTGAGCAGCTCGATCGCCTGGTTGATGAACGCCTCGGTGAGGAGCACCGCCACGTCAGCTGCCTCCGAGGAGCCGCTTGATCGACGAGAACAGGCCGCCCTTCTCCGCTGCCTCGCGCTCGTCCTGATGGGAGCGCTTCTCCATCGCTTCCTCGAGCGCCTTCTTGAGGATCTCGGGCGTGTCGCGGGTCGCGAGCTTCACTTCCCTCGGCTCGCCGGCGTCCTCGAGGAAGACGTGGAGCAGGCACTCCTCGTCGACCCGGAAGTCGATGCGCTTGCCGACGGTGCCGGCCGGGAGCTTCACCGTGCCCAGGTACTCGTTGTCGACGATGAACTCGCTGTCACCCTGGAAGATGTCGATCTCGATGAAGGGCGAGCCGGGCTTGGCGGGTGGCGGCACCCGGAAGCTCTTCACGAGCGGCACGCGGTGGTTCTTGTCGATGATCTTCCGGAAGCGCCCGGTGGGGAGCCCGTAGCCGATCGGCATCGAGACCGCGTCGAGCAAGGTGACCGAGTCGATCGCGTCCATCGACTCGCCGAGGAGCGCCGCGCCGAGCGCCACGCACTCGTCCGGGTGAACGCCCTTTCTCGCCGGCTTGCCGAAGTGTTCCTGAATGCGCTGCTGCACGAGCGGCATGCGGCTCTGACCGCCCACGAGGATCACCTCGTCGATCGACGAGCGGGTGATGCCCTTCTCGGTGAGCACGTCGTCGCAGATCTCGAAGGTGCGATCGACGAGATCGCGGGTGAGGGTGTTGAGCTGATCGCGCGAGAGCGGCACCTTGAGATCGAGCGGCTTGCCCTTTCGCTCCTCGACGTAGGGCAGCTCGATGGTGACGTTCTGCATCAGCGAGAGGTCGATCTTCGCGGCCTCCGACGCGTTCTTCACCCGCTGCATCGCGATCGGGCTCTTGGTGAGATCGACCTTCGTCTCCTTGATGAAGGCCTCGACCACGAAGTCGATGATCCGGTTGTCGAAGTCGATGCCGCCGAGGAAGGTGTCTCCGCCGGTCGCGACGACCTCGAAGACGTTGTTCTGCACCTCGAGCACCGAGACGTCGAAGGTGCCACCGCCGAGATCGTAGACGAGGATGCGCTGATCGAGGCCACGGCTGAACCCGTAGGCGAGCGCCGCTGCCGTCGGCTCGTTGACGATGCGCTTCACCGTGAGGCCGGCGAGCGCGCCCGCCTGCTTCACCGCCTGGCGCTGGTTGTCCGTGTAGTAGGCGGGGACGGTGATCACCGCTTCGCTGATCGGGCCTTGGAGGAACTGCTCGGCGATCACCTTCGCCTGGCCGAGCACCATCGCCGAGATCTCGGGCAGCGAGTAGACGCGGCCACCGACCGAGACCGCCGCCTCGCCTTCCGGCCCGGGAACGATCTCGTACGAGTAGTAGCTCTTGAGCGCCTGCACGACCTTCGAGTCGTACTTGCGCCCGATGAGGCGCTTGGCGCCGTAGATCGTGTTCTTCGGGTTGGTGACGATCTGATCACGGGCGACGCCGCCGACCACCATGTCTCCACGCGGAGAGAGCGACACGACCGAGGGCAGAATCAACGACCCCTTGTCGGTCGGCACGATGCGGGGCACGCGGTTCTTCACCGACGCCACCAGGGTGTTGGTGGTGCCGAGATCGATCCCGACGATGCGGCCCTTCTCCGCCATGAGGACTGACTTCGTAGCACGGGCCTCGGGGTTTCTTCGCCACCGTTTCGCTTTCGTAGTTGAGTCGCGCCCGTGAATTGGATCTTCGTCGTCCTGGTCGTCGGCGCGGTCGTCGTCGGCGCTTTCACCGGCACCATGCACGGCGTCACCGAGGCCGGCATCGAGCAGGCCAAGACCGCGGTCACGCTCTCGCTCTCCCTGATCGGGCAGATGGCGCTCTGGCTGGGCTTCTTCGGCGTGCTCAAGGAAGCCGGCGCGCTGCGCTCGATCGCGAACCTCATGCGGCCGGTGATGACGCGGCTCTTCCCCGAGGTGCCGCCCGATCACCCCGCGATGAGCGCGATGATCCTGAACTTCTCGGCCAACATGCTCGGCCTCGCGAACGCGGCGACCCCGTTCGGTCTCAAGGCGATGGCGGAGCTCAACAAGCTCAACACCCGCCCTGGCGTCGCCACCAACTCGATGGCGCTCTTCCTCGCGATCAACAACTCCGGCATCGCGCTCCTGCAACTCGGCGTCGTCGCGATGCGCGCGATCACCGGCTCGAAAGATCCAGCCGGCATCTTGGTGCCGTCCTTCCTGGGCTCGCTCGCCCACACCCTCTTCGCGATCGGCGCCGCGAAGTTCCTCCAGAGCCGCTCGACCTTCGCGCTCGAGAAGTACCCGGTCGACGCGAGCGCGGTGACCAAGGAACTCGACGCCTCCAAGCTGTCCGAGGCCGAGGCGGTCGCGAAGGAGGTTCAAGGCGCGAGCGGTGCACGACTCGGACTCGTCGTCCTGGTGATCCTCGCGATGCTGGGCGCGCTCGGGCTCCACTTCCAGCGAAGGCTCGCCGCGACGGAACCACAGCCGATCACCAAGGACGAGAAGGGCCTCTGGGCGCCTCGTGACGCCGATCGACCGCTCTTCGTGGGCGCACCGGTCGTGGGCTTCGCGAAGGACACCGAGCTCGGAGCCGGAACGATCGTCGAGGTCGCCGAGAACCGAGTGCGGCTCGAGCTCGCGTCATCAGCCGAAGGCCTCAGCGCGGTCCGCCTGCCTGCTCCGACGTTCTTCCTGGTGCTGCGCACGATCCTCAGCGACTGGATCCTCCCGGGCATCATGTTGGCGATCGTGCTCATCGGCTTCGGCCGCAAGGTGCGCGTGTACGAAGCCTTCATCCCCGCGGCGAAGGAGGGCTTCCAAACGGGAGTGATGATCATCCCCTACCTCGTCGCGATCCTCGTGCTGGTGGGCATGTTCCGGGCGTCGGGTGCGCTCGACGCGATCATGGCGGCGCTCTCACCGATCGCCTCGACCGTGGGCTTCCCCGCGGAGGCGATGCCCATGGCGCTCATTCGCCCGCTCTCTGGGAGCGCTGCGACGGGCGTGCTCACCGAGAGCCTCAGGCGCTACGGCCCCGACACGTACATCGGCTACCTGGTGTCGATGCTCAACGGCAGCTCCGAGACCACCTTCTACGTGCTCTCGGTGTACTTCGGCGCGGTGGGCATTCGCTCGGTGCGCCACACGCTCGCCGCCTGTCTGCTCACCGACGCGGTCGGCATCGTCGTCGCCACCGCGATGTGCCGCCTGTTCTTCGGGTGACGCTCAGGGTGCAGGCGAGGGGTGGGTGGGCGCCGAAGGTGGCACCGCGATCATCTCACCCGCGATCGGACGGGGATCGAGCCGGTCGATGATCGGCCCGAAGATCGCCGTGTCTCGCAGGTACTCCTTCGCGTCCACGAGCCGGCTCTTGAGATCGGTGTGGAAGACGCCTCCCGCTTGCGTCGAGCCGCTCGGCCCCTTCGCCCGGAGCCCCAGCGCCGCCACCACGATCGCCGCCACGGTGAGGAAGGCCATCGCCACCTGCCGACGCACCTTCGCGACCCCGACCGGGCAGTCCTTCGTCAGCACCGTGCCATCGGAGCGTTGATAGACGCGCCCGCAGACACGCCCGGTCGCCTCGGAGAGGAGCTTCACGACCTCGGCCTCGCTCAGCTCCTTCACGTTGTGCACGTGCAGCTGGCACTTCGCGCAGAACCGCTTGCGCTCGTCGCCCTGCATCGTCTCCCACCGCTCGGAGCAGGGGCTCGCCACTCGAATCGTCAGTGCCATGTGCTCATCCTCGCAGATCGGTCTCGTCGCACGTCAGTATGCGCTCGCGCCCTTGGGCGGCGCGACCTTCCCCATGATGTGGGACGTCGGGATCGGGTCGAGCCGGTCGATCAGCGCGCCGAAGAGCGAGGTGCCGCGCACATACTCCTTCGCGTCGACCAGCCGCGACTTCCAGGTGCCGCTCGGGTGCACCTCGCTCGACCCGCGCTGAGGCCGCACGCTCACGATCGCCAAGACGAGCGCGACGACGGTGACCAACACGAGCGCCGCTTGCCGACGCAGCCTGGCGACCCCGACGGGACAGTCCTTGGTCAGCACGGTGCCGTCAGCCCGCCGAAAGACGCGCCCGCAGATCCGGCCCGTTCCATTCGAGAGCAGGTCGATGACCTCGGCCTCGCTGAGCGCTCGCAGATCGTGCACGTGCAGTTGGCACTTGGCGCAGAAGCGTTTGCGCTCGTCGCCCGTCATCGACTCCCAACGTTCGGAACAGGGACTTGCGACTTCGAGCTTCAGGGCCATGTCGTCTCCTCTCGGAGAAGGATGAACGAGCGACCCGCCAGCCCGATCTGCGGGGAATGGAGAAGTCTCCGGCATGGGCTCCGCGCAGGCAAACGCGAACGAATTCGAGATGTTAGGGTCGTGCCGCGAGACGCACCTTCGAGGACGGATCTCGCCAGCGGCTCAGCTCGAGCAGCACCGCGTGATCCTTGGGTGGCTTCACCTTGAGGCCTTCGATCGCGGTCAACCGTTCGGCCTCGCCAGCGGCGATTCGCTCCGAGACGTCGCCGTTCCCACACGGCCGGGCGTGGGCGTCGCCCTCCAGCATCACCAGCTCTGCGTCTCGCAGCTTCGCGCGGCTCAGCTTCACCGCTTCGATCGCGCGCACTTCGAAGGCCTCGAGGTCGTCCGGGAACTCGACCTTCTCGGTCTTCGCCGTCCGCACGCTGGCCAGCGCCGCCTCGGCAGTGAGCGCGGCGGCACACAGCTCTCGCGCGAGCGACAGCGCGGTGGGCGCGGTCGGGGTGTCGGTCTGTTGAGCCGTCGTCTTCGCCCACACCGCGAGCTGCCGCGCCGTCACTGCGCTCGCGAAGAACTGCCGCCGCTCGCTGCGAATCGCCATCCACCGTCGGAGCACCATCGGATCTGGCCGCTCCGGATCCCAGGCGCGCTGGTATTCGCCCGACGCCTTCTCGAGCTGCCCCGAGACGTCGAGCAGCACGGCCCGCGAGAGATAGAGCTGCGCGTCCGACGCGGTCTTCGCCAACGCCTCGAGCCGGGTCGCCACCTCGTGTTCGGCCACCTCGCGAGGCAGCGCCCGCAGCACCCGCTGGAGGCTCTCGAACGCCGCCTGCCGCACGAGCGCGTTGCGAGCCAGCCGCAGCTGTTCGAGCAAGGGGTCGATCGCGCGCACCGAGACGAACTGGCCCAGCTCCTCGGCGGCCTGCCAGCGATCCATCTGATCGGGGGCCTGGAGCGACCTCACCACGTCGTCGAAGGACCGCCGAGTCCACCCTGGTAGCGCGCGCTTGAGCCGCTCGTCCTTCGTGGCCTCGAGGGCGTCGAGCTGCTTCGCCCGAGCAAGGCGCGCCGGCCAGTTGGGCACCTGACCGATGAGCGGGCTCTTCTTCGCCAGCACCTCGGCCTCGGCAGCGAGCCCCGACACCAGCAAGCCGTCGAGCTGCACCGAGAGCAGCTTCACCCGGGCTTCGTCGCGGTGCGCACCCGAGGGAAAGTCGGTGAGGTACTGGAGCCACTGCGAGGGCCCGGCCGCGCGCGACCAGGCGACCTCGTCGAGCCGGGTCGAGACCTCGGCGGCGCGGGGATCTTCGGGGTTCTGCGCGGCGATGCGGGCGAGGGCCGTCGGCTCATCGAGGTTCGCGACCTCCGCCAGCTCGAGGCGCTTGAGGAGTTGATCGGCTTCGTCGCGATGGGCTCCCTCTGGGTGCTCTCGCACGAACTGCCGCAGCGCCTGGGCGGTGCCCTTCTCCTTCGCGCCGTTGAAGCGGAGGCTCTCGAGCATCGCCGCCGCGGCGCGCGCCTGACCCGACTCCGGGTACTGCTCGAGGAAGCGCTTGTAGGCGATGAGGGTGTGCGCCTTCTTGGCTTCGGTGAACTCCAGCTCGGCGAGCCGGGCGGTGGCGGCGTCGAGGTTCTCGTCCTCGGGGTGCTGGGCGACGAAGGCCTTCCAACCCGAGACCGTGTCGGTGCGGGAGGCCGCGCGGTAGGCAGAGTCACGACACGCGCCGGCGGTGATCACCAGGGCGCCGATCGGCACCCAAGCCAACATGGTTCGCATCGAGGCGCTCGTAGCCCCAAACCTGCGCGGGTGCAGCCAGCCAGCACGGGGAGGCCGGCTTTTTGACGCGCCCTCCCCTTTTGTCACCATCGGCTCCATGCGGATGGGCTCGCTCGGACTCCTCGCACTCGTCATGGTCGGCTGCGCCACCGGGCGGCCGTTGGGATCGTGGCGCGTCGACGACGGCTATCGGCCCTTCGCGCAAGCCCCGGGCGCCACCGAGATTCCGCAGGTGGACGGCGCGATCGCGCCGCTCGAGCTCCCGCCCGGCGCGCGAGGCAAGGTCGTCGAGGCCGCCCGCGCGCTCGTCGGGGCCCGCCACGTCGAAGTCGGGGGCAAGCGGTTCGGCGACGACTGCACCGGCCTGGTTCGTGGCGTCTACTCGCAGCTCGGGCTCGAGCTGATGTCGGAGGGCGCGCCGCAGGACAACGGCGTCACCGCCATCTGGCGCTACCTCGGCCGCTTCGGGCGGCTGTACGAGGGCGGGCGGCCCGTACCTGGCGATCTCGTCTTCTTTCGCGAGACGTACGATCTCAACCGAGACGGCGCGGTCAACGACGGGCTCACCCACATCGGCCTCGTCGACGACGTCGAGCCCGACGGCACGGTGTTGGTGATCCACCGGGTCGCACGCGGCGTGGTGCGCTACCGAATGAACCTCTCCTCCCCGTCGAAGGGAAAGGACGCGACGGGAAAGGTGATCAACGACGGGCTGCGGCTCGCCGGCGCAGGCTCTCCGTCGCGCCTCACCGGAGAGCTGTTCGTCTCGTTCGGCACGCTGCTCCCGAACGATCGAGTGGCCTCGCGCTGAGCTGGCTGGTTCGCGGCCTGGTTTCCGAGCGGCGCCGAGCCTCGTTTCCGTCTCGAACGGCGCCGAGCCTCGTTTCCGTCTCAAACGGCGCCGAGCCTCGTTTCCGTCTCGAGCGGCGCCGAGCCTGGTGTCACTCCTGGATCACAGCGAGCCCAGCGGTCGCGGCGAGCAGCTTGGGCCCGTTCTTCGCCGCCTGCTCGATCGCTTCCTTCGCCTTGGCTTCGTCCTTGAGTGCCAGGAAGACCCGAGCAGCGAGCAAGTGAGGACGTGCGAGCTCGGTGGAGCCTTCGTCGCTGCGCAAGGCGTTGATCGACTCGAGGGCTGCCTTGAGATCGTTCGGGTTCTGCTTGGTGGCGTTCACGGCCGCCACCGCGGGCGCCAGCTTGCCCCAGTAGTCGTCAGGAGACGGACTCGACAGCGGCTCCCCACGCACGGCCTTGAGCAGATAGAGCGCGGAGGTGGCGGCCGGCGTGCGCTCACCGAGCACTCCGTCGAGGCTGGCGCCGGCCTTGGTGACGCGCTGCCAGGCGGCGGTGATCTGTGGAGCGAGCTCCTTCGACCGATCCGCCAGCACGTTGATGCGCTTCGCGATCGCGCCCTTCTTCGGATCTTCCTTGGTCATCACCGCGTGCTGGGCCGTCAACGTGTCGTAGCGAACCTTGAGGAACGAGTGCTCGGCGTTCAGATCGTCGAGGTCGAGCGCCAACCCGAGCACCAGCGCGGCGTGCCCGTCGACGAAGGTGGGGTTCGCCTTCACCAACTTCTCGAGCTCCTCGATCTCCTTCTTCCGCAGCTCGGTGTCGTCCTGCCGCAAGCGCTCGACCGCCTGGAGCACGTCTTGGCGAAGCTTGGGATCGACCTCGCGCCCCAGGAGCTGCTTGCCGAAGAGCTGCCAGACGACGAACGCGCCGCCGGCGAGCAGGAGGAGGAGGACGATCACCACGGCGACGACGACCCGGCGCCGACCGCCCGAGGCGACTGCTGCGGCCACGGCCTCGTCGCTGAGCTCCGAGGTGCGGGCCGTCGACGCTTCGGGAGAGGTGTTCGGCGTCTCCGAGGCGAGCAGATCGAGCGACATCGGTGAGCGGTGCGCCAGATCCGTCGCCCGCTCCACCGGGCTGAGGTTGGGGAGCGTCGACCCGATCGGGCCGTCGTGTTTGATCGTCGCGTGGCTGTCGAGGCCACCCGGCTCCATCAGGGTGCTGACACCCGGTGGATCGGGATCGGGTTGGCGATCGCTGGTCGAGAAGAACTCCTCGCTCGTCATGTTCGGCGGGAGCGTCTGGGCGCCATCGAGCGAGAGGCGGGCGAGCTCGGGGGCGGTGCCCGAGTTGGGGCTCGGGGCCTTCGCGTCGGGCTTGGTGGTCTCCTGCATCGACGACATCGCGAAGAGGTTGGTGCGGTCGTGACGTGCCTGCACGGCCTCGGGGCTCTCGGCGTCTGGGTCGGCGGTGAGCTCCGAGTCACCCTGGTGCTGCCGCATCATCTGCTCGAGATCGACGCGCACGGTGCTCTCGGTGCGGTGCATCTCCGGCTCGCCGTCGCTGTCGAGCTCGCGATCGACCTTCGGCGTGCCAAAGGCCATCGTCTTGTTCGGTGCGGCGACCGCCTCGGGCGGCTTGCCGAACATCATCGTCTGGTTGGCCTTCGGCTGAGCGGGCGCAGCGCCGAAGAGCTGAGTGCTCTTCGGCTCCGGGGCGCTCACCGGGTTCGCGCCGAACACGAGCGTCTGGTTCGCGGGCGCGGCTGGCGGCGGCGCGGCGGAGGCGGCCTGCTGGCCGGCCGCGGTGCCGAACATGACGGTGTTCTGCTTCGGAGGGGCGACCGGGCTGCCTCCGAAGACGAGGGTCTGGTTCGGCGCGGGGGCTCGGGCTGGAGGCTCCTTGGCCGCCGCTTGTTGCCCCGCTGGCGTCCCGAACGTCACCGTCTGGTGGGCGGCGGGCGGCTGGGCGACCGGGCCCGCACCGAAGACGAGCGTCTGGTTCGCCGGGGCGGTGGCTGGAGCGTGCGCTGCCTGCTGACCGGCCGGGGTGCCGAACACCATCGTCTGCGAGGCGGGCTTGGCGGCGGGCGGTGGCGGCGCGGCTTGAACCGCAGGCCCACCGAACATCATCGTCTGATTGGCGGGCTGGCTCGGTGGCGCGGCGGCGGGCGGTTGCTGGCCACCTCCGAAGATCATCGTCTGGTGAGCGGGCCGGGCGGGCGCGGCCGGCGGGGGCGCCTTCGTCGGTTGGGCACCGAACACCATCGTCTGGTTGGGCCCCTTGGGGGGAGCGCTCGCCGCTGCAGGGTCTTGCCCGAAGACCATCGTCTGGTTGGCGGGTCGGCCGCTGGAAGGCGGCTTGCGCTTGGTGGTGGTGGGCTCGTCTTCGAGCTCTCCCTGCGCCGACTCACCGGGCCGAGGCGGGTAGGCGGTGAACACGTGGCTGCATCGCGTGCACTGAACCGGAGCCCCGGCCGCGGGAATCACGGCTTCATCGAGAACGTACGTCGTCGAGCACTTCTCGCACGAGATCAGCACCGCTCGTTTCTATCACAGCCCCGCGTCACAACGAGCAATCTCAGCCAGCGTCTGGAGCGCCTCCAGCCGGGCTGGTCCGACCCCTTCCACCGCGTCGACTTCGTCCCAGGAACAGAAGCGCCCCTTCGCCTCTCGCGCCGCGATGATCGACTTGGCGAGCTCGGGCCCGACGCCCGGGAGGATGGCGAGGTCGTCGGCGGTGAGCCGCTCGAACGGCACCCGCTGCTTCACCGTCAGCGCCTGGCCGGCTGGGAGCGGCGCGCCACGCCCACCGCAGCGGGCGACCCCGGCGTCATCGAGGACGATCTCGGTCGGATCACAATCGAGCGCGGCGCGTCGACTCGGCCATCGCCACCAGGAGCCGACCCCGATGAAGAGCAGCACCGCTCCGGCCACGATGAGCCACCCGTCTCGCGTCATCGCTCACTTGCCGCGCTTGGAGGGCTTGCCGTCGAGCCCGAACTCGGTGTGGAGCGCCCGCACCGCGAGCTCCGCGTACTTCGAGGGGATCACGCAGGAGACCCGGATCTCGCTGGTGGAGATCGCCATGATGTTGATCCCCTCCTTCGAGAGGGTGCGGAACATGCGCGCGGCGACGCCGGAGTGGTTTCGCATGCCGACCCCGACGATCGACACCTTGGCGATGTCTTGATCGGTCGAGATCTCGCCGGTCGCCAGCTGCTTGGCGATCTTCTTCACCACGTCGTGCGCCTTGGTGAGATCGGCCTTGCCGACGGTGAAGGTGAGATCCGACTTCCCGGCGAGCGGCGGGTTCTGGACGATCAGGTCGACGACGATCGCCTTCTCGTCGAGGGCTCCGAAGATGGTGGCCGCCACGCCCGGCCGATCGGGCACGTCGCGAATCGAGATGCGCGCCTCGTTGCGATCGAGCGCGATGCCACTGACGACGAGGTCTTCCATCGATGCGTCCTCCTCACAGACGAGCGTGCCCGGGTCGTCCGAGAACGAGCTCTTCACCCACAACGGCACCCGGTACTTCATCGCGAACTCGACGCTGCGAATCTGCAGCACCTTGGCGCCCAGGCTCGCGAGCTCGAGCATCTCTTCGTAGCTGATCCGATCGAGCTTCCTGGCGGCGGGCGCGACGTTCGGGTCGGTCGTGTAGACGCCGTCGACGTCGGTGTAGATCTCGCACGCGTCGGCCTTCAGCGCGGCGGCGATCGCGACCGCGGTGGTGTCCGAGCCTCCGCGGCCGAGGGTGGTGATGTTCCCCTGCTCGTCGACCCCCTGGAACCCGGCGACGACGGCGATGTGGCCCGCCTTCACCGCGTCGAGGATGCGGGTGCCGTCGATCTGCTGAATGCGCGCCTTCGAGTAGGTGCTGTCGGTGACGATGCGGCACTGGTGCCCCAGAAAGCTCGTCGCCTCGCCGCCCAGCGTCTGAATCGCGATCGCGACCAGGCCCACCGACACCTGCTCGCCCGTCGCCACCACCACGTCTTGCTCGCGCTCGCTGGGCCTGGGCGTGATCTCGTTGACCAGCTTGAGCAGCCGGTTGGTCTCTCCCGACATCGCCGAGACGACCAGCACCACGTCGTTTCCGGCCTTGCGAGCGGCGAGCGCGCGTCGGGCCACGTTCTGGATCCGCGCGACGTCGCCGACCGAGGTGCCGCCGTATTTCTGCACGATCAGCCGCCGCTTCCGTCGACCTGACGCCATGCGTCACGTGTAGCGCAGCAGGCCAGGGCGCCCAACCGAAAACCACGACGAGACAGCCGCGCACGGTGCGGTATGTCGCGCGCCATGACGCTCCCCATCCTCTTCTTGGACGGCAACTCGCTCACCCTCGAGCAGATCGAAGAAGTCGCGGTGCACGGCAGGAAGGTGGGCTTGTCGGCGCAGGCGCGGGCGAACGTCGAGCGGGCGCGGGCGCTGGTCGAGAAGGTGGCCGAGGGCGACGAGCCCGCCTACGGCATCAACACCGGCTTCGGCACCCTCGCCGAGGTGCGCATCGAGAAGAAGGATCTGCGGCAGCTCCAGCGGAACCTGATCGTCAGCCACTCGGTCGGCGTCGGCGAGCCGTTGCCCGTGCACGAGGCGCGCGCGCTCTTGCTGCTCCGCTGCAACGTGCTCGCGAAGGGCTACTCCGGCATTCGGCCAGGCACCATCGAGCTCGGCCTCGAGCTGCTCAACCGCGGAGTGACGCCAGTCGTGCCGCAGCGCGGGAGCGTGGGCGCCTCGGGTGATCTCGCGCCGCTCGCGCACCTGGCGCTCGTCTTCATCGGCGAGGGCGAGGCGTTCGTCGAAGGGCAGCGCCTGAGCGGGAAGGACGCGCTCCAGAAGGTGAACCTCACTCCCGTCATTCTCGAGGCGAAGGAAGGCCTCACTCTGGTGAACGGGACCCAGGCGATGTGCGCAGTCGGCGTGCACGCGCTGCTCGCGGCAGAGGAGCTGGCCGAGCTGTTCGACGTGGCCGGCGCGATGACGATCGAGGGCATGCTCGGCTCGCACGTGCCCTTCATGCACGAAGTCTACGCGGTGCGGCCGCACGCCGGGCACGGGAAGGTCTCGACGCACCTGCGCGAGCTGCTGGCCGAGAGCGAGCTGGTGAAGACGCACGTCGACTGCGACAAGGTGCAGGACCCGTACTCGATGCGCTGCATCCCGCAGGTGCACGGTGCGGCGCGCGAAGGCCTCGGCTTCTGCCGGCGCATTCTCGAGATCGAGGTGAACGCTGGCACCGACAACCCGCTCGTCTTCGCGCAGTCGGGGCAGATCGTCTCGGCGGGGAACTTTCACGGGCAGCCGATCTCGCTCGCGCTCGACGTGCTCGCGATGTCGCTCACCCAGCTCGCCTCGATCAGCGAACGCCGGGTCGAGCAGATGGTGAACCCTTCGCTGTCGGGGCTGCCACCGTTCCTGGCGAAGAACTCGGGGCTCAACTCCGGCTTCATGATCGCGCAGGTGACCTCGGCCGCGCTCGTGGCGGAGTCCCGCATCCTCTCGCACCCGGCGAGCGTCGACTCGATCCCTTCCTCCGCGGGGCGCGAAGATCACGTCTCGATGGGCATGACCGCCGCGCTCAAGGCCCGGCAGGTGGTCGACCACGTCACGCACGTGCTGGCGATCGAGCTGCTGGTCGCGGCGCAGGCGGTCGACTTCCGTGCGCCGGTGAAGCCCGGGCACGGCGTGCACGTCGCCCATCAGCTGATCCGCACGAAGGTGCCGCACATGGACGTCGATCGAGAGCTGCACAAGGACGTGCGCGCGGTGGTGTCGTTGATCGAGTCGGGCGAGCTGCTCCGCGCAGTGCGTCAGTCGCACGCCGACCGGCGCGCCTGAGCGCTGATCGACGCAGGCGACGGTATCGAAACCGATCCTCGGCTCTCGGGGCGCGTGCTACGAACTCGCCCCCATGACAGAGCGGACCGAGCTGCCGAGGACGCTGTCCACCGCCATTCCCGCGATTCCCATTCCCGCTCCGACGAGCGAGCCCGTCACCGCCTCGGAAGAGGACTCGAAGGCGCGCATCGCCGCGCTCGATCGAGAAGCCCGCGCCATGGGCAGCCAGCCCGCCGCCGCCCTCCTCTTCCACGAGATCGGCCTGCTCTGGGAGTCGCTCAAGCACGCCCGCAACGCAGCCGTCGCCTACCAGGCCGCGTTCAAGCTCGCGCCCAAGTTCCTGGCGAACATTCGCGCGGCGCGCCGGCTCTTCTCCGAGGTGGGCAACTGGCAGATGGTCGCGCAGCTGCTCGAGGCCGAGCTCGGCGCCACCGAGGGGAAACGAGCCCGTGCGGCGCTCCTGTTCGAGAAGGCCCAGATCCTCGAGCAGCGCCTGTCGCGCGAGGTCGATGCCTCGGCGGCGCTCGCGGCCTGCCTCGCGCTCGAGCCGGAGGACGTGACGCTGCTCGTGCAGCTCGAGCAGGTCTTCGCCGAGAAGGAAGACTACCCGTCGGTGGTGCGGGTGAACCGGCTCCTCGCCCAGACGGTGACCGACGACGGCGCGAGGGCGCACTACCTCACCACCGCCGGGCTCCTGCTCGAAGATCGGCTGAAGGATCCCACCGCCGCGGCCCAGGCCTTCCGTCAGGCCTTCGCGGTCGATCGGCGCGAGCCCGAGCTGCTCGCCGCGATCAAGCGCATCGCCCAGCGCGAGGGCATCGTCGAAGAAGAGCTCGCCGCGCTCGCCGCCGAGGCCGAGGGGCAAGGGCCCGGCGCTGCACCCACGTTCCTCCAGATCGCGAAGGCCTACGAGCGGCTCGCCCGCCCGGAAGACGCCCTCGCTGCGCTGCTCGCCGCCCGTCGAGTCGCGCCGTCCGACCCGCTGGTGCTCTCGGAGCTCGCGCGCATCTACGAGTCGCGCGGCCGCTTCGAAGAGCTCGCCGACGTGCTGCTCGCCTGGGTCAGCACCAACAATGATCAGAGCGAGTTCGTCGCCATCAACCTGCGCCTCGCCTCGCTCTCCGAGGAGCTCAAGCGCGAGCAGGAAGCGATCGCCCGGTACAAGGCGATCCTCGAGCGGGTGCCCGGTCACGCCGGAGCGCTCGCCGGGTTGGGCAAGCTGTCGTACCGCCAGCAGAACTGGAACGCGCTCGTCGACACCTACGACGCCGAGGCGGCGGCCTCCGATGATCCGCGGACGCGCGCGGGCCGGCTCTACAAGGCGGGCGAGACCCTCGAGGAGCGGCTCACCAACGTCGAAGAAGCGATCGCCCGCTACTCGCAGGCGCTCAGCCTCGCGCCCGGGTTCCTCCCGGCGACCAAGGCCCTCACCCGGCTGTACGAGAAGCTCGGCCGGTGGAACGAGCTGATCTCGATGCACGAGCAGGAGCTGGTCCAGTCGTCGGACAAGGAGCAGCAGATCTCGACGCTCAACAAGATCGCCTCGCTCTACGAGGACCGGCTCAACGACGTGCCGCGCGCGATCGAGTGTCAGCGGCGGGTGTTCGAGATCTCGCCCGATCACCTCCCGACGATGCGGAACCTGGCACGGCTCTACGAGCGGGCGCAGCAGTGGCAGGAACTGCTCGCGCTCAACGAGCAGGAAGGCCGGCTCGCGACCGATCAGAAGCAGGTGATCTCGCTCGCCCACCGCAACGCCGAGATCCTCGAAGACAACCTGCGCGATCGGCCCGCGGCGATCGCCGCCTGGGAACGGGTGCTCCAGCTCTCGCCGAACTACCTGCCCGCGCTGCGCAGCCTGGGGCGGCTCTACGGTCAGGACGCCCGCTGGGACGCGCTGATCAACATGTACCGGGCCGAGGCCGAGATGTCGCCCTCGACCGAGCAGGCCGCGAGCCTCATTCAGAAGATCGGTGAGCTGTACGAGCAGAAGCTCAACGATCAGAACCAGGCGATCTCGTCGTACCGCGAGGTGCTCACCCTCGCGCCCAGCCACTTCCCTGCCCTGCGCGCGCTGGCCCGCATCTACCGATCGCAAGGCGCCTGGGAGAGCCTGATCGAAATCTTGCGCGCCGAGGCCGCGAACCGCACCGATCCGACCGAGCGCGCGAACGCGATGTTCCAGGCAGCGGCGATCTGGGAAGACCAGCTCAAGAAGCCGGAGAACGCGCTCGACGGGTATCAAGAGGTGCTTCGACTCGCGCCCAACCACGTCACCGCGCTCCAGCACCTCGAGCGGCTGCTGACGCAACGAGACGACGTGAAGGAGCTGATCGTGCTCCTCGATCGGCAGCTCCAGAGCGGTGCGCCCCAGGTGAAGGTGGGCGCCGCGCTCAAGCTCGCCCGGCTCTACCTCGATCGGCTGAACGAGACCTCGCGCGCGTCGGCGGCCTGTGAAGCGGCGCTGGCGATCGAACCGAAGAACCTGTCTGCGCTGCGGCTCCTCGAGCGCATCAAGGCGAACGACAAGGGCCGGCGCACCGAGCTGCGCGGCCGGATCGCCGACGTGTTGGGAGACGAGAAGCTCTCGGCGGCGATGAAGCTCTCGACCCTCGAGTCCGGGGTCGCGCCCGACGCGGCCGTGCTCGCGCAGCTCAAGCATGCCTACTCGGCCGATCCGACCGACGAGTCGTTGGGCATCACCCTCGAGCGCGCGCTCCTGAAGGGGCAAGACGCCGCGGGGCTGGTCGAGCTCTACGAGCGCCGGCGCGCGACCACGACCGACTCCGCCGACATGCTGCAGCTCAGCCTGCGCATCGCCGAGCTCTACGAAACCAAGCTCGGCGATCTGCCGAAGGCCCGGCGCGCGTACGAGACCGCGCTCGAGTCGGCGCCCGATCTCTTCCCTGCCCTCCACGGCCTCGCGCGCACCCTCATTCGCTCGGGCGGCCCGGCCGACGCGCTGAAGATCTACGATCAGGTGGCGGCGACCGCGCGCGATCAGCAGACGATGCAGGGCGCCCTGATGGACGCCGCCAAGCTCGCCCGTGAGGTGCTCAAGAGCGACGAAGCGGCGATCGGCTACTACCGCAAGGTGCTCGAACGTGACGCGCTCCACCCCGAGGCGGGGCCGGCCCTCGAGGAGCTGCTCGCGCGAAAGGGAGGCGCCGCCGATCTCGCCGGCCTGCACGAGAAGCGCGCCGAGGCGAAGCTCGCCCAGAAGGACTTCCTCGCTGCTGGCCAGCAGTTCCACCAGGCCGCGCGCATCTGGCTCGACACGGTGAAGAGCCGCGAGAAGGCGATCGCGGCGCTCGATCGCTCGCTGATGGCGATGCCGACCCTGCCTGACGCGCTCGAGCTCAAGGCGACGCTCGCGATCGAGTCACAGGACTACGCCGAGGCCGCCGCCGCGCTCGCGGTGAGGGTCCAGCAGGGCGGAGAGCCGCTCGCGCTCGCTCGCGTTCACCTCAAGCTCGGCGCGCTGTACCACGATCACCTCTCCGATCAGACGCGGGCCGCCGCGCATCTCCAGACCGCGCTCGCGTCGGATCCCTCGTCGGCCGAGGCGCTCGAGCGGCTGGCCACGATCCACACCGCAGGCCGCAACTGGACCGGCGCCGCCGACTGTCTGCGCCGGCTCCTCGAGCTCGACAGCGCGGTCGCCTCGCGGGGCAAGCACACCACGATGCTCGCGCGGATCACCGACGAGGGCTTCGGAGACGTCGGGCAGGCGATCGCCCTCTACCGGCGCGCCCTGGAGCTGGTCCCTGGAGAGGCGGCGACGCTCGATCGGTTGGTCGCGCTCTACGAGCGAACGGGCGATCTCGGCGAGCTGGTGCCGCTCCTCGAGCAGCAGGTGCAGCAAGCCTCCGACGTGAAGAAGGCGATCGGGCTCAAGATGCGCATCGGCTCGATCTGCGCGAAGAACCTCGACGATCCGCAGAAGGCGATCCTCACCTACCGGCAGGTGACCGAGCTCGACTCCACGCACGTGCCTGCCCACGTCGCGCTGGCCGAGCTGTTCTCCCGCGACACCGCGTCGATCTCGATGGCGATCGAGACCCACCGCACCCTGCTCAAGCTCGAGCCCGGGCGCCTCGACTCGCTGCACGCGCTCTTCAAGATGTGGGAGTCGCTCAAGCAGCTCGACAAGGCCTTCTGTGCGGCGAGCCTGCTCGTCTTCCTCAAGGCCGCCAACGAGGTCGAGCTCGCCTTCTACGGAGAGGGCCGCAACCGGCTGCCCAACGACTTCCGCGGCAACCTGGGGCCACCCGATCTGATGATGGTGCACCACCCGTCGACGCGAAACGCGCTGCTCGACGTGTTGCGGGCGATCGGCGATCAGTTCGTGAAGCTCGCGCCGCCCAACCTCGAGGGCCAGGGCATCGACCGACGCGGCGATCGGCTCAAGAACGATCACGCGGTGGTGAAGGCGATGCTCGCGGTGCTCCAGCTCTTCGGTGGCGCGGAGTTCGAGACCTACCAGGCCAAGCGCGGCCTCGTGTACCTCGAGACGGGCGAGCCGCTGGCGGTGCTGGTCGGCCCCGACGTGGTGCGACGGTTCAACATTCGCGAGCAGCGCTTCTTCTTCGGCCGCGCGGCGCTGGGGTTGATCGACAAGGCGGCCATCGTGCGCAAGCTGTCGATGGGCGAGTTCGCCGACGTGCTGGGGAACTCGGTGCGCATTCACGAGTCCGGGTGGACCGGGCTCGGCCGGAAGAACGACGATCACTCGAAGGCGTTGCGCAAGGCCTACTCACGGCGGGCGATCAAGCAACTCGAGGAGCCGGCCGGCGCGATGGCGAGCATGGGCCAGGTGGCGGTCGAACCGTTCGTGCAGGGCCTCCTCTTCTCGATGGATCGAGCGGGCCTGCTCGTCTGCGCGGACGTCGCGGCCGGCCTCACGGTGCTCCTGCGGGAGGAGAGCAACCAGACCGCGAACAAGCTGGAGTCGACCGAGGCGGTGGCCTCGGCGCTCGCGACCCGGCCAGACGTCAAGGAGCTGATGCTCTTCGCCCTCTCGGACGACTTCTTCCGGCTCCGTCAGCGGGTCGGGGTGTCGCTCGGCTGATCGATGGCCGCTCGCCGCGCGGATCCATGGCTGGCGCTGGCGGCAGAGCAGGACGCGTCACGGCTCGGTGAGCTGCTCGCCTCGCTCACCGACACCAGCCTTCCCAAGCTGCAGGCGCGCTTCGAGGCGCTCGCGCTCTGGCCCGTCGATCGTCGAATCGGCGAGGCCGCGGCCGCGTTCTTTCGGAGCTGCCCGGTGCGGCAACGGCATCAGGGTGGCACGGGCTCCGCCGCCTTGGGCTGCCTCTGGGTGCACCGCTGCGGCCCGGAGGCGCTCGAGACGCTCGAACCGATGGACGACGTCACCGAGCCCATCGAGAAGTGGCGGGAAGGAATCGTTCGTGGCGCTCGCGCGGCGTTGGGCGCGACGATCGACCCGCCTCAATCGGCGCCGAGCCTCAACGCGCTGAACGAGGGGCCAACGCTGGGTCCCTTGCCCGATGGACCGCGCGCCGAGGTCCAGGCGGCGTGGACCGAGCGCATCGCACGACGCTGCGCGAGCGATCTCCCCTTCCTCCTCGACCGGCTGGGCGATCCACCCGCGACCGACATCGTCGAACGCGCCCTGTCGTTGCTGGACTTTCCGCGCAACCCGGCCATCGCCAACGCGGCTGCCGAGCTCGTTCGCCGTCCACCGGTGAAGTTCGACTCGCCCACACCGGTCTTCGCCCTCGCTGGGTTGCTGATCGCGGTGCATGGAGATGCGTCTCACCTCGAGCCGGCGCGAAGGCTCGAGGCCTCCGCTGGTGGGTTCGGCTGGCTCGAGCTGGTGCTCGCTCCGCGAACGGCCGCTCCGAGCTCGTCGCCTCCACCGTCCATTCGCGCGCCCGACTCGGAGCAGGCCTTTCACGCGTGGATCGCGGAGGCCCCAGCCGACCTGAGCCGCCGGCACGCCTTCGCGGATTGGCTCCTGGAACGAGGGAAGCCCCTCGGCGAATTCATGGCGCTCCAGCTCGCCGGCCTGGAGCGGCCCCTCACCCCGAAGGAAGCGAAGCGAGTGCAGGCGCTCCAGAACAAGCACGAGCGCGCCTGGTTGCGCCGGCTGCTGCCCGATCTGGTGCGTGACTCGGCGGTCTTCGAAAGCGGCGTGCTCGCAGAGGCCTGCGTCTCGAGTGGCGCACACCCGCTCGCCGACGATCCCCAGCTCGCCACCGTTCAGCGGCTCAGGCTGCTGGGAATGACCGAGGGCCGGCTTCGACCGCTGCTCACCGTCGCGCGGCTGCCGTCGCTCCGAGAGCTGGTGGTCAACGCGAAGCAGCTCGCCCTCGTTCCGCCCGACGTCCTCCGCGGGCTCACCTCGCTCGGCGTCTCGGCGCACGGCGAGAGCGCCTGGGCGGGCGTCTGCCGGCAAGTCGAGCTGATGGAGCTGCCCGCGCTGAAGACCTTTCGCATGCTGGGGTCGGTGCGCTCCGAGAGCGCGAAGCTGGTGGCGGAGACGACGTGGGTGCGCCAGCTCGAGCGGTTGATCGTCGAGTCGATCACGCCTGACGCGGTCTGGAGCGCCGTCGCGTCGCTCGTGCTCCCGGTGCTCGAGGTGCACCCTGAAGGCACCGACCGGGGGCGCGGTGGTGTGGACGTTCACTCGCGCCCCCGACGGCTCCTGGAGCCTGACGCTCAAGGGCGCCTTGCCGACGACGGAGCCGGCCATTCGATCGGTCATTCTCGAGCCGCTCGATCGGCTGGATCCTCTCCTTCGCGCGCGCACCCGCTTCGTTCCGGCCGATGCGGTCGAGAAGCGCGTTCGAGGGTGGCTCGAGCACCGCGGCGTCTCGCTGGAGGACTGAGCCCCGAGCCGGCCCGGTCAGGCAGCGCTGCCAGCGGCCTTCGGCTTCTCGTCGGCGGCCGCGTGGAGGATCACCGGCTCCTTCTTCTTGAGCACGACGTCTTCCGAGATCACCACTTCGCGCGCGGTCTTCTTCGAGGGGATCTCGTACATCACCTCGAGCATCACGCTCTCGAGGATCGCCCGGAGCCCACGAGCGCCCGTCTTCCGGCGGATCGCTTCCTGGGCGATCGCCTTCATCGCGCCGTCGGTGAACTTGAGCTGCACCCCGTCGAGATCGAGCAGCTTGCGGTACTGCTTGGTGAGCGCGTTGCGCGGCCGCACCAAGATGTCGACCAGCGTCGCCTCGTCGAGTTCCTCGAGGGCGGTCACCACCGGCAGGCGGCCGATGAACTCGGGGATCATGCCGAACTTGAGCAAGTCCTCGGGCTCGACGTGGTGGTACAGCTCCGAGAGCGAGCGCGCTTCCCGCTTCTTCACGTCGGCGCCGAAGCCGAGCGACCGCCCACCGAGCCGTCGATCGATGATCTGCTCGAGGCCGCCGAAGGCGCCGCCGCAGATGAAGAGGATGTTGGTGGTGTCGACTTGCAGGAACTCCTGCTGCGGGTGCTTGCGGCCACCCTTCGGCGGAACGTTCGCGATCGTGCCCTCGATGATCTTCAGCAGCGCCTGCTGCACGCCCTCGCCGCTCACGTCACGGGTGATCGACGGGTTCTCGGACTTGCGGGCGATCTTGTCGATCTCGTCGATGTAGACGATGCCGCGCTGGGCACGCTCGATGTCGTGATCGGCGGCCTGGAGCAAGTTGACGATGATGTTCTCGACGTCTTCGCCGACGTACCCGGCCTCGGTGAGGCAGGTCGCATCGGCGATCGTGAAGGGGACGTTGAGAATGCGCGCGAGCGTCTGGGCGAGCAGCGTCTTGCCGGAGCCGGTCGGACCGAGGAGCAGAATGTTCGACTTCTGCAGCTCGACGTCGTCCATCGCGACGCGCGACTCGATGCGCTTGTAGTGATTGTGCACCGCCACCGCGAGCGTCTTCTTGGCGCGCTCCTGGCCGATCACGTACTCGTCGAGGATCGACTTGATCTCGTTCGGCCGCGGGATGCGAACCTTGGTGTCCTTGGTCTCTTCGCGGTCGATCTCTTAGGCGATGATGTCGTTGCAGAGGCCGATGCACTCGTCACAGATGTAGACGGTGGGGCCGGCGATGAGCTTCTTCACTTCCTTCTGGGACTTGCCGCAGAAGGAGCAACAGAGGGTCTGATTGCCGTCGCGCCCGACGTTCTTGGTGGCCATGTGACTGGGTCAACCCTAACCGGGGTTGGGCCGGTTCGCGAGTGAAGCGCCCCACCGGGAGGCGAGGCGTCAGGGCTGTGACGAGCTCGTCAGTTGTTGCCCAACATGCCCTTCTTCAGGCCCTCGTCGACGGGCGACTTGCCCAGCCAGACGGAGAACAGCGCGTCGGCGAAGTCCTTGCCGGGGAGGAAGGTGGCCTCTCCAGCGCCCGCGACCGTCGTGCCCTTTCCGGGGACGTAGGTGAGGGTGAGGACCTGCCCTTCCTTGAGGTTCGGGATGAGGGCGCACAGCTTGTCGAGACGCTCCTTGAGGGCCGCCATCTGCGAGCCGGAGTTCTTCTCGAAGCCGCTGCGAATCGCCTCGACGATCGTCTTCTGATCGAGATCGCGGAGCATCTTCATGTCGACCCGCCGGGCCTCGTCGGCCTTGAGGATCGTCGCCGCGTCCTTGCTGGTGTTCTCGACGTACAGCCCGGCCACGTAGACGCTGACGATGAACTTCACCCGCAGGCCCATGCCGTTCAGCTTGAGCGTCTTTCCTTCCACGGTGACTTCGTCGGGCATCTTCACGCCCTTGAGTTCACCAGCGAACGCCGACAGGCCAACCAACGACGAGAGGAGCAACAAGCGCATGAACGACCTCCGAATGAGAGCGGGCGCACCCTATCAGCCCTTGGACTTTGCGAACTGCTTCATGAACTCCACCAACGCCTGCACGTCGCGCTCGGACACCGCGTTGTACGTCGACGCCCGGATCCCGCCGGTCGTCCGGTGCCCCTTGAGCCCCACCATGCCCGCCTTCTTCGCCTCGGCGACGAACTGCTCTTCGAGGGCCTCGGACGGGAGCCTCCACACGACATTCATCACCGAGCGCGAGGCCTTCTCGACCGGGGCTCTGTAGAAGTCGCTCATCGCGTCGAGGCAGCCGTAGAGCGCGTCGGCCTTGGCCCGGTTGCGGCGCTCCATCGCGGCGAGCCCACCCTGCTCCTCCATCCACGCGAGGACGTTGCGCATGAGGTAGATCGCGAGCGTCGGCGGGGTGTTGTAGAGCGAGTCGGCCTCGGCGTGCGTCTGGTAGCGGAAGATCTTCGGAATGTCGGTGCGGGCGCGCTCGAGGAACGCCTTCTTGGCGATCAGCACCACGACGCCCGAGGGCCCCAGGTTCTTCTGCGCGCCGGCGTAGATGAGATCGAACTTCGAGCAGTCGGTCGGCCGCCACATGAAGTCCGAGCTCATGTCGCACACGTGCGGCACCGCGCCGGTGTCGAGGAACTGGTGGAACTGGGTGCCGAACAGCGTGTTGTTCGAGGTGGTGTGCGCGTAGGCGGCCGCTGGATCGAACGAGACCTCGGCCTGCGTGGGCACTCGGGTGTAGCGGCCGTCGGGGTTGCGAGTCGTCGCCGCGACCCGCGTCTTGCCGAGCACCTTCGCTTCGTCGAGCGCCTTCTCCGACCAGCCGCCGGTGAGCACGTAGTCGGCGCTCTTCCCTGCGTGGAGGAAGTTGGTGGGGATCAGCGCGAACTGCATCGAGGCGCCGCCGGTCGAGAAGACGATCGTGTGCGAGTCGGGCAGCGCGAGGAGCCGCCGGAGCCGGGTGAGCGTCTCCTGATGCACGGCGTCGTATTCCTTGCCGCGGTGCGAGTGCTCCATGATCGACATCCCCGACCCCTGGAAGTCGATCAGCTCGTCTCGCGCGCGCTCGAGCGCAGGGAGCGGAAGCCCAGCCGGGCCGGCGTTGAAGTTGATGACTCGCATGGGCGCTCCTTCAGACGGCAGCGTGAACGGCTTCTTGGAACAACGGCGCGACGTGATCGGCGTCGTTGAGGCGAACGACCTGGAGCGATTCCAGCGTGGCGCCGGACAGCACGTTGAGGGTGGCGGGGGCCTGGCGGAACGACCAGACGCGCTCGAGCGGCAGCCCGAGGACGCGGCAGAGGATCACCCGGTTCACCGCGTCGTGCGCGACCACGAGCATCGTCTCGTCGGCGGCGAGGCCCTTCGTCGCCCGGCCCAGCGCCGCCCAGGCGCGATCGAGCACCTGCTGGAGCGACTCCGCGTTCGGTCCCGCGGGCAGCGACGCCGTCGGGCGGTTCTTCCACTGATCGAGCAGCTCGGGGTGCGAAGCCGAGATCTCGCTCACCAGCTTCCCTTCCCAGCCGCCGTGGGAGATCTCCTTGAGCCCGTCGTCGAAGGTCAACGTCGAGGCGCGGCGCTCACCCAGCGCCAGCTCGGCGGTCTTGCGCGCACGCGACAGGGGCGAAGCCACGGCCCGATCGAGCTTCACCTCGGCGAGGCGCTTCCCGAGGGCGCGGGCTTGGGCTTCTCCAGTGGGCGCGAGGGGAATGTCGGTGTGGCCCTGGTAGCGGCCTTCGCGGTTCCACGGGGTCTCGCCGTGCCGGCACAACAAGAGGTTCATGCCGTGGTGCTGCCACAGGCGCGGTGGCGGGGCAACGCAGGGTTTGAGCGTGTGCCTGCGTTCGCTTCTGAAATATAGGTCGTGCGATGTCGCTCGCCCGGCTGGTGCAACGACGGCTGATCATCGTCACCGGCAAGGGCGGTGTCGGGAAGACGACGATCACCGCCGCGCTCGCCAGGCACTTCGCGACCTCGGGCTTCCGCACCCTGGCCGCCGAGATCGTGCCCTCGGTCGAGACGCCATCACAGCTCGCGACGGCGCTGGGCAGCAAACGCCCGACCGAAGAGCCGATGTCGATCGAGCCGAACCTCTCGGTCGTGCTCGTGACGCCGACCTCCGGTCATCATCGCTTTCTCCAAGACAGCTTGCCGTTGAAGCTGCTCGCCGACACCGCGATGCGCTCCCAGGCGCTCAAGAAGTTCCTCTCGGCGGCGCCGGGCTTCAGCGACATGGGCGTGATGTACCGAATGCTCGATCTGATGAAGCGGCTCCACCCGGCCGGCGGGCTCGCCTACGAGATCGTGCTCCTCGACTCGCCCGCCACCGGCCACGCGCTCGCGCTCGCGCAGATTCCCCAGTTCCTCCTCCGGGTGATCCCGGGCGGGCCGATTCGCCGCGTCGCCGAAGAGGGGCTGCAGGTGCTGACCGACGCGCGCACGACAGGCACCGTGATCGTCACCCTGCCCGAGACGCTGCCAGTGACCGAGGCGCTCGAGCTGCACGCGGGCCTCGGCAAGCACGGGCTGCCGGTGAGCGCGATCGTGGTGAACCGGGTGCCGGCCGATCCCTTCACCAAGGAAGAGCGGGGGGCCGTCAACGCCCTGCTCGCGACGAACGAGCAGCACGTCTTCGGTGCGCGCGAGGTGCGTCGAATCGAGCGCGCGGAGGCGGCGCTGCACCTGCTCTCGGAGCGGGCGCCAGCGGCCTCAGTCGTCTTGCCGGAGGTCGAGGGCACCGGCTCGGCCGCGACCGAACGACTTCGCGCGGCGTTGGCGGCGACCGAGCAGCGGCCAGAGCAGCGCGAGCCAGCCCCAGAGCCCTGAAGCGGTGACACACCCGACCCGCGCGCGGAACGGCTCCGAGCACCGCACCTCGATCTCGACGTGGAGCTTCGCGGTGCGGTTCCCCTCGGCGGCGCTGACCGTCAGCTGGTGCACCCCGCGCAGGCTCGAGGCCGGCGTCCACGAGAGCGCGCCACTCCCCGCGTCGACGAGCAGCCCCTCCGGCGCCCCCTCGACGGAGAAGGACGTCGCCTCGGGGACGTGCGCCGAGAGTGGGTACTGGAGCTTGACGCCACATTCCGCCTCGAGCGCCGGCACCTCGGTCGCGGCGAGCGGCTGGGCACGTTCGAAGAGCACGTCGAGCGCCGGGCGGAGCGAGGCGGTCGCGTACTCACTGCCGCGGAAGGTCGTCGGGGCCAGCCCAGGCGCCTGGGTGAGCATGAGACCGAAGTTGGGCGTGCGCTGAGCGACCCACTCACGCACCACGTCCGTCACCGGCACGAGGTTGCGCCCGAGCACCGGAGTGAACGAGGCCACCGAGCCACGGCGCAGCGTCGAGAACGTCGCCCAGGTCGGCTCGCTCTCGGCCCAGCGAGCGGAGAGCGGCGAGAGGGTGATCGGCACCCCGCTCGTCCCGTCAGCCTCGAGGATCAGCCGCGCCTCGATCACCCGCGCGTCGATCGGAACGCCCCCGAGATCGAACCACACGAGCGTCGACTTCTCTCCCGCGCCGACGAGGCCCACGTAGAGCACGTCACCGTTTCCGTTCGCAGCGGGCGAGGACTCCCAGATGTAGCAGTCGCGCACCGTTCCCGGCTGGGCCGCGCGTTGAATGAGCACCCGCTCGGGGCCTCCGCCCATCACCAGCACGAGCAAGAGCGAGCCGAGCACCGACTGATCGTCCGCGAAACCGCGCGATCGCCGCAAGGCAGACCTGAGCGCACATCGACGCCACCCACCCGCACGGAAGTCGAAACCCCACGAGCCGAGTCGGCTACGTTCACCTCGTGCGCGTCGATCTCGACTCCCTCATCGCGACCAAGAAGGTGATCGTCGCCTGCGGTGCGGGTGGCGTCGGCAAGACGACCACGGCGGCGGCGATCGGGCTCGCGGCGGCGCGCAGCGGCAAACGCGTACTCGTGCTCACCATCGATCCCGCGAAGCGGCTCGCCCAGGCGCTCGGGATCAAAGAACACATGAAGCACCCCACTCCGCTCTCGAGGGAGACGCTCGCCGACGCGGGGATCAGCACCGGCACCCTCGACGCGTGGATGCTCAACCCCGACGTCGTCTTCGAGAGCCTGGTGCACCGCATGGCGCCGACGAAGGCCCAGGCCGAGCGGGTGCTCCAGAGCCGGCTCTTCAAGCACCTGTCCGAGCTCGTCGCCGGCATGCAGGAGTACACCGCCGCCGAGGCGCTCTACGAGCTGTCGACGACCGGCAAGTACGATCTGATCGTGCTCGACACTCCGCCTGCACGGAACGCGCTCGACTTCCTCGAGGCGCCCGGAAAGCTCGCCAAGTTCCTCGACGAGCGCATCATCAGCATCTTCCTCCCCTCGACCTCCCGCGGCTTCTTCAAGAAGGCGCAGGAGCTGATCGGCAACGTCTTCAGCCGCGTCTTCGGCGCCGAGTTCTTCGCCGAGCTTCAGGAGTTCCTCTCGGCCTTCTCCGGCATGTTCGGGCCGATGCGCGCACACGCGGAGGGCGTTCGCACGCTGCTCACCTCCCAAGACGCCGCGTTCCTCCTCGTCACCAGCCCCGATCAGGCGGCGCTCGCCGACGCGCGCTACTTCCGCGATCGGATCAAGGCGATGGGCCTGCCGTTCGCCGGCTTCATCTTGAACCGCTCGTGGGTGCGCACCGAAGGCATCGTCTCGCCCGACTTGCTCACCTCGAAGGCCCAGCAGCCCGCCGCCCGCAGCGGCCTCGACAAGCTCAAGCAGCTCGCCACCCTCGAGCTCGAGCGGGTCAAGCGCGACAAGGAGCTGCTCAAGCAGCTCGCCGCCGAGGTGCCGGCGACGGCCTTCGCGCTCGCCACCCCGTACCTGGGCGACGCGATCGAAGACGTCGGCGGGCTCACTCAGCTCGCGCGCGGCATCGTCGCCAGCTGAAACGCACTAGGCGCCACCCGGGGGCGAAAGTAGGGTCAGCCGGAAACGAAGGCCCACCGAAGGAGCGCTCCCGTGTCGCTGGTGATCGAAGATCTCAAGGTTGGAACCGGCCCCGAAGCCGTCGCAGGCAAGAACGTCACCGTGCACTACGTCGGCACGCTCACCAATGGCTCGAAGTTCGACTCGAGCCGCGATCGCGGCACCGGCTTCGCGTTCCGCCTCGGCGCGGGCATGGTGATTCAGGGCTGGGACAAGGGCGTCGCCGGCATGAAGGTGGGCGGCATGCGCAAGCTCACCATTCCTCCCGAGCTCGGCTACGGCGCGCACGGCTACCCGCCGGTGATCCCTCCCAACTCGACCCTCGTCTTCGAGGTCGAGCTCCTCTCGGTCGGCTGAGGCCGAAGGCTCCGTGGCGCTCAACGAGCACACGCTCAACGCGAACGTCGGCTACCGGCTGCGCACCCTGCGCCTGTCGAAGAACGTCAAGCAAGCCGACGTCGCGCGCGAGCTCGGAGTGAGCCCGGCGTATTTGAACCTGATCGAAAAAGGGAAGCGGGTGACGCCGTTTCCCCTCTTGTGGAAGGCGCTGCGCTACTTCCAGGTCGACCCCGAAGAGTTCATGGCCCAGCTCGGTGACGGGCGGGTCGATCAGGCGCTCGCGTCGTTGCTCGACGAGCCGCTCCTCAAGACGCTGAACCTCGACGCGGAGTCGCTGCAGTCGCTCTCGGCCGAGCCGAAGCTGGCCGGCACCGTGGCCGCGCTGTTCAACCTCTACAAGAACACGCGAATGCAGCTCGAGAACGTGATGACGCAGCTCTCGAGCCACGAGCGCCCGCCGAACGCCGGCCCGCACGGCAAGCTCGACTACTCGCCCTTCGACGAGGTGACCGACTTCCTCGAGGCGCAGAAGAACTACTTCCCCGAGCTCGAGGCCGAGGCCGAGGCGCTGCGCCAGGACTTCGCGCTCGGCCGGCTGGTCGCCTCGACGCACCTGGTGCGAATGGTGGAAGAGCGCTTCGGGTACACGGTGCGCTTCGAGGACGCAGCCTCGGGGAGCTCGGTCGTCCGGAGAATGGACGCGGAGCTGCGCCAGTTGGTGCTCTCTCCCTCGCTCACCGAGCCCACCCTCAAGTTCCAGCTCGGCGCCACCCTCGGCCTGCTCGTGCTGGACAAGACGCGCCTCATCGAGCGGGTGATCGGCCAACGCACCAGGCACGCGGAGACGCCGCGGCTCATCAAGGTGAACCTCGCCAACTACTTCGCCGGCGCGCTGATGCTGCCGTACGGAGACTTCTTCAAGGAGGTCCAGCGCACCCGCTACGACCTCGAGCTGCTCGCGCAGATCTTCAACGTCACCTACGAGACCGTCGCCCACCGGGTCTGCAACCTCGCCGATCCCAAGCGGCGCGGGCTGCCGTTCCACTTCCTCCGCTGCGACATCGCGGGGAACATCTCGAAGCGCTACTCGGCCACCGGGCTCAAGTTCGCCGCCATGGGGTCGTGCGCGAAGTGGGCCGTGCACCTCGCCTTCTTGAACCCCTCGCAGATCACCCGGCAGTACTCGCAGATGCCCGACGGCACGACGTACTTCGACTTCGCCAAGGTGCAGCTCTTCCCGGTCGAGGGCAGCATCGTGCGCGGCACCGCCTACTCGATCGGCCTCGGCACCCACGCGGAGAACGCCAAGTTCCTCGCCTACGGGCTCCCGATGCAGGAGCTCAGGCGCGACGCGGTTCCCACTGGCGTCAGCTGCCGTTTCTGCGAGCGCACCGACTGCAACCAGCGCGCGGCCGCCAGCTACCGCTTCGCCTTCTCCTTCGACGAGTACACGAAGAAGGACTGCTTCTTCTCTCCGCTGGTGACGAGTGATCTGAAGCCCAGCTCGAAGGAGTAGTCTGGTCGAGTCATGCGCGGCTTCGTCCTCCTCGTCCTCGTCCTCCTCTCGAGCTGCACCTGGGCGGTGAGTGACGTGCGGTTTCGCACCGTGCAGGCCGAGACGGCCTACGAGCGCGCAGTGAAGGCGGTCGAGACGCGCTGCAACGGCGTGCGCTTCGACAACCCCGAAGCGAAGATCGTCACCAGCCATTGGCAGGTCTTCCACTCCCGCGACGGCGCGCACCTCGGCCGCTGTCAGGTCTCGATCGTCAAGGCCGCCGACGAGCTCGGAGCCGACGTGCGGGTGGCGGTGGCGATGAAGGTCTGCCCGTTGGTCGAGCTCACCGACCTCGATGCCCTGGGGGACTCATCGACCTGCACGCTCACCTTCATGGTTCCTCAGGAGGTCGCCAACGCCTTGCAGGACGCGGTGAAGAAAGTGGAGTACGACGTGCGGCGTTGACGGGCCGGCAGTCCCCTCGGTGTTCCATGCGATCCTCCGTCCTCACCGCACTGCTCCTCGCTGCCTGTGGGCCAACCGGGCCCCTGCCGTTCGAGCCCGTGCCCAACGCGAAGGTGCCTCCACCGACGATCACCGTCACCCCACCGCCGGGGCCCTTCAACGGCACCGTCTCGCTCACCATCGCCACCGATCAGAAGGCGCAGATCTTCTGGAACAGCGACGGCAACGATCCGCGAGAGACCTCCCGAGGGCGGTCCGAGGCCGCAGCGCCCGCGACCCTCACCCTCGACAAGACGACGACCCTCAAGATCTTCGCGAGCAACGACGGCAAGGACAGCGAGCTCTTCGAGGGCACCTGGGTTCGCGCTGGTGGTCCCGTCGGTACGATCAGCGGCACCGTCATCTTCGGCACCTTCTGCGCCGACAAGGAGATCGGCATCGGGCGCAACGGGCAGATCAGCAAGCTCGGCAAGTCACCGATGGCGGGCTCGTTTCCCTTCTCGTTCACCGGGCTGATGAGCGGCACCCATCGGCTCGTCGCGTACTGCGATCGAAACGACGACGGCAACCTGATCCCCTTCCTCGACTTCAACGGCGACACCGTCAGCGTCACCCTCGAGCTGACCGATCCGTTCAAGGCGAGCGCCGAGAACGTGAAGGTCTACGTCGGCGCCTCGGGCACGGGCTTGGGCACGCTGCGTGGGACGATCACCCTGCCCCGCCCGCCCGCGCTCCAGAACCTGTCGATGTCGGTGCTCTCGCCCGACGCGCTCTCGGGAGGCCTCGATCCGCAGGTGCTCCTGCAGCAACTCCAGAACGGCTACCGGATCTTCACCACTCCCGGCCAGACCGAGTACCCGTACGTGATCACCGATCTCCAGCCGGGCCGGGTGCTGCCGGTGCCGTCGCTGCTGGGCTTCGGAGGCGGCGGCATCGCGCTCAATCTCCTCGCGAACCCGCTGCGCACCGTGACGATCGAGGCCGACAAGGAGACGGTGCAGGACTTCGCCTTCGGGCCGGTGACGCTGAGCGGGAACATCACGGTCTCGCAGGCGAGCGCGCCCACCGGCGGCCTGGCCTTGGGGATCGTCGCCGCGCGCATCGTCAACCTGCAGGACGGCGTTCAGGCGGTGCTGATGCCGGTGCTCTTCACGCGTGATCCGATGACCAACGACGCCCGCTCGAACTACTCGGTGTCGGCGCTCAAGGCGAACCAGACGGTGACGCTGCGGGTCTTCCCGAACGGCACGACCGCGATCGCCGAGGCGCTCCAATGGGTGATCAACCCGTTCTCCACCACGCCCGGGCACGCGTCGGTCGCCTTGGGCTCCACCGATACGACACGCGATCTCGTCGTGCCTTGAGTTCCATGCGACCACGCCTCCTCGTCGTCACCGCGCTGCTGTCGTGCGGCCAACCGATCTCGATGCTCGATGGAGGCGCTGCGGGAGGCTCGGCTGGAGGATCCGTCGGCGGCGGCTCGTCGGCTGGTGGCTCGACGTCGGGCGGCGCCGCGGCTGGAGGCACCGTCGCAGGCGGCACCGCTGGTGGTTCGGCGGGTGGCGCGAGCGGGGGCACGGTTGGCGGCGGGAGCTCGGCTGGCGGAATGAGCGGCGGCACCAGCGCTGGAGGCAACGCCTCCGGTGGGACGACGACGGGCCCGCTCGTCGCCTTCGTGGGGAGCGGCAACGGGCAGATCACCGCGTACGGCGTGAACGTCTCGACCGGGGCGATGACGCTGCTCGGCGCGACCTCGGGCGGCACCAACCCGAGCTTCCTCGCCTTCGACGTCGCTCGTGGCCGGCTCTACGCGGTGAATGAAGGCACGCCTGGGCAGATCGCAGCCTTCGCGCTGTTCCCCGACGCGGGAGTCCGCCTCCTCAATCGCGCCAGCTCGCAGGGCGCCGGTCCTGCACACGTCTCCGTCCACCCCTCGGGGCAGTTCGTCCTCGCGGCGAACTACACGGGCGGCAACGTCGCGGTCCTCCCGGTGCTCCCTGGTGACGGCGGCGTGGGCCCGGCCTCCGACACCGACGCTTCGGGCAGTCAGGCGCACCAGATCCTCTCGAACGCTGCGGGCGATCGGGTCTACGTGCCCTGCAAGGGCGCCGATCACGTCGCGCAGTACGCCTTCAATCGCGATGCGGGCGCGCTCTCACCACTCACTCCGGCGACGGTCTCGACGGCTTCGGGCGCGGGGCCTCGGCACCTCGCGATTCACCCCTCTGGTGGTTGGGCGTTCTTGATCAACGAAGTGAACAGCACCCTCACCTCGCTGCGAATCGAACCCGACGGACGGCTCACGCCCGTCGACACCAAGGGCACGCTGCCGACCGGCTTCACGGGAACGAACACCACCGCCGAGGTGCAGGTGCACCCGAGCGGGCGCTTCGTCTTCGGCTCGAACCGGGGCCACGACTCGATCGTCTCCTTCTCGTTCGACTCGGCGAGCGGCGCCCTCACCCAGGTGGGCCACGCGCCAACCGGCGGCGCCACCCCTCGTCACTTCGATCTCGATCCCTCCGGCACCTTGCTCCTCGTCGCCAACCAAGGCGCGGGCACCGTGTTCGCGCTCCGAATCGACCCGTCGACGGGGCTGCTCACCAGCTTGGGGCGACAGGCGCAGGTGAACGCGCCCGCCTTCGTCGGGATGACGAGGTTGCCGTCTCCCTGAGACTTCCCTCCCCGTCGCCCGTCTGGCTGGTGAGTCCATGAACCGCTGCGCTCTCCTCGTCCTCTTCCTGTTGGTGGGTGCGTGTACGCCGCCGGCCATGAAGCGCTGTAGCGCAACGACCTGCCTCGGCTGCTGCACCCCCGACGACACCTGTTCGACAGCGGGCCTGGCATCAGCCTGCGGCTCTGGCGGCCAAGACTGTCGCGCATGCCTCGGCAACGAACTCTGTGTCGCAGGGAACTGCTCGACCCCCAACTTCGGCACCGGCGGCGGAAGCGCTGGTGGAGGCACTCCCGACGGTGGGACGAGCGGCGGTGGGTCGACGGCTGGCGGTCAAAGCGGCGGCGCGATCTCAGGGGGCCCGGGCGGAGGCTCGACGGGTGGAGGAAACAGTGCCGGCGGTACCAGCGCAGGCGGAAGTGCGGGCGGCGCGACGGCGGGAGGCTCCGCGGGAGGCTCCGCGGGCGGGACTGGCGGCGGTACGGCGGGTGGCCTGAGCTCCGATGGCGGGCTCGTCTGCCAGGCCATGGGCGCCCAGTGCGGCCTCAACGAGCAGTGCTGCAACGGGCTGTCGTGCGACAACGGCACCTGCGCGCCGATCAACTGTGTGCTCGATCGCTGTAGCGCGGGCTTCGCTGCGGGTGGTTGTTGCTCGCGCGCGCCGTACTGCGGCATCGCGGTCGGAGCGAAGGTGAAGACCTGCTCCACCACCTGCATCGCCGAGAACCAGGGCTGCGGAGAATCGTCCGACTGTTGCTCCGGCCTCGTGTGCACGAATGGCTTCTGCACGCGCTCGACCTGCTCGGGCTCGAGCTGCTCGGTGACGGCGCCCTGCTGTGCGCAGTCGGCCTTCTGCCAGGCCGGAGGCAGCTGTGGCGCGACCTGCGTGGGTGAGGCCCAGCCGAACGGCGCGGAGACGGCCTGTTGCGTCGGCCTCGCGAACTCCACCTCGAACACCTGCGAGCGCTACCCGTTCTGCGCCTACTCGATCTGCACCCAAGGGTTCGCGCAGGGAGGGTGCTGCGCCGAGGCGCCCTACTGCACCGCCACCGGAAATCTCGCTGGGCGCGTCTGCCTGGGCATCTGCGGCGGAGAAGGGAACGCCTGCGGCGCCGACACCGACTGCTGCGACGGGCTGTCCTGCCGGCGCGGGCGGTGCGAGGCGATCAACGGCACCGGCTGCGCCGAGCAGAGCTGCACGGCGGGCTTCGGAGCGGGCGGGTGCTGCGAGAGCTCGCCAGTGTGTGGCGCGGTCGCCGGCTCCACCGCCACCAAGTGTCGCTCGGCGTGCATGGGCCCGGGCCAGACGTGCACCAGCACCACCGACTGCTGCGGCGGAAGAACGTGCACCAACCGCCAATGCAGCACGACGGGCTGCGCTTCCACCGGAGGAAAGTGCAACCTCAACTCCGACTGCTGCTCGGGAAACTCCTGCGTGCGCGGGCTCTGCCAGGCAGGTGGACAGAGCTGCTCTGGCACCTACGGGATCTGCCGCACCGCCGCCGACTGCTGCACCGCGGGCGTCACCTGCACCTCGGGCCTCTGCCAACCCGCGACGCCGACCTGCGCGACGTGGCGACAGTCGTGCACCACCTCCTCGTGCTGCAGCGGCCTCACCTGTCAGTCGGGCGCCTGCGACTACCCCAACGTCTGCCGCACCACCGGCGCGTCCTGCAGCACCACCGCGCCCTGCTGCGCTGGCCTCACCTGCTCGACGGGGATCTGCCGAGCGCCGACGACCTCCTGCCGGCTCGCGGGTCAGCCGTGCGCGACGGGGAGCTGCTGCGCCGGCCTCACCTGCACCGTCGGCGTGTGCACCCTCTCGGGCGCCACCACCTGCCGCGGCGCGGGCACCAGCTGCTCGGCGGCGAGCCCCTGCTGCGTGGGCCTGAGCTGCATCTCCGGGCTCTGCCAGTCGCCGCAGACGACCTGCGAAGGAGATCCCTGCTCGGTCGGTGCGGGCGCTGGCGGGTGCTGCAGCTCGGCGCCGTACTGCGGCTCGCCCTTCGTCGGGGGCGCGAAGAAGTGCCGCACCTCCTGTAGCGCCGCCGCCCAGGTGTGCGCGACGTTGAGCGACTGCTGCTCGGGGCTCAACTGTCTGCAGGGCTACTGCCGGGTCGGCTGCCAGGGCATCAGCTGCAACAGCCACGCAGACTGCTGCTCGGCCGCGCCGGTCTGCCGCCGCTGGGGCACCACCAACAGCTACTACTGCAACGCGAACTAGAAAGACCCGAGCTCAGCTGATTCGAGCCGAGCGCGGGTTCTGCCGCGGCCTCGAGGCCCTGGGTCGCCAGTGTGTTTTCGTCAGGCGGCCTGGGCCTTCATCACCTGCTCGGGCGACCCCTCGGGACACACCTCGAAGAGCTTGAACCGCGAGCGCGCGCCGAAGTTGTTCCGGCGAATCATGCTGCCCAGCACGGTGAGCACGTCACGGGTGCTGTCGAGGCCCTTGTCCACGGTGGCGAAGACGTCGACGCCGGGCCCCCGGTAGAGCTCCCGCTGGCCGAGCGCGTTGCCGATGCTGGCCTTGAGCTTGCCGAGCGGGCTGCCGAGCGCCATCGCGTAGAGGAACTCGCCGCGCACCCAGCTGTCGACGGTGGGCTTCGAGGGCGCCTCTCCAAACGCCTCGAGCGACGACACCCGCATCAGCTCGTAGAGGCCCCGGCCGACGCCGCGCGCGCCGCTCGCCTTGCGGATCTGCATCTTGCTGCGGATCGCGGGCGTGCCCACCAACGGGCTGCCGTGGAGATCCTGCATCAGCGCGAGCGACTGGGCCCACTCGATGCGATGCCTTGCGGCCGAGGGCGACTCCTTCTGCTTGGCGTGCCCCACCACCAACGACTGCACCAAGGGCTCCAGCGCGCGGCTGACGCAGAGCTGGGTGAAGTAGCCGCCGACGAAGGCGAGGCCGGCCTCGGTGCCGACGAGGGCGCCGTTGGAGACGAGCTCGGCAGCCTTGAGCCCGAAGAGGACGGGCGCGCGCTCGCGCATCAGCCTGGTGAAGGTGGGTGGAGCGCCGTGCCCCAGCCAGGCGTCGAGGCCGAGCTTCCAGCCTCCGAACCAGGGCAGCTCGACGAGGGCGGCGCCGAAGCGGGCGTACTCGAGGTCTTCTCCGAGGGCGCGGGTGAACTCCTGCGGGAGCGAGTTGACGTGCGCGGAGAGCCGCTCGACCGCCGTCAGGTACGTCAGAAAGGCCGGCATTGCGCTGCCGACCATACCTTTCCGCTGGCCCGCTCACAGTGCTTCGGTAAGGTCGAGCCCGTTTCCCCTCTGAAGGAGTTGTGCGTCTCATGAACTTTTCGTTCGGTACCGGCCAGGCCTCCGCGGCGAAGGCCGACGTCCTCGTCCTGCCTCTCTTCGACAGCGATCTGACCAACAAGAAGCACCAGCCCTCCGCGTGGGCGAAGAGTGACAAGAAGATGCGCGGGCTCCTCGGCAAGCTCGCCAGCCAAGAGGGGTTCAAGGCCAAGGCCGAGCAGTGCACGGTGGTGCAGACGCACGGGAAGCTCGGGGCGGCGCGGGTGATCCTCCTCGGCCTCGGCGCGCGCACGAAGTTCACTCCCGAGGTGCTGCGCCAGGCGATCGGCCGAGGCGTGAAGCGGGCGAACGCGCTGCGCTGCAAGACGGCGGCGGTGGTGCTCCCTGGAGCCCGCGAGCTCGATGCCTGCCTCCAGGCGACGGTGGAGGGCGCGATCCTCGGCGGCTACCGGTACGACAAGTGGCGCACGGTGAACAAGGACGAGAAGAGCGCGCCACGCATCGACAAGGTGCAGCTGTACCTCCCCGACGAGGTGAAGAAGGACAAGTCGATGGACGGCACGGTCGCGCTCGCGCGGGCGATCGCCGAGGCGACCAACTTCGCGCGCGATCTCGTCAACGAGCCGGCCGGCACGATGACGCCGTCGATCCTCGCCGAGCGCGCCAAGGAGATGGCGAAGGGCGCGGGCCTCGCGCTGCAGGTCTTCGAGCGGAAGAAGATCGAAGAGCTCAAGATGGGCATGTTCCTCGGCGTCGCCCGCGGGAGCGTCGAAGAGCCCAAGCTCATTCACCTCACCTACACGCCCGACGACAAGGAAGCGGCCAAGCGCGCGCCGATCGCCTTCGTCGGCAAGGCGATCACCTTCGACTCCGGCGGCCTCTCGCTCAAGCCGAGCGACGGCATGCTGGACATGAAGACCGACATGGCCGGCTCGGCAGCGGTGCTCGGCGCGATGCAGGTGGTGGCGAAGCTCAAGCCGCCCTTCCCGGTGCACGGCTTCATGGGCGCCTGCGAGAACATGCCCTCGGGCAACGCCTACCGGCTCGGCGACGTGCTGGTCTCGAAGGTGGGCAAGACGGTCGAGATCACCAACACCGACGCCGAAGGCCGCCTCGTGCTCGGCGACGTGCTCGCCTACGCGAACGAGCTCAAGCCCGCGGCGATCATCGATCTGGCGACCCTCACCGGCGCCTGCATCGTCGCCCTCGGCCCGTGGATCGCCGGCGCCTTCGGCAACGACGATCAGCACATGTGGAACGTCACCGAGTCGGCCCGGGTCGCCGGTGAAGACATGTGGCGCATGCCCCTGTCGGACTCGGTGAAGGACGTGATCAAGAGCGAGATCGCCGACATGAAGAACGCTGGCGATCGCATGGGCGGGTCGATCAGCGCCGCGCTCTTCTTGAAGGAGTTCGTCGGTGACACGCCGTGGGCGCACCTCGACATCGCCGGCCCGAGCAACGTCTCGAAGGAGAAGGGCTATCTGTCGAAGGGCGCGACCGGCTACGGCGTGCGGACCCTCGTCGAGTTCATTCGGAGGCGCACCGCCGAGCTGAACGCGGCCGTCGTCGACGAGGCGACCAGCCCCGCCGACGAGCTCACCGAGTAGCGGGTTGAACGTCCTTCGGCTCGTCGCGCTGCTGGCGGCTACGGCCTGGGCCACCGAGCCTCGCTTCGTCGTCAGCGGTCAGGTGCTGGACGAGACCGGCAGGCCACTCGAGCGAGTTACCGTCGCGCCGGTGCGCATGGCGCCCCACTGTGTCGGAGAGGGACGGATCGAGCTCGGCCCTCCGGTGTCGACGAGCGCGGGAGGCCAGTTCGAGCTCCGAGGCGACGACTTCGTCGTCTTTCGCGGGAACGCCCTCCTGCTGGTGACGGCCGGTGAGCGCCAACAGACCCTGACGCTCTCCCTGTCGACGCACGGGCCGGCGCGGTTCGAGCTCGCCCCCTGCGCAGCCCCCGCACGCCTCGTCCCCGCGATGCACGGCCGGGGCGAGCTTCGACTCGGCCGTCGCCCCGCTTCAGGGATGGGGGCGGTGCTCGTTCTGCGGGCGGCGACTGCGGCGATTCTGACCCGGCTCGAGCCCGGGAGGCCATCGAAGCTGATCGCGAGTCCGGCCGATGGGGGGCTCGCCTTCGACGAGGTGCCACCAGGGCGCTATCTCCTCGAGCTGCTCACCCCGAGCGGGCCGAGCGAAGAAGGCGTCGAGGTTGCCGGTCGCCTCGTCGTTCGCTGATCGGCCGACGTCATCGATCAGCCCTCGTCGCTCGGCTCGTTCTCGCGCGATCCGAGCAGCACAGCGTCGAACCGGAGCGAGCTGGCTGAACCCTCGAGGCACCCTGCGCTGAAGCCTTCAGGGCTCGAGCTCGCTGAGCTGCACCTCGACGGGAAGCCCCGCGCCGCCCTCGCAATGGCACACCATCACTGGCGCCTTGCCTGGCCGTTGGTGCTCGCTCGCCTGGGAGGGACCCAGCCGGCCCGACTGATTGCCGCGCGCTCGGCAATGCGCTTCGCACGCCCTCCGCCTGGCCGCGTCTGCGGCAGCGACGCCGGCAAACGACAGCACCATTCCGACGAGCACGACGGGGATCGAGACGATCATGAGCAGCCGCCGGGTCGCGCCGTGGCGTCCCGCGAAGAGCTCTCCGATCACCCGAAACTGCTCCGACTTGGCGACCCCGCCGCTCGAGAACATCACCCCCAGGAAGAGGGCGATTCCGCCGAGCGCGGCGAGGGCTCCGACGAGGAGAAGTGGAGACATGGCGCGACTCTGCCAGATCTCCCGGTACCGACTACTCGGCTTCGATGCGGCGCTTCGACAGCTCGAGGTACTGCGGGTCCATGTCGATGCCGACGAAGCGGCGGCCCTTCGCGGTCGCGGCGACGCCGGTCGTGCCACTGCCACAGAAGGGATCGAGCACGAGCGCGTCGTCCTCGGTGCAGGCGTCGACGATGCGCTCGAGCAAGGCGCGCGGCTTCTGGGTCGGGTGCCGGCCGTGCACCTTCTCCGACGGCTTCGGCGTGGGCATCGTCCACACGTCGCGCATCTGCTTGCCGCCGTTGTCGGCCTTCATCTGCTTGTAGTTGAACGTGTGGAGCAGCTTCCCCTTCGTCACCGGCGTCGCCCAGATGAGCAGCTCGGTCGAGTGGGTGAAGGTTCGGCAGGCGAGGTTCGGCGACGCGTTCGGCTTGAACCAGGTCACCATGTTCAAGATCTTGAACCCGAGCTTCTGCATCGCGAAGCCGACGTTGAAGATCACGTGCTGGGTGCCCGAGACCCAGATCGTGCCCGAGGGCTTGAGCACCCGACGGCACTCCTCGAGCCAGCGCGAGGTGAAGGCGTGATCGTGATCGACGCCCTTCGACTCGTCCCAGCCGCCCTTGTCGACCTTCACCCGCTTGCCCGACTGGCAGGTCGTGCCGCCATTCGAGAGGAAGTACGGCGGGTCGGCGAAGACCATGTCGAAGGTCTCCGACTCGAAGCCGTCGAGGATCGACAACGAGTCGCCACGGTACAAGACGTAGTCCTTCCCACGCGCGTGGACGTGTGAAGACAAGTCGACTTCCCCGCGCAGCCGCGCGTTCAACGATCCGACGGACATCCTGCCTCCGGGTTTTCGAGTTCGACCTTCGGTGCAACAGGTCTGATCGAGACGGTATGCGAGCGCGATCGGCTCGCAAGTTCTTGGCTGCGTTTTCGGTGCCGGTGAGGCGAGTCGTGCGATCAGCCGCGGCGCTCTCCGCTTCGGAAATCGAGCAACCGCCTGCGAGCGCTCGCAGGAAGAACCTGGTTCAGGCGGCGGCCTTGGCGAAGTCGGCGTAGATCGTCACCCCTTCGGGCGACTTCGGCGAGCCCTGCTCCCGGGAGAGCGCGCGATCGAGCGACAAGAGCGCGATCTCCTGCTCACCGTCATCGGGAGGCTGGGTCGTGATCGTCTGCAGCCACATGCCGGGCTTCGTCATCCAGGTGATCACGGCCGGGCAGTTGTCGCGCGCCGAGAGCCGCTGCAGCTCGAAGGCGATGCCAGCGATCGGGAACGCCATCGGCACCTTGATGAGCACCATGAAGAGCTGGTTGAGCGCGTCGTTCGGGTGAAGCCGCGGCAGCAGCGGCAACAGCAGCACGTGGAGCACCACTGCCACGCCGACGACGATGAAGAGGAAGCTCGTGCCGCAGCGCGGGTGCCGGGTGGTGAAGGGCCGCGCATTCTCCACGGTGAGCGCCTGCTGCGACTCGTAGGTCCAAATCGCCTTGTGCTCGGCGCCGTGGTACTCGAACAGGCGCTTCGCGTCCTTGGTGCGGGAGATCACCGCCAGATACCCGACGAGGATCGCCACCCGGAACACGCCGTCGATGACGTGGAAGGCGACGCTGGTCGAGTCGTAGCCCGGCCCGAGCGCCTTGCCGACGAGCCAGGTCAGCGCATGCGGCAGGGCGATGAAGAAGCCCACCATCACCACGGTGGCGATCGCGAGCATCGCGTCAGCCCCACGATCCTTCTTCGGCGTCGACGGCCCAGGAACGCCGGGCGTGCCGTCGGCGCCTGCGATGATCGCCTGGAGCAAGAACGTCAGCAGCGCGGCGGGCCCGGGCTTCGGGGTGGCCTTCCCCTCTTCTGGAGGCAACCCGTGCTCCGAGGAGAACTTGAGCGCCGAGTACCCGTTGTGGAGCGACTCGGCGAGCACCACCGCGCCACGAAAGAAGGGCCAGCGCAGGAACTTGAGCGACGGCAACAGCACGTTCCACGCCTGCTCCCGGATCGCGATCTGCGCGTCGGGCCGGCGCACCGCCACCACGAAGCTCTTGGGCCCGCGCATCATCACCCCTTCGATGACGGCCTGGCCTCCGATGTAGGGACGGCTCGGGTTCGGTGACTCGGCGCTCATGGCGGCTCCGGGAACGGCGTGCTCATGAAAACGCCGCACCGGATTCGATCATCCGGAGCGGCGCGAAAACCACGACGACGGAGGCGCTCAGGACTTCGCGGCGCCCTTCTTCACGTCGTACTTCTTCTTGAAGCGATCGATGCGGCCCTGGGTGTCGAGCAGCTTGTACTTGCCGGTGAAGAACGGGTGGCAGTTCGAGCAGATTTCCACGTGGAAGGAGCCGCGCGTCGAGCGGGTCTCGATCACGTTGCCGCACGCACAGGAGATTCGGCAGGGGGGATACACCGGGTGAGTATCGGGCTTCATCGGAGACGTCCTTTGTGTGCCGCCTTACCCCAGGTGGATTCCCGGAGGACTGGCGGGGGGACCAGCCCTTAATCGCAGTCTTGGCGATGCGCAACCTGGCCGCGGTCGACAGGCGGGCCTCCTCGACGTACACGACTTTCGCCGATGCGTTCCCTCAAGCTGCTCCTCGCCGATCCAAAAGGCCGTGTCTTCGAGCACCCTTGGCTGCTCGCGAGCCTGCGCTCCGACGAGAGCGTGCTGCCTCCGCGGGAGCGCCCGATTCCCCTGCCCGACGGCGCCAAGCTGGCCCACCTGCCCGGTCGGCTCCCGGTGGGCTTCGATCCCCAGACGAAGGGGCCGGTGCTGGTGCGCGAGTTCGAGGCCGACGGGAAGCGCTTCGTGCCGCACGCGGTTGGCGCCACCTTGCCGCCTGGCTTCACCCGCACCTACCTGCCGGGAGAGGTCTCGACGGGTACGGGGCCGATCCTCCCGCAGTGGGCGTACACGGCCGCGGCCTGGAGCGACTCGGGGCCCGTCGTCTGGGCGCTCCACACCGATCGCCGCAAGCACTGGACGCCGAAGAACTTCTCCACGCCCGAGGTGAAGCGGCTGGTGAAGGAACACCTTGCGAGGTTCCCCGGAAACAAAGTGCTCGAGCAGCTGAAGGTCTGCGCGCTCGTCTACCGCTGCTTCACCAGCCAGAACGTCTTCTACGCGCGCGACGAGGGCGGGCTGCCCGCGTCGGTGATGTGCAATGCGCAGTGCATCGGCTGCATCTCCGATCAACCGGAAGACGGCCCGCCGTCGTCGCACGAGCGCATGGTGAATGGGCCGAGCGCCGAGGAGCTGGCCGACGTCGCGGTGTGGCACTTGGAGCACGCGCCCGGCCGCACGATGGTGAGCTTCGGTCAGGGCTGCGAAGGCGAGCCGCTCACGAGGTGGAAGTTCATCGCCGAGGCGATTCGTCTCACGCGCGCGCGCACTCGACGTGGGTCGATCAACATCAACACGAACGGCAGCCTCACCAAGGGCCTCGACGCGCTCTTCGACGCGGGCCTCGACGCGGTGCGCGTCTCGCTCAACTCGGCGGTGAAGGATCTCTACGAGGCGTACTACCGGCCCAATCGCTACGGCTGGGAAGACGTGGAGGCCTCGATCGCGCTCGCCCGAAAGCGGAAGGCCTACGTCGCGCTCAACCTGCTCCTCTTTCCGGGAGTGACCGATCGCCAAGGCGAGGCCGACGCGCTGGTGAGGTTGGTGAAGAAGTACCGGGTGAACCAGATCCAGACGCGTCCGCTCGCGATCGATCCGTTGCAGTACATCGAGATCGCCCGAGGGCGCGGCGCCGGTGGAGACCCGATCGGCGTCGCGAACCTGATTCGTCGGTTCAAGAAGGAAGCGCCCTGGGTGACGGTGGGGAACTTCGCGCGCGGCCTGGGAGAACGGCGGCCGCAGTGAGCCTGGTGATTCGGCCCTATCGCGAGGAGGACGCGCCTGCGCTCCATCGGATCTACGTACCGCATGTCACCCATGGCACTGCGTCGTGGGAAGAGGTGCCTCCGACCGTCGAGGAGTATGTGCGTCGACGCGCCGAGGCGCTCGCGTCGGGCTACCCGTGCTTCGTCGCCGAGCTCGACGGACGCGTGATCGGCTTCTCGAGCGCCTCGTCGTATCGATCGCGCCCGGGCTATCGGTTCACCGTCGAAGACTCGGTGTACGTCGACGACTCCGCGCACGGCCGAGGCGTGGGGAAGCAGCTCCTCGAGGCGCTGATCGCGGAGTGCACCGCGCGGGGCTTTCGGCAGATGATCGCGGTGATCGGCGACTCGGCGAACGTCGCGTCGGTGAAGCTGCACGAGCGCTGTGGCTTCACCCAGGTGGCGGTCTTCGAGAACATCGGCTGGAAGTTCGGCCGCTGGCTCGACAGCGTTCAGCTCATCAGGCCGCTCGGTGAAGGGGCGACGAGCCCTCCGGTCACAAAATGACGCCGACCTGCACCGACGCGACCGTCTGGAATTGCATGCCTGCCTTCACCTCGGAGCGCGCAGTGCTCAGAACACCGCGCCGATGGCGAGCTGCGTGGACAACGAGGTCTGCCACACCGCTCCGGGGTTCCTCACGATGCCGAGCGCGAGCGGGACGTCGTTCGACCGCCTGAGCCCGGTCTCTGGATCAGTGCCGTCGAACGTCTCCTCTCGGCAGCCCGTACTCGTCGAAGCGCTCGTGACCGGTTTCCCAACCCGAAGCGCCTGGTCCATCGCCTCGAGATCGCCTCGATCGCACCCATTGATTCGGTCGAGCCTGTTCGAGAAGAACAGCGAACGCGCTTCGAGCCGGATGAACACCACGCTCGAGAGTTCGAGCCTCAGAGACACGCCGGCGCCCACGATCGGCCGAAGCCCAGCGTCTCCGAACGTCGCGGGACTGATGCTCATGTCGGGGCGCGCCGACTCGGGCTTGAGCCACACCTGGTGCTCTCCGAGCCCTGCGTAGCCAGTGAGCGAGAGCGAGAGTTGGTTCGGGAGGTTCCACGAACGCACCGAGCCGCGTCCAAAGATGAACTCGCCGCCAACGAGCCCGCTCCACTTCGTCCGCAGCCCTGTCGCGGAGCCCCACTCGTTTCCGAGCGTGATGTCGTGGTTGAACTTCGGTTGGTGGAACGACCAGTTCGTCTGACCGACCAGCCGAAGCCGAAAGCCCGGCTGAATTCGCCAGCCCGCTTCGATCCCAGTTCCCAGTTGCTCGGTCTGTTCACCAGGCGGGCCGGTCACCGAGGGCACGATTGGGGCAACGCCGACCTCGAAGCGCGGCGCGCGCGGCGACTCGGGATCGTCGGCCCACGCGATCGACGCGACCAAGAGGCTCGCCAGAACTCTCGCCATGCGCCCGACTCTGCGCCTTCGCTGCTCCTTGGCGCAAGACACTGCAGAAAATGAACGGGGCTCCGACCAAAGGGGGAAAGCCGGAGCCCCGTGGAGCCTGGCCCAATGCCAGTCTCACCCAAATTGTCGAACCCGCCCTACCCCGCCCGCGCCAGTGGTGCCGTGACTGGCACCGTCATCTCGTCGTCGTCGTCGGTGACGGTCTGCGCCGCCATGTTCAACGAGGTCGGCTTCTCGAAGACGTCGGTGACGACTTCGGCGACCGTCGATTCCTTCTTCTTCACGATCCGTTCGGCGTTGAGCGCCGCGGCCGAGCGCGCATCGAGCACGCCCGTCACCGGCAACCCATGCTCCACCTGGAGCCGCTTGACCGCCGTCTCAGTGCGCGGACCGAACACGCCCGCGCCGCTCGAGAAATCCGAGCGAGACAAGTAGTTCTTCGCGACGAGCTTGAGTTGCATCGCTCGCACCGCCCCGCCCGTCGCTCCACGCCGCAGCGTCAGCACCGGAGCCGGACGCGCCGCTTCGAACCCGTCGACCTGCTTCGCCGCAAGCCGCACGACTGGCGCACGCTGCCCCGCCTTGGGCAACGCAACTCCACCGCGACTGAGGGCCTGAATCGACATTCGCGTCGATATGGATCCAAGTCTCACGCCAACCGTGCACACTCGCTCAGCTCGTTGATCTTCCTTGGATTCTCGATGAGCAACGCCAATTGCCAACTGGCGCGTGAGCACTCCACCTCACACCCCCTCACAGCCGGTTTTCGAAGTCATTTGAACGAGTTGGACGCGCAGGAGGACTTGATCGGAGTGTCCATACTCCACTGACGCAACGACTCATTCGGGCGCAGAGAACGCCGTCAGCCGATGAGGTCGAGAATCTCTTTCGCGATCAGCTGATCCTTGCGGACGTAGCCGTCGGCGCCGCACGTCTTCACCAGCCGCTGGAGCTCTGCTTCCTCCGCGCCGCTGCAGAACACGACTTGGATCCCGGCGAACAGCGAGTTGCCCTTGATGAAGCGGCACAGCTCCTCGCCGTTGATGCCCGGCATGTTCACGTCGAGGAGCACGAGATCGGGGCGGGTCTTCTTCTTCAAGATGATCTTCGTCGCGGCGTCGGCCGCGTTCGCGGTCATCACCTCGTGACCCTTCGCCTCGAGCTCGGCCTTCAGCAGGCGCACCGTGGGCTCGGAGTCGTCGACGACCAGCACTCGGTGCTTCTGCACGCCCTTCCCTTCGAGCGCGTCGCGGATCGTCTCGACCGCCGCCTCGAGGCCCTGCGACTTCGCCACGTAGCCGTCGGCGCCCGAGTTCTTCGTCTTCTCGATCAGCTCGGCCTCGGGGAGATCGGAGTAGAGGTAGAGCCGCGCCGTCAGCTTGCGCTGGATCCGGAGGAACTCCACCACGTCGTCGCCGTACATCTCGGGCATGTTCACGTCGACGAGCACGAGCTCGTAGGTGTTCGCGTCGAGGCGGGCGTCGAGGCTGGCCAGGTCGCTCGCGGAGTCGACGCCGATTCCAGCGGCGGTCAGCGCCTCGGTGATCAGCTGGACCGTCATCGGGCTGTCGTCAATGACGAGGACGCGGGCTGGCATGTGACGAGGAGCGTTGTAGCAGAGTTCTTGACCCCCTCCGCATCCCATTTCGATACTGGGCCGTCTTGGTCGAACCCACACCCCTCCAGCGAGCGCTCACGAGCGCGCCCGACAAGGCAAAGGCCCAGCTCCAGCGGCCCGACGAGGAGTTCTTCGTCTTTCGCCTCGGCGCCCTCACCCTCGCGGTGAACTCGACGCAGGTGCGCGAGGTGTCGCGGCTCACTCCGGTGACGCCGCTGCCGCGCGTGCCGTCCTTCGTGCTCGGCGTGGTGGGCAACCGCGGTCAGGTGACGCCGGTGATCGATCTGCTGCGGTTCCTCCAGCAGGGCGAGTCGAAGGCGAGCCTCGGCGGGCGGATCTTCATCGGAGAGACGAACGGCCTCGCGGTCGCCTTCCTCGCCGATCAAGTGGTGGGGCTGCGCCGCATCTTCGTCGCCGACAAGCTCCCGCCGCCCTCGGGGGTGGGGAGCGCGACCGAGTTCCTCACCGGCGTGGTGCAGCACCGCGAGCTGGGCACGATCAGCCTGCTCGATCTCGCCAGGGTGCTCTCCTCGGCCCGCGCCTCGGTGGTGCGCCGATGACCGAGGCGCGCATCGACATCGTCGTCTTCGAGATCTCCGGCGTGCGCTATGGCGCCGATCTGACCCAGGTGCGCCGCATCGGAAAGTCGAACGAGGTCGAGAGCGTGGGCCGGCCGCTGGGACGCGCCGACGAAGGGCACCGCGCGCTCGTGTTCACGCCCGACGGCCAACGCGAGGTGGCGCTCGTCATCGATCGCCTGCTCGGCGTCGAGAGCGTGCTTCACGAAGATCTCCGCCGCATGCCGCTCGCGGCGCCCTCACCGTTCGTCATCGGAGCCTGGCTCGATCGAGGCCAGCCAGTGCTCCTCGTCGATCTCCTCGCGACCAACCCCTTCCGACCAGAGGCCCAGCATGCCTGATCCCACTCCGACGCCGCCGAAGAAGGGCAAGAAGACCACCGCCGCTGCTGGTGAATTGGGCGCGCTCCTCGACGGGCTCGCGAGCCTCAACCGCGGCCAGTTCACCACCCGCGTCGACGTCGGGCGGCTCAGTGGCGACGGCGCCGAGGTGGGCCGGCTGATCAACGCCCTGATGGAGAAGGTCGAGCACCGGGTCGCCGACTCCGAGCAGCGCAAGGAGCGCACCCAGCTGATCGTCGAGCAGGCGATCGAAGGGCTCGAGGCGCTGGTGAAGCAGGGCGAGCTGGCCGCGTTCCAGGCGCGCAGCGACGACGACGTGCTCTCGCCGCTCCTCGCCGGCTTCGGCAAGGTGATCGACACCCTGCGCACCTTCGTACGGGAGATCAACGAGGCGGCGCTGCGCTTGTCGTCGTCCGCGAACGAGGTGCTCGCGGCCTCGACCCAGCACGAGTCGTCTTCGACCGAACAGGCGGCCGCGATTCACGAGACGACCGCCACGATGGAAGAGCTCAAGCACGCCTCGGCCCAGATCGCCGAGAACGCGGGCGCGGTCGCCCGGGTCGCCGAGGAGACCCTCAACTCCGCCCGCTCCGGCCGCGGCGCGATCGCCGAGTTCATTCACGCCATGCAGCAGATCCGCGCCGACGGGGTCGCGGTGAGCGAGTCGATCACCAAGCTGCTCCGTCGCGTCGAGCGCATCGGCACCGTCGTCGAGGTGATCGACGAGATCGCCGATCGCTCCGATCTCCTCGCCCTCAACGCCGCGCTCGAAGGCAGCCGCGCCGGTGAAGCGGGCAAGGGCTTCAGCATCGTCGCCGCCGAGATGCGCCGCCTCGCCGAGAACGTCTTGGACTCGACCAAGGAGATCAAGAACCTGATCACCGAGATCCGCGAGGCCACCGCCGCAGCCGCCACCGCTGCCGACGCCTCCCGGCAGGCCACCGAGGCCGGTGAACGGCTCGGCTCGGTCGCCGCGAGCGCGGTCGAGGGCATCCTCTCCGGTGTGCAGGAGACGAGCGACGCGGCCCGCGTCATCAACCTCGCGACCCAGCAGCAACGCACCGCCACCGAACAGGTCGTCGCCTCGATGGGCGAGATCGAAGAGGTGACCCGGCAGACGACCCAGGCCTCCAAGCAGGCCACCGGCGCCGCGGCCGAGCTCACCCAGCTCGCCGGCCGGCTCTCGGAGTTGATCAAGCGCTTCAAGGCGGACTGAGCCCCACGACCTGTGGATACCGAGGCCCTCAAGAAGTCACTGCTGACGAAGTTCGTCGAGGTGACCCACGATCGTCTGCAGACGATTCAGCTCGGTGTGCTCGAGCTCGAGAAGCCAGACGCGGCCAGGGCCGCCGAGAACGGCGCGCGCGAGCTGCACACGATGAAGGGCGAGTCCCGAATGCTCGGGCTGCCCGCGATCGGTCAGATCGCCCACGCCTCGGAGGATCTCCTCAAGGCCTGGACGGAACGGAAGGTGGACGCGCGGATCGCGACCGATCTGCTCCTCCATGCCTGTGACGCGGTCTCCGATCTGCTCGACGATCCCAACGGGGCGAAGGAAGGCACGCCGGCGTCGACGCAGCTCGTCGAGAAGCTCACCCAGACGGCGGGCACGCCGATTCCGCCGCTCAAACCCCCGCCGAGCGCACCGCGTGGCAAGGCCAAGCCGTCGGCCCCCAGCCAACCGGCTGCCTCGGCCCCCGTACCCGCCCCGCCGCCGAGCGTGCCCGCGCCGCGTCCCAGCCTTCCCAGCCCGCCGCCGAGCGTGCCGCCGGCCGATCCTTCGGTGCACTCCTTCGAGGAGCTGGTCGAGAAGAAGTCGGCCGCCGATCGGAGCATTCGGGTCAACGTCGAGCTCCTCGACTCGGTGGGGCTGCTCGCCGGCGATCTCCTCGTCGAGAGCGCGCGGTCCGAGCTGCGTGGCCGCGATCTCCAGAGCCTGTTCGAGCGCTTCGCGCGCCTGGGCGACAACCTGCTGCGGGTCACCGAAGGCAACCAGGTCGGACCGGACCAGCGGCGACTGATCGACATGCTCGAGAGCGATCTCTCGCTCCTCCGAGACGACGCGTTCCGCTTCGTTCGCCACCACTCCGATGGGCTCAACACCCTCAACACCAGCCTCACCCAGCTCGCCGATCACGTCGCCGAGGCCCGCCTGGTGCCGCTGTCGAGCGTCTTCGAGGCCTTCCCCCGTGCGGTGCGCGAGCTCGCCAACTCGCAGGGCAAGCGCATCGAACTCCACGTCGAGAACACCAGCGCCGGCGTCGATCGGTCGATGGTCTCCGACGTGCGCGACGCCCTGGTGCACCTCATTCGCAACGCGGTCGATCACGGCATCGAGTCACCCGAGCTCCGCGAGACGCTCGGCAAGCCCGAGGTGGGGCGGGTCTCGCTCAAGGCGCGCGCCGACGGCGACATGCTGGCGGTCGAGGTCGAAGACGACGGGCGCGGCATCGATCCCGAGAAGTTGAGGGCCTCGGCGGTGAAGAAGGGCCTGCTCACCCAGGCGCAGGCGGCAGGCCTCGGCGAGCGCGAGGCGATGGAGCTCATCTTCAAGCCCGGCTTCAGCACCGCGGAGAAGGTGACCGACGTCTCGGGCCGCGGCGTCGGCATGGACGTGGTGAAGCGAAAGGTCGAAGCGCTCGGCGGCAGCGTGTCGGTCTCGAGCCGCATCGGCCGCGCCACCACCGTCTCGCTCCGCTTGCCCCAGTCGCTCGCCCTGATGCGGGTGCTCCTGGTTCGGCTCGGCGACGACGTGTACGGCATGCCGGCGGCCGACGTGGAAGCGGTCGCGCGCTTTTCCCAGGCCGATCGGCTCGAGATCTTCGGCAACCTCGCGGTGCTCCATCGCGGCCAGCCGATCGCCTTCACCGCGTTGGGACCGCTCCTGGGGCTCAACGGAGGCCCTCGCTTCGAACGTCCTCCCTGCGTGGTGGTGCGCTTCGGAGAGGATCGCGCGGCCCTGGTGGTCGATGGCTTCGTCGACGAACGCGAGGTGGCGGTGAAGCCGATCGGCGGCGACTTCCTCAAGGGGGCGCCCTTCGTCGCCGGCTCGGCCGCGCTGGAGGACGGCCGCATCGCCGTGCTGCTCCACGTGCCCGACATCATGGCCGAGATCCGCAAGCTGTCCCGGCCGGTCGAGACCCAGGCGCCCAAGCGGCTCAAGGTGCTGCTCGTCGACGACTCGCCCATCGCGCGCGCCACCGAGTCTGCGCTGGTGCGTGCGCTCGGCCACGACGTCGAGGAAGCGCAGGACGGAGAGGACGCCTGGGAGCGGCTCACCCGCGGGGCCTTCGATCTCGTCCTCACCGACGTGCAGATGCCGAAGCTCGACGGCTTCGCCCTGTCGCGACGAATCAAGAACCACGAGGCGTACCAGAAGCTGCCGGTCGTCATTCTCTCCTCGCTCGCCTCTCCCGAAGACAAGCGCCGCGGGCTCGACGCCGGCGCAGACGCCTACCTGGTGAAGGGCGAGCTGGGCGTCGAGAGCCTCGCGCTCACGATCGATCGACTGACCTGACGGAGGCGCTGAGGTGACGACCAAGATCCGGGTCCTCCTCGTCGAGCCCTCGCCCTCGGTGGGCCTGAGCCTGTTGCCTTCGCTCGGCAAGCGCTTCGAGCGCGTGGGCGGCCAGGTGAGCGCGGCCGGCCTGGTGACCGCGGTGAGGGATCAGGAGCCCCAGGTGGTGCTCGTACGGGTCGACGGCCCGTCGTCGGAGCTCACCCGCGCGGTCGAGCTGGTGATGGCCGAGTTCCCGGTGCCGATGCTGCTGTTGGCCACCGGCGCCGCGGGTCGTCAGGCGGCGATCGCCTTGCTCTCGGCGGGCGCGCTCGACGTGCTCACCATTCCCGCGGAGTTCGACGCGCCCGCCCTCGCCTCGTTCGAGAAGACGCTCGCGCTCCTCTCGACGGTGAAGGTGGTGAAGCACCCGCGCGGCCGGAAGAAGCGCACCTCGACCCGGCTGCCGTCGGTGCGGGCCGATCTCCCCGTCATCGCCATCGCCGCGTCGCTGGGGGGCCCCAAGGCCCTCGCCGTCGTGCTCTCCGGGTTGCCGCCGGGCTTCGGCGCCGCGATCTGCATCTGCCAGCACATCACCTCGGGCTTCACCGACGATCTCGCCCACTGGCTCGCGGTCGAGACCGAGCACCGCGTCGTCGAGGCGCAAGACGGCCAACGGCTCGAGCGAGGCACCGTCTACATCGCGCCCTCCGACGTGCACCTCTCGGTCGCCCCTGGGCCCAGCGCCAAGCTCGAGCGCGGGCCGCCGGTCGGTGGCTTTCTTCCCTCGTGTGACGTGCTGCTCAAGAGCGCCGCGGCCGCTTGCGGGCTCAACGCGATCGGCGTCGTGCTCACCGGCATGGGCCGCGACGGCGCCAAGGGCCTCAAGGAGATTCGAACGCGCGGCGGGCACACCATCGCCCAGGACGAAGCGACGAGCACGGTGTGGGGCATGCCGAAGGAAGCGGTCGCGCTCGGCGCCGCGGAGGTGGTGTTGCCGCTCCACCGAATCGCCAACCAGCTGATCGAGTGGGTGCCCAAACGATGAGCGACGAGGCGCTGATCATCGAGCGGGCGGCGCTCGAGCAGCTGGCCTCGCTCCTCCTGGAGCGCGCTGGCCTCAAGGTGACGCCCGACGGCTACGCGGGGCTTCGGCTCGCGCTCCAGGCGCGCATGCCCGCGCTCGGGCTCGACGACGCGGCGGACTACGTGCGCAGGCTCCGGCAGCTGGCCGGCGAGCACGAGCTTCGGGCGCTGCTTCCGCTCGTCACCGTCGGGAAGACCGAGTTCTTCCGTGACTCGAAGCAGTTCGCCGCGTTCGAGAACGAGGTGTTCCCCGAGCTGCTCAAGCACGCGCGCCGAGAAGCCCGCGCCGTTCGGGCGTGGTCGGCCGGGTGCGCGACGGGAGAGGAGCCCTACAGCATCGCGATGGTGGCGCTCGATCGTGGCGCGCTCCCCAGCGAGCTCGACTGCTGGGCGACCGATCTCAACCCGGTCGCGGTCGAGACCGCCGCCAAGGGCCGCTACGCGATTCGGCGCCTGCTCGGCGTCAGCGAGCCGCGGCTCGCGCGCTACATCACCCTCACCCAAGGCCCATACGAGGTGACGCCGCAGCTGCGCGACATGGTGCGCTTCGAAGGGCAGAACCTGGCGGCGCCGCTGTGGACCCAGGTGCAGCCGCAGTCGCTCGATCTGATCTTCTGCCGCAACGTCATCATCTACTTCGATCAGCCCACCATCCTCGGGGTGATGGAGCGCTTCTACGACTCGCTCCGGCCCGGCGGCTGGCTCTTCCTCGGCTACTCCGAGAGCCTCTTCAGGCTGCCGACGCGCTTCGAGATGATCGAGGTGGGCGGCGTCTTCGTCTACCGGAGGCCGATTCGCCGGGTCGCCTCGATGCCGACGCCTCCACCGCAGGCGCCCCCACCGCTCGCGGGTCGTCGCCTCGACAGCTCGCCGCCGCAGCGGCACCCAGCGCGCGCCCCGGTCACCACCACGAGCACGCCCAAGTCGTTGCCGCTGGTGGTGGGCCTCCAGATCCCTCGTTCGGTGATCTCGACGCCGTCACCGCGGCCGTCGCCGGCCCCAGGCACCGGCACGCCAGTGGAGCGGCTGTCGCAGATCGTCGAGGACATCGAGCGCGGCGACTTCCCGCGAGCGCTCCGGCTGGCCCACCGGCTGGTCGAAGACTCGCCCGAGGATCTCGCGGCGCGCATCACCCTCGGCAACGTGCACGCGCTGATGGGGAACATCGACGAGGCGCGGGAGGCCTACCAGGGCGCGCTCCAACGCGAACCGCTCTCGGTGGAGGCGCGGCTCTACCTCGGCATCGCGGCGATGCAGGCGAAGGACGACGAGGCCGCCCGGCAGGAGTTCACCCGGGCGCTCTTCCTCGAACCGACCCTCGCGCTCGGCCACTACCTCCTGGCGCAGGTGCACGAGCGGCGCGAAGACCCGGAGGCGGCGCGGCGCAGCTACCGCAACGCGATCAACCAACGCAAAGGGCCTCCGCACGCGCTGCTGGGTCACTTCCCCGATCTCCCGACCTCGAACGAGGCGATCGCGCAGGCGGCGCAATACCGGCTCGCCGCCCTGTCGGAGCGAGGCTGACCTCGACGACGCGGTGCTCGAGCGCGCCGCCTGGCACGGCGTCGACGACCGTCGCATCTTCGTTCTCGACGTGGCAGACAGCCGGCCATGGCGACCAACACGTCGACGTCGAGCGCGGTGTTGAAGGCTGATCGGGTGTGGCTGGATGGGCAGCTCGTGCCGTGGGACTCGGCGCAGGTGCACGTGATGACCCACGCGCTCCACTACGGCCTCGGCGTGTTCGAGGGCATTCGCGCCTACAAGACGAAGGACGGCGAGATCGCGATCTTCCGCCTGCGCGAGCACATTCGACGCTTCATGGACTCGGCGCACATCATCATGCTCAAGCTCCCGTACACCGAGGAGCAGCTGATGCAGGCCTGTGTCGACGTGCTCAAGACGCAGGCCGACAAGTTCCCCAACGGCGCGTACCTCCGGCCGATCGCCTTCATGGGCGACGGCGCGATGGGCCTGGGCGCGATCAACCCGACGCGGGTCGCGATCTGCGCGTGGGAGTGGGGCAGCTACCTCGGTGACAAGGGCCTCAAGGAAGGCATCCGCGCGAAGGTGTCGAGCTTCACCCGCATGCACGTGAACGTGAACATGGTGCGCGGGAAGATCTCCGGCCAGTACGTCAACTCGATCCTCGCCAAGCGGGAAGCGGTGCTGGCGGGCTACGACGAGGCGATCCTCCTCGACATCTCGGGCTTCGTCGCCGAGGCCTCGGGCGAGAACGTCTTCTGCGTGGGCCGTCACGGGGTGGTCCGCACCCCCTCCCTGTCCTCTCCGATCCTCCGAGGGATCACCCGAGACACGGTGCTCGAGCTGCTGCGCGACATGGGCCGCGAGGTGCAGGAGGTCTCGTTCACCCGCGACGCGCTCTACATCGCTGGAGAGGTCTTCTTCACCGGCACCGCGGCCGAGATCACCCCGGTGCGAGAGATCGACAACCGGCAGGTCGGCGAAGGCAAACCCGGGCCGATCACCCAGGCGGTGCAAGAGCTCTACTTCCGCGTCGTGCGCGGCCACGAGCCGAAGTACCGCGACTGGTTGACGACGATCTGACGAGCAGGCTTGGACTACAGTCGGCGGCGATGAGCGTCAGACGCACCCGGAACCAGCCAGAGCCGGTCCTCACCAGCGACCTCGTGCTCGATCGCAACGCGGCGCCGACGGGAGAGTACGACCTGCAACCCAAGGACACGAAGGACAAGCGGCCCAACCCGTTCAACCTCGAGAACCCGCGGCTGCTCGACATCGCGCCCGCCGAGCCCAAGTCCCTGGAGGACACCGGGCTCAAGATGAACCTGCTGTCGGACATCGCCCTGCGCTTCCTCTACTACCAGGGCACCGTCACCGGCGCGGAGGTGGCCGAACAGCTCAAGCTCCCGTGGACGCAGGTCGTCGAGCACGTCATCGACTTCCTCGCGCAGGAGAAGCTGGTCGATCTGCGCGGCGGCAAGGGCTTCGGCCGCGTCTCGGTCGACTTCGTGCTCTCCGAGAAGGGCCGGGAGTACGCGAAGGACGCGCTCGAGCGCACGACCTACATCGGCCCAGCGCCCGTTCCGATCGAGCAGTACAACGCGGTGATTCAGCAGCAGACCCGTGAGCTGCCGGTGGTGACCCGCAAGCAGCTCGAGCTCGCGCTGGCGCACCTCGTCGTCCCCGCGGGCATCGTCGACAAGCTGGGGCCAGCGGTGAACTCGGGGCGCTCCCTCTTCCTCTATGGGCCGCCCGGCAACGGGAAGACGTCGCTCGCCGAGGCCGTCAGCGCGATGTTCGGCGGAGAGGCCTTCATTCCCGCCTGCATCGAGATCGATGGGCAGATCGTGAAGGTGTTCGATCGGCTGGTGCACCACCCGATTCCGCTCGAGCTGGGTCGCGACAAGGACGGGCGGCGCCAGACCTTCGAGATGGATCACCGCTGGCAAGTCTGCCGGAGGCCCTCGGTGATCGTCGGCGGCGAGCTCACCCTCGAGACCCTCGATCTCATCTACTCGGAGACCGCGCGCTTCTACGAGGCGCCGTTCCAGGTGAAGGCCAACGGCGGCATGCTGCTGATCGACGACTTCGGGCGCCAGAAGGTGCACCCGACCGATCTCCTCAACCGGTGGATCGTTCCCCTCGAGAAGCGCGTCGACTTCCTCACCCTCCACACCGGCAAGAAGTTCGAGATCCCCTTCGATCAGCTCGTCGTCTTCTCCACCAACCTCGATCCCAAGGAGCTGGTCGACGAGGCCTTCCTCCGGCGCATCAAGTACAAGATCGAGGTCGGCAACCCCGACGAGCTGCAGTACCGGGCGATCTTCAAGCGGGTCTGCGAGGCCTCGGGCGTGCCCTTCGTCGAGCAGGCCGTCACCTACCTCTTCGATCACGTCTACAAGCCCCGGAGCCTCGAGCTGCGCTCGTGCCACCCGCGCGATCTCGTGCAGCTGGTGCGCGACGCAGCCCGGTACCGAGGGGTGGCGCCCTCGCTGTCCCGGGAGCTGATCGACCAGGCCGTGCAGGTCTTCCTCGTCGACGTGTAGCCGCCTGACGAGGTGATGACGGGCGCGATTCTGGAAAAGCGCGAAGGCATGCCTAGACTGGAGGCCCAGTGGCCGATCCCAAGGCGCAGCCCTTCAAGATCCGTCCGGCCCGGCGCGGCGACGCCCAGGGCATCGTCTCGATCTTGAACGACGCGGGCGCGAGCTCCGATGCGCAGACCTTCACCTGGATCATCAGCCACCCCGAGATGGAGATCCTCGTCGCGGCCGACTCGCTCGACAAGGTGGTGGGTGTGGTGAGCCTCTCGCATCGCCCCCTCCTCCGGGTCGGAGGGCGGGCGGCGACGATCGACGAGCTGGGGGTCGCCAAGGGGTGGATGCGGCGCGGCGTCGGCCGGGAGCTGCTCAAGCGGGCGGTCGAGCGGGCGAAGGTGCTGGGCGTCAAGCGCCTCGAGGTCGAGACCTTCCACGGCGTCACCGACGAGGTCGAAGCGTTCTTCAAGGCCTGCGGCTTCGAGCGCGCACAGGTGGGCGTCTTCCGCTTGAAGTGACGCCGGCTCCGGCGGGCTCAGTGAATCGCGAGCGAGAAGCTGCCTGCCGAGAGCCCGGCGCCGTCGACCCACACGGTGTAGGTGCCCGGCTGCACGTTCGTCAGAGTGACGCTCACCGGCGCTCCGAAGTCAGGCGCGGCCTGGCAGCCCAGGTTCTGACCGGCCGAGGTGCAGTTCGTCACTTGAGGCCCTCCCCGCACGTAGACGACGGGGCGCATCAACACGCCGCCCACGGCGTCGGGGGTGACGGTGATGGTGACGGTCGGAGTGGGCGCGGCGATCTGGAACGAGTAGGCCACGTCTCCGCCGGCCTCGCCGTTGGCGCCGAGCGGGAAGCCGCAGTTCCCCTCAGTGGTGTCGTTCGCCGCCCGGGTGTCACCGGTCGCGTTCGAGCCCAGCTGGAGGTACGCCATCGCCGAGGTGATGCAGGCGTCGTTGCTCGGCGCGGTGAGGGGCGGGCCGGGCAGGAGCCGCAACGAGAACGGCCCCTGCGTCGCGAGATCGCCCGACACCCAGAGCGAGTAGGTGCCTGGGTCGAGCGAGGGCACCACCGCGACCGCGCGATCGGGCACCTGCAGATCGGAGTAGGCGCAGCGGCCAACCGGAAGCAGCGACGTCACTGCGCACAGCCCGGCTGGCTTGAGGGTGACGACGGGCAACAACCTCGAGCCGGCGAGCGCCCGGGCGTCGATCGACAGCGACTGCCGGCTGGTGAGCGTGAAGGCGTAGGCGACGTCGGGAGAGTCGGCGGTGTCGGCGCACGTCGTGGCGTCGGGGAGCGCTCCGACGGTGGTCTCCATGCCGAGGAAGACCGGCCCGCCAGCGAGAGACACCTGGCTCGCCGAGCTGCACGCGTCGTTGCCCGGAGGCGAAGGCGGCGGACCGAGCTCGAGCTGGAGATCGAAGGCCCCAGAGGTGCCCGCCTTGCCGTCGACGAAGAGGTAGTAGCGGCCAGTCTCGAGCCGGGGCACCTCGAGCTGCGCCGGAAACCCGGCCTGGCCCGCGGGAGCGCAGTGGAGCTGGTCGCGAACGATCTGCGAGGTGCACGCTTGATCGCGGCGCAGGTAGAGCACGGGCTGGAGCCGAGAGCCGGCAAACGGCGTCACCAGCACCCGCACCATCGACGGCTGAGCGAGCTGGAGGGAGTAGACGAGATCGGGCCCGGTGCCGTCGCAGCCGACCGCGTCGCTCTTCGCGCCCGTGGTGTCTCCCTGAACCGAGACGCTCGTCATCCCGCTCATGGTGATGAGCTCGCTCGCCGAGCTGCAGAACTCGTTGGTGGGGGGCGGAACGGGCTCGGCGAGGGCGACCCTCAGGCGATAGCGGCCGGTCGCGCCAGAAGACGCGCCGTCCACCGCGAGGAAGTAGTCGCCTGCCTCGGCCGAGGGGATCTCGACGACCGCCACGTTGGTGCTCGGGGTCGCCAGGGTGCAGGCGGCCTCGCTGTTGAGGGCGGTGCAGGTGCGGCGCACCGAGAGCACGGGGCGGAACCCGACCAACCCGAGCGCCTCGATCTTGATCCGGCGGGGGCGATCGAGGGTGAGCCGATAGACGGCGTCCGGAGCGCCCATGCCACCGCAGCTGGAGGCGCCATCGTCGGCGAGCCCGTGGGTGTCACCGGTGAGCTCGATCAGATCCTGCCCGCGCAGCACGCCCGGCGCCGCGCAGCTGTCGACGCTGGGCGCCTCGTCGAAGGTGACCTCGAGCTCGAACTCGCCCCCGACGTCGGTCTCGCTGTCGACCCAGAGGAAGAGCTGCCCCTCTCCTGCCTCGGCGACGAAGCTGGCCTGGCCACGCTCGGGCGCGAAGTAGCCACAGGCGATCTCGGCGCTGGTGGTCGCGCACTCGGTCCGAGCCCCGACGATCGGCTGGAACCCGGGAGAGGTGCTGAGCGGCTTGACGGTGGCGGTCACCCGCCTCCGCTGGGCGAGGGTGAAGCCGAAGACGACGTCAGGCCCGACCGAGCCGGGCAAGGCACACGACAGCTGCGAGTCCTGCACCGACTTGGCCGTGCTCCCGCGCAGGGTGACGGTGCCCGAGGAGACGTCGATCAACGAGGTGAGCGCCCCGCAGCTCTCGGCCGCCGCCGCCACGCACCGGCCCGCCTGCATGTCGCAGGAGCCTTGGGGGCAATCGCCGTTGCTCGTGCACGCCACGCAGGTGCCGCTCTTCGAACAGAACGGAGTCGCGCCCGAGCAGGCCGCGTTCGTCGTGCACCCTCCCCCGTCGGACAAGTGGGCGTCGACACACTCGCCGCTCTCGGAGTCACACACCTGCCCTTGGGGACAGCTGTCGCAGCGGTTCCGTAGCGCGGACGGGCCGCACGAAGACGCCACCAGCAGGGTGAGAAGGAAGAACCAGGGTCGTTGCAGCACGAAAGGGCCTCGAAGCGCAGGCCGGCCTTACACCAGAAACTGTACCGTGTCGGCGCGCCAAGTGCGACTCTTGGGCCCCCCGACCACCACGGTCGGCCAGGGAGGCGCGATGGAGCTCGAGCTCACCGGTTTTGGCGAATTCGAAGGCGTGGAGCTCTTGCAGAAGCTCCACCTCTTCCAGCGGCTCACCTTCGACGAGACGACCCGCCTGGGCTCCATCATCCAGTACGTCGATCTCCCTCCCGACACCCTGGTGATCGAGCAGAACGCCCTGGGTGACGCGCTCTACGTGATCGCCAAGGGCGAGGTGACGGTGAGCCGCGACGCCGACGGCGACGGGCAGCACAGCAAGGCCGAGGAGATCGGCCGGCTCAAGGAAGGCGATCTCTTCGGCGAGATGTCGCTCATCGACGATCTGCTCACCAGCGCGCGGGTCACCACCGCGACGAGCTGCCGGCTGCTCAAGATGCCACGCGATCGGTTCGAGGCCCTGCTCGCGAGCGACGACAAGCTGGCGGTGAAGGTCTTCCGCTCGTTCTGCCGCACCCTCTCCGATCGACTGCGCCGGACGACGGGCATGTTGGCGAAGACCCAGGCGATGCAGGTGGCGGTGCGCTGAGCGACTCACCCTTGGAGACGGCCAGATGGAACTCGCGACCTTCAATCAATTCCTGACCGCGGCGGTGAAGAACGGCGCCAGCGACGTGCACTTCAAGGTGGGCTCGGCCCCGGCGCTCCGGGTGAACGGCCAGCTGCTGCCGGTGAAGGTGCCGGCGCTCCAGCCCGAAGACACCGGCCGGATCGTGAAGCACCTCTTGGCGCACAGCCGCTACAAGGGCGCGATCGACGATCTGCAGGACTTCGACACCAGCTACGCGCTCGAGGGCGTCGGCCGCTTCCGCGCGAACGTCTTTCGCAACAAGGGTCACCTCGGCGCGGTGATGCGCTCGATTCCGCTCTCGGTGCCCGACTTCGTCAAGCTCGGCCTGCCCAAGGTGCTCGAGAAGCTCTCGCAAGAAGAGCGCGGCCTCATCCTCGTCACCGGCATCACCGGCTCGGGCAAGTCGTCCACCCTCGCGGCGATGGTGAACTACATCAACGCCCACTACCGAAAGCACATCGTCACCATCGAGGACCCGATCGAGTTCGTCCACCAGGACAACTTCAGCCGGGTGACCCAGCGCGAGATCGGCCCCGACACCCCGAGCTTCGCCGCCGCCCTGCGCGCCGCGCTCCGCCAGGATCCCGACGTGATCCTCGTCGGCGAGATGCGCGACACCGAGACGATCGAGATCGCGCTGAAGGCCGCTGAGACGGGCCACCTCGTGCTCTCCACCGTGCACACCCAGGACTGCTACCGCACCATCGGCCGCATCATCGGCGTCTTCCCGCCCGAGGGTCAGACTGGCGTGCGCAACCGGCTCGCCGAGAACCTGCGCGGCACGGTGTCACAGCGGCTGCTCCCTCACGCCTCCGGGCGGGGGCGCGCCGTCGCGGCCGAGATCATGGTGTCGACGCTGTCGGTGGTGGAGTTCATCAAGGACCCGAACCGCACCCACGAGATCACCGACTTCCTCGAGCGAAACCACGATCTCCTCGGGACGCAGAGCTTCGACATGCACCTGGCGGCGCTCCTCAAGGGAGGGCAGGTCACCAAGGAGACCGCGCTGGAGGCCGCGTCGAACCGGGCCGACTTCGAGCGCGCGCTCGCCTTCGAGTGATCGGAGCCGCCGCGCGAGCCGGGGTGTTCAGCCCGTCGCCTTCTGCTTGAGGAGCTTCACGAAGCCCTCCGCGCTCAGGAAGGTGAGCTCGATGGTGCCCACCTTCAGCTTGGCGCCGCTCGTCAGCGCCGAGGGGGCCTTCGCCACCAGCTTCTTGCCCGAGACGTACGTCCCATTGCGTGAGCCCGCGTCGACGACCGTCCACCCCTGGCGATCGGTGGACTCGAGCCAGGCGTGGAACCGGGAAACCGAGGCGTCTTCGAGCACGATGTCGTTGTTCGACGTTCGCCCGATGGTGACGCGGCGCTGAAAGGCGTTGTCCTTCGTCTTCTCGACGAGCACCGCGATCGGCTCGCCGCCGCCGATCACCGGCACCGTCACGCCGGACTGGGTGCGGAACTGAAAGTCGTCGTCCTCGTCGTCGCCCGGCTCGGGCTCGGGCAGCTCCGGAGGCTCGTAGAGGAGCACCGGCCGGCCAGCGAGCCGCGCCTCCAGCTTCTTCGGGTCGTCCATGTAGCGGTTGAACCAGGCGAGCAGCGACTCCGGCATTGGCGACATCAGAGCCGAAACCCGCCTCCCCTCCAAACGATCTTCACTCGGCGTTGACGCGGCGCTTGGCGGAGGCCTCGCACGCCCTGGCGAGCGGTGGGCGAACCTCGGCGACGAAGGGCATCGAGAGCACCGCCTCGAGGTAGAACGGCGCCTCTCGGGAGAAGAAGACGGCCCGGCCGAGATCGTCGACGACCGACTGGGTGAAGCCCAGCAACGACGCCGCCCGGGCCCGCACGAAGTACAACGAAGGGAGATCGCCGAAGCGCTTGATGGCCACCGCGAGCCGGCGCTTCGAGGCGTACACCTGCCACTCCACCGAGAGCGGCCCGACGTGGTGGCGTTGGGTGAGCCACTCGAAGAGGTAGGCCTCGGCGGCCGAGACGGGAGGCTGGGCACCCAAGCGGTCGAGGACGGCGAGCGGCTGGGTTCGGATCCGCGAGAGCTCGGACAACCACCGCGCTTCTCCACCGCTGAAGTGGGCCGCCTCGAAGGCCTGGGCCTCGATCGCCTCACCACCGACCAGGTCGACCAACAGCGCGCGGGCGTCGGCTCTGCCCTCGGGCGTCACCGACAGACAGCAGGGCGCGGGCCCACCCTCCTTCGAGGTGACGTCGAGCGGCACGGTTTCACCCGCCGGCCAGAGCCCGGAGAGCAAGGAGTCCCAGTCGAGCCAATCGAGGGCCGGGTAGTTGCCGCAGCTGGCCCGCCTCCGGAACATGGTGAAGCGGTGGATGCCGACGACGCCGGCGGTGTAGGCGAGCGCGACGCTGCCAGTGAAGAACAGGCTCATGCGTCGAACGATCGCGGCGGCGGCTCGGGTCGAACGTCACCGTCTTCGTCCTCGTCGACGTGGCGAACGGGGATTCGATACTCGCCGTTGAGCCAGCGCCCGAGATCGATGGTGCGGCACCGCTCGGAGCAGAAGGGAAAGGTGGGCGGCTTCTTCGTCGCGTCGATCGACACCGGCGCGGCGCAGGTGGGGCACGTGGGCGAGGCCATGGAGGCCATCATGCCCGATGGCGGCGGCGCTTGCCTCGACCGACTGCGGCCTCGAGCGTCATCACGGCGCCCACTCACCCCGGCTCGGGCGCGGGCAGGTCCTTCCCTGCGACGGGCGCAGCTGGGGCCTTGAGCTGCGGCAGCTCCCCAGTGAGCGTCTTGAGGAAGGCGACCACCGCGCCGACCTCCTCGGCGGTCATGTCCTTGCCGAGCTGGTACTTCGCCATGAAGCGAACGGTCTCGTCGAGCGTCGCCAGCGAGCCGTCGTGCAGGTAGGGCCCGGTCTTCTCCACGTTCCGCAGCGAGGGCACCCGGAAGCGGTGGCGATCGTCTTCCTTCTTGGTGATCTCGAAACGGCCTTGATCGACGAGGAACTCGGGCGGGACGCTCACCGCGAAGCCGAGCGACTGGTACATGCCGCCGCCCACGCCTTCGCCCTTGTGGCACACCATGCAGCCGAGGCTCATGAAGGTCATCAGCCCGTGCCGTTCCTGTTCGGTGAGCGCCGCTTCCTTTCCCTTGAGGTAGGCGTCGAAGCGGCTGGGCGTCACCAAGGTGCGCTCGAAGGCGGCGAGCGCTCTGGCGGCGTTGTCGAGGCTGATCGGATCCTTGTCGTCGGGGAAGGCCTTGGCGAAGAGCCCTTGGTAGTCGGGGATCGCGCGGAGGACCTTCACCAGCCTCGCCGCCTCACCACCCAGCTCGAGCGGGTCGGTGAGCGCCAGCTTCGCTTGCTCCTCGAGGGTGCTGGCCCGCCCGTCCCAATAGAAGCCGACGTGGTTGCCGGAGTTGAACACCGTCTGCGCATTTCGTCGGGTCTTGGCCTTGCGCGGCGCGGCGCTGGTGCGCTGGCCGTCGACTCCGAACTTGCCGAGCTCGTGACAGCTCGCGCAGGAGAGCTCGTGGCTCTTGGAGAGGCGGCGCTCGAAGAAGAGGAGCTTGCCGAGATCGACGCGAGGGCCAGGGAGCGGCGCCTCCGGCGAGTCGAAGCGCTCGGGGAGTGGCTTGAAGACGATCATCGCCGCCTCGTGGAGCGAGGGCGACTCGGCGGCGACGAGGCCGGCAGACAAGCACAGGCCCGCGGCGAGCAGGCGGCACGAAGGAGTGGAGAGCATGGGCGATGGGGGGTGAAGAGTTCACTTCTTCGGAGGCGGAGCGCGCTTGAACCGCAACACGAAGGCCGCGACGTGTCGGAGCTGCTGATCGTCGAGGCTCCCGCTCCAGGACACCATGAGGGCCGACTTGCCGTGCTTGGGCCCGCCGTCCTTGATGACGCGGTAGACCCACTCGTCGGTGAGCCGCGACGCGTTGGCGGGATCGGCGAAGTTGGTGGGCTTCGGGGTGAGCGAGGCAGCGGTCGCCGCCGGCCCATCGCCACGGCCCTTCTCGCCGTGACACTGGATGCAGAGCATCTTGTACAGATCTTCGCCCTTCTTGGCGTCACCACCGAGGACGAAGGGCTCTTCCGCGGACACGACGAATGGCGACAGCAATGCCAGCCAGATGGCGATCGGTTTCATTCGACTCTCCCGGAGAGGAGGCCGAGTCCAGCGGGCCTCGAGGGCAGCGTCAACCGACATCGTCGGAAGTTTGGAGGGCGCTCAGCCAGTGGGTGGTGATGGTAGGGTGCGCTGCGCGTGCGCTCGCTCGTCATTCTCGTCGCCGTCTGCTCCGCCTGCCGCGATCCCAACACCAAGCGGGTCGATCCACCGCCGCCCATGCCCAGGTGCGGCGACTCGGTGATCGACGACGGCGAGGAGTGCGATGGCTCCAACCTCGCCGAGCAGACCTGCCAGACGCTCGGCTTCGAGGCCGGCCAGCTCGTCTGCGCCGCCGACTGCACGTTCGCCAAGACCTTCTGCACCAAGAAGTGCGGCAACGGCACGCTGGACACTGGGGAGGCCTGCGACGGGACGATCGGAGTGCCGATCTGCACGAGCTACGGGAGCAACCGCTGTGGCGCCGATTGCCAGCTCGACACCAGCAACTGCCTCACCCAGGCCTTCGAGGCCGCACCCGAGCTGACGACGGCGAACGGAGGCCCCGCGGTGATCGCCGATCTCTCGCCCGCCGGCGTGCCCGATCTGGTGATGGCGGTGCCGAGCCGGAACCGGGTCGAGCTCTTCGCCTGGAACACCGTGCAGGGCTTCTCGGGTTCGACGAGTCGAAAGCTGTCGTTCCAACGAACGCCGGTGCTCTGCACCACGGGCGACTTGAACGCCGACGGCGCGCTCGACGTGGCGACGGTGAACGACGACGGCGCGTTCGACGCATACCTGTCGACGGGCCCGACGACCTACGCGCTGCGCGAGCTCGACGGCGGCTGTCTCGGCGCGGAGCTGATCGGGGTGGTGAACGCGGGCGGCCGGCGGGATCTCGCGGTCGCCTTCGGCTGTGGGAGCGCCTTCACCCTCGAGACGAACGGCGTCAGGCGCGTCTCGGTGGGCGACGCCGGCGTGCTGGCGGTCGGCGACTTCACCCGCGATGGCCTGGGCGATCTGCTGGCGGTCGACTCGGCGGGCAGCGCGCTGACCGTCTTCCCAGGGCCGCAGTTCGCCCCAGGCGCCACCCTCTTCCTGGGCACCCTGCCCGCCCGCTTCGCGGTGGCCGATCTCGACGGCGATCAGGACGCCGATCTCGCCGCCATCGAGGGCGCGAACGTCAAGCTCTACGAGAACTCCGGCACCGGCTTCGCCGAGAAGGCCGTCTTCGCGGCGCCACGCGCGTCGGTCGTGCAGCTCGCGGACTTCGATCTCGATGGGCTCGCCGACGTCTTCTTCACCGCGGCCGACGACGTCGTGGTGCGCCGCAACCGGAGCGGCTGGGCCTTCTCCGAGTTCAAGCAGGCCATCGGCGCAGGAACCCGGCTCACGATCGCCACCGGCGACGTCGACGCCGACGGTGATCTCGACGTGGCGATCACCTTCTCGACGGGTGCCGACGCGACCCGGACCGCCATCGTCCGCAACCGCGCGCGCTGAGCGGCGCCGGCCGTCAGCAAACGCGAGGCGTTGACGTCGAGGCGGTTTGTGGTACTTCGACCGCGCCTTGCCGACGTAGCTCAGCGGTAGAGCAACTGATTCGTAATCAGTAGGTCCCCGGTTCAAGCCCGGGCGTCGGCTCTCACCCCGGACTTCTCCTCGGAGTCCGGGGTTTTTCTTTTCCAAATCCCAAAGACGATCTTCTCCGTCGAGAAGCTTTCGCACTGACGCGGCGTGGCGGTTCTTTTTTCTACCCGGCTCGGAACGGCAGCCCTACGGTGCCCGCGCTTTCGCCGCTCGTGAACGCGGCATTTCAAGGAGCAACGAGGACATGTCCGAAGAGAACTTCATGCGGGTCCCGAACGCCGGTCAGCAGCGCAAGACCGTCTACACCGAGGCGATGGAGATCTTTCATCGCGCCGCCGATGCGATGGGGCTCGATCGCCGCGTCCGCCTCGAGCTGGAGGAGCCCGACTACGAGCACATCTTCTACGTCACCACCAAGCTGAAGGATCGGCTCGTGCCCGTGGCGCCCGACGCGGCGAAGAGCTTCACCGATCTGCAGGTCACCAAGGTGCGCGACAGCCACGGCCTGGAGCGGCTCGCCGACGGGAAGATCATCTTGAACGGCAAGGCCCTGCTCGGCAGCGACGTGAACATTCGCGGCGGGCATCTGCGCCTCGAAGACGGCACCGTCTACCAGCTGGTGCCCGGCGACATTCAGCGGTTCAAGGCGTACCGGGTGCAGCACAACCAGGCGCGCGGCCCGTACAAGGGCGGCATTCGGTACCACCGCGAAGTCTCGCTCGACCTCTTCAAGGCGCTCGCGGCGGAGATGACGTGGAAGACGGCGATCGCCGACGTTCCGTTCGGTGGTGGCAAGGGCGGCATCCAGCTCGACCCGCGGCAGCTCGGCAAGGAAGAGCTCCAGGCCATCTCGCTTCGCTTCATGTACAAGCTCAAGCAGCTCGTCGGCCCGAACATCGACATTCCCGCGCCCGACGTCGGCACCAACTCGGAGATCATGGCGCTCTTCCTCCGCCAGTTCTCCGACGGCGAGCGCGAGCGGCACAACCAGCGCGGCGTCATCACCGGCAAGGACGTGCGCATCGGCGGCTCCGAGGGCCGCACCAAGGCGACCGGCCAGGGCGTCGCCTACACCATCGAGGACTACTACGCCGATCGCGGCGAGTCGGTGAAGGGCAAGACCTTCATCGTGCAGGGCTTCGGCAACGTGGGCAGCTGGGGCTCGCTGATCCTCCAGAACATGGGCGCCAAGCTGCTCGCGGTGAACGACGCCGACGGCACCGTCTACAACCCCGACGGCATCGATGCGGGCGAGCTGATGCGGTACGTGAACGAGAACCCGAAGAACCTGAAGCGCTCGGTGCTCGGGTTCCCTGGTGCGCAGGCGATCAGCAAGGCCGACTTCTGGCAGGTGAAGGCCGACATCGCGATGCCGGCCGCGCTCGGTGGCGAGATCACCGCCGACATCGCCGAGAAGCTGAACGTCAAGCTGGTGGCCGAAGGCGCCAACGGCCCGACGACGCCCGACGCCGATCGAGTGCTCGAGAAGCGGAAGATCGATCTCATCCCCGACATCATCTGCAACGCAGGCGGCGTGACGGTCAGCTACTACGAGTGGATCCAGAACAAGCGCATGGAGTCGTGGACCGAGAAGGAAGTCGACTCCAAGCTCGAGCTCGCGCTCAAGAAGAACTACCGGATCATTCGTGACATCGCGCGCAACAACCCGCGCAAGAGCGACATGCACGACAGCCGCGCGTACTGCATCGGCAAGCAGGTCGACACCCGGTGCGCCGCCATGGTGCTCGCGCTCAAGCGCATCGAGGCGCACTACATGCTCGAGGGCTTCAGCCAGTAACGGCTCGAGGCCGTCGTCTCGCGGGCGCCGGTTCTTCTCGAGCTGGCGCCCGTTTTCGTTTCTGGGAGCCCGTCCTGGCCAGCTTCGGACACATCGCCCTGGGGCTCGCTGCTGGCCGCGGCTTCGCCAAGGAGCGCTCGGTGAAGGCGATGCTGGCCTTCTCGGCGCTCTCCATGTTGCCCGACGCCGACGTGATCGCGTTCGTCCTCCGCATTCCCTACGAGGCGCCGTTCGGCCATCGGGGCGCGACCCACTCGATCGCCTTCGCTGCGCTGTGCGCGGTGGTGCCGTTGGTGCTCCGGCAGTGGCGGGCGGCCGCGCTCGTCTTCGTGGTGGTGCTCTCTCACCCGTTGCTCGACATGCTCACCGACGGCGGCCTGGGCTGCGCGATCTTCTTCCCGGTCTCGTCGGAGCGGTTCTTCTGGCCGGTGCAACCCATTCCCGTCGCGCCGATCGGCGCGGGCATGCTCTCGAGGTGCGGCCTGCTGGTGATCGTCGTCGAGCTCGTCGCCTTCGCGCCGGTGCTTCTCTTCTCGCTCTGGCCGAGGTCACCAGTCGTCGCCGAGCAACTGAGGAAGCGTGGGTGACGAGCGAACGTCTGGCGTGGGTGTGGCTCGGGCGCACACGGAGTCGAGACACGTCGAACGACACAGCGACAGGCAAGGAGTCGCAGACAACGAAGAAGACGGCCATCGCCGATCGAGCGCGGCACCCGCCATCAGCCGTTCGCGTGGAACGGCACGCCTGAGGGCTGGGCTTCCGATCGGCTGCTCCACCCTTCCAGGCGAATGCGTCAGCGCGCGCGCCCGTCGTGGCCGGGTCCCCCACCGCCCGAGATCCACCCGCTCGCGGCTGGCCGATAGCCCGGAAGCGCCCAGACGCTGATGCGCCCACCTCCAGAGGAGTCACGCCGGGTGAGGATCCCGTACCGCCCGTCCGTCAGCACCGGCCCACTCCCCAGCGCCCCCACGAACCGTGGCAGTGGGCACCGCATCACCAGCGACGCAGCTTCGTCGAACTCGAAGAGCTCGGCCCAGCCCGCCCGCGTCCAGACCGTGAAGAGGGGCGTGCCTCGCTGAGTGAGCCACGGTGACGAGAGATCGTTGAGCGGAGGCAGAAACGCCCCTGCCGAGCTCGCCGTGCGGACATCGAGCGCGAGCAGCTGATAGTCGAACTCGGGAAACGAGCGACAGGGCGACCGCAGGCACACCTGGAGGAAGGAGAAGAACCGTCGGTCGCTCCACACCGGGGCCCCAAACGCGTTACCGGGCAGGCGAACCTGCCGGGTGAGCGCCCCATTGCTCGCGTCGAGAAGCTCGAGCTGATCGAGCTGAGTCACCGCCAGGAGCCCTTGGTGGGTCGCGCTCAGCGTTCGAACGCGGAGGTTGCTGATCGGAACCACGCGCTGCCACCGGAGCTGGCCTCCCTGATCGAAGGTGCTCACCGCTTCTCGCAACTGCGCGCCGGCCGGTTGGAGCGCGTGCGCGACCGAGGTGACGGCCCGGCGATCTTGGAGCAACGAGAAGCCCTCGTGCGGGAGCGGGTGCGTCCTCAGCAGCGCACCAGTCACTGCGTCGAGCTCGACGTAGGCGCTCGAGAACACGCCTCCATTCGGCGAGTAGCCCTCGGCCGCGATCGAGAGACGCCCCGCGCCATCGGCCGATAGCGCGCGCATTCGAACCCAGCCCACTCCGCTCGGGAACGCGCCATTGGTCGCGAGGTTCGTCGTCCACCGATGGGCGCCAGTCGTCACGTCGAAGGCCGAGACGAAGCTGCGCTCGACCCACGAGATCACCGACTCCTCGGCGACGGTGAGCGAGTCAGTGAGCGCACCGGTGCCGACGTAGAGGTTGCGGGGAAAGGGCGTACGCCACCGCTCCTGTCCCGTGGGTGAGAAGGACACCAGGCTGCAGCGCACCGTGAAGGTGCCCAAGCCGAAGGGCTGGCACTCGACGGTGAAGAAGTCGCCGCGACCGTCGGCGACGAGACCGACGAGATCGATCCCCGACACGCTCGGCTCATAGGCCCACTCCGGAAGCAGCACGGAGGCGTCGGGCTGATCGCACCGGCCGCTCACGCACCGCCCGCGCGACTGGCAGAGGCTCTCGACTCCGCAGGGCGCTCCCTCGGGGACCTGGCGCTTCACGCACGCTCCGCCGATGCACACGTTCGCCTCCGAGCAGTCCGCAGGGCCGCAGGCCGTCCCATCGGGCACGGGCGCCTCGACGCAGCCTGCATCTGGAGCACACGCTGGGCTCGAGCACGGCCCGCTCGGAGCACACTGCACGGCTTCGTGCCGGCAGCCCTCGACGGTGTCGCAGAGATCGAGCGTGCAGGGGTCGTGATCGTCACAGCTCCGAGGGGTACCGACGCAGCTCCCGCCCTGACACCGGCCGTCGATCAGGCAGCTCGTCGCGCAGGTCGTGTCATCGGGGATCGCGAGCTGCACGCACTGGCCGGTCTCTGGATCCAGGCGCGCGCTCCTGCACAGCGACGGCTCACACGGCGGCGGAGCGATGCCTTTTCCCGAGAGCGTGACCCGCTCGACACCCAGCGGATGACGAATCGACAGCTCGGCCTCGACGGGCCCTTCGGCAGTGGGCGTGAAGCCGATCTCGAGCGGCGTCTCCTCGCCGCCTCCCAGCGTGAACGAAGCGGTCGCGGTGGTGAAGGGCGGTGCGAGCTCGAGTTCGATCGGCACCGAAGCTCGCTCGGAGTTCGCGAGGCTGACGGAGAGGCGCTTGCTCGAGCCGCGCCACACCTCTCCGAAGTCGAGCGCGCTCGGCCTCACCCGGAGCCCGCCTTCTCCGGTGCCACCGACGCTGGGTCCGTTGCACCGACAGGCGGAGAGAAAGACGAGGGCCGCGGCGACGAGGGACCTCACTCAGGAGTCCTCGAGCGGCTGCTTGGAGCCCGGCCGCGCCTCGCCTCGCTCTGCCGTCACCCCATTTCGCTGGTAGGGAATGCCCCGCAGCCGCTTCGCCGCGACCGACGCCTTCCACGCCAGGTACGCCTTGTTGAACGAGATCGCGTTGGTGGTGTCGAAGTACGGGTTCTTCAACTTCGAGAGGTAGGTGAGGAAGAGCACCTGCTCGGCCACGCTCACCGGGCACCCGCCGAAGCGCACCCACGGCTTGCCCTTCGCGGAGCGGAGCAGCAACAGCACCTTCGCCATCTTCGCGTAGATGTCCTCGTGCTCGGCCGCGTGCGGATCCTTCGTCGAGCGCGGCTGATAGGTGCTGGCGATCTCGGTCGTCTCTCCAGCGAGGCTGCCCTTCCAGCTCGAGCAGTCGCCGACGAAGACGACCTTCTCTCCGGGCTTGGCGTCGATCGGCCCTTCGTAGGCACCGAACACCACGTGGAGCCGTCGCGTGCGTGCGTCGCAGTGCGTGTCGTAGATGCGCAAGATCTCGATCGCCTCTTCGATCGCTCCGGGGCAGCCACCCCAGCAGTACTCGCTCCGCGAGCCGCCCGGCGGAGGCCCCGCGTAGGCGGTGATGTTCGTTCCTTCGAAGTACTTCTCGACGCGCACCAGCCCGCTCTTGAACGTCCGGCCACGTTTCCAGGCCTCGTCGAACGACACGTCACCGAGCAGCTCGATCTCGTCCATCGCGATCGGCCCGAAGCCCCGCTCGTGCGCCAGGCGGAGGTGATCGACGGTCAGTGGATCGATGCCGATGATGCGCGAGCAGACCGCGTCGAAGGCGACCTGGTTGTCGCCCATGATCACCAGGTTCATCGTGAAGGGCTCTGGGGTGAGCATTCTCCCCTGCCCCGCGGTGATCGCGTCGATGCAGATGAACTGCGGCTGCAGCACGTACTGAAGGTCGGCAATCTTCTCGTTCAGCTTGTGATCGTGATCGATGAGCCGGTGCCGATCGTCCTGAATGCCGATGTACGCCTTGATCGAGAAGGTGACGGTCGTCCACGGGTGCGCCTTGAACTTGGGCGCGTTGACGAAGAAGTCGGCCTTGGCGACGGGCTCGGGTGTGAAGACGTAGTCGCGGAGCCGGCCCTCGTGGGTGAGCGGGATCTCGACCTGCGGCTCTTCTTCGAAGTGGTAGCGCTTGACCTTCAGCTCGTCACAGACCGCACCGACGCCCGACTCGGAGAACGCCAGCCGGGTGGGAATGGTGATGCCGCAGCGCTCGCCCACTGCCAGCTCGCTGAGGGTCGGGGCGGCGCGATCGCGAAGGGCGAGGAGGAGCCCGCGAACGAACTCCGGGCGGGTGTGCGCGTGCGGGAAGAGCGGGCCTGCGGCGACGAGGTTCGGCTTCACCAGCGTTCGCCCATGAGGACGCAGCCCGAGCGTCTCGAGCCCCTCGCGGACGATGGAGCGGATCCGCTCGGGGTCGTAGGCGTCGCAGTGGCGGATGATCACCTTGGGCTTGGGGCGGGCCATGTCGCCGCCGGTTTGCCACAGCGAGGGTCCCCGGAGCGAGGGCCTTGCCGCCCTTGGCGATCAGCCAACGGCCGACCGACTTACTCGGGCATCCACCCCCACGAGGGGTTCGGGCCACCCGCGCCGACCACCACGTCGACGACGTGCCCGCCGCCGAAGTCGAGCTTGTCGAGGCGCAGTGGGTGCTGGAGGATCGTCACGTGCTCGTAGCCGGGCTGGCGGCGGAGTTCCTCGACCGCGCGCTGGATGCCCTCGTTCGTCGCCGCGTACTTCGACAAGATCGCCAGCACGAAGTCGCGATCGGCGACGCCTGATCCTCCGACGGCGCCCGAGCCCACGACCGATCCACTGCCACCCACGCTGCCCCCGCCACCCTCGGGCTGCCAGGCGAGCGCGGTGTAGTTGGGATCGTTCGAGTCGGCGCCGCGCACGAAGTCGACCGCTTCGCCGGCCGGGTTCTCGCGGGTGCGGATGAAGGCCTTGTCGCCCTTCACCCAGTCGATCTGGAAGCCCTCCTTCTCCATGCCGGGCTTGATGTAGTGGTTGAACCAGGCCTCGGCCTCGGCCTTGGTGCGCGGCATCGTGCCCGAGGCCTGGGCGAGCTTGGCGAAGGTGTACTTGGCGGACTGGGCGACCCCCGCTCCATCGCGCTTCAGCGGCGCGGCGAGCTTGCCGTCGTCGAAGCCGGTGAAGCTCACCTTGGCTCCGAAGGTGGGCCCGGGGCCTGCGGGGCTGACCGAGCCGGCGGCGTCGACCGAGCCCGTCGGAGCCCCCGTGACCGCAGGGCTCTGCGCGGCGGCCTGGAGCGCCTGGAACTCGGGGCTGCGACGGAAGACGTCGACGATCTCGTCGCGGAGCATGCCGTTCTTCAAGCCGGCGAGGTGGTTCGCCATGCCTTCGGCGTCGGGCTCGCGACCCAACATCTTCTTGTAGAGATCGGTGACGAACGCGCGGTCGGCCTCGAGCGCTTTCGCGCGGCTCGGAGGCGTCGGCGTCGCCGCCTCGAAGGCGTCACGAGCGAGCTCGGCGCGGACCTTCTCCGGCTGCTGCTGCTGCTGCGGAACGACGGACTGCACCACGGCGCGGGCGAGCTGCTTGATCGAGGTCGAGATCTTCATGGGTGGGCTCCGAGAGAATGGGACGAGGAGCCGAATTGCAGTCGGCGTACCGGCCAGGAGTCCCCGCTATCCCCCGGGACTCACTGGAACCGTAAGCCGAAGTGACCAGTCGCCAGGCCACCTGCGACCTCGCTGCTCCATCGCCGTCAAGGAGGGCTTGCACCCAACGCTGCGCCATCGAAGCGCCAGCTCGCGGGCTCGGTGCAGTCGACCCGCCGCGCGTCCCACAAGAAGCCGATCAGGTGGCCGGACACCCAACCATCCATCGAGGAGCAGTCGGCGATCGCGTCACCGCGCCGGGGACCGACTGCGGCCTGGAGCACCGCCGTTTGACGCTGGGTGCCGGACAGCCGCTGCTCCCACGGCACCAGACGAATGAAGGGCCAGAGCGCCGCCGCGACGAAACACCCGATCGTGAGCGGGCGCTCGAGGAACGGCGGCAGGAGCGCGATCAGCGAGCCCACCATCAGCGCCGCGCCGACCAGCCCGGGGTGCACGTACCACTGGTACTTCTGCGCGGGGATCGAGAAGCCCACCAGCACACCGAGCCAGAGCGAGGCTCCGAGGAGGAAGGCCATCGGAACGAAGCGCTCCTTCACGAAGGGCAGCGCGCGCGCGAGCACCGCGATCACTCCGAGCACCAGCGCGCCAACGGCGGGGCCGTACCAGCGCAGCGTCGGGCCCACGTAGAAGAACGGGTTGGGATCGGGGTTGTGTCGCCCTTCGTTGATCGACGGGAACACCTGATGGCCGAGGTAGGTCGAGAAGAACGGGCCGAGCCCGGCGGCCGCCCGGAGACCCTCGAAGATCGCGACGGTGACGCCGGTGAGGAGCACGGCGGCGCCGATCGAGGCGAGGGCGGCCTTCCACGAGACGCGACGCGCGATCGTCGCGATGGCGACCACTCCGAACAACACGAGCACCGGAGGGCCTTTCACCCAGAAGCCTCCGCAGGTCGCGACCGCGAAGAGGATCAGATCACTTCGTCGAGCGCGATCGGCCGTCACCATTCGCGCGATCGCCAAGAGCCCGAGCGCGAGCGCGAGCGTCAGCGGCGCTTCCAACATCGCGACCTGCGATTCGTAGAGAAACCCAGGAAGCGTGAGGGCGCCGAGGACGAAGGCGGCGGCGAGCTGTGCCCCCCGCGCCCCTCCGAGCGTGCGGCCCATCATCCCGAGCACGAGCAAGGTGAGCCATGCGTACAGCCGGGCCAGCCACACCTGCGCCTCGGGCGAGACGCCGAAGAGCCGCACCACGAGCCCGTGCATCCACAGCCCCAGCGGCGGGTGCTCGAGGAACGGCTCGTGCCCCAGCGTCAGCTCGAGCCACTGCGTCAGCGGCCGTTCCGCCAGCTCGCGCCCCACCCGCGCGTAACAGCCAGCGTCACCGCCGATGAGCAGCGTCGGCCCTGGCCGGTTCCAGACGATCGACAGCCCAAGAAGGAGCGCAGACGCCAGCAGAATCGAGGGGGTCTTCATGCGCGCCGCTCGTCCATCTCAGGCCGGCGCTTCTCACGGCAACGAACGCTTGTCATCCTGGGACGCGTCTCCTACAAACCGCGCTCGTTCTCGTCGATCGCTCGGAGGGGCATTGTCGACCTCGCTTCGTGCCTACGTCTTCCTCGATTCGCTGCAACCGCAGCTCGCCGCGCACATCTGCACCACCTGCCGCGGTTACTTCCCCACGCCGTACGTCGCGTCGCTCTTCATGGAGATCGCGCCGGGCATGGCGATTCACCGGCTGATGGACGTGGCCCTCAAGGCCACCTCGGTGCAGCCCGCCACCCTCGTCGTCGAGCGCGCCTACGGCATGCTCGAGCTCCACTCGGACGACAAGGGCGAGGTGCGCAGCGCCGGTGAAGCCGTGCTCAAGCACATGGGCGTCGGCGAGTCCGATCGCCTGAAGCCGCGCATCGTCTCCAACACGATCATTCGCGCCATCGAGCCGATGCACGCGATGATCCTCGACAAGATCCGCTTCGGGTCGATGATCGAGCCGGGCCAGTCGCTCTTCATCCTCGAGTGCGAGCCAGCCGCCTACGCCGCCTTCGCCGCCAACGAGGCCGAGAAGGCCGCCAACGTGAAGCTCGTCGACGTGATGACGTTCGGCGCGTTCGGTCGCTTGTATCTCGCGGGCAGCGAGTCGGAGATCGACTCCGCCGCGCAGGCCGCCATCGCCGCCATTCAGTCCATCTCGGGCAAGGAGCCGCCCGCCTTCAAGGACAAGTAAGCTGTCCCTGCTTTTCACCGCCGCACTTCGTTTCAAGGAGTTGAACGCACATGGCTGACGCACTGGGAATGATCGAGACCAAGGGCTTCGTGGGCATGGTGGAAGCCGCCGACGCCGCCGTGAAGGCCGCGAAGGTCGAGCTGGTGGGCTACGAGAAGATCGGTGGCGGGTACGTCACCATGGTGGTGCGTGGCGACGTCGCTGCGGTGAAGGCGGCGATCGAGGCCGGCGCCCGCGGTGCCGAGCGCGTCGGTGAGCTCGTGTCCACCCACGTCATTCCTCGCCCGCACACCAACATCGACCTCGTCCTGCCCTTGGGTCGCATCGAGCAAGCGAAGGCCGAGTCGGGCCAGAAGTAACGAAAGGCTCGCCCCATGTTGCTCGGCAAGGTGGTGGGCACCGTGGTGTCCACCCGCAAGGAGCCGACGCTCGACGGCTCGAAGTTTCTCGTCGTGCGCGGTCTCGACACCGAGGGAAAGCCGACCTCCACGCTCGTGGTGGCGGTTGACGCCGTCGGCGCCGGCGTCGGCGAGGTGGTGCTCTATGCCTCGGGGTCGTCTGCCCGCCAGACCGAGATGACGAAGGATCGACCGGTCGACGCGGTGATCATGGCGATCGTCGATCAGCTCGAGGTCGGCGGAAAGCTGACCTACCAAAAGTGAGCGCGCGCCTCGAAAGACCGGCCCGGCCCAGATCGCTCACCCTCGAGGATCGGGCGCAGGCGGCGGCTGAGCGAGCGATCTCCGACTCGGGCTGTCACCGGGTGCTGATCGTCTACGAGCCGAAAGCGCAGAACGCGCACGTCTACGGCGAAGCGCCCAACGGAACGCCCAAGAAGCTCGAGGTGCTGCGATGAACGAGGCTCAACTCAACGCGATCGTCGAGCAGGTGGTGCGCCGGCTCTCACCCGAGCTCGCCAAGACGCCCTCCCCTGCGCGCGGCAGCGTCGCTCCGGCGATCATCAGCAAGCGGCCGGGCATCTTCGACGACTTCGACTCGGCCGGCGCCGCCGCTACGCGCGCGCAGCAGGAATGGGTCCGCCTGCCGGTGGAGACCCGAGAGAAGGTGATCGAGGCCATTCGCGACGTCTCGCGCCGCCTCGCCGAAGAGATCTCCCGCATGGCGGTCGAAGAGACCGGCCTCGGGAACGTGAAGGACAAGATCCCCAAGAACCTGCTGGTGGCGAACAAGACGCCCGGCATGGAGAT
>JBPOIJ010000061.1:0-114433 GCA_052034585.1 Myxococcota bacterium
GAAGGGAGCGTGGTGAAGACTCGTTACGGGAAGATCGGCGCCTCGGGCCAGACCACCATCAAGGACGAGGGCGACGCTGACGGAGCCCAGAAGCTGTACCTCAAGCTCATCGCCGAGAAGACCAAGAAGGGCTACCAGGAGAAGCGCGCCTCGACCGCGTCGAAGCCCGCGCCCTCTGCCGCCAAGGTGGTCGCCGCCGCGCAGGCGAAGAAGCCGGTGCCGTCCGGGAAGGCGCTCGAGCTCAAGGGCAAGATCGTCGTCGTCACCGGCACGTTCTCCCAACCTCGCAAGCAGCTCGAGCAGCGCGTCGTCGACGCCGGCGCCACCCTCGGCGGCAGCGTCACCGCGAAGACGGACTACCTCGTCGTGGGAGCGGACGCGGGCTCGAAGCTGGCTGCGGCCCAGAAGCTCGGCGTGGCCTTGCTCACCGAGGATCAGCTCCAGAGCGGGTTGAGCGCCGCGAAGGCCGCGTCCGACGAGACGCCAGCGCACGACGCGCCCGCCGCCCAGTGGCAGGTCTACGCCGACCAGCTCCAAGAACGAGGAGACCCACGCGGGCAGGTCATCGCCCTCCAGTTCAAGCTGGGGAAGAAGGCCGACCCTGCGCTTCGAGCCCACGAGCGCGAGGCCCTCAAGCCGCTCCTCACTGGTCCGCTCGTCGGGGTGGTGGCGAAGTTCGACGCCCTCGTCGAGAAGCTGAAGGCCAACGAGCGCGCCCAGCTGCTCGCGTACTTCACCCACGACCCGGCGCCCGAACGCACCTTGCGCAAGGTCGAACAGGCGATCGGCGCTCCGCTTCACCCGTCGATCGCCACCTTCTTTCGCCAGACCAACGGGCTCCAGCTCTACGCGCAGGACCGCGAGGAAGAGAACTTCGACGACTCGTTCGTTCCGCTGAAGAAGTACGACGAGCGGGCGATCTCTCGCTTTCAGGAGAACTACCAGGTGACCTGGGGCCTCGACATTCCCCCCATCGACGAGCTGTTCCTCAGCACCTACGAGGACCAGCTGTGGTTCGACCACATGAGCGACGACGACACGCAGGAGTTCGGCCGCAAGTCCTATCCCCAGCTCTCCTTCCACAAGTCGCTGCGCGTCGTCGATCGGCACAACGGGTACTCCGTCATCGGCGCCGCCCTCATCGACCAGCCCGGCAACCCGAAGATCGGCCTCGGCGACGACTACGGCGCCGATTGGGGCTCGACCAAGACCGTCGACTTCGAGACCTTCATCACGACCGTCCTCGAGAAGCAGGCGCACACCGACAAGATCGTCAGCTGGCTTTCCCGATAGTCACCGTGCGGTTCACTCCGCGGGGGGCGCCGGTTCGAAGCGTCCGCGCAACGGGAGCTGGGGAATCTTCAAGGTGAGGAGGAACGCCAACACCGCCAGCACGGCGGCGAGCCGGTAGATGGCGCTGATCGACTCGGTGAACGACTCCTTCATCGCGAGCCCCACTGCGTCGATGGCCGCCAGCACCTTCGGCCGCTCGACCGCCAGCCGCATCTCCACCTTCGTCCGCGCCTGCTCGAGCGCGAGCGCCCCCAGCCGCTCCGCCTCGGCGTCGATGACTTCCTTCACCGGGCGCAACGCGAGCGCGGGGCCAGCCCCGTCCTTCAGCACCGAAGGCGACACGTCGAGGGCGGCGCGCCTCACCACCGGTGGCAACTCCTTCGACTCCAAGAGCGCGGTCCAGCGGTTCGCGTCTTGCGCCGCCTCCTGCACCCGGAGCCACTGTTCGGCAGCCCGGGCCTTCGCTTGCGCCGCGGGGCCACCGCCGGCCACCGCCGCCTTGAGCGCTTCGTCCGCGAGCGGGCTCGACTTCACCGCCATCACCGCCAGCGCGTCACCGTCGAGCGCCTTGAGCGCGAGCCGGCGTGCACCCTCGAGGCCGTCCGTCGCCCGCTGCTTGGCGGCGTCGGCGTCGAACATCATTCGCGCCTCACCCTCGCTGCCGCCCGGTCCGCCCGAGCGCTTGGCGAAGCTCTGCACCAGCGCCGGCGGCAGGCCTTCGGTCGCGCGCGCCAGCTTCCTCGTCATCGCGTCGGACAAGGTGGTCGCGAAGATGGAGCCGACGATCGCCACGCCGATGGTCGAGCCCATCGATCGGAAGAACGTCGTCATCGAGGTCGCCACGCCCATCTGCCGCTGCGGCACCGCGTTCTGGATCGCGAGCGTGTAGAGCGGAATCGACGGCCCGAGCCCGAGCCCGAGCATGATCATCTTCAAGGTGACCTCTCGCTGCGTCGACGTCGCCGAGAGCGTGAAGCCCATCACCAGGAACCCAATCGTGAGGATGACGAGGGCGATGAGCATGAACGGCTTGTACTTGCCGACCCGCGAGGCGAGCTGCCCCGAGAGCACGTTGCCGGCGACGATGCCCATCACCAGCGGGCTGATGGTGAGCCCCGACTGCGTGGCGGTGACACCCACCACGTTCACCATGAAGAGCGGCAAGAACACCATCGGGGTGAGGAACGCCGCGCCCAGCACCACCATCGACAGCACGCCCCACTTCGCCGCGGGGATCTTGAAGAGCGAGAGATCGACCAGCGGGTCCTTCACCTTGAGCTCCCAGGCGACGAAGCCGACGCAGCCCACCACCGCGACGAGCCCGAGCGCGAGCATCGGCGGTGACGTCCACAGATAGCCGGTGTCGCCCTCTCTCAAGACGGCGCGTCCGAGCGACGCACCGATGAGGAGCGGAATGACGCCCACCGCGAGCAGGAACGCCCCCATCACGTCCACCGACGCACGCGGGCCCGTCGACTTGAGCGGCGGCATTCGGAGGATGATGAACGCGAGCGCGATCGCCCCGAGCGGCAGGTTGATGAAGAAGACCCAGTGCCAGCCGAACTGATCGGTGATGAAGCCTCCGAGCAGCGGGCCGACGAGCGACGAGACGCCGAACACCGCGCCAAAGAGCCCGGTGAAGCGGCCGCGTTCGGCGGGCGTGAAGAGGTCCGCCACCACCGCGAACGCCGAGGTGAAGATCGACGCGCTCCCCACACCCTGCAGCGCCCTGAAGGCGATGAGCTGCGCCGCGTTCTGCGAGATGCCACAGAGCGCCGAGGCCGCGAGGAAGATGATCACTCCCACCACGAGGATCATCTTGCGACCGAAGAGATCGGAGAGCCGGCCGTACACCGGCACCAGCACCGTGGACGACACGAGATAGGCCGTGGTGATCCACGCGTAGAGGCCCGGCTCCAAGTGCAAGGTGCGCTGAATATCGGGGCCCGCGGTCGCGACCACCGTCTGATCGAGCGCCGAGAGGAACATCGAGAGCAACGTGCCCGCGAGGGTGAAGAGCTTCTGCTGGCGGGTGAGCGTCGGCAGCTCGGACAGCGGCGCGTTCATACCGCGGCCCTAGCACAGCCCTTCCACCCGGCTTCCTCTTCGCTCACCGGTCGAGCGGGCACCCTTGGGCCGACAGACGCCTTGGTTGGCCGCGAGTGGAGTACGGTGAATTGGTGTCGCCTTCGCCGCCCCCAGCCCACCTCGCTCCCTTGAGCCGCCGCGTGCTGGCAGGCGCCATCGACGGCGCCGCGGTGCTGGTGCTCTCGATGGTGAGCTTCGTGGTGCCGATGCTCATGCTGGGCATCGTGCTGCCGATGTGGGGCGTGCTGGCGGTGATGCTCGGCTGGTCGGTGGTGCCGCTCGCGTTCCTCCAGCAGACGGTCGGCATGCGGCTGATGGGGCTCGAGCTGGCGCGCCACGACGGGCACCCGCTCGACCTCGCCAACGTGCTCTTCCGCGAGCTGCTCGGGCGCGGCCTCTTCCCAGCGGCGTACCTGCTCACCGTGATGGGCGGCTTCATCGGCCGGCTCCTCGGGGTGATGGCCTTCGGAGTGCCGAGCGGCCTGGGTGCGCTGATGCTGCTCGCGTGTCTCGGCGCCTTCCTCTTCGCGGTGGCCGGGAGTGTGCTCGCGCTGAGCCGTCCCGATGGTCGAGGCCTCGCCGACCTGATGACCCGCTCCTACGTGGTGACGTCGCCGGCCCGACCTCCGCCTGAAGACCCCGACGAGCTCGCCGAGCGCAAGGCCCACCGCACCACCGTGGTGCGTCGCATCGTCGTCTTCGAGCTCTTCCTCGCGGTCGCCATCATCGGCACGCCCTGGCTGCTCACCGTGCGCACCGGCGAGTCGTCGGCGCATCGCACCGAGCGAATCAAGCGACAGGGCCTCCAGAAGCGCTTCGACGCGAACCCTGGTGACGACGGCATCGCGGGGGAGCTGATCGACTCGCTCGAGCGCGCCGGCCAGCTCGACGAGGCGAAGAAGGTCGTCGAGCGCCACGAACGCGCGGTGAAGGCGAGAGAAGGCGAACGCGAGAGACTGCTCCGGGAGAACCTCGCCAAGACGCCGGACGACGAGCGCACCGCCTCGCTCCTCATCGAGCTGCTCGAGAACCAGGGGCGCCTCGACGACGCCATCGGCGTGTACCGCACCTGGCTGGGCCCCTCACCGTCACCCTCTCGGCAGGCGGGCTTCGGGCACTGGCTGGGCGTGCGAGGCCGTGAGCTCGAGGCCGTCACTGAGCTCCGCTCCGCGCTCGATCGCGACCCACTCGTGCCGATGGGTCACACCATGTTGGGCATCGTGCTCTCGCGGCTCGAGCGCTTCGACGAGGCCCGCACCGAGCTGTTCTATGCGCTCGAGCTCGACGCCGAAGACGAAGACGCGCGCGACGCCTGGGACGAAGTGCTCGGCTCCACCGGCCCGCTCACCAAGGCGCAGCAGACGCAGCTTCGCGCCACCGTGACGCGCTGGACGACCGACGGCGGCCGCTAGGCATCAAGAGGCACGGACACCCACGAGAACGAGTCACCAGCGAGCTCCTCACGTGGTTCGCGAAACCGACGCTCGTCAGAGCGCCGCTCAGGGCTTGAAGAGGTAGCCCCGGCCTCGGAGGGTGACGAAGTGCCGAGGCTCCTCCGGGTTCTCTTCGAAGAGCCGCCGCAGCCGCATGATGAAGTTGTCGACGGTGCGGTCGGTCGGGAACGCGTCCATGCCCCAGACCTCTTCGAGAATGTCGGTCCGCGAGAGCGCTTCGTCTGGGCGTCGGGCGAAGAGCTGCATCAGCCGCAGCTCCTTCTGCGAGAGCGAGAGCACGCCCTCGGTCGTGTTGGCCTGCCCGGTGTCGAAGCGCACCCAGAACGCGCCGATGGCGAGCTGGTTGTCCTTCACTGGTCCGTTCGTCGAGCGCCGGAGCGCCGCCCGCACTCGCGCGAGCAACTCCTGCACGTCGAAGGGCTTGGGCAGGTAGTCGTCGGCGCCCGAGTCGAGCCCCTTCACCCGTGAGGCGACGTCGGAGCGCGCGGTCAACATCAGCAGGGGCTGGCGAACTCCCTCGGCGCGGGCGTTGCGCACGAGCGAGAACCCGTCGCCGCCAGGCAACATCACGTCGATGATGGCGAGCTCGAACTGGCGCGCGAGCAACGAGTCGAGGCCGGCGCGGTAGTCGGCCGCCTCCGTTACCTCGTAGCCGGCGCTTCGCAGGTTGAGCGCCACCAGGTCGCGCACCAGCGCGTCGTCCTCCACCACCAAGATGCGCTCAGCCATGGGTCGCTCCAGCGAGGCGAAGGGTGATGCAGAACTCCGCGCCACGTCCCGGCCCGTCGCTCCGCGCGGTGAGGTTGCCCTTCATTCGCACCGCCAGCTGCTTCGAGATGAAGAGCCCAAGCCCGCTCCCGTGCGTCATGCCTTCGTGGCTGTTGCGGCGAAAGGGGTCGAACAGGCGCTCGGCGTCGGCGGCAGCGAACCCAGCTCCGAAGTCGCGCACCGACACCTTCCACGTCTCGTCCTCCAGCTTCGCCGAGACGCTCGTGCGCCCGCCGCCATACTTGCGCGCGTTGTCGAGCAGGTTCTCGAAGACGACCCGAAAGCCGTCGGCGTCGGCGAGCACCTTCGCCTCCGGGAGCGGTTCGACCTCGACGACCTCGCTCACGTTGGTGCCCTTGCGATGCTCGAGCACCGACTCGACCAGCGCGCGGGCGTCGACGACCGAGAGATTCACCGTGTCGGTCGACGCCACCGAGCGTTGCCACGCGAGGATGGTCTCCGCCAGGTGCTCGAGCCGATCGACCTCCACCAGCCCGCGCTGGAGGAACTCGGCCTTCCGCGCCTCTGGAATCGCCCCGCTCCCCAACGTCTGGAGCAGCGCGCGGACGCCAGCGATGGGCGTCTTCAGCTCGTGCGAGGTGAACTGCAGCAGCCGCTGCATTCGCACCTGGGCCACGCTCCGTTGCCGCGCGAGCGAGAGCAACACCGCCACCGCCGCGACGAGCGAGACGACGATGGCGAAGAACTCCGACATCACCATGAAGTTGAGCCGCGAGGCTTCCTGCGCGAGGTCGACCGGCGCGCCGGTCTGCAGACGTTGGAGCTGTTCCTGCAGCTCGACGCTCCTCGACACCAGCCGCCGCGCCAACACTGCCCACCAGCTCACCATGAGCCCGAGCACCGCCACCGCCACGATGGCGACCGTCCACTCGAACTTCGATCGCGACGCGGGAGTCACCTGCACCTCGAGTCAGTCGTCGAGCCCTTTGCCAGACAGAATTCGCGCGAGGTGCTTCTCGATTCGGGCCTCACGCGTCTTCACCTGCTTCGCCGAGCCAAAGTGGAGGAGGTAGGCGCGCTGCCGCCCCGGCGTCAACGCCTCGAACGCCTTCTTCAAGGCTGCGGTCGACTCGAGCTTCGCGGCGAACTCCTCGGGCATCGCGAACTCGGCCGTCGGCTTGTACTCGGCACGCCGGCCTTCCTTCTCGAGCGCCGCCGCCTCGCGAATGTATCGATCGATGAGCTTCGACTGCTTGGTGATCTCCGCGCGCGAGCCGAACCGCAGCTGACGCTGCACCTGCACGTTCGCCGTCTGCTGCACCAACAGCCCCGCGGTGTCCTTCAGGAGCGAGCCCTTGTGGAAGAGCAGCGCGCAGTAGTCCTTGAAGCCGTGCATGAGCACGACGTTCTTCCCGCCGAGCGTGTAACAGGGGTGCCCCCACTTGAGCTCCTCGGTGAGGCCGGTCGCGCACGCGAGGGCCCGCAACGCCCGGAACTCCTCCTGCCAGGCGGTGGGCTTGGTGAAGTACCAGTCGACGTCAGGGTTGCCGATGCGCTTCGCCATCGTCCGACCTTCTGCCGAAGGCCGAGGCGGAGTCCAGCCTTTCCACCGGAGAGCTTCATGGCGCTACGCTCGCTGCCGTGGGGCGCTCCTTCCTCCTCGTCTGGGTGGCCGTCACCGGGTGCGGGAGCGAGCTCGAGCCCACCGCACGGCGACACGACGCGCTGGTGATCGACACCTGGACGCTTCGGGCCACCGGAGGCCCCTCGCCGCGCTGGAGCCCGGTGATGGTGTTCGACCCGCTGCGCGGCAAGGTCGTGCTCTTCGGCGGCAGCGATGGACCGACCGTGTTCGCCGACACCTGGACCTACGACGCGCAGGGGTGGACGCGGGTGATGCCGCCGAACTCCCCGCCTGCGCGAAGCGCGGCCGCCGCAGCCTGGGACGAGGCGCGCGGCGTGGTGACCGTCTTCGGCGGGTTGGGGACGCCAGGCGTCTACCTCCGCGACCTCTGGGAGTGGAACGGAACGACCTGGGCCGAGAAGACCCCTGTGAGTGGGCCCACGGCGCGCGCCGGAGCGGTTGGGTTCTTCGACCGGACGCGCCAGACCGTCGTCGTCACCACTGGCTTCGACGGCACCCGGTACGGCGACTCCTGGCAGTGGAACGGAGTGGTCTTCGCCTCGGCGGGTGTCTCCATCAACCCGCCTCGCTCGGTCGCCTCTGCCACCTGGGAAGCGGGGAGAGGCCTGCTCTTCGGAGGCTTCTCGAGCGTCGGCGCGCGGCAAGACACGCTCGCCTGGAACGGCACCACCTGGACGACGCTCGCACCCGCGAGCTCACCGCCTGCCCGCGCGGGAAACGCCCTGGTGTGGGACTCGGTTCGCGGCGTCGTCCTGCTCTACGGCGGCGCAGACTCGAGCGGCACGCTCCTCGGAGACGCCTGGGAATGGGACGGCGGCACCTGGGCACTCCGCGCGGCGAGCAGCTCGAACCCGGGAGCGCGCGACCAACTCGGCGCCGCCTTCGACAGCGCTCGAAACGTCTACGTGTTCTTCGGAGGCCGTTCGCCGTCGATCACCCCGCTCGGTGACACCTGGGAGCTCGCCGTTCGGCTCTCGGCCGGCTCGTTCTGCCGCGCTTCCAACGAGTGCTTGAGCGACCGCTGCAGCGCTGGCGTCTGCTCGAGCAGCTCCGACGGCGGAGCGACGAGCGATGGTGGCGCGAGCGTGGATGGTGGAATGGACGCGGGGGTCGGCGCCGATGCCGGCCTGGTCACCGACGGAGGAGCCCTCGACGCTGGACTGGTCGGCGACGCCGGTTCGTCTGACGGGGGCGCTTCATCCGACGGGGGCGCTTCGTCCGACGGCGGCACTTCATCCGACGGCGGCACTTCATCCGACGGTGGCACTTCATCCGACGGCGGCACTTCATCCGACGGCGGCGCTCCATTCGACGGCGGCACTTCATCCGACGGCGGCGCTTCATTCGACGGCGGCGCTTCATCCGACGGCGGCACTTCAACCGACGGCGGCGCTTCGTCCGACGCGGGAGTCGGCGACGCGGGCGGCTTCGTCGACGCTGGCTTGGACGGCGGGCCCGTCATCGACGCGGGCCAGAGCGATGCGGGAACTCCGGCTCGCCGCACCCTGGCCGTCGGGTGTTCAGAGACCGCGGCGCTGCCTTCGCTCTTCGCCGCCCTCGTCGTCTTTCGCCGCCGCCGTCACGGCCACTCGGCACGCACGCCCACCTGCATCGACAGCGGCGCCAGCGGCCGCGCACCATAAGGCCGCCTCGCCACCACCTGCTGCTGGTTGGTCAGGTTCGTCCCCGTCGCGTACAGCTGAAAAGCGCCGAGGCGTTGGCTCACCGTCGCGTCGAGCAGCACCCGTGCTGGCACCATCGGCTCGTTCGCGCCCGTGCCTGCGAGCTCGAGGAAACCACTGTTCGCCTCGACGCCAACCGACGCGGAGAAGTCGTCGCGGTTGAAGACGAGTCGCGCCGCGCCCTGGTGCGTCGGCACATATGGCAAGAGGTCGCCTGCGCGCACGTTGCCCCAGATGGGGTTCGTCGAGGTGAAGTCGGTGAGGAAGTGCGCGCTCGTCAGCGTGTACGTCACCTGCGGCGCGAGCTGAATGCGCGAGGGCAGCTCGAAGGTGAACGACGCGAGCGCCTCGAGGCCGAGAATGCGCGCGGCGCCTCCGTTGAACTGTCGGTTGAGTCGATCGTCGAGGCAGCCAGTGCTCCCAGTGCACTCGCCGGTGATGTTCGAGTACTCGCTCCAGAAGCCGACGAGCTCGAGGCGACGCCGCTTGGCGGGAACACGCACGCCCAGCTCGGCGTGGAGCGCCCGCTCCGGCTGCACATCGGCGGCTTGACCCGGCGTGACGGGGCTGAACCCTTGGTGCACTCCGCCGAAGACGTTGAGGCCGAGCGGCAACGCCACCACCGCGCCCGCGCCCACCAACGGCACGGCTTGAAGCGACCGGCTCGCCTGTCCGCTGAGGTCGTCCTTGAACTGGGTGTCGATGAGTTCGACGCGCAGCCCGGGCGACACGAGGAGCCGACCCCAGGTGAAGGTGTCGTGCAGATGGAGCGCCCCCGCGCGCGCGACGCCCCGGTTGAGCGCGTCGGTGCTGGTGGGCAGCCCGTCGGGCACGAGCACGCCTGACGCCATCGCGTATCCGGTCGCGAGGTGGTTGCGTCGAATCTCGTCGTGGTGAAACCGCGCCCCGCCCTCGACCTCGTGGTGAAGCGGGCCGGTGTCGAACTTCAGCTTCCCCTCGATCTGCACGCCCTCGCTCACGAAGGTGCGCTGGTTCGCGAGCACGAGGATCGACTCGGCCGGCGAGCTCGAGTCGACTTCGCCCCGGAGCACCTTCAGGTACTGACCGTCGAGCCCTCCGCGCACCGGCTGCGCGAGCAGGTTGAAGAGGTCTGGCCCCGAGCGAAACCGGTCGACGCGGTTCCAGGTGCGGTCGAAGCCGTGCCGATAGGCGACCGCGGAGAGGGTCAACGAATCGGTCGGCTGGGCGCTCCAGCTCGCCACCGCGGAGAGACGCGTCCACTGCATTCGGTCGAGCGCGCTCGCGGCGTAGCGTCGGGAGGGCGTCACTGCGAAGTCGTCGGCGCTGAGTCCGAGGTACGTCTCGTGGCTGTCTTCGGTCGACAGCGTCGCCTTGAGCTCGAGCCGCTGCTTCCAGGCGTCATGCGGGCTGATTCGGCCCTTCAGCATGAACTCCGACTTGGCGAACCCGGTCGGGCCGCCGTGGTCGATGACCTTGAAGCCGTCGTCACGCAAGAACACGCCCTCGGCGAGCACGCCCCACGTCTCCGTTCCTGCGGCCGCGACGCCGTGCACCTTCGCTTGCAGTCGCGTCCCCAGCGCGACGTCTCCCATCACCAGCGACGAGGTCGGCACCTCGCGAGTGCGGAGGTTGATGGCGCCCCCAATCGTCTGCGGCCCGAAACGAATCGCGCCTGGCCCCTTGTAGAGGTCGAGGCCAACCATGCGAGTGACGAGAGGAAAGAAGTAGGCCGCCGGTGCGGCGTAGGGCGCGGGCGTCAGCAGCACGCCGTCTTCCATGAGCGTCACCTTCGCGCTCCGGTCGGGGTTCGCGCCACGCAAGCCGATGTTGGGCCGCAGCCCGAGCCCGTCTTCTTCGCGGAAGTAGACGCCGGGGACTTCACCCACCACGCGGTGAATGTCGTTGAGCTCCCGGCGCTCGAGGTCGGAGGAGGAGAGGGTCAGCGCGCTCCCAGCGATTCGCCGGGTGTCTGGAGCGCGGGTGCCCAACACCGTCGTCGAGAGCTGCCGCGGAGAGCCGCCATCGACCGGCGCCGGAGCGACCTCTTCCTCGGCCCACAGCCCCGCATCGGTCGACAGGTCGAGCTGAGCGACCCGAAACGCGCGCGGAGGCTCGGTCTGGAGCAGCACCGGCGCTTGGGCGACGACGATGGCGACGAAGGGCCACACGTTCACTCCACGTCCGCGACGGCCAGTGCTCGAGTCGGTGCTGCGCCTGGCTCGTCGAGCCCCGGAGTGAGGCGGCGACGAGTCGACGCACGACTGACCGAAGCGACGCGGGCGTGCATCAGAAGGCCGTGACGAACTTCGCCATCTCGTCGGTGGTGAAGCCGTAGCGCGCCTGGAGCATCGTCTTCGCGTTCACCAGGCTCTGGGTGTCGGCTGGCACGTCGGTGGCGTAGCGATGGAGCGACGAGGTCGCGAGGCTGGGCGTCTTGAGCGTGGTGAGGAGCGCCTCGAGGTCGCCGTCGGTCAGCGTGCGGCGCTCGGCTGGGACGAAGCGCAGCCCATTGAGGAACCCGACCGCCTCGCTGAGGTTGCCCAGCGCACCGAGCTTCTTCGTCGCGTCGGCCGAGCCGTCCTCCAACTTCACCTGCGCTGCGTTCAGATAATAGATGGTGGTGATGACGAGCACCTTTTCCCATTCGCGCTGAACCGTCTCGAGCGCTGCCTCTCGCTCGGCGTCACAGCCTGGAGCACCGACCGCCAGCCGCGCGGTCGTGAACGCGTCACGGAGGGCGGTGTAGACGCCAGTGCCGCCGGGAGGGGTCCGTCGCTTCGCGTAGCCCGCGGTGAAGACGTTCTTCTCGGCGCTCGTCGAGTCGTCCAACGGGAACGTCGGCGGCGCGCCGTAGAGGGCGACCAGCTGATCGATGGTCTCCGGCGTCGTGGCTTTCGGAAGGCGCGCGACCGCTTCTTTGAACACCATCGCGCCGAAGAGGCCCTTCTCGGCGTACTCCGCCAGGTTCACCCCTCGCTCGCTGAACGGCTTCTTCGCCGCGCCACGGCCTCCGCTGGTGGGCGGAGTGCTGGCGACGAACGTCTTGCCCTGCGCCGCGACGACGCCATCGAAGAGCTCGTTCATCGTCGGCACGAAGGCCGGGCTGGTGAGGCTCGAGACCGACGGCGTGCCGCTGGTGAAGAGCGTGTCGAGGGCCGCGCGAGTGGTGAGCACCGGTGGGTCGGCCGCCGTGTCCTCCATCGCGGCGATGAGCGCCTCGAACCGGGCGTTGAGCGCGCGCTCGTTCTGGGTCGCCTCGACGAAGCGCTCGCTCGGGTAGCTGCCGGTGAGGTTCGCCTTGCACTGCGAGGCGCCCTGGCCGCAGCCCAGCGAGAGGACCGCCATCGAGACGAGGGTGAGACGTTCCATCGGGTGCTCCTCAGTCGTTGTCGCCGGCGCCCTCCTGCGGCACCGTGAGCGACAGGGTGGTGACGAACTGCGTTCTCAAGAGGTCTGTGAAGGCCTTCACCGCGGCGTGCTCGGCCTGGAGCACTGCGAGCTGATTCGTCGCGAGCTCGTCGATGGGCGCCGGGAGCTGCTTGGCTCCGGTGGTGGCCGCGTCGAGCGTGCCGAGCAGCTCGTCCTTCAAGGTGCCTGCCCCCCGGTCGTCGAGGAGGTCGTCGAAGCCCTTCACCGCCGACGATGGATCAGCCGAGCCAGTGAGGATGGTGCGCGCCATGGTGAGGTTCACCACGAGCGCCTTCGTCGACAGCTTGGCGCGTTGGGCTTCGGCGCGCTCGGGGCAGACGGGCGTCGCGCAGCCCATGGTGAGGAGCCCTGCGGGTCGGGCGAGCTTCTCGTCTTTCACGACGAGGTCGACGTAGAAGAGGCCGTTGAAGACGTCGTCGAGCGCGTCGGCCGGTGAGCGCCACGCCGAGCCGGTCTCTCCCGCCTTTCCCAGTCGATCGCCGAAGGCTCCCTCGGCCGACCAAGCGTCGCGCAGCCGCGCCGCCGTGCGCTCCAGGTGACGGGCGACGGCCGCGGCGTGAACCTTCCGTCGCTGAGCGAGCGTCGGGGTCATCGCGAGCGCCGCCCAGGAGCCATCGGTGTTGATGGTCGCGCTCGGCGGGCACTCGTTCGTCGCGGCGGTCGACCAGAGCAGGTGCTCGAGCACCAAGAAGCCCTTCTCGGTGACGAGCGCTGCGTCGAGGCTCTCGTCGGTCGGCTCGGGGCCCGTCACCAGGCTGGTGTCGACGCGGCAGAGGTTCGCGACGGGCCAGGTGTAGACCTCGTCGCGGAGTCCTTGGCCGAGCGTCACCCGAGTCGCCGAACCGAGTGGTCCGACCTGCATCACCTCGAGGCGTTGCCAGGAGAGGAAGGCCGTCTCGAAGGCCGCCTTCGCGGTGACGAGCGCGGCCGGTTCGCCTGCCACGTCGGCCGAACTCCACGCCGTCACCGCGCGCTGCAGCCCGGCCGCGTCGAGCGTGAACTGCTCGAGGGCCGGCCGCGCCACCTCTCGGTCGAACGCCACCAACACCTCTCGCTGCAGGGCCGCGCGCGGGTCGGGCTTCGCGGCCGGACAGGAGAGCATCACCAAGCTGCAAATGAGAATTGTTCTCAAAACCGAGTCGGTTGTACGCCGTGCACCTGCGTCGTGGCGATGAAAAAAACTGCACCGAGAATGAGCGGGCGGCGCACGTTGGCAGCAACTCCGCGAACTCGGCGCAAATGGTTGACGCTGATCAACGGCGAATGGGCGAGGCTGGGCGGACAATGGGTCTCGTGACGACTGCCCGAGAGGCGCTGACGGCCATCACCACTTCGCTCCAGCTGCGGGTCGACTTCCCACCCGAGGTGCTGGCGGAGACGAAGGCCTGGCTCGCTGCGCCGCAGATCGACGACCCCGCGTTGGTCGATCGCACCGCCCTGCCCTTCGTCACCATCGACGGTGCCCACTCGAAGGACCTCGACCAGGCGCTCCTCGTCACTCGCCACGAGCGCGGCTTCACCGTCGTCTACGCCATCGCCGACGCGTCGTTCTACGTGCGCCCCGGCAGCGCGCTCTTTCAGGAGGCGATGGCGCGAGGGGCGAGCTACTACCTCCCAGGCCTCTCGGTGCCGATGCTGCCGCGCGAGCTCTCCGAAGGCCTCATCTCACTCAACCCAGATGGACCGCGACGGGCGCTCCTCTTCTGGCACGAGCTCGACGAGCAGGGCGCGCTGCTCAGCACCCGGCTCGAGCGGGGACGCGTACGTTCGCGCGCGAAGCTCGCGTTCAACGACGTGCAGGCCCTCATCGATCGACCGGCGACCTCTCCCCTCGAGGGTCGGGAGTTCACCGAGAGCCTGAAGCTGCTCGCGCTCGTCGGAGAACTGCGTCTTCGGCTCGCGGCGCAGCGGGGGCTGGTCCGCTACCGGCGCGAAGAGGTCAGCATCGAGCTCGACGGCGAGGGCCTCTCGTTCGCGGTGATGGAGCTCGTGCGCGACCGGGTCGAGCTGTGGAACGAGCAGCTGAGCCTGATGTGCAACGCCGAGGGCGGGCGACTGCTTCGGGAGGCCGCGCAGCCGGCGGTGCAGCCGATCTACCGGGTGCAAGGCGGCCCGGATCCCGAGCGCCTCGCGAGCTTGGCTCGACTCACCGAGCGGCTGTGCACGATTCATCGACTGCCCGAGACCCCATGGCGGTGGCGACCCGACACGCCGCTGTCCGACTATCTCCAGCGGCTCCCGACGGGTCCGACAGGTTCCTCCGACGATCGCCTCGCCCGCGCCATCACTCGACAGGCGGTGATGGTGAACCTGCGCTCCGAGTATTCGCTCGAGCCGGGGCCTCACGTCGGCGTCGGCGCCGAGCCGTACGCCCGCTTCTCCGCGCCGATGCGGGAAATGGTGGGCGTCTTCCTCCACAAGGAAGCGATGGAGCTGCTCACCGGCCTTCATCCCCCGGTGGACGACGACGAGGCCTTGCGCGCCGAGGTGGTGAAGGTCGCCAACCGGGCGCGCGAGACCCAGCGCAAGGTGCAGAACGTCGCCAACGAGGTGGTGATGGATCGACTCTTCGCGCCCGAGCTGGCGAAGGCTCCCGCGGCTCGCACGGTCTTCGAGGGCACGGTGATGGGCCTCGCCGGGTCGAAGGTGCACGTGAAGCTCGACGCGCCGCCGATGGATCTCAAGCTGCTCTTCTTCGACCTCGCCCCGTTCTTCGGCGGCGCCTGGCTGGAGATCGCCGAGGAAGGTGCGGTCCTTCGCGCGAAGGGAACGACGACGCCGCTGCTCCTGCTCGGCCAGGCGATTCGGGTGCGGATCACTCGCCGCGACGAGGCGTATCGCCGGTGGATCTTCGGCCTCGTTCGCTGAGCACTCGCGAGGCGAGGTCGGGCCCCCTCAAGGCGACAGACCGACGATGAGTCGGGTGAGCTCGGCATCGGTCGCGCTCCATGCCACCAGCGTCTCGACGCAATCGTCCCACGTCACCGTTCGCCGACTTTGCAGCGTCATCACGCTCGGGGTCAGCGTCACGTTCGAGGTGAAGTCGACGGTCCCGACGAAGGGCGTCGACGTTGGAAGGGACGGCCCGATCCAGCGCAGGGTGGTCTCCTCTCGCGAGGTGTTGTTCTGCGCGTCGTCCGCAAAGACGACCAACACGTCCGACCCCTGCAAGCTCACCAGGAGCGACCGGGTCGGATCGAACGTCAGCGTCCAGGTCGAGGTCTCGCGGCGGTGCCCACCGAAGCTGCCCGCGGGGAATTCCCGATCGTAGGTGCCCGTCCAGGTGTCGCCCGCCCAGGTGCCGTTCTCTGCGCTCAAGAAGTACATGCTGCTCGAGGAGACCTGATCACCGGAACAGGTGGTGCCAGTGCTGCGAATGGTGCGCGACAACGGCCCGAGGCGAAGCGTCATGCGCGTGAACGAGCCAACGTCGTCACCGACCTGCACGACGGCTGGCGCGTTGTCGCCGAGCTCGAAGGTGAGCCCGGAGCCGTCTGCAGCGTCGTCGACGAACGCGAAGTAGACGTACTTGCCCGCCGACGGCAGGGTGAGCTGGCAGCTGAAGGTTCGCTGAGCGCTCGCGCTTGGAACCAGGGTGCACGCCGTGGTGAGGCTGGTGCCTTCGACGCGCACGATCTCCACTCGGCGCGCCAGCTCGGCGGTTCGCGGCGCGAGCTCGACCGTCAGCGTCGTCTTGCCGCCGGGCTCGAGCTTCGGCGGCTGCGCCCTCAGCGTTCCCTCTGGCACGTGGGCGAGCACCACGTCGGCGGTGGCGGTCACGTTCACCAGCTTGAGCTGCAGCATCTTCTTGAGCCGCTCGAAGGCCGACGCGGCTTCGGCCTCGGCGTGGAGCGAGAGGGTGAGACCAGAGTGGTACTCCTTCTCGGCCACCTGACGGGCGCGCGGCGCCGAGTCGAGCACCGTTCGCAGACCTGCCTTCGCCTCGAGCGCGTCGAAGCGCAGCCGCTTGAACGCGGTGCCGAGGCTCACCTTCGCCGACGCGAAGCCGAACATCGCGAACTCGACGCGAACGCCTTGGGCTGACGACTGGAGCACCGGCTCGAGCGTGCCCGACGTCTCGTTCGATGAGCCGTGCACCATCACGCAGCTGTCGGGTCCCGTCGGGCAAGTGAAGCCCTCGTTGACCGCGTACTTCCCAGTCAGGTGCAGCTGGCCGCCCGCGCTCGCGTAGCTGCCCGAGAGCGAGATGGACATGCCGACCCCGACGGGAATGTGCAGACCCAACAAGAAGGGAATGCCCGCGACGGGGAAGGCACCGACCTCCACCGCACATTCCAGCTCGGCGGTGCCGGCCGCGCCGATGGTGGCCGAGATGACCGCATCGACCGCAAGCTCGCCCTCGAAGCGGAACTCGCGGAAACGATCACCCAGCGGCCGCTGGCGGTCGTAGTCGACGATGGAGTCCATGCGCGGGGTGAAGGTCAGCTGCGGCACGCTCAGCGAGATGAGCGTCGGCTCGAGCGTCGTCTGGCACTCGAACGGCCCGATCTTCGTGACCGCCTGCTGCAGTTGCTGGCCACTCGAGGCGGCGGTTTCGGGCAAAGCCAGCGGTACTCGCGCCTTCATCACCAGCGCATCGAACGCATCGTCGATCGGCATCACCGCGAGCGTCACCTCGACCCCATCGGCCGACTCGGTGGTCGAGACGACCCGCCCGCCCAGTGGCTTCTCGCCGCGGGTCATCAACACCGCCCCGACTGGAGGTGCCGGCACGTTCACCAGCGTCGCTCGGAACTTCCAGCCCACGTCAAAGGCCTCGAGCGCATCGACCGGCACCAACTCACCCACGACCTGCGCGTCTTCGACGACGACTGCACCAGCCACCGGCGTCGCAACCAGCACCAGCGCGCCATGAGAGACGACACCGCCCGCCGTCGCGACCACGACCGCCGATCCGACGGGACCGACCGCGTGCACCGTGCCGCGCGCGTCGACCGTCACGACCGACTCGTCCGACGAGGTCCACGTCACGGTTGCGCTGGGAAGCACCGCGCCGAGCGCATCGACGGCCCGCGCCGTCAACACACCCTCGAGCAGGCCTGGCGACAGCATCAACCGTGAAGGGCTCACCTCCACCCGCGCGACCTCGGCTGGAGGTGGTGGCTTGCCCGAACATTCGGAGAGGCTCCCCACGAGCAGGCACGCGACGGTGATCGATCGAACGGCGCGCATGGAATCTTCGGACTGCATCACCCGTGCAGGCGCCAACCACGAGCCGGCGCGACCGAGGTGACGAGGTGGTGCGCAGTCGATGCGGGCTGCGCGCAAAAGCCGACGGAGCTGATCTGCTCGCCGTCATGTCCTCGTGTGCGACGCGCACGCAGCGCGAACAGAAGAGTAGAGTGCCTCGTCATGACCTCACGATCGCTCCTCGTCGCAGCGCTCTTCGCCGTCGCCTGCTCGAACGTCCCGCCATCTGGGAACGACGGAGGTGGAGGTGGAGCAGCTGGCGGCGGTTCCACCGCAGGAGGAAGCAGCGCAGGCGGCGGCACGGCGGGCGGGACCAGCGGTGGCTCGACCGGAGGCGGTTCGACCGCGGGAGGAACGACTGGCGGCGGCTCGACCGCGGGAGGAACGAGTGGTGGCGGCTCGGCTGGCGGTGGCTCCGCGGGCGGCGGGAGCGCGTGCACTCCGGCCTGTGGCCAGGGCCGAACCTGCTGCAACGGAACGTGCGTCAACACCGCGAACGATCCTCGTCACTGTGGCCGCTGCGACGTGCAGTGCTCCGGCGCGACACCGTACTGCGAGGGCACCTGCCAACCTCCGCCGTGCTCCATCGACGCAGGCAGCTGTCGCGGTGGGCAAACGTGCTGCGGCGGCGCCTGCTGTGGCGCGGGCCAGCTCTGCTGCGATGCCCAAGGGCCGCTCGGTGGAATCCAGGTCTGCCACACCCCCACCACCGCCGAGCCCACCTGCCCGCAAGGCTGTGCACCGCTCTGCGCGAGTGATCGCTCCATCAAGTCCGACGTCAGCCCCCTCGACGAACGACAGGTGCTCGAGCGCGTGGCCGCCCTGCCCCTCTCCACCTGGCGCTACACCAAGGACGCCTCGAGCGTTCGGCATCTCGGCCCGATGGCACAGGACTTCCACGACGCCTTCGGCTTGGGAGACACCGACACCGCCTACCATTCCATCGACGCGCACGGCGTCTCGCTCGCGTCGATCAAGGCGCTCTACCAGTTGATGCAGGAACAGGAGGCGCGGCTGCGCAAGCTCGAGGCCGAGAACGCGGCGCTCCGTGCCCGCGCCTGTCAGCAGCCATCACCTTGAGAGATGGCGCGCTGGACCCGGTTCTTCTGGGGCACCTCGGCTTCGAGTAGGGACCAGCGGAGGTCGAGGCGGTCAGGGCGTTCCAGCCATCAGCTCGGCCCGTTGGAGTCGTCGTGCGCCGTTCGCTCATCTCGCAGTTGCTCACCGACGCGCGCGAACTGGCGGCGTCGTATCTCCACCCGGTCTCGAAGCTCCGCGTGCTGAGGAGCGATGGGTACCAGCTCCTCGTGATTCACCGGCTGCGAACGACTGCGCGACGGCTCCACGTGCCGCTCGTCAACCACCTGCTGCGTCGGCTCTCGACGGCCTTCTACGGCACCGAGATCGGCAACGAGGTGCACCTCGGTGACGGGGTGAACTTCATTCACCCGATGGCGGTCGTCATCGGAGGCACTGCGCACGTCGGCGCACGGGTCCGCTTCATGGGCAGCAACACCGTCGGCACCGCCAAGGACAACGGCTACCCCATCATCGAAGACGACGTGATGGTGGGCGCTGGAGCGCGCATCTTGGGGCCGGTGCGCGTCGGCCGCGGAGCCATCATCGGCGCCAACGCGGTGGTGCTGAGCGACGTGCCCGAGGGCGCGGTCGTCACCGGCGTGCCCGGCGTCGTGCACCACGAAGCAGATCAGCGAACGAGCGTGCCCATCCACCGGTCCCAGGCGCTGAAATAGAGCCCGTAGTTTCCGTCCAGCACGAGGTGATGCTGGTTGTGCATGGTGGCGAAGTTGAGCCACTTGAGCACCGGGTGACGCTGCCAGCGCAGCGGGTACGGCTCGACGCCGCAGTGGCCGACGACGTTGATGGCGATGGCGACGAAGCTGAACACCAACCACACCAGCGACGGCACCGGCACGAAGCGCACCAGCGGCACCGCCCAGACGACCTGCACCACCGCGTCGGCGACGCCGAAGGACAGCGCCGCGAAGGGTGACGGGTTGCGCGACTGGTGATGCAGCGAGTGGAGCCAGCGGAACACGCGAGGGTGATGGGCGAGCCGGTGCGACCAATAGAAATACGTGTCGTGCACCATGAGGAGAAAGAGCAGCCACCCCGAGAACTCGAGCACCTTGAGGGCTCCTGGCGCCTCGAGCTTCACCAGCGGCAGCCCGGCGTAGACGAAGCCGAAGAGCGTGCCGAAGACGAGGGCGCTCCGCAGCGAGGTGAGGAGTTCTCGGCGAACGTCGACGCGGGTGAAGTCGACGGGCTGGAGCCGTCGGCGACGGGTGAGGGGGTTGCCCTTCCACGTCCAGAAGAAGAGCCAGGCACCGCTCGCGGCGAGGAGATACCGAACGGCGTGCAACGTCGACAACGCCACCACCAGGCTGAGCACGTGCGAGGTGTCGAAAGCCATTCGCCGCGCGAGTCAACCTCAGCCGTCGGTCCGAGGCGAGTCGGAGGATGCTTCGCAGAAGAAGACGGGCTCAGGTCGTCGCAGGCGAGCGCGTGACGGCCTCCACGAACAGGCGCCTGGCGTCGTCCGTCTCGGGGCGGTCGGCGCCGATCAGCAGCACCTCGATGTCGGCGAGCAGCATCAGGCGGCCCTCACTGCCAGGCGTCGAGGAGATCGGGCTCCGCGACCGGTGACGGCTTCGTTCTCGACGGTGCAACGAGAGGGTGCGCTCGCACCGCGGGCCGGGCCGGAGACGGAGCCGGCGGCCGCACTGCTCGAGTGAGCTCGGGAGGGCGTCCAGGCGCGTCGGGGTCTTCACGAACCGGCCTGGCTTCTTCGTGGAGGCGCTCGGGCAGCACCGGGCGCGGCTCCTCGACCCGCGGCAGGACCCGAACCGGAAAGGCAGCGAAGTCGTCGTCCGGAACCTGCACCAAGGGCGGCGCCGGGAAGGAGGCCTGTGCGAGGGGCTCGGGAGCACCTGGCGTGCTCGACCTCACCTCGCGCCAGAGCAACGTACCGAAGAGCGCGACGGCGGCGAGCGCCCCACCGGCCAGCCGCAGCCACCGTCGTGGACGGAGCGCCTGCATCGCCTCGTTCGTCGTCGGCCCTCGCTCGGCGACGAAGGCCGGCATCGCCATCGGCAGCTCACGGGGAGCGGCGGCTGACTGCACGACCGGGTCGGTCTCCACCAACGCCAGTGCATCGTCGCCGGCGAGCGGGAGCGCAGCTGGCTCGTTCGGGCGAACCATCGGCTGCGGGTGCGACTCCGGCATTGGCGACGGCGAGCGAACGAGCCCTTTCGGTGGCGAGGCACGCGGCCGCTCCAGCTTCGGCGGCGTCGGATGAGTGGGTTCCCGCCCGGGCATCGGCGCTGCGCGAACGAGCGCAGTCGAAGGACCAGACGGCTCCAGCGTCGGCGGTGTCGGACGAACGGAGGCCCTCGGCGACGGCTCCGGGTTTGCCGCAGCGCGAATCGGCGGCGGCGTGACGAAGACGGGCTGCGGCTCGGCCCTCGCCAAGGTCGCGATCATCGAGTCGGTGACTTCCACCACGTCGGTCGCGGGCTCCGAGCCGTCCACTGGGCTCATCGCCCGCCACTGCTGCGAGGTGGGCGTCGGCCGACGCACGGGCTGGTGAAATCCCTCCGCCAACTCGAAGGTGAGCTCGTCTGATCCGAGGTTCGATTCGCTCGTCATGCCCCGAAGACGAGCCACCCCACCCTGAGTCGCGAAAAAACGACTGCACGCCAAAACGGGAATCAAACCAACTCGTTACGAGAGCGAGCGACCGGCGCGCGACCGCCTGGCGGGCTCCTCGAGCAGGCTCGTCAGGCTCGCGTCGAAGGCGCTCACCACCACCCGCATCAGGCTGTTCACGTCGGACGCGGTGAGCTTGAACTTCTCCATCAGCCGCTTCTTGGTGCTCTTGGCGAGCTCGTCTCGCAGCGCAGCGATTCGGCGCGCGACGGTGGAGCGGTGAAGCCCCGTCATCGCCGCGAGCGCGTCGATGGAGAGCCGATCGATGAAGGTGAGCCGAATGAGGTTGCGCTCGTCGAGCGTGAGGCTGCGGAAGGACGCTTGGAACGCCTCGCGAAACTCGGCCTGGTACTGCTTGCGGATCACCTGCAGCTCGATGTTGGCGGTGTCGGCGACGGCGGAGGCGAGCTGCTCGTCGAGCTCGTCGCTCGGCTTCTCGGCGCGCTTGGTGTCGATGGCGAGGCGCACGGCGGCGGCGCTCAGCCAGGTGCCGATGGAGCCGGTGCCCGAGTAGGTGCCGATGCGCGGCTTGTCTCCGACGAACACCCGGCGCTGCAGTTGCTGGAGCACTTCGTCTCGTTCGTGAGCGGCCAGACGCATCGGCGCGAGGGCCTCTTCGATGGTCTTCCGGCTCTGGCTCATGATGGCCGCGACGGCCTTGCTGTCTCCGCTCTCGGCCGCCCACGCCGCATAGAGGTCGGAGGTGCGCAGCCGCTGGAGCATGCCCACCACCCCGCTGCTCTCGCGCACTCTCGAGGCGAGCCGGCGCAGGTACGCCTCGTCCGAGAGGGAGAGCCCGGGCCACTTCGTCCTGGCGCGGTCGACGACCAGCTCGAGCGCGGTCTGGAGCAGCGAGTCTTTCGCGAGCGCCGACGTCTCGAGGACCTCGAAGAAGGCGCGGCGGGCGGTCTGGCTCAAGGGCATCGCGTCACTCGAAGAGCGGAATGTCGTCGGCGGGCTTCGGCTTCTTGCGCGTCGTCTTGGTCGCCTTGGGCCCCGCATCGGCGGACGGCAGCTCGGCGATGGGCGTCACCGTCGGCTCGGCGACGGCGGCGGCGTCGGGCGTGGCTTCCACGACCGGCGGCATCGGCGGCACCACCGGCGGCGGCTCGGTTGGGGGCAGCTTCACCGCCGGCTCGCTCGGTGGCTCGGGCGGCCGCTGGCGTTCCGAAGGAGGAGTCGGCTGGCCCAGCTGGAGGACGAGCACGCCCAAGGCGACGACGGCGATGGTGGCCGCCACGAGGAAGGGGAGCCGGTTCTTCCACGAGCCGAGCGTTCGCCACGCGCGCAGCAGCTCGGCGCCAGTCTGGTAGCGGTTGGCCGTTCGCTCCGACATGCAGCGCATGACGATGCGGCGCCACGGCTGGGGCACGAGGTCGAAGTTCGTCTTCTGGGTGAAGCGCTTGGGCAACTTCCCGGTGAAGAGCCGGTAGGCCACCACGCCGAAGGAATAGACGTCGGAGGCGGGGGTGGCGGGTTCTCCCAGCGCCTGTTCGGGCGCCCAGTACGCCGGCGTGCCCACCGGCCCCGAGAAGCTCGGGTCGCGCTCGAGATCTCTCGCCAGCCCGAAGTCCATCACCCAGATGTGATCGTCCTTGCCCACCATCACGTTCGCGGCCTTGAGGTCGCGATGCACCACGCCCTTGTCGTGCGCGGTCGAGAGCGCCGAGGCGAGCTGGTCGAGCAGGTGCGCCACGCGCTCGGGCTGGAGCGGGCCTTCATCGAGGAGCTGATCGAGCGTGCGGCCCTCGACCAGCTTCATGGTGATGTAGTGCTGCTGACCCGAGATGCCGAGGTCGTAGACGGGGCAGACGTTCGGGTGGGAGACCCGGCGTGCGAGCAGGATCTCGCGGCGCAACAGCTCGAGCGCATCGCCTCGCTGCACCACCGCGGGCGCGAGCACCTTCACCGCCACCTTCTCCTTGAGCTGGAGGTCCTCCGCCTCGAACACCACGCCCATCGCACCGCCGCCGAGGAGGTTCTCGATTCGAAAGCGCCCGTCGAGCACGGTGCCTGGCGCGGCGCCCATCGCCTCGGGCTGGGTGATGGTGAAGTCGGCCGAGGCGCCCTCTCCGGTGCGAATCGAGACGTGCCGCGCGAGCGCTGCGAGGGTTCGCCGACAGCCGTCGCACTCGTCGACGTGAACGTTCACCTGCTGCCGGCCGTGCTGGCTGAGCGCGCCGCGCACGTACTCCACCAGGGTGTTCTCGTCGGGGTGGTCGCCCTCGTAGCTCATCTGACCTGGTTCACCGCGAAAGGACATGGGGAGAACGGCGGCGCATCATGTCATCGAACGCCGGGGAGGTCCTGCCTTCAGCGCCCGCGGTCCGGCACGACGACCTCGACCCGGCTGAACTGGCCCCCCTGGATTCGCCAGAGTTCGATGGGCGACGACGCCTCGCCCGTCACCTCGTCGAAGTCCAGCGGTCCCGAGGCGCCGTCGACGTTCACCGTGTCGTGGAGGTCGAGCTCGCGCACCAAGGTGGTGAAGCTGGTGGGAACGAGCGGCACCGCAGCGCCGGCGCTCAGCTTGGTGAGGCCCTTCGCCAGCCGCACGCCGCCCTCTCCATTCGAGGCGTGGAGAGCGAGCATCAGACACATCATCGCGTCGAAGGCGTTCGCGGTCGCGCCGACGGTGAGCGGGTCGGCGCCGAAGCGGGTCAGGTACTGGCCGGCGAAGTACTGGGCGGCCTCTCCGGTGGAGGTCGCGCCCGAGGTGCCGTACGCGCCCTCCGTCTGTGGAACGAGCAGCACCGGGGAGCGCGCGGCGTCGGTGAAGACGAGCTGCTTCCCCGCCAGCGACGGGTGCGTCACCGCGCGCTGGACCAACCGCACCGCGTCGTCGGGGAAGGCCACCACCACCAAGGCTCCCGGGTTCGTCGCGCTCGCGCCGTCGATCGCCGAGTCGATGGCCCCGCTCTGGGTGAAGGGGAACGTCGCCTTCACGCCCGGGTACTCACGGCCGAACGCGACCGCCAGCCCCTGCCCGTAGGCATCGTTCACGTGCACCATCGCCGCCTTGGGCGTGCCGGCGTCGACGAGGAAGCGCGAGAGCACCTTCGCCTGGAAGGAATCGGGCGCAGCGGTGCGCCAGACGAGCCCGGGGTCGCTCGGGCCTGCGTCGGGGGCCGTGTCGGCGAGATCGGAGATCTCCGCGGCCGTCGCCGAGACGCTCATCAGCAGCATCCCCGCGGGGACGGTGACGCGCGACGCCGCGATGGTCTCACCCGAGGTCGAGGAGAGGATGGCCAGGACTCGGCGCGCGACGAGGTGCTGGGTCAGCTCGGTGACGACCTCGGCGCGCGAGGTGCTGTCACAGGACAGGAGCCCCACCGGCCGCCCGCGCACACCTTGACGCGTCGGCGGGTTGGTCTGTTCGATGGCCAGGAGGAGCGAGTGCTCTCGCGCCACGCCGGTCGGGTTCTCGGTGCCGTCGAGCCTGGTGAGCGGGAGCACCGCACCGAAGACGAACGCGTCGGGCGCCGTCGCCCCGAGCCGGTGACACCGCCCGTCGAGGGGCGGCCGCGACACGCAGAGCTTGTTCACGCACTCCAGGTCTGCGCCCTGAGTGCACTCGGCGTCGGTCTGGCATTCGTCGAAGCTGCCCAACGCCAGCCGGCAGGCGGAGAAGAGGAGCGCGGTGGCGACGGTCGCGGCGCGCATCACGGCGTCAGCCAGTCGACGAGGAGGAGGACGGCGCCAGTGAGGCCCAGCACCCCGGCGGCGACGAAGCTGACGTCGGTGAAGGTCGCGCGCTCGAGGGCCTGGCTCACCAGCTGAGGTTTGGCGACCGGGTCGAAGGTGCCGTGCGCCCGTTGGGCGGTGCTCTGCGCCCAGAGGCCCAGGCCCACGCCGACGCCAGCCACCACCCCGCCGCTGATCAGGCTGATCAACCCGACGGTGCGCAGCGGGTGGGGACGAGCGACGGACGGCGCGGGGACGAGCATGGGCGGCGTCGTCACCGGCTCCTTGACGGTCTCCTTCGGCGCATCGTGCCGCGGAGCCTCGACGACTGGCTCGGGAGCTGGCTCCTTCGCGACCTCCTTCGGCGGCTCCGGTTCGGCGGGCTTGGCGGGCCGCTTTCGATAGAGGTCGGCGAGGGCCTTGCGGGCGCGCTTGAGGGCCTGCAGCTCGGCGTCGGGTCGATCGAGGTAGGCCTCGTAGACGATGATGGCCTTCTCGACCTCGTTCGCCTTCTCGTAGGCCCGGGCGAGGTTGAAGAGGATGCGGCCCGACGGGTCGACCTTCGTCGCCTGCTCGAGCAGCTGGGCAGCCTCTGCGTAGTTGCCCTTGGCGTAGGCGCGCTGGGCGTCGTCGACGAGCTGACGCGCTCCGGCTCCACTTTGGGGAGCCGCGATCATCATGCTCAGCACGAGGGCGAACACGTCGCGACACCACACCACAGCGGCGCGAAGCGGCAAGCGGATCAGTGCTCGGCGCGGGGCCAGACGTCGAGCTCGAGCGGCTTGGGCGTCGCCTTGGGCAGCGGCGCGGCTCGAACGGGCGCGAGGGAAGGCGTGAGGTACTGCACGCGCTGCTGAGGCACCTCCACGTCGGCTGGGCCGAGCGCGAACTTCACCGGAGCGGCGTCGCTCACCGAGTGGCTCACCACCGCGACCTGCACGAGGCCGGGCTCGAGCCTCGCGGTCTGGCCGGGACTCAAGAGACCGGCGGCCATCGCGCCCTCGGGGCCTCGCCAGGCGTAGGCCACCTTGAGCGTTCGACGGGGCTCTGGAGGCACCGCCAGCCGCAGCGGCTCGGTGAGGCGCAACGCCCGGCCAGCGCCGAGGTCGAGACAGTCGACCGCGGGGTGCAGCGCGATGAGCTGCGAGGCCTTCGTCGTGGTGTCGACGAGGCGCACCTCGAGGACGGTCGAGGTGGTGAAGGTCTCGGGCGGCTCGCAGTGAAGCCGCAGCGCACGCACGCCGTGCACCGCGAGCACCCGACCCGGCGCGACGCCGAAGAGGCCGCCCCACCCGTCCTTCACCTCGTCGAGCCGCGCGGCGACGACCGCCCCCTTGGGCAACCGGTCGACGGACACGAGGTAGCGATGGCGAGGCTCGGTCGGCAGATCTCGCGCGTGCACCGCGAGCGTGTCGACGCGGTGCCGGGTCGGGTCGAGGCTCCACTCGTCGAGCGGAGCGGTCTGCACGGTGGGCACGGGCGGCGGCGGCGGCGGGGGCGGGCTGAGCGACGAGGTGATGGGGCGGGTCGGCGTCGAGCGGGCCTCGGGCCACAAAAGCGTCACCACGAAGATGAAGCACACCAGCACGAGGGCACCGACGACGACGCGAACGAGCCAGCGCTCCTCGGTCGCCGCGTCGGGCAGGCGAGGCCGAGCCTCCGCGGGCGGCATTGCTGGCACTTCGGTGGTGGGTGCGCGCAGGACGTCGGCCAAGGGGAGCTGGAGCACGGTGGCGATGCGACGTTGCTCGTCGGCCGAGGCGGACGGACGGGGCGGCGGCGGCCGAGGCGCGGTCGGCGTCGCGTCGGGGAGCGCCTTGGCAGGCGTCTCGAGGGTGTCGCGCCTGACCTCCTCGGTGGAGGTGAAGAACGGCAGGTGCGTCGTCGGCGGCGTGGGCGAGGTGGGCGGGAGCGCGCGCCAGTCGGCGAGCCCGTCGACGACGCGCCACGGTTCATCGACGGAGACGCGGAGGTCGAGCTCCTCGAGCTCACCTGCCGGCACGGTGGCGAGCTCCGTCTGGCGATCATCATCGGTCGGCATGGCGAGGGCTCCTGAGAGACGCATGCCCTCGGAGACGAGCCAGCCGGCGCGCCGTCGCAGGGATTCGACCTCCCACGAAGAGTCGCCTGAAATCGTGAGGTTGGTGTCGACCTAGACGTGCGCGGCGTGGGGCAGCGCGTCGGCGGCGTGGTGCTCGGTGTTCCGCCGCTCGTCGACGACGACGAAATCGATGACTGCTGCGAGCCGCGCGAAGTTGATGGGGGAGGAGATCCACTCGCGGGCGCCGAGTTCGACCGCGCGGTCGCCCTGCACTTCCCACGGCGCGATGGCGACGATCGGCACGTCGGGCCACTCCTTGGCAAGCCGCGCGATGAAGGACAGCTGCGTGTCGTCATCAGCGCGCACGATGGCGGCGTCGAAGTGGAGCCGGCTCAAGGCAGACTCGGCAGCTTCGAGACCAGGTGCCCAGGTGAGGTGAAAGTGCTCACGCAAGCGCCGGTCGGCGAGGGCGAAGGCAGTCAGGTCGGCTTCGATGACGAGGACGTCTGGCTTCATGCGGGCACACGGGGGACAGGGTTGCTTGGGTGGACAAAGCAACCCAAAGGCCAGCGCCGCTCGGCTGATCAGCCCGGCCGAGGTGCAACCCTTGCGAGTCTCCCCGTCGATCGCCGCACGGCTTTCACGCGACCGCGACCGGCGTGCGCCAGGTCAGGAGGGCTTGGCTGCCGCGCGAGCCGCGTCGTTGATGACGTTGGAGTCGAGGATGGGCGTCGGCCACCCGTGACGCGTGACGTGGAGCATGGCTTGCCCGACTTCCCGGGAAAGAGCCGCTTCCACATCGGGTAGAGCGGGCCCGCGAGCGCGTACATCAGCCGGCTGCCAGTCTTGGAGACGATGCCGTCCATCGGTTGGATGGAGCCGGGCCGGAAGATCATCCCGCTGCCGCCGAGGAGGAGCACGCGCATGGGGCAGTCGTGTACTCTGACGCACTCGGTCCCGCCCATGAATCGACGCGCATCACTCGACGAGGTGGCTGCCCGGCTGGGCGAGGCGCGGCGGGTCGTCTACCTCTGCGGTGCGGGGCTCTCGGTGCCGAGCGGCATTCGGGCGTATCGCACCGGAACGAACGCGGTCTGGGGCGAGTACGTGCTCGAGTGGGGCACGCGGGAGAAGTTCCTCTCGGACCCGGCGGCGTGGTGGAAGACGTTCTGGCTCGGCGCGCACGGTGAGCTGCTGAAGACGGGCATCGAGCCGAACGCTGGGCATCGCGCGCTCGTGGAGCTGCTGAAGCGCGGGCCGAAGGACCTCGTCATCACCCAGAACATCGACGGGCTCCATCGCGCCGCGGGGCACCCGGAAGGCCAGCTCATCGAGATTCACGGCCGGCACGACCGCTTCGTCTGCGCGTCCGAGGGGAATTGCCCCGGCATCGAGGAGCCGGTGTCGGTGGTCGATCTGTCTCGCGTCGACGCGGGCGTCATTCCAACCTGCGCGCGCTGCCAGGCACCGATGCGGCCGCTCGTGCTGCTCTTCGACGAGTACTACGACGGGCACGACGCCTATCAGGCCCACCGGGCGCGCCGCGCGCTCGACGACGCCGACGTGTTGGTCTTCGTGGGCACCTCGTTCTCGGTGGGCATCACCAGCTCGGCGATTCGCTCGGCGGAGGTGTCGCGCGCGCTGATGGTGAACGTGAACCCCGAGCCCTCGGGCTTCTCGGGCCTGATGCTCGAGCTCGCGGAAGGCGCCGAGGTAGTGCTCCCTGCGCTGGTCGACCACCTCTCGCGTTCGCCGACTCGCGACGAAATGTCATCGCGCGCGCGTGGCGGTTAGAGTCGACGAATGCGCCTCAGTCTCTTCGGAGTGCTCCTCGCGACGGGAGCAGGAGCCGCCACCATTCAAGTCGGCCCCACCCGCACCGTCACCCAGCTGTCGGCGTTGAACCAGTCGACGGTGATGCCGGGTGACGTCATCGAGCTCGACGGGAACGCGACCTACACGAACGTGACGTGGACACGCTCGGGCAGCTCGACGCTCCCGATTCGAATCGTGGGCATCACGCCGACGGGCGGAACGCGGCCGCGCATCTCGGGTGGCACCAACACCCTCGAGATTCAGGCGAACGACGTCATCGTCGAGAACGTCGAGCTCACCGGCGGCTCGTTCCGCTGCTTCTATCATCACGGGAACAACGTCACCCTGCGCAGCTCGGTGGTGCACGACTGCGCGGCGCACGGAATTCTCGGGGCGGATCAGGACTCGGGGAACTTCACCCTCGAGTACGTCGAGGTCTACCGGTGCGGCAACGGCACGGGGCAGCACCAGATCTACATGGCGACTGACGAGGTCACCTTCCCCGGCAGCGTGTTCCGCATGCGCTATTGCTACGTGCACGACGCCAACGGCGGGAACAACGTGAAGTCGCGCGCCGAGCGAAACGAGATTCACTACAACTGGATCGAGGGGGCGACCTTTCACGAGCTCGAGCTGATCGGCCCTGATCCGAACGGGGCGAAGTCGGGCTGGTCAATCAACCTCGCGCGCGAGGACTCGGAGGTGATCGGCAACGTGCTCCGGAAGCGGACCACTTCGTTCGTCGCGCGGATCGGCGGAGATGGAACGGGCTTCTCGCGCGGGCGGTATCGGTTCGTGAACAACACCATCATCGTGTACTCGGGTGGGAGCGCGGTGTTCCGGCTCTTCGACGAGCTCGAGAGCGTGGAGATGCACAACAACGTCATCACGATGCAGGCCGCGACCGGCACTCCGACGATCATGCGCGCGCAGCCGAGCGAGATGACGTGGCTGAACGGCCGGCGGGTGAGCGGCGCGAACAACTGGTACACGACCGGCGCGAGCGGTGTTCCGGGAGAGTGGACCGGGAGCCTGACGGGGACCGACCCGGGGCTGACGATGATCAGCGCCGATGATCCGCGGCCGTTGATGGGAAGCCCGTTGGTGAACGCTGGGACCTCGACGTTCACCTCTCCGGCGGGTTCGCCGTTTCCGAATCCGACTGGAGTGCCGAGTTTTCATCCGCCAAGGCATGCGCTGATGGCGGCTCCGGCCGAGGCGAGGCCGGTGGTCGGCGTCATCGACATTGGTGCGTACGAGTACGCGATGCCGATCGGTGGTGGATCAGCTGGAGGATCAGCAGGCGGATCCGCGGGTGGCGCAACGGCTGGCGGGTCCGCAGGTGGCGCAACGGCTGGCGGAGCTGCGGGTGGCGCAACGTCGGGAGGAGCTGCAGGCGGTGCGACGTCAGGTGGAACGGCCGGCGGCGCGACGTCTGGTGGAGCTGCGGGCGGCGCAACGGCTGGTGGAACGGCCGGCGGCGCGACCTCGGGTGGAACGGCGGGCGGCGCGACGTCTGGTGGAACGGCCGGCGGCGCAACGGCTGGTGGAGCTGCGGGCGGCGCGACCTCGGGTGGAACTGCAGGTGGCGCAACGGCCGGTGGAACGTCAGGCGGCGCAACGTCTGGCGGAGTCGCGGGCGGAGGCAGCGCGGGTGGCGCAACGTCTGGTGGCTCGGCCGGTAGTGCCGCGGCAGGAGGAGCAGCGGGTGGCGGAAACGCAGGCGGAAGTTCGAGCGCTGGCGGGAGTGCGGGCGGCTCTGTCGCCGACGCCGGCGTCGAAAACCCCGGAGTCGTGATCACTCAGTGCGGTTGCACTGGCGGTGCTGGCGCGCCCGTCACCTTGTTCTTGGGCTTCTTGGCGCTCCGCCGTCGTGCACGCGCGCGCTGACTCATCGACGAAGTCTACGGCTTGGTGGCTCGCTTCTCTCGAATCGCCTCGAGCTCGGCGGCGACCAAGAGGTCCTTTGGCCGGCGAACGAAGTGCTTCACCGCGATCAGATCGTCGAGACCGATGATGCGACACGAACGCTCGAACAGCTGCGCGTCAATTCCATCTCGCCGCACTCGTTCATATTCTCCGATTGGCGGCACCGTCCGGAGAATGTCGACGATGCCCCAGTCGGTGAGAAAGTAGAGATTCCGAAACTCGAGCAACTCTTCGATCGAGCGCTTCACCTCGGGCTTCCCGATGGTCTGGTAGAAGCGCGGCCGAAGGGCCCCGAGCGCGCCCATGAGTCGTTGGAGATTCTCCGCAGTGAACGGTGCGGTGAGATCGAGATCTTTGGTGAACTGCGTCGAGCCCCAGGCGACGGCCGCGATACCGCCGATGACGGTCAGCTCGACCTCCGCGTCAACGAGGCGCTGGAGGAGTTCCGGCGTCCGCTGCAAGGGCTGCCCCGTGGAGGCGTTCATAGAGTCTGGTCATCTGGTCGAGCTGCATGAGTCGCTCGGTGACCGTGAGCGAGAGGTTGTGGAGCAACTGCGCGGGGTCGATGCCCATCTCGATCGCGCGATCCCACGCAGGTCCCGAGCTCTCGTATTGCTCGCGCCACACCGGGCGGAGATCGAGGGCATCACAGTCCTTCGGGTCACGTGGGTTCATCGGGCTCCAGCATACACATTTCTCCGCGCTCAGCTCGCGAGCAGCCGGCCGATCACTTGCTGCGCGATGGGGTGATATCGGTCCTTGAAGCGCTCGAACGTCGAGGCCGCGATGGCCTTCGTCTCAGCCCGTGCGTGCAGCGCTCGATAGATCGGCTTGAGGTACTTCATTCGACCGACGCGGCCGACGAGCTCTTGCGCCGCGGGCACGGCTGCCGAGAACCCCGAGTCGAGCGCGAGCGACAACCACGAGACCAGAATCTCGGAGTTCTTCGACTGGCTGAGGTGATGTGTCGCCTCGAGCTGCTCGCAGAGCCCCGCCGCCGCCGGCCGCGGAAACGCATCGAGGAACAGCTGCCACTCGATGACGCCCCAGCGCTTCGTCTCGTCGACCGAGGGCACCCGCGCACCCACGGCGCGCACCGCCTCGAGCCGCTCCGAGCTCGGCCGCCAGTGATCCTTCGGAAGCCCTGGCTCGTCGACCCATGCCTTCGCGTTCACCTTCGCGAGCAAGCCGGGCAGTTCCTTCTCGACCATGCCGAGGAAGTCGTCGGTGGTCGCCGCGCCGAATCGATGCGCCGACAGCCAGCGGGTGAGCAGTCGATCGAACGCGCTCCGGCCCGCCGCGGCTTCGAGCGTCTTCAAGAAGAGAAAGCCCTTCTCATAGGGCACCAGACTGAACGCCTCGTCCGGGTCGACGCCGTCGAGGTGCGTGCGCAGCTTGGTGAGCTCCGGGTGCTTCGCGTGCTGCTCGAACGCGTCGAGGAGGCCCTGAAAACCCACCGCCGCGTGCAGCGCCGCCATCGACTCGCCCTCGAGCGCCTCGAGGATCCGCCGCTCGGCGAACACCGTGAACCCTTCGTTGAGCCAGAAGTGCTCGGCCGTCGAGTTGGTGACGAGGTTCCCCGTCCACGAGTGCGCGAGTTCGTGCGCGACGACGTTCACCAGGCTGCGATCGCCCGCGAGCAACGTCGGAGTGAGGAAGGTGAGGCGCGGGTTCTCCATGCCGCCGTAGGGAAACGAGGGCGGCATCACCAACACGTCCATCCGGTCCCAGTCGTAGGGCCCGAACAACCGCTCGGCCGCCTCGAGCTGCGCGGGCACGACCGAGAGCTCCCAGGCCGCCGCGTCCAACTGGCCCGGCTCCGCCCACACCCGTGAACGCGCCGAGAAGTCCATCGAGGCGAGGTCGCCGACGGCGAAGGCGAAGAGATACGGCGGAATCGGCTGCGGCATCTCGAAGCGTTGCGTCGCGCGCGCACCGTTCGTCTCTCGCTTCAGTGACGCGGCCGCCATCACCGCGACGAGCGCGGCGGGCACTTCGATGGACGCGGTGTACGTCTGCCGAATCGATGGCGTGTCTTGGCACGGCAGCACGCTGCGCGCGTGAATCGCCTGACACTGCGAGAAGAGAAAGGGCTGCTTCTTTCCGAACGTCTGCTCGGGCGTGAGCCACTGCAAGGCCGATGCGGTCGGCGCGGTGCGGTAGTCGATGCGAACACCGCTCGTTCCCGACGGCAGCTCGAGGCGGAGGCGGCGCCCGAAAATCGGCTCCTCGGGATGCAGGGTGAACGGCACCGGCCGGCCATCGACGGTCATGGCGCGCTCGATGGTGAGCTCGCGCGTGTCGAGGTCGAGCGGACCAGTGCCGGGCGCGGTGAAGGTCAGCGTCACCTGCGCCGAGATGGTGCGAGTGGAGAAGTCGACGCTCGCCTTCCAGTCGAAGGACTTCGTGCGCGGCTGGGCATCGTCGGCGAAGGAGTGCGGGTCGAGGCGGGCCATGCGGCGCACGCTGGCAGGGCGCGCAGGCCAGCTCAAATCCATTCCGTCGCGATCAGGAAATCGACCGCGCGCTCGAGCGTTGATGGGCCGATGGGGCGATGGACGCAGAGCGGCTGGGTAGCCTTGGGGCTCTCGCTCCTGGTTCACCTCGGCGTTCTCGCGCTCGTCTTCTCGTTCGAATCGACGCCGGTCTCTCGCCCCACCCCGAAGCCCCACTTCATCGAGGCGTCGGTCGTCATCGTCGAACCGCAAGAGACGCCACCGCCGCCGAAGGTGCCCGAGACCGCGCCGCCATCCGCGCCGCCACGCGCTCCCGTTCGCCGAGGAGCGCCCACGAAGAGCGTTGCCCGCGCGCCCGAGCCGAGTGCACCCACGCCTGAGGCACCGGCCGACGACGCGCCCCGTCACCTCCGCCTGGGAGACGAACGCGCCGAGCCGTCCTCCACCGACGAGAGCTTCGCCGAGTTCACCGCGCGGACGAACCCGGGAGGACGCACGATTCGTCCTGGTGATGGGCCGAGCCAGGCGGAGATCGACGCCGAGAACGTCGCCCGGGGCGAAGCGCTCATCGACGGCTTCGCCCGCGCAACGGTGCGCCGGTACCGCGCGCAGAACGGCATCGTCTCACCCGAGTACGACGAGGTTCGTCAGACGCTCTCCCACGCCACGAAGGACGTGCCCGACCTCATCGGCCTCGATGACCCAAAGGCCGTCAGCAGGAGCCTTGTCGAGGCGTGGCAAACCGGCGCGGAGCAGTACGCCAAGACGGGCGCTCCGTACGAGACGCCGGCTGGCTGGAACGAACGCTTCGAGCGGCCGAGTTCACTCGTCGAAGCGGCGCAGCGGGGCTCTCCGGCGGCGCAGGAGTTGCTCCAGTTCTTCGCGGCGGGCGCACGGCTCCAGGAGTTCGCCGACGGTCGCGCCGGAAAAGAACTGGTCGCCTTCGTCTCCGTTCTCCAGGGCCCCGATGGAGCGTTGCTTTCGGCTGAGCTCGCGCAGCCCTCCGGTGTCAGCCGCTTCGACGACTGGGTGATGGAGACGACCCGCTCGAGCCTGGGCCGCTTTCGTCTCGACGCGGGCGCGCGCTCGACGCCTCTCACGAGCACCTGGCAGTTCACTGGCCGCGTGTCGTTCATGAAGAAGGGCGCAGCACCGTCGCCCCGGAGCATCACCGCCTCGATTCCCCTCTTCGTTCTCAGCGCGCTCACCGGCGGGCGGGTGCCCGTGTCGATCGGCCGCTTCGACGAGGTGACGGGCGAGACCGAGTCGCTCGATCTCTCGTCCCCTCACTACCAAGTGAACGTGACGCTGCTCGAAGCCGAGTGACTGTGTCGTCGCATGGGACGAGCGCCGATGCTGATTCGTGCGCGCGGTGAACTCGCGGGAATTGCGAGCGCGCCGTTCGGTCTGCGCGTTGCTGAGCCAGGCGCCCATGCGCTCACGCTCGACGCTCTGCCGTCGCAAGCTCGAGAAGGCCCTCACCACCTTCCTCAGCGAGCGCGGCCGTCGTCACTCCGACGAGTTGGTCCCGTGAGCGCTGTTCACTTTTCAGTGTCGCTCTGCGCGACGAAGGAGCACCTTCCGCGCCATGGCCACCAGCTTCACTCCGATGTCGAAGAAGGTCCGCAAGGACGACGCGCTCGAGTACCACTCCAAGGGTCGCCCCGGAAAGATCGAGGTCGTCCCCACCAAGCCGACCGCCACCGCGCGCGATCTCTCGCTGGCGTACACCCCGGGCGTCGCCGAGCCGTGCCTCGAGATCGCGAAGAACCCGGACCTCTCGTACCAGTACACCGCGCGCGGCAACCTGGTCGCCGTCATCTCCAACGGCACCGCGGTGCTCGGCCTCGGTGACATCGGCCCGTGGGCCGGCAAGCCGGTGATGGAAGGCAAGGGCGTGCTGTTCAAGAAGTTCGCCGACATCGACGTGTTCGACTTGAACGTCGACGCGAAGGAGGTCGACCTCTTCTGCTCGGTGGTGAAGTCGCTCGAGCCCACCTTCGGCGGCATCAACCTCGAAGACGTGAAAGCGCCGGAGTGCTTCGTCATCGAAGAGCGGCTCAAGCGGGAGATGAACATTCCCGTCTTCCACGACGACCAGCACGGCACCGCCATCATCTCGGGAGCGGCGCTGCTCAACGCGGCCGAGCTCGCGGGCAAGAAGCTCGAGCAGCTCAAGGTCGTCGTCTCCGGCGCGGGCGCCTCCGCCATCGCCTGCACCAACTTCTGGGTCACCCTCGGCGTCAAGCGCGAGAACGTGCTGATGGTGGACACCAAGGGCGTGCTCCACACCGGCCGCACCGACAACATCAACCAGTGGAAGGCGCCCTACGTTCGGGAGACCAAGGCGCGCACCCTCGCCGAAGCGCTCGAAGGGGCCGACGTGTTCCTCGGCGCCTCGGTGAAGGGCGTCGTCGACGGCCCGATGCTCAAGCGCATGGCGAAGAAGCCGATCATCTTCGCGCTCGCGAACCCCGACCCGGAGATCAGCTACCCCGAAGCGCGCGAGGCCCGGCCCGACGGCATCGTGGCGACGGGCCGCTCGGACTTCCCGAACCAAGTGAACAACGTGCTCGGGTTCCCCTTCATCTTCCGCGGCGCCCTCGACGTGCGCGCCCGGCAGATCAACGAGCCGATGAAGCTGGCGGCCGCGAAAGCCCTGGCCGAGCTCGCTCGCGAAGACGTGCCCGATGCGGTGACGCGTGCCTACGGCGGAGAGCGCTTCGCCTTCGGGCCCGACTACATCATTCCCAAGCCGTTCGACCCGCGGGTGCTGTTGTGGGTGGCTCCGGCCGTGGCGAAGGCCGCGATGGACTCGGGCGTCGCGCGGCAGCCGGTCGACCTGAACGCGTACCGGGACCGGCTCCACAAGCTGCAGTCGCGCTCGAACCAGGTGATGTCGAGCATCATCACCCGCGCGAGAACGGTGACGAAGCGCATCGCGCTCGACGACGGCGAACACCCGCGGGTGCTCCAGGCCGCGCGCATTCTCAAGGAGGACGGCATCTGCGAGCCGGTGCTCCTCGGTCGGAAGGACGCGGTCGAGCGCGCCATCGTCGATCACAAGCTGGAGGACGAGCTCGGCGGCATCACCATCATCGACCCAACAACGAGCCCGCTCGCGGAGAAGTACGCGCAGGTGTACTGGAAGCTGCGGCAGCGGCGAGGCGTGACGCCCGAGCTGGCGGCGACCCGCATGCGCTTCCGCGGCTACTTCGGCGCGATGCTGGTGCACGAAGGCGCCGCCGATGGGCTCGTCACTGGGCTGACCCAGACGTACCCCGAAGCGGTGCGGCCGCCGCTCGAGGTCATCGGCACTCGAGAGGGCCGGCGCGCGGGCGGGGTGTACCTCGTGGTGCAGCGACACGACTTCAAGTTCTTCGCCGACTGCACGGTGAACCCCGACCCGACGCCGGAGTACCTGGCCGACATCGCCATCGCGACGGCCGACCTCGCGCGCTCCTTCGACGTGACGCCGCGCGTGGCCTTCCTCTCCTACTCGACGTTCGGCAGCGCCAACGGAGGTCCTTCTCCCGCCCGCATGCGCAAGGCGATGGAGCTCGCTCGTGCGGCGCGACCGACGCTCGAGATGGACGGTGAGATGCAGGTCGACCCGGCGTTGCTCTCCGACGACCGCGCGGCGCGCTACCCGTTCTCCACGCTGAAGGACGACGCGAACGTGCTCATCTTCCCCAACCTCGACGCGGCGAACATCGCCTACAAGTTGCTCTGGCACTTCGGCGGCGCGGAGGTCATCGGGCCGCTGCTCCTCGGGATGAACAAGCCGGTGAACGTGCTGCAGGTGAACGCGGGCACGCAGGACATCGTGAACCTCGCGGCGGTGACGGCCGTGCGCGCACAAGGAGGGGACCTCGTCTTCTGACGTGAGCGCGAGGCGCCTCGAGGGCTGGGCGGGACGCGCGGGCTCGCCCGAATTTCACGGCGCACCGCACGTCTGGGGAGCACGTCCTTCGGCATGACCTTCTTCGACGGCAGGCGAGATCGACTCGACGCGTTCCGTGCCGGCGACCGCGCCACGCTCGAGGCGCTCTTTCGAGAGTCGGTCGACGACGTCACGCTGCTCCTCCGCCGTGGGTTTCGTCTCGATGCGCGCAGCCTCGTCGTGCGTGGCATCGCCGACGCCGAGCGCGAGAAGGAGCTCGTTCAGGAGGTCTTCCTGCGCGCCTTCGCTCCCCGCGCCCGGCTCGCCTACAACGCGCTCTCGCCCTTCCGGCCCTACCTGCTGCAGATCGCTCGCAACCTGCTCATCGACGAGTGGCGCAAGCAGGGCCAGCAGCGAATCGAGGTCTCGAGTGCGGAGCTCGAGGGTGCGGCGACGCTCGAGGTGCCTGCCGACGAGCTGCTCGCGACTCGAACCCTCGAAGCCGCCACCACCGCCTGGCGACAGCGCCTCTCACCCGACCTGCGGGAGTTCATTCGCCTCCGGTTCGAGGTGGGGCTTTCGCAGGCCGACCTCGCCGCCCACCTCAAGGTGAGCCGGCGCGCCGTTCGAACCACCGAGAAAGACGTGCAAGATGACCTGGAGAAGCACCTCGAAGGGCTCGGGCTCCTCCGCCGCTGACCGCCGTTTGGCCCGATTTTCCACGCGCCCGTAGTGGGGACCTGAAGCGAGGGTTTTCGTGACGAAGCGTACCTCTCGGCCGCTGCTGAACCGCCTGCTCTCGGGGAGGGAGGGCCTGGCCCCACCCGACCAGGAAGACGTGCTCGCCGTCGTCCTCGCCGGCAGTGCTCCGCCGCGCTCCGTCTGGTCGCTCCCCTCGTTTCGCTTCGCCATGGCGGCGGCGGCGGTGGCCCTCGTCGCGGGGGTCGTGACGATCGCGACTCGACGCCCGGACGAGGTCTACACGCCGCGCGGCGCGCCGACGTTCGCCTTCGAGCTGTCCTGCCTCACTGGTGGAAGTCCTGGGCCGTGCCGCGTTGGCAGCACGCTCGCCTTCCGCGTCGACACCGCCACGCCCGCCTGGTTCTCGGCGCTCACCCTCACCAACTCCGGCGACGCGCTGTGGTTCTTCCACGCTCTCCCCACCAGTGGCGGCGTGCTCGAGCGAGCGCCGGTGCTCCCCGCTGGCTTGAGTGGAACGGTCACCGTCCTTGGCGTCCTCACCGAGGGCCCCGTCGACAAACAGACGCTGCGGGCGCAGCTCGAGCGTGGAGACCCCTCGCTGTCGATCGTTCGCCGAACGCTCGTGGTGGAACCATGAGCCGGCTCGTCTTCGTGCTCCTCCTCTCGGCGGCGCCGGCGCTCGCCCGGCCGATGACGTACGCGCTCGCCATCGGCAACAACGCGCCACCGCTCGGCGCCGAGACCCTGCCGACGCTCCAGTACGCCGATGACGACGCCGCGCGCTTCTTTCAGTTCTTCCGGAGCTTCACCGACGACGCCCGGCTCCTCAGCGTGCTCGATCGCGACACCCAGCGCCGGTTTCCGGAGCTCGGCGCGATCGCGAAGCCTCCAACGCTCGCCGAGGTTCACCGGGTCGTCGCCGAGCTCGCCGAGCGGGTGCGCGCCGACGTGGCTCGCGGAGAGGTGCCGACCGTCTACCTCTCGTTCAGTGGCCACGGCGCGCAGGACGAGGAAGGCGCCTACCTCGCCTTGTCCGACGGCCGGCTGACGACGCGAGCGCTCTACGACGAGGTGCTCACGCCGCTGCAGCCCGCCTTCGTGCACCTCTTCATCGATGCCTGTCACGCCGAGGGAGTCGTCGCCGGGCGGGGCGATGTCGACGTGCCGACGGTGGCGCTCTCGCGGGATCAAGCGGCGGCCGCGTTCGCGCCGACGGTGCCGGCTCGGTTCCCCCGGCTGGGTGCGCTCTGGGCCACCACGGTCGATCAACAATCACACGAGTGGTCGCGCATCGAGGCGGGCCTGTTCAGCCACGAGGTGCTCTCGGCGTTGACCGGCGCAGCGGACGTGAACGGTGACGGCGTCATCGAGTACTCCGAGGTGCAGGCCTTCGTAGCGGCGGCGAACCGCGACCTCACCGATGCGCGCGCGATCCCCAGGGTCACCGTCGTGCCGCCGCGCATCGACGTGCACACCCCGCTGCTCACCTTGTCGAGGCTCAGCCGCTCGGCGTCGCTGGTGGGGCGCTTCGGGTTCGGGCGGTTCTTCGTGGAGCTGGCCAATGGGCAGCGGGTCCTCGACGCGCACCTCGCCTCGAGTCAGGCCGCGATGGTCGTCGTCCCAGCGGGGCGCCTCTTCGTCGTCGCTGCCGAAGGAGAGGCCGAGCTCGAGCTCGCGCCCGGAGAGCGCCGCCGAGTCGAGGAGCTCAGGCTCACCCCGAGAGCGACGAACGCCCGTGGCTCGCTCAGCGCGGCGCTCCAGCGCGAGCTCTTTCAGTCGGTGTTCGACGCGCGCTACTACAAGGGCTTCGTCGACAGCCGGAACGAGGTCTCGGTCGTCTTCCCGGCGCCCGGCGAGACGACGGTGCTCGAGCGATCCGAGCAGCGCAAGTCGATGGCGACCGGTGCCTTCGTCACCTCGGGCGTGCTGTTCCTCGGGGCGATCGGCGCGGGCATCGGAGCGCTGGCGAACCTCGTCATCTATCGCCAGACGGACCTCCAGCGGCCAGCCGCCGAGGCCTACTCGAGGACGGTGGGCTTCGCGACGGCCGCAGCCCTCTGCGCCGGCTTTGGTGCGGCCGCGGCGGTGGCGGGCTGGTTCTGGTGGCCGAAGGACCTCGACGTCGCGGGCACGGTGGGCCCGAGTGGTGGCTCGGTCTCGCTGATGGGGCGTTGGTGATTTCTGCGGCCCGATTCTTCGGGCGCTCGTAGTGGCCACCGAAAGCGGACATGTCGTCCGCTTCGGCCCAGGAGATACGATGAGCTCAGTTCGGTACATGGCTGCGTGTGTGATGTTTGGTTTGTCGGCGTCGTGCGGTCCGGACCCGAGCAAGAACAAGTGCAATTCTCAGGTGGACTGCCTGCCTGGCTATTCGTGTACCAACGGGGCGTGCTTGACGTCTGGCGGCGGCACGGCGGGAGGCTCGAGTGGTGGTGTCGCCGGTGGAGGAGCGGCGGGAGGCTCGAGTGGCGGCGTCGCGGGAGGCGGAAGTGCTGGCCCGCTGCTCACGCTCACCGGCACCACGTCGTTCACGCCCGCAGGTTCCGTCGCAGCCCACCCGGTGCCCGGAGCCCTGAAAGTCGTGATGCATGACTACCTGCCAGCCGGGTCGTCGTGCACAGGGACGATTCCGAACACCGCGACGGCGCAAGCGCTCACCTTGGAGCTGTACAACCCAGACGGCGGCGCGCCGGGAACGGGCGACTACCCCATCGTCCCCCAATTCGGGACCTCGCCAGGCTTCTCCGCGACGCTGAGGAACGAGGCACTGCGACCGGGCCAAGCGTTGATCATGATGAGCTTCGGCAACTCGGGCTTCGTGAAGCTCACCCAAGTGACCTCGAGCCGGGTCGTGGGGAACTTCCAGAGTTCGGTCACCCTGTCAGACGGAGGCACCGGCTCGCTCGATGGCACCTTCGACACCATCGTCTGCAACTGACGCTCGGTCGGTGGGAGGCCGCCGTCGGCGCGCAAGCGCTCTGGGCCGACGACGGCGTCACCTCCCAGCGGGTTTGACGCGCCAGACAGACGTTCAGGCGCACGCCGTCACAGTGAGGTCCAGCGCTCCCAGGTCCACGCGGTCGCGAGGAGCACCAGCGCGAGCCCTCCGAGTGGAACGAGGCGACGCGGGTACCAGGCGTGCTGACGCAGCAGGAACGCGACGGGAACGAAGCAGGCCACCACCATCAACTGGCCGGCCTCGACGCCGAGGTTGAAGCCGACCAACGACACGGCGAGCTGCGCACCTGATGTCCCGAGGTCGGCCAAGGCCGAGACGAACCCGAAGCCGTGGAGGAGCCCCAAGCCGAACGCGAGCGTCCACCGGCCCTCGGTGACGACGGGGAAGAGCGTGTTCGCCGCCGCGAGCACCACCGAGAGGGCGATGGCGACCTCCACGAAGGCGGGGTTGGGCGCCAAGACACCGAAGGCCGCGAGCCCCAACGTCACCGAGTGCGCGACGGTGAACGCGGTCACGACCTTCGTCACTTCGAGGAGCGTCTCCTTCAACGTCTCGCGCGGGAGCCATGCGCGCTCGCGACGCCGCAGCACCGATGGAAGCAGCAACGCGAACAAGAAGCACAGATGGTCCCAGCCGATGGCGAGGTGGTGCATGCCCTCGAGCAGCGCGGTCACGAACTGGTGGCTCGGCGCCTGCGCGGTGAACTCGACCGTGCGGACTCGGTCTGCGGTGGAGAACGCGACCCATTCACCGCCGGCGATCCGGAGCAGCCCGCGATGCTGCGCGTCGACGTCGAACAGCGCGTCGTAGCGCGCGGAGAGCCGATGCACTGCCGCGGGACACCGAGCCCGCACCTTCCACGACGCATAGGTGCCGTCGGAGTGACGAATGGCCGCGAGCTCGAACAACTCGAGGGGACACGCAGTGCCCGCTTGTTCGAGCGAGAGCTGTCCCGAGAGCCGCTTTGCGAGCGCCGCTTCGTGGGTGCGCACTTCGGCCCAGGTGAGCTGATCGTCTCGATTCTCATCGAGGTCGTGAGCGGCATGGAGATCGACGAGGGCGACGTCGAGCTGTCCCTCGAGCTCGGCGCCAGAGGCGGTGAGCGTCCAGTACGCGTCCGAGCCCTTGTGGGCGAAGGCCATGCCACCGACGAGCACGAGTGAACTGATGATCAGCCGCGTCATCGCTCGCGCGCTCCTCGCACTGGTGCGGCCCCAGCTCTGCGCGTGCGCACGTGCGATCATGGGAGCGACTCCACCGCGTCAGCGAGCGTGGTGAGCCGCGGATCTCCGAAGCCCGTCTGCTTCATCCACGCGAGCGCTGGTTCCGCCGCGCGCCGATCCTTCGCCGCCAGCGCTGCCTCGAGGAGCACGCGCACGTCGGCCGGCTCTCGCTGCACCTCGAAGTTCTTCGTCGCGAGCTTCAGCGCGATGGCCGGTTCTCCCTCGACGCGCAGGGCGAAGCGCGACTCTTCGCGGCGGTGAACGCCATCACCTCGACGCCGGCTCGCCTCGACGCGCTCCTGGAGCATCGCTTCCCAGACCTTCGTCTCCGGGTGCTGCGCGGCCGTCGCCGAGAGCACGAGCTGCAACAACTCCGCGTCGTTCGACTCCGAAGGCGCCGAGAACAAGCGCACTGCTTCCTCGGGCCGCGCGAGCTCGGTCAACGTCGCCGCCAACAGCAGCCGCGAGTAGCCGTCCTTCGGGTCGAGCTGCAGAGCACGACGCAACGCCGTGGCGCCCTCGTTCAACTCACCGCTCCACACGAGCAGCTCGCCGAGCTCCGACTCGAGCCAGCTCCGGAGCGGATCATCCGGCCTCGTGTGTCTCAGCGCCGTCTCGAGCGCCGCGATGCCTTCCTTCGTCTTCCCTCGAATCGCCCACACCGGCGCGACGCAGCCAGCGATGACCCCCTCCGGGACCTTGCCCGTCAGCGAGAGGCACGCGCGCTCCGCATCTTCGTGTCGGCCCACCACCATCAGCACCGTCGCTTGCGTCAGCCGCGCCTGGGGCTCAGGCCCGGCGCCGTTTGAGTCGGGTTGAGCAGGCCCGGCGCCGTTTGAGTCGGGTTGAGCAGCCTCAGCCAAGGCGTCGAGATCGACCAACGCACCATCGAAATCGTGCAGGCTCTGTTTGATCGTCGCGCGCATCAACCGCACCGGCGCTGGCGGACTCGCTTCGTTCCACCACGGCGCCAGCACCGCCTGCGCGCGTCCGAGGAGCCGAACGTCTCCACCCTTCGCCCGCGACGCGCTGATGAGCGCTTGCGCCTCCGCCGCGGCTTCCTCAGCCGTTCGTCGTTGACGCGCCTCGACGGCACCGACCCGCTCCAGCACCTCGCCCGGCTTGGGCTGAAACCGCGCGCCCGTTCCGTCCTTCGGAAAGAGCAGCAGCCCACCCGTCACCGCGAGCGTTCCAGCCAACGCCACCCACGCGGAGGTCTGCATCCACGCTCATACGGGCCTCCCCTCTCCTTGGATTTGACCGGAGGTTCAGCCGTGCAGCTCGAGCCAGGCCTCGGCCTGCTTGCGCACCTTCGAGGCTGGGCCGGCCAGGTGCTTCATGCACTCGACGGCGAGCGGTGAGCTCAAGTCCTTGTACGACTCGAAGGCGTCAGCCTGGATCGTGCCTGGGTAGCCGACGAGGGCCTTCAGCTCCGTCTCGAGCGCCGCATCGCCACCGAGGAAAAAGAGCCGCGCGGGCGAGGGTCCCGACATCCCCTTCGCGGTCTTGAAGTTCATGGCCTCCCAGAGCGCCTTGAACTGCGCGGCCACCCACGCGCCGTCGCCGTCGCAGAAGAGCAGATCGCTGACGTTGGATGGGTCGTCGCCGTCGTTCCGCTGGAAGCTCTTGAACCTGGTGCTGTACTTGTAGCCGCGCTGCTCGATGAGCGGGCGGCCGTAGAGCAGGATGCCCAGCTGAGCGGCGGCGAAGGTCTCCTTCTTCTCCTCGTAGAGCGCCTCGAGTCGCGCGCGCGCCGCCTTGGTCTCGGCCGGAAGGGCGCGGAGCAAGAACCCCTTGAGCACGAAGAAGAGGCCCTGGGTTCGGGCATTGTTCCAGTTCGCCGACTTGATGCGGGCGAGCGCGGCGACGATGCCCTCGAGCACGACCGAAGGCCCGACCAACGCCTCGAGCGCGAGATAGTGCGCGGGCATCAGGTTCAGCAGCGGCACCTGGGTCGCGAGGATCGACCTCGCTTCCTTTTCCTCGATGAGCGGTGGATCCAGCGGGTACGGACCACCAGCGATCATCGTGTCCCAGCCACCCCGCAGTTCCGCGATCGCCACGTTGCGGTTCAGCTCGCGCTCGCGCTTCGGCTTCTTGCCCGGCGCCAGGTCGGGGAGCAGGCCCGCCGGTGCGAAGCCGGAGCCACCGCCGAGCGCGAAGTCGAGGTCGAGCTCGGGACTGAGCGCGAAGCCTGGCTTCTTACTCGACGCGCCGAACGCCCGCTCGCCATGCTCACGCGCGCGGCTCGGGAGGGTCACTGCCTTTTTCGTTGCCATTCGCCGATGTTGCCACGAGAGGACGCAGTCCCGCGTCTAGAGTTCGTCGAAGGCGGTGAGCACCGCCTGCACGCTCTGCGGCTTCGCATCGGAGCGCGCCACCACCTCGAGCAACGACTTCTTCCGCGCCTTCGCCTGCCAGCCCGACACCGCGCCGTGAACGAGCTTCGCCTCGGCCGCTCCGTGCGTCGCTTGCTCGACCGACGGGTACTCGCAGACCGTCACCGTGAAACCGTCCGAGCTCTCCGCTGAGGCGCAGTAGTGAGCGAGCAGCGTTCTGCCGAGCACCTGATGCGGCGGAGTCGACGGCACCTTCGATCGCTCCAGCACCGCTTCGATCGAGATCGTCTCCGCCTCTTTTCGACGCGCAGCGGCTTCGGCGGCGAGCTGTTCCATCACCCCACCAACGCCCTGTGGGAGCTGAGAAAGATCGTGATTGCGCTCCTCGACCGCGCGCTCGCTGGCGCTCTTGCACTGACAGGCGGCGAGCGGAGATCCGACGATCACCGCAATCCAAAGCGCGGCGGCCAACGAAACGGGGGAGTTCAATTTCACCGAAAGGACCCTCATGCGGAAGTTGGCCTTGTTGGCAATCTCATTCCTGTTGGCGTCGTCCGCGATGGCTTCGAGTCACCGCGAGGCGCCGTTCCTTACTCGAAACCCGAAGGTCGACGGCACCGACTTCTATCTCTTCAACAGCTACGAGTCGGGGCGCTCGAACTTCGTCACCGTCATCGCCAACTACCAGCCGCTCCAGGACGCGTACGGCGGGCCGAACTACTTCTCGATGGATCCCGAGGCGCTCTACGAGATCCACTTCGACAACACCGGTGACGGGCAAGAAGACATCACCTTCCAGTTCCGCTTTCAGAACACGCTGCTCAACGGAACGGGTGTGGCGTTGCCCTCGTCACTCCCCGACGGAGGCATGACGCCAGCGGTCGCGATTCCCCTCATCAACGCAGGAGGCATCGGGCTCGCCGACGGTGGCTTCGCCGTCGCGCCCTCGGGCTTCCAGGGCCAGCGTGAGACGTACACGGTCAACGTCATTCGCGGGAACCGGCGCACCGGCACCAACGCGGGCGCGCTCACCAACGTGAACGGCGGCGCGAGCACCTTCGCCAAGCCGCTCGACAACGTCGGCGCCAAGACCTTCCCCGGCAACACCTACGCGAACTACTCGCGCGCTCACGTCTACAACGTGAACTTCCCGGCCTCGTTCTGCGCGACGCCCGGCAAGCTCTTCGTCGGCCAGCGCGCCGAGGGCTTCGCGGTGAACCTCGGGCCCATCTTCGACCTGGTGAACGCTCCGCCGGCGCTCATCACCAGCGAAGCAGCCGATTGTTCGACCGTCATTCCCGGTCTCCCCGCGGGTGTGCCGTGCCGTCGCGTGGGCAACTCGAACTACACGACGAACGTCGGCCCCATCGGCAACAAGAACATCACCACCCTCGCGCTCGAGATTCCGTCCTCGTGCCTCGTCTCGAGCGGAACGCAGCCGGTCATCGGTGGCTGGACGACCGCGAGCGTGCGTCAGGCCCGCGTCATCAACCCGACCGGGACCTACACCGTGCCGGCGCGTGAAGGCGGCGCGTGGGCCCAGGTCTCGCGCCTCGGGATGCCGCTGGTGAACGAAGTCGTCATCGGCGTTCCCGACAAGGACCGCTTCAACGGCTCCGAGCCGAAGGACGACGTCTCGAACTTCGCGCCGTACGTGCTGACGCCGACGCTCCCGCTCCTGGTGAACGTGCTCTTCGGCGTGGCGCCTCCCGCGGTGAACCGGGTCGACCTCCTCACCGTGTTCCTCACCGGGGTGAACCAGCCTGGCGTCGCCAACGTGAACCAGTTTCCCGCGGGCTTCACTCCGGCCGAGTACGTGCGCCTCAACACGACGGTGAGCGGCCCGTTCGCTCCGAGGGCGGCAGCGGCACAGAACAACCTCGGCGCGCTCCAGTGCTTCACTGGCCGAAGCGCGACCGCCGCGCCGGTGCTCAACCCCGGAGCGCCCAACTGCGACCCGACGGGTTTCCCCAATGGCCGCCGTCCGGGTGACGACGTCGTCGACATCGCCCTGCGAGTCGTCGAGGGCGCGCTGATGACCGGCAACGACGCGCCGGGCGGAGCGATCCCCTTCCACGACGCCGTGCTGCAGGACGCGACGCAGTTCGACTCGACGTTCCCGTATCTCAAGACGCCGAACGCGGGCTCGTGATGGGCGCTCCTCTCTCGAACGGACGGACCTCATGAGCTCGATTCGAATTCTCTTCGGAGCGGTCTTCGTCATGGCCGCGGTGACCTCGGGGTGCTCCTGTGAGCCCCTCGTGAGCCCGCCAGATGGCGGCACCGGTGGCGGAACGGCAGGTGGCTCCACGGCTGGTGGAATGACCGCCGGTGGCATGGCTGGCGGCGGCTCGGCCGGTGGAATGACGGCTGGAGGCATGGCTGGCGGCGGCACGGCTGGTGGCGATGCTGGTGGAATGGCTGGCGGCGGCTCCGCAGGCGGAATGGCTGGCGGCTCCGCGGGCGGAATGGCTGGCGGCTCCGCGGGCGGAATGGCGGGTGGTGGCTCAGCGACGCAGTTCACTCAGTTCGCGCGAGACCTCATCAACTCCGACACGACCGCCTCGGCGCTTCCTCGGGCTTCGTCACAGTTCCTCACCCTCCCCGACGACATGCCCATCACCTTCCCCACGACGTTCTTCGACGGAGGCCTGTGATGCTTCGCGCACTCCTCATCATCGCCGTACTCGGCGCCTTCCCTGCCGCCGCGCAGAAGAACCCCGACCTCGAGAAGGCTCAGCTGCTGCTCGCTCAGAAGAAGTACCCCGACGCCATCAAGGCGCTCGAGGCCGCCGAGAAGAAGGGCGGAATGGATCGAGACAGCTACCTCACGCTCCTCGAGAGCAAAGGGCTCGCGTACGCATCCACCAACAAGCTGGACAAGGCGGAGGAGTACTTCCGTTCGGTCCTCTGCCTCGACCCGAGGCGGGAGCTCGCCGGCAAGTACGCCGGGCCCGTCGGCAAACCCATCGCCGCCGCGGTGGAGTGGGCGAAGCAGAACGGTGGCCTCGAGCTGGTCGCCCTCGACCCTGGAGTCGCCGATGGGCGGGTGAAGCAGATCTCCTTCGCGGTGAAGAACGACCCGCTCAAGCTGGTGAAGGCGGTGAAGTTCTACGTGAAGCAAGACGGTGGAGCCTGGAAGCCGACCTCCGGCACCGTCACCAACGGCGCGGCGTCACTCGACGTCGATGCCGTCGCCATCGAGTGGTGGGCCGAGACGCAAGACCTGAGCAACAACCAGGTCGCCTTCCTCGCCTCGGCGCTGCGGCCGGTGAAGAACGTGCCGCCGCCTCCGCCCGTCGTCGCCGCCGTCGAGAAGAAGGCCGACGTTCCCAAGGACGAGCCCAAGCCCGAGGTGACGCCGAAGCAGCCCGTGGCCTCGGTCACCGAACCGGTCTCGTCGTCCTCCTCGCTTCGTACCGTCAGCTACGTCGTCGCAGGGGCGGGCCTCGCAGCCATCGGAGTCGGCGCGTACTTCGGCCTCACCTACAACTCCGAGCGCACCGCCATCAAAGAGGCGCTGATGAACGGCTCGTCGACCCAGGCCGCGCTCTACGAGCGAGACCAGGCGGCGATTCGGAGCGGCGTCTTGGCCAACGGCTTCCTCATCGGCGGCGCCGCGTTGGTCGCTGGCGGCGCAGTGATGTGGCTCCTCGGCGGAGATGCTTCCACCCAGACCGCCGTCATCACCCCACTCGGCCCCGGTGGGCTCGGCGTCAGCGGAACCTTCTGAAGTCCAATCCACTTCCCTCGCAGTTCCGAAAGTTCCCTCATGAAACCCACCTTGGTGCTCGCGGCGCTCGCGACCTGCCTGCTCACGAGCTGTGCAACGACGAAGAAGGCCGCGGAGACGAAGACCGGGGCGCAGGCCGACGCCCCGAAGACGAGCGCCTCGAAGAAGCCGCTGTTCGACCGGCTGGGAGGCAAGCCCGCCATCGAAGCCGTGGTGGACGACTTCCTCGGGCGCGTCGCGGCCGACACCTCCATCAACGCGGGCTTCGCGGTCTCGCACGTGCCGCGCGTTCGCCAGCGCCTCATCGAGCTGGTCTGCGTCGGCACCGGAGGCCCCTGCACCTACTCGGGCCGCGACATGACGAAAGCGCACGCGGGCCAGAACATCACCCACGCGCAGTTCGACACCCTCGTCGGCCACCTCGTGGCCACCCTCGACAAGTTCAAGGTGCCGGCGACCGAGAAGGGCGAGCTGCTCGCCATCCTCGGGCCGATGCGGGGCGCCATCGTGGAGGAGCAGCGATGAAGCGCCTGCTCTCGCTGATGGTGGGACTCGCGACGATGACGGCGGCGGCCGAGCCGTGGAGGGTCGCTCCAACCTCTCGCGGCGCCATTCGCTTCGTCGTGGAAGGCACCTTCGATGACGTGCACGGCGAGACGCGGAGCATGACCGGCTCGCTCGACGTCGACTGGGCGTCATGGGGCAACCTCAAGGGTGTCTTCGCGGTCGACCTGACCACGCTGCGCACCGGCATCGACCAACGCGACGAGGACATGCGCACGGAGTTCCTCGAGACCAAGCGCTTCCCCTACGCCATCCTCGCGATCGAGAGCATCGCGCAGGCGACTCCGGCCGCCCTCACTCCGGGCACCGCTGGCACCGGCCAGGCCACGGGCTCGTTCGAGGTTCACGGCGTGCGGCGCACCGTCACCGTTCCGGTGAAGCTCAAGCGCGAGTCCGATTCGCGCATGGTGGTCTCGGGGACCTTCTCGGTGCCCTTCGCCGACTTCAACATCTCGCGGCCGCAGCGGCTGTTCCTCAAGCTGGGCGACACTGCGGACGTCAGCTTCGAGGTCGCCTTCGTGCCGAAGGTGGAGCCGAAACCGGCGGAGCAGAAGCTCGCCGCCTCGACGCCCGCTCCCACCGAGACGCCGGTTCCCCAGCCGACCGTCACCACCGTGCTGCCGCCATCGCCGAAGCCGAAGCCGAAGGTGCCTCGCAAGCCGAAGCCGGCGCTCGAGTACACGTTCCTCTTCAAGGGTGACGAGCTCAAGGCGCGCGGGGAGCGGCTCTTCCACGCGCCCGAGACGGGAGGCCCCGGCAACAAGATGACCTGCTTCCACTGTCACGCGAAGAGCGACGAGCGCTCCGGCCTCCAGCTCAAGGACGGAAAGATTCGCGCGGCGAACACCATGTACAACGCCGCCCAGCGCCCGAAGTTCTGGAATGGCTTCGCGCCCAACGCCGGCGCCGCGTCCAGCATCTGCCAGAAGCAGTTCATGAAGGGCGCGGGGCTCGACTCCGACCAGGAGAACGCGCTCCAGGCCTTCATCGATGCCATCAGCCCCGACTCGGCGCCGCCGCTCGACTACGCCGCGAACAACTACCGCTCGATGGAGACGCTCTTGTCCGACCCGACCGGAGGCGACCCCGCGAAGGGCAAGCAGCTCGCCGACAAGTACTGCATGACGTGTCACCTCGATGGCCGGGTGGGGCCAGTGTGGGCGCCTGGGTTGTACGAGCCGGACTGGGTGGTGCGTCGAGTGCGTCGCCTCGAGGGGCATCAGAACAAACAGATGCCGCCATGGACCATCACGCGGCTGCCCGACTCGGACTTGCGCGACATCGTCACCTACCTGACGAGCAACCCGAAGGAGCCGGCGGTCTTCACCCGCAAGAAGACCGGGCCCTGACGTCCCACCGAACGAACCACCGGAGCACGCTCGAGTCGGAAGCTCCGGTGGAGCGAGCGCTCAGGGACAGGTCACTCGCGACCAGGCAGACATCCACGCGTACCCGCTGCCAGGCTCGTAGGCGAGGGCGCTCGGGCTGTTGCACCACGCCGCCACGCCAGGGAGGCACACGTAGAAGGCGCCGTCGCTGCCCTGCACCACGGTTCCTGACGCGTAGGCACCGCGGCCGGCGGGGTAGACCTGGGGCGTCGGAGGGCAGGTCACGCTGACGCCGCCGTCGACGCTGCCCCGCTCACCCAGCGCGAGGTTCACTTGAGCGGTCGCGCCGAGCGAACCGACGGTGCTGGTGAGCCGGGTGAGCGCGCCCTCGACGAGGTCGAAGAAGGCCGTTCGGTCGGCGAGGGTCGAGATGAAGAGCTCCCGCCTGCCGTCGAGCCCAGCCGCGGTGCGCGCTTGATCGAACGCCGTGCCCGCTTCGGCGGAGGTGATGGCGCGCCAGCTCGTCCCGTTCGCGACGCCGAGCTTTCCGAACACGGCGATGAACACGCCACGCAACGTCGAGAGCTCGAAGCGGAGCACGTTCGGCCGAACCGGAACGACCCGGGTGTCGAGGCCGTAGAGCTGGTTCAAGTAGTTCCGCACCTGCCGCGGGTAGAGGATGAAGGTGCCGGTGTCGTTGATGCCGGTCGCCGCCCGGTAGGCTGCGTCGTCGAGCGTGTCGTCGTCGATGCGCGCCAGCTTCGTCGCCCAGCTGGAGTCGTTCGCGTGCGCGCACAGGGAGACGTAGCCCGCGTAGGCGCCCGAGTAGCCGCCCGCGTTGTAGACGGCGTTGAGCACCATCTCGAGCTGGGGGAAGCGGCCCGCCTCGACCTGCGCGAAGCACTGCGTCGTGTTCGCCGCCTGCGGGTAGAAGCTCGTCGCCGCCAGCGCCTCGACGCGGAGCAGGTCGTTGTAGTGGAAGTAGGCGGCGGCCATCGGCCCGAAGTACTTGTTCTCGAGTGACGGCGGCCCCACCCTGGCGGTCTGCGCGTTCGAGTCCTGATCAGCGACGGTGAACGGCAGCTGCCCCTGGAGCGCCACGAAGTTCACCAGCCCGAAGCCCGACTCGAGCCGCTTCGAGTAGTCGTTGAGCTGAAAAGGGCCGCCTTGCCCAGGAGAGAGCAGCAAGGTGCGCTGCGAGGGGTCGGTGTCGATCCACTCCTGGGAAGGGTCGAGGTAGTTGGGCTGCAGGTTCTCCTGGAGCCACTGCCCGAAGAGGGTGCCGCAGAGGTAGTTGCGGTCGAACGTCATCGCCGGCCGGTGCTCGTGAACGAGGTGGCCGAGCGTCACGCCCGCGATGAAGATCGACATCAGCAGGTCGTCCTGCGACGGGCTGAGCGTGTAGGAGCCGCCCACCATCGAGGGAAAAGCGATGTGGTAGTCGATGGTGCCGCGGGTGCCGCCGTCGGTGGGGCCCACCGAGCCGCCTCCCATTCCGCCGCCGCTCGAGCTTCCACCTGCGGTCGCGCCGCCGCCCATCGTCGATCCGCCGCCCGACGCGCCGCCACCCGCCACTGCCCCGCCGCCCGTGGACCCGGCGTCGATGGACGCAGGCGCCGAGCACGCGGTCACGAAGACCATCGCCACGTTCAACCAGCAGCGCACGACGACTCCCCTTCTCGCTCGGCTCCCGAGGCGTTGGTGAAACCGCTCACTTGGCGTTCAGCAAGATGAGCACGCCACCCACCACCGCCGCGAGTCCCACCACCCCGACGAGTCCTCCGACGATGAGCTCGGTCTCGCCCTGTTTCATGAGGCGAATCGACTCGGGCAGGTCGCTCACGGTGAAGGGGAAGCCGTCGCCCTTCGTGTAGTCGAGGTACCCCAACCCGACGAAGACGAGCCCGACGATGGTGGCAGCGGTGCCGACGCCAGCGAGCACCCACCCGAGCACCGGGTTCTTCACCGACTCGCCGAGGGGAACGTTCTTCTGCAGCGGCAAGAACTCCGACGGAGTCCCCTCTCGTTTCGGCGGCGAGTCGGGCAGCTTGGCGGCTTCCCGCGGCGGGGGTGAATCGACGGGCTCCTTGGCTTGCACGAGCGGCGCAGCTGCGGGCGGCCCTTCGATGGGCGCCTCGACGCTGCCCAGGGTGGCCAGCACCACTCCATCGCTCGCGGTCGCTCGGACGTACTGCTTCGAGCCGGGCGCGAGCGCGAGGAGCAGCCGCTGCCCGTCGAGCGGGACCGACTTCTTCCGCGGCTCGGCGTGGCCCGTCCATTCCCACGACTCCACCGTCACCTGCAGCCGCCAGGGGTTGACGACCTCGACGACGAGCGAGTCGGCCGTCGAGGGCCGCCGCACGAGCTGCAGATGCGTGGGCGGGAACTTCGCCTTCTTCGCGGACAGGAAGGCCTGCTTCACCTTGGGCGCACCGACCGGCTCCTCGGCCATCGGGTCCTGCCCGAGCTGCCCCTCGAACGCAGCCTGCGCCTCGGCGCCCTTGCCCAGCGCGAGGTACGAACGCGCGAGCAGGCCGTACGCCTCGGCCTTCTCCATCGCGGGGGCAGCGGAGGCCGTCACCTTCGTCAGCGCGGTGACGGCCTTCTGGTACTCGAGCTTGGAGAACGCGGCACGGCCGTCCTCCAGCTCGGGTGCGACCTGCAGCAGCATCGTCACGACGGTGAGCAGCATGGGCGCCTCAGTGTAGTCGCTTCACCGCGAGGTCGTGGCGAATCCGAAGGTGGTGAGCTGAGCCTGCTCTCGAGGAATCGACCGGGTCTAGTCGCAGCCGCCCGCCGTCTTGGTGCCCGAGACGCAGCTGTACGTCGCCGTCCCGCCGACCGCGCCGATGGAGCACTTCCCCTGACAGGTGATGGAGCACGTGCCGCTCGTGCACGACACCTGCGAGTTCGCGCCCACCGTCGCGGTGCACGACTTGCCCTGGCAGGTCACCTGGCAGCCGCTCCCGCAGGAGCCCTTGCAGGTGGAGTCCGCCGCGCAGTCGAACTGGCAGCCCGGGGTGTCGGCCGTGCAGCCGTCGAAGCCGCAGGTCTGGCCTTGAGGACACTGACAGGAGGTGCCGGCGCAGACCGAGCCGCACCCCTCGAGCCCGAAGAGCCCGAGGAGCAGCACGGCCACCAACGAGAGCGTCTTCACTTCGACACCGAGACGTCGACGGGGAGATCGCCCGACACGTTGATGTCTTCGGCGTAGGTGTACGCGCCGCCGCTCGTCTTGAGCGACCCTTCGAGCTTGATGGACGCGGTGCCCGCGCCGAGCGCCGAGGCGGCCACCCGCTGCTTCACGTCCGCTTCGAGGAAGTCGTCGAACGCGCCCGAGAGCGTGACCCGACCCTTGAAGGTCTGCTCCACCGTGCCGCCCGACGCGGTGCCTTCGATGCGCTGGGCCACCTGGAAGCTGCCGTTGTAGACCGCCGTGCCCGCTTCGCTCTTCGCCAGGCCGCAGTTCGCGTAGGTGAGCGAGAAGCTCTGCGAGACGACGCCGCCCGCTCCGTTGCCGTTGACGCTCAGGTTGAAGTTCTCGAGCTTCGCGGTGCCGCCATAGGGGCAGTCGTACGAGACGGCTCCGGTGACGTCGATGCCGCCCGCCGCCTTGTTCACCCCCGACTTGGTCGGCGCCGATGCCGCCTGGAGCGCCTGCGCCGCCCCCGTCTTCCCACCGCCGAGCTTCACCCCCGGCCCTCCGCACGCCGCCAACGCCATCACCGCTGCCACCATCAGGACCTGCTTCATCGGTTGCTCCGTTCGAGTGAGTGAGTGCTGCCGAACGACACCAGGGCAAACGACTTGCCAGCAGGAGAGTGCAGCGATGACGCGCAGTTGGCGCCGCGAATCACTCAGCCCGCGGCCGATCTGGAGTGACGGCGCCGTCGGCCCTGTTCGCCCCACCGGACAGTGTCTTCTCGAGGGCTGATCAGGCCGACGTCTCGCCGACCTCTCGCCGACTTCTCACGGTTCGAGAAAACGCGGCGGTGTTGCACGGAAGACACGGAGCTTGGGTTGACCTCGACGGCGGATCTGCCATTTGCTCCGTCATCTTTTTCAGAGGTCGCCATGTCAGCCAACACGGGTGAGACGCAGCTTCCACTCTCAGAAGTCGGCCTCCGCGAAACCGTCACGCCGTACCTGCGAGCGGCCTGGCGCGCGATGGGCGACGACGTTCCGGCGTGGGTCTTCTTCTGGAACGCGTGCCTGCTGCTCAACACCGCGCTGACGAACGTGTCTCCGGCGCGGCCCGACTTCGCGCCCACCATCGTCTTCCCGATGGGCATGTTCGTGATGTTCAGCACGGTGCGGGCGCTCAAGGCGAGGAGCGTGCGCTTCCCGAAGCTGGCGTTGGTGGTGCCGGTCGCCCTGGCGCTGGGCCTGCCGACCCTGAACATCCTCTTTCATCGGCCCTCGCCGCTCGAGCTGCCGACGTTGCGCGCGGTGTACGAGCTGTCGAACTTCTTCTGGGCGGCGATTCTGGTGGTCTTCCTCTGGAAGAAGGAGCGTTCGCTGGTGGCGCTCTTCTTCGGCGTCGGCCTCGTCTACGGCGCGATCCTCGAGAACGGCGGCATCGTCTTGGGCTTCTTCCACGAGCAGCAGCTCAAGCTGACGATGGTGAAGCCCTTCGTGGCGCCGGTGGCGACGATGATTGGCTGGTCGATGGTGCTGGCGATGGCGACCCACCTCGTGTGGCGGCTGCGCGAGTGGCTGCCGTGGATGAAGAAGTCGGCGCTCCTCTCGGGCGCGCTCGTCGGCATCTTCGCCACCACCTTGGATCTGCAGATCGACCCGCTGGCGACCGCGACCGGCTGTTGGGTGTGGGACGAGTCGCTGCCCGCCTGGTTCCACGGCGTGCCGCTGGTGAACTTCATCGCTTGGCTCTGCGCGCTCATCCCCTTCGCCTGGGTGATGTTCCGGGTGCAGGACAAGGTGGGCGTGGCCGACGGCGCGAAGTGGAGCCTCCGTCAGCTCGGCGTCGCCCTCGCCTTCGTTCCCTACGCCGCCGTCGTGGCGCTGATCAGCTTCCTCGTCTCGACCGCGCTCCTCGAGGGCGTGAACGGGACCAGCTGGGGCCTCTTCACCCAGCTCGCGGTGAAGTGGTTCACCTTCGGCTGAGCGCTTCGGCCCTCACCGCGGCAGCTTCACCACCGTGAGCCAGAAGTCGTCGATCGACCTGACGATGGACCGGTAGGCCGCGAGCCCGACTGGCTTGGTGAGGTAGCAGGCCGCCCCCAGCTCGTAGCTCTTCGCCACGTCGACCTCCGCGTCCGAGGAGGTGAGGACGACGACTGGAATCGCCCTCAGCGCTTCGCTCGACTTCATCTCGGCGAGCACCTCGCGCCCGCTGATGCCGGGCAGGTTGAGATCGAGGAGCACGAGATCGGGCCGAGACGTCGTCACGTGCGCGCCGCGGCGGTGGAGCCGCTCGAGGGCGGTCGCTCCATCGGGGGCGACGGCGAGCTCGAGCTGCAGCCGGCTCTGCTGCAGCGTCTCGCGGGTGAGGTCCGCGTCGGCCTGGCTGTCCTCGACGAGGAGCACGTGAACGAGCGCGGTCATCGAACGGCCTTCGCGTCGGTGAGGGTGAAGAAGAAGGTCGTGCCGACACCCACCGTCGACTCGACCCAGATGGTGCCGCCGTGCCGCTCGACGACGCGCTTGGCGATGGCGAGCCCGATGCCGCTGCCGAGGTAGCGATCGCGCTCGTTGAGCCGCTGGAACATCTGGAAGATGCGCTCGGCGAACTTCATCTCGAACCCGATGCCGTTGTCCGCGACCCGGAACTGCCAGCGCGGGCCGTCACGCACCGCCGCCACCTCCACCACCACCGGCCCCTCGCGCCGGAACTTGAGCGCGTTGGAGATGAGGTTCTGGAACAGCTGGCCGAGCTGCGTCTCGTCCGCCAACACCCACGGGAGCGCCCCGGCCGTCACCGTCGCCGACGTCTCTTTGATGGGCGCCTGGAGGAGCCGGCACACCCGCTCGAACACCGCCCGCGAGTCGACCGGAGCGAGGGGCTGGCCCTCCGAGCCGACCCGGGAATACGCCAGCAGGTCCTTCACCAACCGCTGCATGCGGTGCGCCCCGTCGCTCGCGTAGTGGATGTACTTGTCTGCCTTCTCGTCGAGCCGGCCACGGTACCGCTCGGCCAACAGCTCGGTGTAGTTCGCCACCATGCGCAGCGGCTCCTGGAGGTCGTGCGAGGCGACGTAGGCGAACTGCTCGAGCTCGGCGTTGCTGCGGCGCAGGTCGGCGTCGCGCTGCTTGGCCAAGGTGACGTCGCGGACGATCTTCGAAGCGCCGATGATGCGCCCGGCCGCGTCGCGTACCACCGAGAGGGTGATGGAGACGTCGAGCTCCTGGCCGTCCTTTCGGCGCCGCCGGGTCTCGAAGGGCTCGACGTGCCCACCGGACTTCACCTGCGCGAGCTCGCTGACGACCTCCTGGGCCCGCTCGGGAGGGCTGAGGAGCTGCAGCGACTGCCCGACCGCCTCGGCCGCAGAGTGGCCGAACAGCCGCTCCGCGCCACGGTTCCAGCTGAGGATGCGGCCCTCGACGTCCAACCCGATGATGGCGTCGTCGGAATCCTCCACGATGGCCGCCAACCAGGCCCGGACCTGCTCGGTCGCGCGTTGCTGGGTGACGTCCTTCAGCTGCGCGAACGCCCGCCGCACCCCTCGAAACTGAATCGGCGCCAGGCTGACCTCGAGGAACCGCCGCTCGCCGTTCGCGCGCCGGCACTCCACCACCTGGCCGCGCGCCATCTTGTGCACCGGGGCGTCGCCTCCGACGAAGCGGCTCACCTGCTCGCGATGGGCAGCGCCCGCCATCGCGGGAACGAAGGGCTCGATGGAGCTGAGCGCCTCGCGGGGCACCCCGAAGATCTCGGCCGCCCGGGTGTTGGCGAGCTCGACGTTGCCTCGCCCGTCGACGACGAGGGCGCCGTCGGGCAGGTTCTCGATCAGCTGCCCGAGGAAGACGTCGAACTCCGAGCTGACGCGCGCGGCCGGCGTCGGACGCACGCCCAGGGGCTCCGGCTCGAACCGAACCTCGCTCATCGAGCTCTCCCCTGCTCGGCCTCGCCCGCGCCGTTCGCCAGCAACACCTGCTCGACCGCGAGCAGGAGCTGATCGAGGTCGACGGGCTTGTCGAGCACGCTGTTCTGTATCGAGGAGACGAAGGCGCGCGCGCGTGGCGTGAAGACGCCGCCGCTGCAGAAGATGATGCGCTCGCGCAGCTCGGGCAGGTGCTTGGTGACGACCTCGAAGATGGCCTCGCCGTCGGCCACCGGCATCATCAAGTCGCAGAGCACCACGTCGAAGTGGTCGTCGGAGGCCAGCACCTCGAGCGCCCGCTGCCCACCTTCGGCGGAGACCACCTCGTGGCGTCGCTCCAGCATGCGGCTCATCGTCTTCAGCACGAGCGGCTCGTCGTCGATGACCAGCACCCGCCCGCGGCGCGACTGGGCACGAAGCGGCGTCGGCGTCTGGGTGACCCGGGCCGACGGCGCCATCGGCCCGCTCAGCGGCAGCCGGAACTCGAAGCGGGAGCCCTTGCCGAGCGCGGTGGTGACGGTGAGCTCTCCGCCGTGCTTGCGAACGATCTCGCCGCAGATGGGCAGGCCCAGGCCGGTGCCGTGGTCGCGCGTCTTGGTGGTGAAGAAGGGCTCGAAGGCGCGCCGCTTCACCTCGTCCGACATGCCGGAGCCGGTGTCCTCCACCGAGGCGACGACGAAGCTGCCCTGGTGCCGGGTGGTGACGGTGATGCGGTTGTGGTGCGCGGCGCCGGCCTCGATGGCGTGGGCGGCGTTGACGAGGAGGTTGGTGAAGACCTGCGCGAGCTTGCCCCGGTCGGCGGCGATGGGCGGCAGGTGCCCGAGGTCTCTCACCAGCTCGGCGCGGTGGCGCACCTCGTTGGCGGTCATCGAGCAGGCCACGTCCACGACGTCGTTGAGGTCGACCTGCTCGACCTCGTCCCGGTCGATGCGGGAGAAGCTGTTGAGGTCGCGCACCAGCTTCACGATGCGATTCACGCCGTACTGGTTCTCGTGGGTCATCGTGCTCAGCTCGGCGAGGCGTTCCTCGATGCCCAGCTCGCCGAGGAGCTCGTCGGCCGAGCGCTCGACGCCGTCTCGAACGATGAGCGCGCCCTTGAGTTCGCCGACGAGCCGCCCGAGTTGATCGAGCTCGCGCGAGGCGACCGAGAGGTTGCCCAGGACGAAGGCGGCGGGGTTGTTCACCTCGTGGGCGACCCCCGCGGCGAGCTGACCGATGGAGGCGAGCCGGTCGGCGTGGAGCAGCCGGGCCTGCAGATCGGCCGCGCGCTTGCGATCGGTGACGTCGCGGAGCGAGGCGAGGAAGACGGGCTCTCCCTGCCAATCGAACCGAGTCGCCCGCATCTCGAGGGAGCGGGTCTCGGTCGCGTCGACGAGCTCGAGCTCGGTGGCGGAGTCCGGCTCCACCGGGAAGGAGAAGCGCTGGCCGAGGAGCGCGTCCTTCGGCTTGCGGAACAGCCGCTCGGCGGCCGGGTTGACGAAACGAATCGTCCCCTCGGGCGTCACCACCACCGTCGCGTCGACGTGCGCCATCACCAGAGAGCGAATCTGGGTCGCGTAGCGTTCCCGCTCGATGGCCGAGCGAATCGAGCGCGACAGCTCGTTCGTCGACAGCCGGTTCTTCGAGAGGAACTCCTGCGCCCCAATCTGCACCGCGGAGTGCGCGAGCTCCTCGTCGTCGCGGCCAGTGAGGACGACGATGGCGACTCCTGGGGCGCGCTCCCGCAGCTCACGGATCAGCGAGGGCCCGGCGCCGTCGGGCAGCGCGAGGTCGAGGAGCATCACGTCGGCCCGGTCGCTCTCGAGCCAGGCGATGGCTTCCGACATTCGGGCGCAGTGGGTCAGTTCGAACCTCGCCCACTGCAGCTGACCCAGGTGGTCGGCGACGAGATCGGCATCTCCGGGGTTGTCTTCGACCAGCAGAACCCTGAGCGGAGCGGCCTCATTCGCCACCAGGTTCGGCACGAGCTCGAAGTGCAACTGTTCGATTTCTTGCATGTCTTCGCCCCGGTCGCCCCGGCGGTGCCTGTCGCGAAATGAAGGAGTCCCCACGCTCGTGCGAGGCGGCACCTCGCAAGACACGAGCCAGGTCCTTCTCGCCTCGTGGGTCGCGCGAAGTGGCCTGTTTTCAGACAGCAACTCGGGGCCGAGTGCGGGTCCCTTCAGGGACAGGCGCCGCCTGCTGGGAGCACACCTCGAGCACACTGCAGCACCGAGCTCGTGCAGGAGGTGACGCGCCACCGGTCCTTCCACTCGAGCCAGTAGGTCTCGGTGGTCGCTCCGACGGAGTCATCGAAGTGACCGTCTTGGACGATCTCGAGCCTGGCGACCGAACCAACGCGGCTGAAGCGAACCTCTTCGCGGGCCGAGTCGTCGCCGGGTGAGTAGGTCCACACCGAGCGCCAGACCTCGTCGGGGCCCCAGCCGTCTCTGATCAACTCGCAGCGCGCTGGGCTCGGCGGAGCACCGAGCGGCTCGAGCTGCCAACGCCACCCCCAGTACATCCAGCCGCCCCAGAAGCCGGCGCACCCCACGACGCAGAGCGAGACGAGCCAGCCAATCCACCGAAGCGAACGCATCGCGGCTTCCAGAGCAAGTCCGACGCCACCCGCCTTCGGGCGGAGCTGCGCCGCAGGTGTGGCCGGTGAGCCAGGCGAGCGCGGTCTCGAGGACACGCTCCCTCCGCGGCGGGGGCGAGAAAGGGCTCCACAGCGGCCACTCTCGCTCGGGAGTGAAGGCGGACCATTTCGCTCGGCAACCACACGTGGAACATCGCCTTCGGTGCGAGGCCGAACTGGGCTATCGCGTCCTCCATGAGCTCTCCCGTCACCGTCGAGCGCGATGGCGCCGTGCTCCTCATCGGCCTCAACCGCCCCGAGAAGCGCAACGCGGTGAACCTCGCGACCATCGCAGCCCTGGGCAAGGCGTACGAGCAGCTCGGTGACGACCCGGACCTGCGCTGCGGCGTGCTGTTCGGCCACGGCGACCACTTCTCGGCTGGGCTCGACCTCGCCGAGGTGGGCCCCGCCGTCGCCGAACACGGGCCTGCGGCCATCGCTGGCGGAGCGAAGTACGACCCGTTCGGCATCTGGGCGCCGCAGGTGCCCAAGCCGGTGGTGATGGCGGTGAGCGGCATCGCCTACACGCTGAGCATCGAGCTCGCGCTGGCGAGCGAGGTGGTGGTGGCGGCGGAGGGCGTGCGCTTCCGTCAGCTCGAGGTGGGTCGCGGCATTCTGCCCTTCGGTGGGGCGACGTTGCGGGCACCGACCCGGCTCGGCTGGGGCAACGCGATGCGCTTCCTCCTCACCGCCGAGGAGTTCGGTGCGGCCGAGGCCCTCCGCATCGGCCTCGTCCAGGAGGTGGTGACGTTCGGCAACCACGTCGACCGCGCGCGCTCGCTCGCCCAGCTCATCGCGAAGCAGGCGCCCATCGGCGTGCAGGGAACGCTCGCCAACGCCCGCGTCCTCGAGGCGAAGGGGCCCGAGGCCGCCAACGCGCACCTCAAGGAGCTGCTCGGGCGGGTGATGCAGAGCGAAGACGCCGTCGAGGGGATGATGAGCTTCGTCGAGCGTCGCGAGGCCGTCTTCAAGGGGAAGTAGGGCTCACCGCACCGGCCAGGTCCGAGACCGACGCCACCCTCGACGAGACGCAGCGCCTCCTCCTCGGACCCGGCGAGCTCAGTCGGACGGCCGCTTGAGGCCGTGCTTCTGAATGAGGGTGTAGAGGTGACTGCGCGCCAGCTTCGCCTCGCGCGCCACCGCGGCCACGTTCCACTTGTGCTTCTCGAGCAGGCTGCGCAGCGCGTCGGCCTCGAACGCGCCCGACACCTTCGAGCGGGCCGCCTTGAGCCCCGAGTCCGGCTCCTCGCCGACGTCTGGAACGTCCCAGCTCCCGACGGCCAGCCCGCGTTCGACCGCGTGCCGGAGCTCGCGCACGTTGCCCGGCCAGCGCTGCGCCTCGAGCGACCGCAAGGTGCTCGCCGACAGCGTCGCCTTGCCGTCCGCGAACCGCTCGGCGAGGGGCACGATGTCTTCCCGGCGCTGGGCGAGCGTCGGCACCTCGAGCACCACCGCGGCGAGCCGGTAGTAGAGGTCTTCGCGCAGGCGCCGTTCCTCCACCGCGCGCTCGAGCCCCTCTTGGGTCGTCGAGAGCACCCGCACGTCGATCTCCCGCGTCTGGGTGTCGCCCACGCGCCGAATCGTGCGCTGCTCGAGGAAGCGGAGCAGCTTCGGCTGCAGCTCCATCGCCATCTGGTCGACGTTGTCGAGCAACACCGTGCCCTCGTGCGCGCTCTCGAGCACGCCCGCCTTGGCCGCGATGGCGCCGGTGAAGGCACCCTTCACGTGACCGAACAGCGCGCTCTCGAGCAGGTCGCCGCGGGCACCCGCGCCATCGAAGACGACGAAGGGCTTGCCGCTCCGAGGCGACGCGAGGTGGAGCGCGCGCGCGACCGCTTCCTTGCCCACGCCCGTCGGCCCGCGCAGCACGACCGACACGTCGAGCTTCGCCGCGCGCTCGAGCCGCCACACGAGCTGACGCATCGCCTGACTGCGCGCCACCAACCCGAACCAGTCGTCGCTCGCGGGCGCGAGGGAGCCGTCGGCCGGCCGCCGAATCGTCACCTGGGTGCGCCCCAAGGTGACGCTCGCCCCGATGGGCACCGTCGCGTTCTCCACCGTCGCGCCGAGGAAGCGCACGCCGTTGCGGCTGCCGAGATCGCGCACGCGCACCACCCCCGGCAACAGCTCGAAGCTCGCGTGCCGGCCCGAGACGGTTCGGTCGTCGAGCACCAGGTCGCTCCGGGAGCTCGACCCGGCGATGGCGGTGCCCTGCTCCAGGCGGAAGGTGGCGCCCTTGGCCTCGAGGAGCACCGGCTCGAGCGCGCGCGCCTCGTCCGAAAGGCTCTGCGTCGGCCCGGTGAAGTTGGTGCGGCTCATCGGAGGTCGACCTTCAAGGTGAGGTGCTGCCCCGGGTGCACCTGCACCGGCCGCTTGATGGACTTGCCGGAGTCGGGGTTTCGGAAGACGACGGAGTGCGCGCCCGCCGAGACGGTGACGTTCGCGAGCGGCGTCTCTCCAATCACCTTCCCGTCGAGCGACACCTCGGCCCACGGCGCGGCCTCGAGCGAGAGCGTGCCTGGCTTCGCGGGCACCTTGCCGACCTCCTTCACCGGCTCGCTGGGCTTGAGGGCCTCTCCGGCGTCCTCCGGCGTCGACGGGAGCGGCACGGGCGTGGGCTCCACCGGCACGGCCGCGAGCGGAGGTGGCGGCGAGCGCCGGCCCTCGTCGGACGAGCCGCCGCTGAAGAGGGCGACCGCGCCGCCGATGGCCAGGACGAGGAGCGCGAGCACGGCGATGGGCCCGCGTCGGTCTCGGGGAATGGGCGGCAGGTTGGTCGCCGAAGACGAAGGTGGCGGAGCGACGGGCCGGCGGGCGACGGGCGCCCGTTCGGGCTGGGTCTCCGGGGCGCCGTGGGCCGCGCGCTCCGTCTTGGCCTCGAGGTCCAGGAGCGCGGCGGCGCACACGCGGCGAACGAGCGCGCCCAGCTGCTCCGCGGCATCGGGCGGCGGCACCGGCAGCGCGTTGCGAAAGTCACGGGCCGTCGGGAAACGAGCGTCGAGCTCCGGCCGCATCGCCCGCTCGATGGCCTCGCAAAGGTCCTTCGGCAGGTCGGGCCTGAGGACTCGCAAGGGAACGAGGGGCAGCCGCATCGGGTCGAGCGTCGGGCCGGTCGTCGACTCGAATGGCTTCTCGAGCGCCGCGAGGTGGAACATCGTCGCGCCGGCGGCGAACACGTCGCACCGCGCATCGACGGGCTGGCCCAGGAGCTGCTCGGGCGGGAGGTACGACAGCTTGCCCAACACCATGCCCGGCTTCGAGAGCCGGTCACCTTCGGCCACGCGCGCGATGCCGAAGTCGGTGAGCTTCACCGCGCCGTCGACCGAGACGAGCAGGTTGTGCGGGGTGACGTCGCGGTGGACGAAGTGGAGCGGCCGGCCGTCACTCCCCTTCTGCTCGTGGGCGAGGTGGAGCGCGTCGCAGAGCGAGCGGCCGACGAAGGCGATGAGCTCGGCGGACAGCCGTTCGCGCGCCCCTTGGAGACCGGCGATGACCTTCGAGAGGGAGACGCCGCGCACCAACTCCATCACGATGAAGTAGCGGTCGTGCTCGAAGCCGACGTCGTAGACCTGCACGACGTTCGCGTGGGTCATCTGGGCGCCGAGGCGGGCCTCCTGGAGGAACATCTTCACCAGGCGCGGGTCGTCGATGAGGTGGGGGAGCAGCAGCTTCACCGCGACGGGGCGCTGGAACTTGCCGATGCCGGTCTGGAGCCCCACCCACACCTCGCCCATTCCGCCCGCGGCGACGCGCTCGAGCAGTTGGTAGCGACCGAAGGTGAGGGCTTCGCTCATCTGGCCTGGGGTCATACCCTTCCGCGCCCTCGAGGCGAACTCTGCGTGGGGTGAGAACTCAGTTGCAGCCGCGGGAGGACGGAGCGCACGATGCGTCCCGATGAGCCGTGCTCCCGTTCCGACGTACACGTTCGCGCTGGCGGTGGTGAAGTCGGGCCGCAAGGTGGCGCTGGTGCGCGCCAAGAAAGACGGCATCGCCTGGTCGCTGCCGGGAGGCCGGGTGAACGAAGGAGAAGAGCTGCTCGCGGCAGCGCGGCGCTACGCGGCGGCGGAACTCGGGGTTCCAGTCGAGCTCGAGGGCATCTTGCGGGTGCAGCACACCTTGGTCGACGGCGGTGAAGCGAGGCTCCGCGTCTGTGTGGTGGCGCGCCCGGCAGACGATCGACCGCTCAAGACCCTCGCCGACGAGCACTCCCTGGTGGCGAGCTGGTACACGCGCGAGCAGCTCGCCTCGCTCTCGCTGAAGAGCGACGACGTGAAACGCTTCGTCGATCTCGCCCTCGACGGGCCGGTCTACCCGGTCTCGTTGCTCAGCTGGGAAGAGCGCTGAGCGTTTGGGCCGTCGACGAACCTCGAGCAGAGCCCGCGGCTGACACGCTGCCAGGGCGTGTACGCGTCGTGCGAGTCGTTCAACTGATCAACCCGGAAGAGCGCTCACGATGGCGCCGACCGTGCCGTCCAAGTCGTCGACGTGCACCCAGTGGCCAGCGTTCGGCAGCACGGTGAGCCCGACCTCGAGCGCCCGGGCGTGGGCGAGCTCTTCGGCGTCGTAGACGAGCGAGCGGCCACCGACGACGAAGTGGAGCCGCGGCGTCCCCCGCTTCGCGAGCGCCTCGAGCGACGGCCAGCAATCGGTGGAGAAGTACGAGTCGAGGAGGGTGCGAATGCGCCGCACCTCGGGGCCGAAGCGGTAGTCGGCGCCGTCTCGCACCAGGCTCATCGCCAACCACTGCGCGAGGTCCTTGGTGAGGCCCGCCATCTCGAGGTGCCGGGTGAAGGCCTCCCGAGTCGGAAACCGCGCGGGCGCCTGCTCCAGCGTCGAGAGCACCTGCATCGTCAGCTCGCTCCCGCGGAAGTCGAGCCGGGTGCCTGGCGCGCTGTCGAGCAACACCACCTGCTCGAGCGACGGCGTGCGGGCGGCGAGCAGCATCGCCACCTTCCCGCCGAACGAGTGCCCCACCACCGCCGCGACCGGAGGCACCTGCGCCGCCGTCGTCTCCGACACGTCCTCGGCGCAGCCCTCGAGCGAATCGACGCCCTCGGCGCCGAGCGACTTCCCGTGCCCGCGGAGGTCGACGAGCACTGCCTGCCAGCGTGGGCGCGCCTCCATCACCCGGCGAGCCACCGTGCGCAGGTTGCTCCCCTGCCCGAGAATGCCGTGGAGAAAGAGGACCGACTTCGTGGGAGCGCCGGTTCCGCGAACGTCTTCGGTGTGGAGCTTCATCGCTAGAAGACGACCTTCGGCTTGCGCGCGCCTTCGAAGACGTCGTTGCCCTTCTTCTCCGTCGACGCCGAGCGCGGGCCACCAGTGAGCGGCGCCGTCTCTTCGATGGAGCCGATGTCGAAGGGCTCCACGCCCGCCTCGATGGTGCCGCCGAGCGGCCGGTACTTCTCGTCGAACACCAGCACCTCCCACTTCCCATCGATGCGCGAGACCTTCGCGTAGCCGCGCCGTCCTCCCAGGTCGAGCCGGTAGGCGATGGCCTCGTCACTCGCGCCGTCGACGACCTCCACCAGCTGCTTGGGCAACGGAATCTCCAGCGGCTTCAGCGAGCCCCCGTCGAGCGCCTGCTTGGTGAAGAGCCCGTCGAGCGCCTTCGCGAACGCCTCGTCCTGCGCGCGCTCCTCGGGCGAGGCGACGAAGGTGGCGAGCTGCTGCTCGAAGTCGAGGTCGACCAGCTCCTCGCCGTTGAAGTCGATGATGAGGCCGCTCACGAACTCCCGCGGCTCCTCCTCGTCGTCGTCCTCGAAGGTGAAGGTGGTCAGCACCTCGTAGAACGGCTGCGACCCAACGAGGATGCGCCGCACCTGCACCTCGACCGCGTCTTCGAACTGCGCCGCGCAGGCCCGCACCGGTGGAGGACAGGCGTGGAGGTCGACCGCCGCGCGCGCCTGCGTCAGCAACGCCCGACGGAAGTTCGCCACTTCGGAAGGAGATCGAGCACTTGCGGGTGACGGCGCCATGGAGTGCAAGAACTCTATACGCATTGCCCCCACAACGAACGGCCGGCGTAGGCGAAAAGACGACATGACGACGACTCGCGTTTCCCGCTCGACTCGCACGACGCGCACCAGCGCGACCCGCTCCACCCGCACCCGTGGCGAGTTGCCCTACAAGGCGATGGTTCGCCTCGCCCACAAGCACGGCCTCACCGTCACCTCGACGACAGGCGGACGGCACAACCGCGGTTCGCTCCACGGACGCGGCCGGGCCATCGACGTGCGGACCCGCGGCGTGTCCTCGGCTCGGTTGAACGCCTTCATGCGCGACGCGCGCGCCCACGGGTACCAGGTGCTCGACGAGCGCCGCCGCCCGCCCGGCCAGAAGGTGTGGAGCGGTCCGCACATCCACATCCAGAAGCGGTGACGGCTCTCACGTCCCCACCGAGGCCATCTCGCGCGCGCTCCTGAACCTCGAGAGCACGCGCTGCAAGTCTTCGGGTCGAACTGGCTTCGCCAAGAAGTCGCTCATCCCCGCGGCGATGCACCGCTGACGGTCGCCCTCCATCGTGCCGGCAGTGAGGGCGACGACGGGCAGCTCGGCGCCGTAGCGTTCCCGCAACCGCATGGTGGCCTCGAAGCCGTCGAGCACCGGCATCTGACAGTCCATCAGCACGAGGTCGAAGGTCTGGGTGGCGAGCGCCGAGAGCGCGTCGGCGCCGTTCTCCGCGACGAAGACCGAACAGCCCAGCTTCCCCAGGAGCCCGCGAATCACCCGTTGGTTGATGAGGTTGTCCTCTGCGACCAACACCTTGAGCCCGTGGAGCCGCTCGTCTTCCTGCGCCATCGCTCGCTCGGTCGGCGCGTAAACCGCGAGCGCACGCGCCACCGTCTCGAGGAAGGAGCGGCGTCGAAGCGGTCGGGAGAGCCGGAAGCAGCCCGGTGGAAACTCGGCGCCCGAGGTGCGCTTCGAGGTCAGCACGCCCACCCGGCGATGCGGCGCCACCAATCGCGCCGCCAGCGCGCGAGCCTCGGGGCCCTGCGCCTCGTCGTCCACCAAGGCGAGGTCGAACTCCTCGGCGCGGTCGAGCGCCTCGGCCGGCGACTCCAGCACGGTGACGACGCCACCCAGGCTCTCCGCCACCTGTTGCACCGAGCGCCGGGTGACCGACGGCGGCCCGAGGAGCAGCACCTGGCGCCGCGCGAGCAGGTCTTGCGCCTCGACGCTCGGCAGCTTCGCGAAGGCCACCTTCACCGAGAAGGTGCTGCCCCAGGGGCTCGTCTCGACCGCGATGTCGCCCTTCATCAACCCGACGAGGCGCTTGCAGATGGCGAGGCCGAGGCCGGTGCCTCCGAAGCGGCGGGTGGTGCTCGAGTCTTCCTGCGAGAAGGAGTCGAAGAGCCGCGGCAGCGCCTGCGGGGTGATGCCGACGCCCGAGTCCTTCACCGCGATGGTGAGCTGCTGGCGCCCGTCGGCCGTCTGAGGCCCGGCCGCGAGGTGCACCTCCACCCCGCCCACCGAGGTGAACTTCACCGCGTTCGAGAGCAGGTTGAGCAGCACCTGGCGCAGGCGCGTCGGGTCGCCCAGCACGCGGTCGGGCACCTCCGAGTCGGCGAGCACCGCGACGCTCAAGCCCTTCGCCTCCGCGACGTCGGCCACCACCGCCACCGCTTCGTCCACCAGGTCGCGCAGCGAGATGGGAATCGCCTCGAGCGTCAGCTTGCCGGCCTCGAGCTTGGAGAAGTCGAGGATGTCGTTGAGTAGCGCCAGCAGGCCCTCGCCGCAGGCCCGCAGCGAGTCGACGTATTCCTTCTGCTGCGTCGTCAGCGAGGTGTCGAGGAGCAGCCGGGTCATTCCGATGACGCCGTTCATCGGAGTGCGAATCTCGTGGGACATCACCGCGAGGAAGTCGGACTTCGCCCGCGCGTAGTCCATCGCCGAGTCGCGCGCCTTGCGCAGCCCTTCCTCGTACTGCACCCGCTCGGTGAGGTCGTGCCACTCGACGAGCAGCACCCGCTGCGCGCCGAAGGCCTGGGGCGTGAGCGTCACCTCCACCGGCACGTCACGGCCGCTCGCGGTCCGGAGCACCCAGTCGAAGCGGTGGCTGCCTTGTTCGAACGCGAGCGCTTCCAGCTCCGCCCACTTGGGCTCGCTGCGGCCTCCGTCGGGCTGCTGCTCGGGAGAGAGCTGGCGAACGCTGAGCCGCAAGAGGTCGCTCTTCGAGCGGAAGCCCAACAGCGCGACCGCGGCCGGGTTGCAGTCGACGATGCCCGTCGGGTCCATCAACAGGTGCGGCGTCGAAGACTGCTCGAAGAGGAGCCGGAAGCGCTCCTGCGAGGCGACGCGCTCGGTGATGTCGGTGAGGAGCCACAGCTCGCCCTCGCCCACCGCCGTCGGGTGGAACTGCACCAGGCGCTCCCAGCCGTCCTTGCGGGTGATGGGCGCGGTGCGGCCGTCGAGGAAGCCGGAGAGCCGGTCGGCCTCGTAGAGCTCGCGCACCATCGGCCCGTCGTCGCGGTAGAGCGCGTTGAACCACTGCTCGAGCGTCGCCAGCTCCTCGCCGCGATAGCCGGTGAGGTTGCACGCGAGCGCGTTGGGCACCACCCGCTCGTTCAGCATCGCCACCGCCGGCGTCGGCAGCGACATCACCAGCCGCTCGAGCTCGGCCATCGGCGTCACCGGGCTGAGGAGGCCTCCGAGGACGGTGCTCACCCGCGCCAGCGCCTCGAGCGCCGGAAAAGCGAAGGCGTCGGGCATGGTGGAGAAGGCCCAGAGGGTGCCCACCACCGGCTTGTGCGGCCCGGCCTGCAGCGGCGTTCCCACCAGGCAGCGAATGCCGAGCGCCTTCACCACCGGGTGGGTGGCGAACTGCCCATCGAGGAAGGCATCGGGAACGACGAAGGTCGTCTTCACCACCGGCAAGTGACCGCCGGGGTCGCGAACGCCCCAGCGAGTCTGCGAGGCCCCGGTCTCGACCAACAAACCTGACGCGCCCGTGAGCGAGTGGGCGAGCGCCAGCGCTTGATCCATCGGGCCTTCGACTTCGTGTCGAGCGTCGGGCGCTCCCATGCCCACCTTCCCGACGGCGAGGACAGCAAGGAGCGGACCCGGTGGATCAGGAGGGAGATGAAGTCACAGCACGCACACGCCACCCACGATGGGGAAGACGATGCAGCTGTTGCGACAGCAATCGCCGTTGACGGCGCAGCGCTCGCCCTCGATGCGGCAGTAGCAGACGTTCTGGCCGCCGGTCGGCGCGGGTCCACAGGTCTGGGCCGAGCCGGAGCGACACTCGCTCGTCGAGCCGGCCATCGCGCAGCCATCGAGGCAGCGCCCGGTGCCATCGCCGCTCGCGCCGGGCTCGCAGACGCCGTCGCCGCCGCAGGTGCCTCCAGCGCGCGCGCACCAGCCGTAGCAGTAGCCGCCGTTGTTGCTCGCGCGGAGACAGAGCCCCGACTCGCAGTCGGCGTTCGTCGAGCAACCGCCGCCGTACTTGGGCAGCTGCTTGTCCTTCGACTCGCACAGCTTGCTCCACGGGTTGCAGCCGTAGCTCGAGCCCATCGCGCGGCACTGGGCGTCGCTCGAGCACAAGGGCGTGCACCAGTTCGGGCTGTCGGAGTCTTCGTCGTCGTCGTGGCAGGCGTAGCCGGTGCGGCACCCGCTGCTCCCCGAGCACTGCTGCCGGCAGAAGGTGCCGAAGTTGTCTCCGAGACACACCGAGCCGGTCGGACACCCGGTGGAGACGCCGGCGTCACTCCGGGTGCAGCTGTTCACGCCCGCCACGCAGGAGCCGCCGGGCCAGCCGCTGGTGGCCTCGTCACGGCAGGTGCCCGAGGTGCACTGGGTGCCGACGATGCACGCGCGCCCGATGGGGAGGTTCGAGCAAGCGGCGTTCGACACGCACGACATGTCACCGCAGTCGATGGCGCCGTCGCAGTTGTTGTCGAGGGTGTCGGTGCAGCTCGACTCCATGCCGACGCCCACGCAGTCGGGGTCGGCGCAGTCGCGCGGGCCATCGCCGTCGTTGTCCACCGAGTCGGAGCAGTTCGTCTCGGCCTTCCCCGAGTTGCGACAGGTGCAGCCGCCGCCGCACGCCTGGCCGTTGCAGCCGGTGTCTTCGCAGTCGATGAAGCCGTTGTTGTCGTTGTCGATACCGTCGCTACAGGCGGTCGACTCGGGCATGGGGGTCGTCGCGCAGTGGTTGGCGGCGCCGGTGCAGTCCATCGTGTCGGCGCAGTCGCGCAGCCCGTCGCCGTCGTTGTCCTGCTTGTCGGTGCAGGCGACTTCCTTCTTCCGGCCGCTCCCGCAGGTGCAGCCGGTGCCGCAGCCGGTGCCGTCGCAGTCGGGGGTGTCGAAGCAGTCGGTCGCGCCGTCGCCGTCGTTGTCCTGGGTGTCGGTGCAGAGCGTCTCGACCTTCCGGCCCATCGAGCAGAGGCAGCCGGTGCCGCAGGCCACCATCGCGCAGTCGGGGTCGGCGCAGTCCATCATTCCGTCGCCGTCGTTGTCTTGGGTGTCGGTGCAGAGCGTCTCGGACTTGTTGCCGGCCTTGCAGGTGCAGCCCGGGCCGCAGCTGCGCATCGAGCAGTCGCTGTCGGCGCAGTCGCGTTGGCCATCGGAGTCGTTGTCCTGGCCGTCGTTGCACTCGCCTTCGCCGCGCGCACCGCCCACGCACGCACAGCCGGCGCCGCAGGTCTGTTGCTCGCAGTCGGGGTCGCCGCAGTCGGCCTTCGAGTCGCCGTCGTCGTCTTGCAGGTTGCCGCAGTCGGCCTCGCCTCGAACGCCGGCGTCGCTGCACAGGCAGCCGGCACCACACGCCTGGCCCACGCACTCCCGGTCGGCGCAGTCGCGCTTGCCGTCGTTGTCGTTGTCGACGGTGTCGAAGCAGCTGAGGGGCGCTTCGGCCCCACCGTCTCCGCAGCCTGGCTTGCCGCTGCAGTCGCCGTCGGCGCAGTCCACCTTCGAGTCGCCGTTGTCGTCGATGCCGTTGTCGCAGTTCTCGATGCGCAGGCAGTTGACGTCGGTCTGACAGGCCGGGTCGGCGCAGTCGGTGAGGCCGTTCTTGTCGTCGTCGACCTGGTTGATGCAGTTCTCGAGCGTCAACGCGCAGAACGGGGAGTCGAAGCAGACCGGGTCGAAGCAGTCGGCCTTGCCGTCGCCGTTGTCGTCGGTGCCGTTGCCGCAGATCTCCTTCTTGGCCGGAGGAGCCGGCGGCGGGCAGGCGACGAGCCACACGCTGAGCGCGAGGAGAGCGGCGGGGAAGAGACGCATCGAGATGGCGACGCGCATCATGACACTTTGCCTGCCGGCCGGAAGGGTCGAGCGCGCTTTGCGACCCTCGGGTTTTCGAAAGTGCGAGAGTGCGTCGGTGCGGTTGGCCTCGTGGATGTCCGTCACCTCGCTGGTGCTCTGCGCCGTCGGAGCCTCGGTCACGCTCTGGCGGCCGCCGCTCGTCTTCCCGCTCTCGAGCGCGCTGTGGTGGGCGACGACGGGAACGGTGCTGGCGCTGTGGCTGGTGACGGGCCTCGCCGTCGTGGGTGCGTTGGTGGGCCGGCAGGGGCTCTGCTTCGTGAGCGGGCTGGTGCCGGGCGTCTTGCTCCTCTTCGGCAGCCTCGTCGGCCGCTTCGTCTTCGAGCGCACCGACGGCGCCTTCTTCGGCATTCCGTTCTGCGTTGGCGCGCTCTGGGTCGTCACCACCTGGCGCGCGCACCGGCAGCTGGCGAGGTCGAGCCGGCTCAGCCTCGCGGTCGTCTCGCTCGCGGCGGGTCCGTTGGGCGCGATGCAGCCGCTCGGGCGGGCGCCGTCACCGGTGGCCACGGTTCCCGCGCTCACCAGCTTGTCGGATGCGGGCGTGCCCAGCTCGCTCGAGGGGCTGCTCGTCACCTCGGACGGGCATCTCCAGTTCGCCTGTGGCCACGGGCTCGCGACGCTGGGGCCGCTCCTGCGCTTCCAAGACGCCTCCGACGATGGCTTCTGGCCCATCACCCACACTCCCACCGTCGAGCGCGCCAAGGAGCCCCCGGCCCTCTGGGGGCCGCTTCGCCGAGCGAGCCTCACCGTGGCGTTGGCGGATGGAGGCTTCGACGTCGACGCCGAGACGCTCGTGCCCAAGCCGACCGCCTCGCACCTGAGCCGCTACGCCGACCTCGTGGTGACGGGCTTTCACGCCCCCTCGCTGCGCTTCGAGGCGACGGGGGCCACCGACTTTCCGCTCGCGCCGTTCGACTACCCCAAGGGCCGGCCGGCGCACTTCGCCGCGATGACGAAGCAAGGGGAGCTCGTGGTGTGGCGCGGCTCGAACGCCGAGAAGGGGCCGTTCGTTGAGCTCGGGCGCGGCCCGCTGCGACGAGGAGACCCGCTCACCCTCGTGCTCGTCGACGACGGCGTCGCGCAGTGCTCGCTGCGCTGGCTCGACTTCACCGCGCAGGCCGACGTGACGCTCTCACCGACGGCGGGAGAAGGGGTACCGGTGAACGCGGTTCAGTTCGGCAAGCCCGCCAACGACGAGTCGAAGGTGCTCGTCCTGCTCTCGCTCGCCTCGACCGGCATCGGCGCCGGCATGGAGACGGTGTGGCACGCCGAGGGCGTCTACCGGAACCGGCTCCTGGTGCGCAGTGGGGCGTGGGAGTGACGTCGGCCCGCGCCGCTCGTCCGTCAGTCCGTCGCGAACCGTGAGCCGGCTCGGCGCGCCGATGGTTCGCCCGCGAGCTCGCACCACTGCGAAGAACGGGCGCGCGACCTCGGCGACGGCTGTCGAGCGCCGCACGGCGGAGGCCCGTGGCAGGGCTCGCTCAGCGAACGGCTTCGTCGATGACGTCGAGGAGCAGGCTGCTCGGCCAGCGCTGACGAAACTGGTCCGCGCGTCGTCGGGCCTCGGGCATTCGGCCGAGCCCCGCGAGCGAGCGAATCGCCAGGCTCTCGCGTTCCTCCGAGAGCTGGCCGCTTGGAGACCCTGCCTGGTGGAGCGTGCAGGACTCGAGCGCAGCCTCGAAGTCGCCTCGCGCCAGCGCGACGGTGGCCCGCTCGATCAGCAGCCGCTCGTTCTCGAGTCGCACCGCGGGGGCCCTCGGCGCGCGCTCCGTCTTCCCTGGCGGAGGGCTTCCCTCGACTGGTTCGACGACGGGCACCTCGACCCGCACCGGTACCTCGACTCGCACCGGCACTTCGACCTTGACCCGGCGCTCGACCACCACCTCGCGCGGAGCCCCGAGGTGCTTCTGGAGCTGCGCGCCACCGACCGCTCCGACGACCGCGCTCACCACGCCAATCGCCACCTTGCTCATCGCGAGCTTCGTCACTGCGCTGGGAGCCGCGGCGCTCGAGCCCGCGCCGCCTTCGACCGGCACCTCGGGCGCCGAAGCCGTCATCGTCGCCTCGAATCTCGAGGCAAGGCGCCCCAGCACCTCGGGCGGCGGCACCGGGAAGTCGTGCTCGACGTCGAGCGCGGCCTGCACGGCTGGATCCAACGGTTCGAGGGGCTCGCTCACGTGCTCACCTCCTTCGACAGCGTGTGTCCTCGTGACAGCGCGTCCCACGCGGTCTGAAACCGTTGACGGCCGAGCCTCAGACGCGAATAGGCGGTGTTCAAGGGAAGGTCGAGCGCGCGGGCGAGCTCGGGAATGGGCGTGCGGTCGATGTCGTGGCCGATGAACATCGCGCGCTGCTCGAAGGGCAGCGTCTCGAGCGCTTGCAGCACCTGCTTCCGCACCGCTTCGCCTTCGAGCACCTCATCGGGTCGCGGCAAGCCACCGTGTCGGTCGTCGAAGGCCTCGACCAGCTCCTCTTTCCCGCTCCGCGCGGCCCTGCGATTGCTCACCACCCGAAACGCGATGCCGAACAGCCATGGGCGCATGGGCCGGTCGGGCTCCCAGGTGTCCAACTTGCGCCAGGCGGTCGAGAAGACGTCGTGCGCCACGTCTTCCTGGTCGGTCGGAACCACGCCGAGCCGGCGCACGGTCCTCAGCATCCACCCGAGGTGTTCGCGGTAGGCCGAGGTGAAGGCCTGTGCCCTGGCGCTCATCGAGACACAGCTTGTGCCGAGCCCGCGCGTTCCGTCACGGGTTCAGAAGCGAAAGCGCACGTCGAGCCCGAGGCCCGCCGCGACGGGCGACACCGTCCACACCCGCTCGGTGCCGACGAGCGCGCTGGCCCGCGTGAGCGGAACGAAGCCGTCCAGCCGTGGGCCCACGGCGAACACCGAGCCGATGGGCACCATGACGCGAGCGCGCACGCCGACCGACGCGAAGAAGACGCTGGCCACCCGTGCGCCCGCGACCTGCTGGGCCTCGAGTCGAAGCGTCCCGAGCGACAGGTCGGCGCAGCCCGCGAACCACTTCCACTCGAGACACGGAACGACCGCGCCCATCAGCCGAGACGTCGTCAGGGTGCCGTGCGTCAGGGCGCCGGTGACTGGGACTCCGAAGTGGCCCTCGAGCCCGACCGAGACCAGGCCGTGACCCGCGCGGAGCTCGAGCCGGAGGTCGGGTTGAGGCACGACCGACGCTCCCAGCTCCACGCCCGCGCCCGCCGAGACGGACCACTGCAGCGAGCCGGAGGAACGCTCGGGCGCGGCGGGCGTGGGGACCCGAGGCGGTGGATCGGGCCAAGCGCTCGACGGCGCGGGGTCGACTGGTGTGCTCTTTGGAACGGGAGGCTCGGGCCTGCGAAGCAGGGGATCGACCGCGAGGGCCACTGCGACGGCCGTCGACTGGACGAGCTCGGCACAGTCGGCGCCAGTGAGGGTCTTCCGACGTGCCTCGGCGCCCGGCGTCTCGAGCACCAGCTCGGCTTGATAGGGGCCTGCTCCGCTCACCCGCACCGTCACCACCGAGCGGGCCTCGGGGCTGAATGGATCTCGTCCCAGGCGCGCGGCGATCAGCTGCCGAAAGCCCGACTCGTCGGGACAGCCGGGGTCGGTGCCCTTCTCGAACGCGAGGCGAACGTTCCCCGCGTGAGAGGAAGACGCGACGAGGAGGAGGGCCAGCAGGCCGAGGCGCACCGCCCCCGTCTATCGGCCCGACCGGCGGCTCACAGCTGGAAACAGTAGAAGCGCAGCGTGTCGGTGCAGCGGGCTCCTCCCGAGTTCGTCCAGTTCTCGTCGATGGCGGCGGTGCTGCCCGAGGTGGCCGTCAGCCGCGAGCTCGTCGTCATCCCATTCACCGTGAAGACCTCGATGGACTCGGTCCACGAAGGGGTGTTGCCGGAGCTCACGCTGTAGCTGGAGCACTGGGCAAACGGCGCGGGCGTGCCACCGACGCTCGTGCCCGTCCACACGCCGCTCGACACCTTGCGGCCACGCTCGTCGCAGTCGAGCGGCGTCGTCGGCGCGACCAGCAAGGACGCCCTGTTTGGGAAGGGTGACCGAACGTGCCCCTCGGCGTCGCGGCACAGCAGAAACCACGGCCCAGCGCCGGTGACGGTGTCTTTCGCTGCGTAGGGGCAGTTCGTGGTCCCGCAGCGCTCCGTTCCGCTCAGCCACGCGACGAAGGTGCCCGGAAGACCTGCGGCCGCGGCGGCGTTGGCACAGTGGGTGTTCGCGGCAGCCCGGCTCCCGAAGGTGCCCGACAGGCCCAGCGAGCTGGTGAAGACGAGCTTCGCGTTCGCCGGAAGCGGGTCTGGCATCGATCGACACTGGCCGCTCTCGCACCCGTTCGCGCACGCCTGACACGAAGCCCCCATCAGCCCGCAGGCCGACGCCGAGCTGCCAGGTTGGCACACGCCTCGCTCGTCACAGCACCCTGCACAATTGGAGGCGGAACACGACGGCACCTGCGGTCGCGGCGGCGGTTGAGACTCGACGGGTCCGCACGACGAGAGCAACGCCATCGCCAGCACGGTTCGAATGGGGGTCATGGTGTCGCGCTCACTGAGGGGTCAGCAGAAGGGTGGCGATGATGTACTGCATGCTCATGGTGGTCCCGCTGGGCGAGCGGAAGTGGCGCACTCCAGGGGCCGTGTAGAGGCGCGGGTAGATGTCGTCGTCATGGACGATCAGGTTGAGCCCGTTGGGGTGCTCTCCGGTGTTCACCCGCTCGACGCGGCCAGGCGACGCAAAGGTGGTCGAGTACGAGGCGAAGGTCGTGAGCGCGGTGCCCACGATGTTCACCTGCCGCGCCACGTTCAGGGTGGTGTTGCCACTGCCGAAGCCGTTGGTGTTGCCATCGCCGTAGAGGCCAAAGCCGACCTTGTCGTTCACCGGGTTGGTGAGGGAGACGCCGCGGTACGCGACGATGACTCCACGGGCGATGGTGGCCGTGTTGAAGGTGAAGGACACGTCGGGCGCATCTCCCGCGGCGACCCGGTGCGTGAAGAGCCAGAGCCCGTGGTTCTCGCTCGTGGGAATGATGTAGGGCGTGTGCTGCGAGGTGAGGTTGTGAATCGGCCAACCGCCGAGCAGGGTCCACCCGGCAGGCGCAGGCACGGTTCGAGCCCCGCTCTCTTCGGCAGCGCCGATGATCGCGATGAGAAAGTCACCGGGCTGCGTCTGAGGAGGGGCTCCGACCGTCAGCGTGGTGGCCGCGTCGATGGCGACTGGAGTGCTCGCGCTCACGAAGTCGGGAGCCACCGGCGTGAGTCCACCGCCTCCGGCCATTCCCCCAGCCGTGCCTCCGCCCGCTGCTCCGCCGGCCGCGGAGCTACCGCAGTTCCGCAGACAGACGCCCGCGTTCGACGACGCGCCGGTGAGGTAACAGGTGAAGCCGCGGGCGCACGGAGCAGTGTTGGCGCAGACCGCCGCATCAGCAGGGATGCCGCTCGCGATGGCTGGATCGATGCACGCGAAATCGCGAGCGCCAGTGACGTCGGAACAACGAAGGGTGCCTGGGCAGCCCGTGGCGTTCCCTCCCGCTGCGCCGCCACCGCTCGTGCCTCCCGCGCTGCCACCGGCCGAGCCTCCCCCGACGACGCCTCCGGCCGCGCTTCCGCCAGCCGTGCCTCCCGCAGCGTCACCGCCTGAGGTCGAACCACCAGCCACTCCGCCAGCCTGACCCGCATCGGGTGGATCGCCGATGACGACTTGTGGATCGCACCCAAGGAGCGACGTCAGCAACAAGAAGAACGAGATTTTCCGAGTCACAGCAACCTCCGATGACGAGCTGCGTGGTGGTTGTGGAAGCACGGAGCAATCCGTCACGGGTGTCCGACGAATCGAGTCGGGGCCCGTACACGCCGGTCAGCGACCGCGTCAAGCGGGGGTCGGCCGCGAGGACCGCCTCGCCGCACCCAGCCACCTCGCACGTCAGCCGGAGACGTGAGGCTTCACCTGTAAAGCCGAGTGACCGGTTGGGGTGGTTCAAGCACCTCGCGAACGGCGATACTCGAGGCATGGTCGACAGCCTTCGAGGTCGAGTTGGGGCCAACCTTGATTCCGTGACGACCGTCAAGCCGCGACAACCAGAGCAGCGGCCGGCGGTGCGTCGTCCCTTCGTCGCCGACGAGTATTCGACTGGACGGGCACGGGCGCTCAGGGCGAAGGCGCTGGGTGCTCCCGCGAACGCGCGACCGGTCGACCCGCCCACGAGCGCTCGGCCGGCTGGCTCACCAGACGCTGCGGAGCGCCAACAGGCCTCTCGCGCGAGCGGCTTCTCCGGGCTGCCACTGCCGAAGCTCAAGGCAACGGAGAAGTTCGGCTTCAGCGACAAGCTCAAGCTCGCGAAGGGCGTCGGCGTCAGCTTCGGCGTCTCGGCCCAGGCCACCGAGGTCGCGGAGAAGAAGACGGAGAAGGGCGTCACCACCTACTCGGTGAAGACGGACGCCTCGGTGACGCTGAAGGCCGGCGTCACCATCTCCTCGGCGGGCGTGACGGTGGCGCAGAGCGAAGGGCTGCGCGTCGAGTACAAGGTGTCGATGCCGGAGGCGGCCGCCGCAGGAGTGAACCCGGCCTCGGTGAACCCCTTCGACCCCTCGTCGATGCCGACCGGCGCGACCGTCACCCTCGACGGCTCGAACTACTCGTCGAACGAGTTCACCGCGACCTTCCGCAACCTCTCGGTGCAGACCAAGGTGACCGAGCTCGAAGGGGTGAGCGTGGCGGTGCAGAAGGTGGACGACCACACCGTGCGAGTGACGGCAGGGCCGACGGCCGCCATCGAGGCGTACGCCGGCGTGGGCCTCGACCTGAAGGTCGCGAGCCTCAAGTTCGGCCGAGCCGACACGGTGAAGGGCGCGACGCTCAAGAGCGCCGAGTTCGACCTCTCCACGCCCGAGGGCCAGGCCGCGTACAACCACTTCCTCGCCTCTGGCGAGCTTCCCGAGACGAATGGGCCGGGCGTCACCAACGCGAAGACCCTGGAGAAGCTCGACGCTTCGTCCCAGGCGAAGATCGGCCTCAAGCTGGGCCCACTCGACTTCACCATCGACGGCACCAAGAACACCGGCGCGATGGTGGTGACGACGAACGCCGATGGAACGAAGACCATCTCGCAGGACTACGTCTACGGCGACAACCCGCCGCTGCGCATCACCTCGAGCTACGACGCGCAGGGCAACGAGCTCGAGAGCGAGCGCCGGTACGAGCTGACCATCACCGCCGACGCAGCCACGACCCAGCTCCTCAACGTCGCGATGACTGGCGACCTGAGCCAAGCCGAGACCGGGCCGGTGAAGGAGGGCTCGAAGGTGCGGGTCTCGTTCACGAAGGAGCAGCTCGCCCACTACCGCGAGCAGGTGCAAGCGCAGGCCGTGCCAGGGACACCCCCGCTCCCGACCGACCCTGACGAGTTCGCCGCTTCGCTCGTGCGACGCACCGACACCTCGAGCAGCCACTTCGGAAACGTGGACCGGCTCTACCGTGCCGCCGACGAGGGCAACGGCTCTCGTGACGACGGCGCGTACCGGCCCATCGACGCCACGTTCACCGTCGAGGCCTGACGCGAGCCGCATCGACGCCACCTGCGCTCAGCGAGGCGGCGCTGGCAGCAGCACGAAGGTGCCCTCGGCCTCGGCGTCGAGTTCCGCGCGCGTGAGCGGCATTCGCGACGGCCGGCCCTTCGTCCACGCCTCGAATTGATCGAACGCGTGAGGTTCCTTCGGCGCCCCGCTCTGGCCGGTGTCGATGGTGAAGCGCGCGCGAGGCGGCGTCGACAGCTCGACGACCATTCGCAACGCCGCGCCGTGATCGACCGGCAGCCCGCTCTCGGCGCGCACCGTATTCCCATGGCCCGACTGCTCGCTCACCGAGCCGGTGAAGAAGCCTCCGACGATGGGCGCCTGCGCGAGCACCCCCTTGGCCTGGAGCGTGTGCACCGCTCCCCATCGCCACTCGGAGGGACGCTCGCCGGTGCGGGTGACGACGTCGTCCAACGCGTCGTCGACGGCCGAGACCATCACCGACTCGAGCCCTCGCCCGAAGAGCGGCGACCGGCCTCCACCGAGCAACGCCAGGTGCACCGCGTTCGTCACCGGAAACGAGCGCGCGAGCGACTTCTCGGCCGCGTCGTCGAACCCCAGCGCGCGCACCACCTGGACCCGAAGCGCCGTCATCGTCGCGACGAAGGGCAGCGCCCCGAGGCTGTCGGTCGAGAACACCCCATCGAACCCACGCAGCGCCTCGCAGAACGCCTTCACCTGCTCGGAGTCGTGCCGCGGCGTCTTCGAAGGGCACGCCGCGCCCAGCACCGGCACGAGATCGCGCGCCTCGAGTGAGACGACGTCTTGCTGAAGCGCGAGCAGCTCGTCGGCCGTCGCCTTCTTCGCGCCGAGGAGCGCCTCGAGCCGCTCGTGGATTCTCCGGGCGCGATGCGGAGGAACACCGGTGGTGCCGATGGCGGGCGTTCGTGAGTCTTGGTCGCCGATGACGCGTTGGTTCGCCGCCACGAGGTAGCCCTTCGCCGGGTTGGTGAGCTCCGGCTTCTCGCGCTGCGGGAGCAGCCTCGACTCGATGGCGTGGGTGCCGTCACGGGGGAGCCGGCCCGTCACGCCAGCGGGCCGCTCCGGCGCGTAGGTCGCCAAACGGTAGGCGATGGTTCCATCGGTGAAGGCGAGCGCGACGTTCTGACCGGCCATCTGGAAGCGCTCGATGGCGCTCGTCGCCTCGTCGACGTTCTTCGCCCGAAGGAAGTCCCAGAAGCCGCTGATGGGAGCCACGTTGGGCCCGCCGACCTCGAGCGTGGGCCAGGCCAAGGCCAGCCGAGAAGCGCCGGGGACGAACGACTCCGGGAGCACCGGCCCAAAGCGGCTGACGAGCCAGGTCTCCGTCTTCACCTCGGCGTTCTCGGCGCGGCCCAGCCTGAAGCGCTGCTCGACGCGCTCGAAGGGCTCGACGGCGCCGTCGACGAGGTAGCCCTTTCCATCGTCGGTCGGCTGCAAGCGAAAGAGGTCTTGCGAGTCGGCGTAGGAGACCGTCATGCCCCAGGCCAGGCTGCGGGTGTGCCCGATGAGCACGGCGGGAATGCCGGCGAAGGTGACGCCTGCGCCGGTGAAGTCAGGGTGCTCGAGGTGCGCGAGGTAGAAGACCGACGGGAACTCGTGGCCGAGGTGCGGGTCGTTGCAGAGCACCGGAGCGCCGGACTCGGTGCGCGACCCATGCACGGCCCAGGAGTTCGAGGCGCCCAGCTGCTCCAGGCCGAGCCGTGCGGCGAGCGCGGCGGCGGGTTGGGGGAGCTCACGCGTCGTCACCGCGAACGCGACCGACGGCGGCGCCGGCGACCGCTCGGTGGAGGCCGGACCGTCGACGATGGGGACACCGCCCGTCCACACTGGCGCGTCGAAGAGCGCAGCTCGGGGATCGCCCGGTGCGAGTCGAGCGAGCAGCTGGGCCCGCGCGAGCTCGTCACGGTGGTCGCCCGACAACGACCAGGACTGCAGGCGCATGATGGCGAGGCTGTCTTCGGCAGTGAAGACGCCGAAGGGGAGGCCGAGGACGGCGAGCTCCGCTGGTGGGCCGGCCTGCGCGGCTCCCGCGTTGACGCCCTTCGCATACGCCTCGAGGGTGGCGCGGTCGCGCGGCGCGAGCGCCTGGAAGCCCTCGGAGAGCCGATGGGTGAGCAGCCGCAACCGCTGATCGAGCGGCAGCGCGTCGACGCCGAAGAGCTCGGTCAGCCGGCCTCGCGCGGCGTGCTTCATCGTCAGCACCTGAAAGGTGCGCTCGCGCCCGTGCATGAAGCCGAGACCGAAGGCGAGGTCGGGCTCCGACTGGCCGAAGACGTGGGGAATGCCTCGCGCGTCGACGACGATCTCGACCTTCGTCGACACACCGTTGAGCTCGAGGGTGAGGGGCGTCTTCGGGTCGAGGCGCGGCGGGGCGTAGCGCGCGAGACAGCCGCTCGCGAGGAGCAGCAGCGGGAGTGAGCGGAGCACTCGGGGGCTCTACGCAAGTCGAGGTGAGCGGACAAGCCGCGCCGAGGTGGCGCTGGGTGCGAGGCGCTGCCCAGCGAGCGACGACGCCAGCGCCGTCACCATGAGCGCGAACACAGCGTCGCCTCGAAGCGCGCCTGCCGAGAGCTCACTTCTTCAAGTTGTCGGCGATGGCCTTGAAGGGCGTCACCGAGGGAGTCGGGAGCCGACGCAGCGTGTCCTTCTCGAGGGCGAAGAGGCCGAACTGTGCCGAGTACCCCTCGGCCCACTCGAAGTTGTCGATGAGGCTCCAGTGGAGGTAGCCACGCACGTCGGCGCCGTGAGCGATGGCGTAGTCGATGGCTGCGACGTGCTGCACCAGGTAGGGCGTGCGCAGCGTGCCTGCGCGATCGGCGATTCCATTCTCGGTCACCACCATCGGCCACCCGTAGGCGGCGAAGCGGGTGAGGAAGGTGGCGAGCCCGTCGGGGTAGACGTCCCACCCGAGGTCGTTGACGACGCGGCCCTTGCGATAGGTGAGCTGCGAGAGCGACGCCGAGCCGAGGTCGGCCCGCACCATGTCGCGCGTGTAGTAGTTGAGCCCGAGCACGTCGATGCTGCCAGCGAGCCCGGGAATGGTCTCGTCGATGGTGATGGCGCCCGGCACGTCGAGGAGGATTCGGCCCGTCTTGAGCGCGCGTGGAATCGCCTCGTTCGCGTAGTCGTCGGTGAGCCCGGCGATGAACCCGTCGAGGGTGCTGCTCGTCGCGGGCTGAAACACCCGAACGTGGTGCGCGACCATCAGTCGAGTCGCGTGGCCGTCTCCGTCGGCGTCGACGTCGTCCACCTCCCGGAGCGCCGCCGCCATCTTCGCGTGCGCCTTCAACATCTGCGCGATGACCTTCGTCTGGGCCACCGTGTCGTCCTTCTTCCCGGGAGGAAAGACGCCAGCGAGCCACCCTTGCACCGCGTAGACGTTGGGCTCGTTGAGGGTCACCCAGTCGTCCACCTGATCCTTCAAGTTGGTGGCGACGCGGCGGGTGAAGCGCTCGAGGTCGGCTCGCGTCGCGTCGGTCTCGAAGCCGCCCGCCTCGACGAACCACTTGGGCGAGCTGAAGTGATGGAGCGTCACCACCGGGGTGATGCCGTTCGCCCGCAAGGTGAGGCACCACTGGCGGTAGCGCTGCATCGCCGCGTCGTTCCACTCGCCTTTCTTCGGTTCGAGCCGGCTCCACTCGATGGAGAAGCGGTACGCGTTCACCCCGAGCTGCTTCATCGCCGCGAGGTCTTCGTCGAAGCGGTTCCAGCTGTCGGCGGCGACGGCGGTGGTGTCGCGGTTCTTGATGTGCGGCGTGCCGTCGGGGAACGAGCCCTTCTCCCAGTCGGTCCAGTCGTTCTCGAGCCCGCCCTCGATTTGGTGCGCGGCGGTGGCGGTGCCCCAGAGGAAGCCCTTCGGAAACCGCGCGCCCAACCTGCCGACGTCAGCGCCCACCGTGTCGAGACCCGCCGCCGGCTGACAGGCGAGGAACGAGAGGGTGAGCAGCGCGAGCCGCTTCATCGCGCACCTCCGTAGACGACGCTCACCACGCCCATCGCCGACTCGACGTTGCCGAGCCGCGACGCGAAGCCGAAGAAGCGCAAGCCGAAGTCGCGCGTCATCCACACCTCGACCGAGGCGATGAGGCCCACGGGCGCCACCCAGCCCACGCTGAAGCGACCGTTCGCGAAGGGCCCGAGCTCGACCGAGAGGTGGAGCGGCACCTGGCCGACGACGTCGAAGACGCCGAGCGTCAGGCCCGCCTTGCCGAAGGAGAGCTGCGCGCGCAGCGACGGGAGCAGCTGGGTCGAGGGCGTCGCTTCACTCGCGAGCTGGGCGACGAGCCCACCCACGATGCTCCATCGCTCACCCGACCAACCGACCCGCGCGACGCCGGTGAGCGAGAAGAGCGTTCCTCCACGAGACAGCGGCGCGGCGACGAGCACGCCACCGTCGACGACGAAGCCACTGAAGACGCCGCGGGCGGTCAGCATCGGCGCGAAGGCCGTGTCACCCAGGCGAGAGCCGAAGACGGTGTAGCTGCTGCCGAGCACGCCAACGCCCGCCGCGACGTGGCTGTCGAGCAGCCGGCCCGACGGCTCCGCAGCGAGCAACACCCCGACGAGGAGAGGCGCCATCACCACGACACCACGTCAGCCTTCGTGCCGCAGCGGTTTGAACTGCGGGAGGAGGTTGCGGAGGATGTCGCCCCAGAGGTGCTGCTTCTTCTCGTAGGTCGCGAGCAGCTCCTTGGGCAGGTGGTCTTCTGGGCCGAACTTCACCACCGGCTTGCCGTTCTCGAGCACCGCGTTGCCCTGGGCGTCCTTCTCGATGGTGTATTCGATGAAGCCGTTCGCCGTGCTCTTCAGGTCGCCGTCGAAGGCGGAGAGGAGGTCGGTCGCCAGCTCCTTCGACTTCACCACCGCGCCGATCTCGCTGTTCACGAAGCCGGAGAGCAGGTCCATGTTGTAGCTGCTCACCACCGTCTCGTCGTCGTCGATGACCGCGCTCTTGCCGTGGAACTTGCGGTCGCCGGTGGCGACGAAGACGCGCGCGGTCGGGCACTCCTTCAAGATGAGCGGCCAGTCTCTGAGGAAGAAGGCCTGGGTCACGTCGCTGTCGGTCGAGAGCGGGCTGTTGGTGATGATGTCGATCTTCACTCCGCGGTCGCTCGCGCGCTTCAAGGCATCGAGCATGTCCTGGGTGAGCACCACGTACGGGTTCTGAATGACGATGCGGTTCTTCGCCGAGTCGACGAGCTGCATCAGGTTGCTGGCGATGTTGTTGGTGCGCTGCCCGGACGCCGCGGAGGTCTGATCGATGATCTTCGCTTCGGTCTGGTGAACGGTGCCCTCGCCTGCGTCGTACTTGCCGCGGCTGCCGCGCGCCTCGAGGTGACCGACCAGGCCGAGCGCCTGCTCCTTGAGGAATTCCCGGTCGGACTTCGAGGGCTCACGCTTGAGGTTGGCCGGCAGATCGTCCTGCACCTTGCCCAGCGCCTGCTCGACGAGCGCGTTGGCGAAGGCCTCCTTCTTCGAGGGGTCGGCGCGAATGGCGGCCTTCTCGGCCTCGGAGAGCGCGGGCGCCTTCGTCCACGCCTGCATCATCTCGTAGGCCCCGAGGAGCTGGATGTCCTTCTTGTCCCAGTTGCCGAGGCGATCGCCGTGCACCTTGTGAGCGGCGTCTCCATTGGCGAGCTCGGCGTCGAAGGCGCCCGTGAGCCCGGCCGCGACCTCTTTGCCCTCGAGGCGCACGTCCATGTCGCGCCAGGCGCTCTTCATGTCGGCGGGGTTCGCGAAGTAGTCCTGCGCGATGTTGCGGCCGCCGGTGACGCCGCGCTGGCCGTCGGCGACGAGGATCTTGTCGTGGTTCGAGGAGAGCAGCCCGTAGTCGCCGCGCACCAGGTCGGACAGGCGCGAGCTGATCGGGTGATAGATGTACGCCTCGCCGCCGTGGTTCACGAGCTCTTGGAGGTAGTCCTTCCCCTTCCCCGGCATCTTGAAGCCGTGCTTGCCGAAGGTGTCGGCCATGGCGTCGGTCATCACCCGAACCTTGACGCCCTCCATCTCCTTCTTGAGGAGGCCGCCGAGGAAGGCGAAGCCGTACGGGTCCTTCTCCATGATGAAGTAGGACGCGTCGATGCTCGTCTTGGCGTTCTCGATGAGGTCGAGGCGCGCGTTCCAGGCGTCGAGGCCGTCGGAGAGCAGGCGTGACTGGGTCGGGCCTCCCGGCGCCTTGATGTTGTCGAAGGCGACCGCGACCGTGGCCTGGGTCGTGGTGGAGTCGGTCGCCATGATCCCCGACGAGCGCGACGACGGCACGTGGCTGCCTGAAGGCGCGAGCGCAGGACCGGACCGCTTCTGCGGCACGTCCATTCCGGTGCCCTTCACTTCCACCTTTCCAGCAGGCGGCGCGAAGGCGCGCTGGGCGGGCGCGGCAGGCTGTGCGGGAGCGGCGGGCGTCGCGGGCTTGGCCTCGGAGGTCTTCGTCGGAGCGGCGGGAGCCTGATTGGTGATCTTCATGACCAGCCACCCTACCCGAGAACGCGGACTTGGTGGGTCGAAGGGGGTGTGTCAGAGAGCCACGGTGATGTTCCTCGCCGGTCTGTACTCGGAGCTGATCCTCGCCTCGACCTCTTCGGCACGGCGCGCGTTGATGGACGGGCTGGGTGTGCCGTATCGCGCGCTGCCTCCGGAGGTGGACGAGGTCGTCGCCGAGGGAACCGCGGTGGTGCAGGCGGTCGCGCAGCTGGCCGAGCGGAAGGCCCGCGCGGTGGCGAGCCGGTTTCCCCGGGCGCTCGTCGTCGGCGCTGATCAGCTCGTCTCGCTCGACGGCGTCGCCTTGGGCAAACCGAAGGACGAGGCCGCGGCGCTCGCGCAGCTCGAGTCACTCGCCGGCCGCTCGCACGAGATCGTCACTGGCGTCACCGTGGTGGGGCCGGGCTTTCTCGAGACCGAGGTCGACGTGGCGCGGCTGCACGTACGCGCGTTGTCCCGCGACGAGCTCACTGGCTACGTGAAGACGGGCGAGTGGCAGGGCTGCGCTGGCGGCTATCGCGTCGAGGGCCGAGGCCAGGCGATCTTCTCGCGCATCGAAGGTGATCGCGCGTCGGTGCAGGGCCTGCCGATGCAGCGAGTGGTGCGGCTGCTCCGGGAAGCCGGCGTGCGCTTCTTCTGACTCGCCCGCTCAATGGAGAGGGCCTGATCAGCGCCGATGGATTTGTCCCGACCGCGAGGCTATGCGGCGCCCATGACCTCGACGACCCAGACGGCTCCGCTCACCTTCGACGTCTTCTGGCGATGGCTGGCCGATCACCGCAACTGCGTCATGCGCGCGGGCGCGGGCGACACCGTCATCTTCGACCACGAGCTCGCGCACTGGGAGTTCTTCGACGAGCCCGACGGCCGCGCGGTGGTGCAGCTCATCGTCGGCAAGAACCTGGTCGGCGAGCTGGTCATCGAGCGCAGCGAAGTCCTCTTCGTGCAGGTTCAGCCCGACCTCGAGGATCCCCAGCGGGGCGCCTTCATCTTCGACTGCATCGGCGGCCCGCGCGACGAGAGCTACCCGCTGTACCACTTCGTGATGAGCCACAGCATGGAAGGCGCCGGCGGCCAGCACGCGATGTTGAAGCACTGAGCGTCAGCGCCCGAAGGCCAGCGTCGTCGGAGATCGGCATGAGACTCGAGCTGGGTGACGTGGCGCTGCGGTCCTTCACGGAGCACGACGCCGAGGCGCTCGTTCCCCTCGCGAACGATCGACAGGTCTCCCGCAACATGCGCGACCTCTTTCCGTTTCCCTATGGCCTCGAGCACGCGCGGAGCTTTCTCGAGAAGGTGAACCAGCCCGGCTTCGGCCATGTGTTCGCCATCGAGGTGAAGGGTGAGCTCGCGGGCGCGTGCGGCGTTCACCCGATGCACGACGTCTACGCGAAGGGCGCCGAGATCGGCTACTGGCTCGGGCGCCGGTTTCATGGACGCGGCGTCGCCACCACCGCCATCGGCGCGCTGACCCGCTACGGCTTCGAGACCTTGGGCCTCGAGCGGCTCGAGGCGCGCGTCTTCGCCTGGAACGCCGCCTCGGCGCGGGTGCTCGAGAAGAACGGCTTCGTCCGTGAGGGCACGCTCCGCAACAGCGTGTTCAAGGACGGTCAGCTCATCGACTCGTGGCTCTACGCGAAGCTGCGCGAGAGGTGAGCACAGGTGCTTCGAGCGCGGGTCAGGCTCCTCGACGCCTTCCCGAGTGAGCGAGGCGCACGTTCGAAGCACCAGGCCGAGTCGCGCTCAGGGGCAGGGGCCCATGAAGAGCGTGCTGAGCCGGCCCGAGCGCCCAAAGACGTAGAGCATGGGCCCCACCGAGAAGAGCCGCCCGCCCTGGAGATCTCCCGGAGGGAACGCGCCAGCCAGCTCGACCCGTTGCCATCGCCCCACCGCAGTGCCCGAGGCGAGGGTGAGCCGAAAGAGCCCGTCGCCGCTCAACACGAAGTCCTGCGAGCAAGCGCGCAGCGAGTCCTCGGCTTCCCCGCTCGGCAGACGCTCACCGATGAGGACGCGGCTGGGCAGCGAATAGACCTCGCCCGTCGTCCCTCCCACGCGAGCACGCTCACCGTCGAACCAGACGGCCCTCGGCACGAAGGACGAGGGCAACGGCACGTCTTCGACCACCCACCGAGTCGGCGACTCGACCCGCACCCGCGCGACCGAGGTGCCCGAGACGACGTAGCCCGCGAAGCCGGCATCGGGTGCGCTGCTCGACGGAAAAGCCATCGAGCGAATCGGGTTCACCACCGAGGTGCGCAGCTGGAAGGTCGAGAAGAACGACGACCCAGGCGTGAGGTCGACCTCGGCCGACAGGAGCTGGCCCTCCGCCGCCAGCACCGCGATGGGGCCGGCCGGGCTCTGGACCCGCTGGAGCACTGCTTGATCCGGAAGGGCGCGGCCGCTGATCGCGAGCGTGCGCCCTCCTTCGAGCACCGCGGCACCTTCGAGTGAGCGGAGCTGTCCACGGCCAAACACCCAGGTCGGCTCGTTCGAGGCGACGAGCTCGACGTCGCGCTGGGTGAAGGAAGCGACGCCGAAGGCCGTGCTCTCGACGCCGCCGACGCCCGTGGCGAGCACGACGACCTGGCTCCCCAGCGTCACCAGCCCCAACGGCAGCCGGTCCCAGCTGAGCGAGCTCGCAGTGGCGATCTCCGAGCCGAACCAGAACCCACCGCTCGGCCCCGAGTACGCCACCCGGCCCGCCCCGATCGCCTCGGCTGGCTGGAGAGAAGGCTCGACGAAGAGGCTCGAGCTGCCGGTGAGTGGACGCGCTTCGCACCCGCCACCCAGTCGTGGAGAGAGCCGGTAGAAGACGAAGGCCCCTCCGTCGCCGCGGGAACAACGCGTCTCGACTTCGAGGGCACCGCTCGCGCTCTCCACCGCGTTCACGTCGAGGAAGTCACCGACCGGGCACGCCTGACAGGGCCCGAGCTCGACGTCGAACGGAATGGGGGCGTTCGCCTGAGCGAGGTTGCAGACGTCGTCCACCTCGGAGGAGCAGAAGGACGAGGCGTGGTCGACCAGCATCGGGCTCAAGTCCCACAGCGCGACCTGTGGGGCGCCGCCGTCCCACGTCCGGCCCTTCACCAGCGCGCGGTTCCATCTGGCCAGCCGCAGCCCCTCCACCTTGAACCCGAACGGCGCACAGGCACCGTTCCCGAACGCGGTGGTGTGAAGAGGCTCGATCTGACCCGACACGCCGTTTCGCGCCTCCAGCACCCACGCTCCGTTCACGTCGACGAAGAAGAGGCACGACACGCCGTTGCGCAAGAACACCTCGTCGATGTCGAGCAGCGGGCTCGCCAGGTCCGAGCCGGTGAAGGAGCGCGTGAACGCGTCGTTCGGCCCATCGAAGATGATGACGCTCCGGTCGGCCGAGAAGCCGAGGATGTTGGGGATCTCGTCAGGGTCTTCGGTCGAGCCGATCTTGAAGCGATCGACCAAGGCAGGCACCGGGAGGCCGTCTTCGTCGGTCAGCGTCGTCACGCGCACGCCGCCGTCGACCAACTGGTAGGCGCCGATGCCCGCGTCTGGGAAGGCCGCGTAGACGTAGTTGTCGCTCGTACGGCGGTAGGTCGAGCCCCCGTACCAGTAGCTGCGCGGCCCCGGCGCGACCAACCGAGTTCCAGGAGGCACCGAGCCGAGATCGATGCGCTCGACCATCTGCTGGCGCCGGAGCACCGCTTCGAGCCGGCCTCCGCGATCGATGGCCGCGACCGCGAGATCGGCGCTGACGGGCCCGAAGGCCGGCGACACCGCGGCGGCAGTGATGGGCGCCTGCGCCGTCGGGTTTCGCACCGGCCCAGCATCGACCGAGAGCGCTGGTGGCGAACGGAGCGCATCACGCGAGGGGTCGAGACACGTCCGCTCGGGTCCGCACCGCCAGCCCGCGAGGCACTCCGCGTCGTTCGTGCACGGCCAGGGCTCCGGGTGAGTCGGGTCGTGGCACTCTCCATCGACCCTGTTCTTCGCCAGCCCGCACGTCCACCCGCCCAGACAGTCGCCGTCGCTCATGCATGCGAAGGTGCGCGGCGCCGCCGGGTTGTGACACTCCCGAGCGTTCCGCGCGTCGGTGAGCCCGCACTTCCAGCCGCCCAGACAGTCGCCATCGTCCACGCAGCGAAACGGACCCGGCGCGTTCGGGTCGTGGCACTCCTTGCCGAACGCCCCCAACCCGCAGCTCCAACCGCCCACGCAGTCCGCCGTCGTCTCGCACGGCCAGGCGCGCGGCATCGAAGGATCGTGACAGCGCCGCAGCCGCGAGTCGTCGAGCCCACACGTCCACCCGTTCGAACACTCGGCCGAGGTGAGGCAGCGATAGGCGACGCCCTTCTTCGGGTCGTGGCACTCGCGCGAGACGCCGTCGGAGCCGACCCCGCACTGGAAGCCACCCTCGCAGTCCTCGGCCACCTCGCATCTCCAGGGCTCGGAGACGTCTCCGTCACGATGACAGAAGCCCTCGAGCCCGCACCGGCCACCATTGGGGCACTGCGCCGCCCCGACGCTCCGGTCACCCGAGGGATCGCAGGTGTAGCGCCGGTACTCGAGCTCGACGGGCTGGCAGGCAGCGGCCACGCAGAGCGCCGCGAGCGCGCTCCTCATCGCAGCACCCCCACGAGCGCGAAGCCGTTCAGCGTCGGCACCAGCGACACCGCGCCGGGCTGCGGCGCCTCTCCTGGCATCAAGACGATGCCGCCCGCGACCAGCGCCACCCCCGCGAGCAGACCGACGAGCGAGAGCGTGCGCTGGAGCGCGGCGGATGCGAACCGTTCACGGTAGGTCGAAGCGGGATTGAGCTTCGCCTTCGAGGCCGCGTCACCGAGCTCGCCCTTCAAGGTCGCTTCCGCGGTGAGCGCGAGCAGCCCCAAGACGCCGCCGCCGATCATCGCCGCGCCGCCGACGCTCACCAGGGCGATGGGCAGCACGCGAGACGGCGGCGGTGGGAGCGGCGTGCCACAGACCTCCGCCACCGCGTAGGGGATCAGCCCGCGCAGTCCCTCGAAGTCGCGGGCGATCTTCGTGCTGCGCCCGACCGTGCGCGAGCGCTGGCTGTCGATGAGCTGGAGGTTCAGCTGGAAGATGCCCTCGAGCTTGGTGAGGGAGCCGCTCATCACGAAGGGCGCGCCGAGGGCCGAGGCGATCTCGGTCACGCACGAGGTCGAGTCCTCGCCGCACCCCAGCAGCTGCTTCTGCCGCTCGACGCCCAGGAGGGTGGCGATCTCTCCCGACGAGATGGCCTCGTAGTAGCCGCGGGCGTCGATCTCCGCCGTCACCGCTTCGGTCATCGCCGCGGCCACCTTGGCGTCGACGTCACCCGCGCTCGCCAGGCTGGTGACCGCCACCTTCGCCTTCGCTGGGGCCGCCGAGACGAGGAGCGACAGCAGCGCAGAGCCGATCATGACCGAGAACGCTACTACGGGCGTCGACCCCTGCTGGGGGATTCGCCGATCAGGCCCCGCGCCCGCTCAGGGAATGACGAAGTCGGCGACGAAGCGCCCGGCGCCCACTCCGCCTCCAGAGGCCTGGCTCGGCGTGAAGGTGCCGCAGAAGTACCGGGTCTGCCCATTCGCGCGCACTTCGACCTCGTACGGCACCATGCCGGTGGCCATGCAGTTCTGCCAGTAGTTGACGCGCACCACGTAGTGGCCGCTCCAGGGCGTGACGCTCGGCGAGTAGATGATGTTCTCGACGTTGACGCGGTCGATGCGACACGCCGCGTTCGAGTCCAAGTCGAGCCAGCCCTTCGCGCCGCACGTCACCTGCGGCGGAAGCGGGAACGGGAGCGGGATGGGCGGCGGCCCGGCATCGAAGTTCGACTGTCCGTAGAAGACCTCGCAGGTGCCGCCATCGGGGAGCGGCTCCACCACGTAGAGATCGAGGTCCTCGTCGTCGCGGAAGCGCAGCGTCACCTGAATCGGCCCCGTCGAGCCGCGCAGCACGCAGCGCCCGCCCTGGCAGGTGTAGCCCTTCGGGCACTCGGTGGTGCAGGTGGCCGGAGTCGGGGTGTTCACGCTGAGGCAGTGGGCCGTCACGCCGCCGTCGCCCCAGATGACGCCGCCGCCCGAGCTCCCGCCACCGAAGCCACCATCGTCGCCGACGCAGCTGCGGGTGTTCGCGCTGTCACAGACCGTGCCCGGCTGGGTGCAGTCGGCGGAGCTGCGGCACCCGATGCACCCCGCCGCCGGAGCGATGGTGACGTCGCAGAACGGCGTCGACCCCGAGCAGCCGCTGTGATCGTCGAGGCAGACCTGGCAGCGGCCGAGGCCACCCTGCCAGAGGCGGTTGCAGACCGGGTTCGGGAAGGAACAGCCCTGCGTCTCGGTGCAGGCGACGCAGCGGCCCTGGGTGCGGTCGCAGATGGGCGCGTTGCCGGCGCACGTCATCGGGCAGGGAACGTTGCCGGCGTCGACCTCGCCACCCGCCGAGCCGCCCGCGGTCGCGTCGCCACCGCCCGTTCCGAGGAAGCCGCCGCCGGAGCCGCTCAGCCCACCGCCGGACGCGAAGACGCAGCGCCCGGTCGCCTTCTCGCACGTGAGGCCCGGGCCGCAGCTCGTTGCTTCGCAGAGGTTCGAGGGACCTCCACACTGGCAGGCAGCCCAGGCAGCGGCGACGACGGGCACGACGAGCAGACGATGCATGGCGACTCCTGACGGGGCTTCTAGCTGGGAGTCCGATGGAGGTCCAAGTCGCAGCGGGGAATGCGCTATGACGCCGCGCGATGATCGATCGCCTCAGCGCCGTGGTGCCGCTCCTCGCGTTCGCCGCCGCCGCCCAGCCTCTGCCGATTCCCACCTTCGAGCTCGAGCGCTTCACCGTGAACGCCGGCTCGCGAGAGACCTTGATCACCAACACGGCTGATCAGCTGACGGCGAGACACCTGCGCGTCGGGCTCGTCGGGCACTATGCCCATGCGCCGCTGCTCTTCACCATCGACGATCAGGCCGCGGGCGCGGTGGTGCGCAGCCGGCTGACCGCGCACCTCGCGGTGGCCTACGGCATCGTCGATCTCGTCGAGGTCGGTCTGCAGGTGCCCATCGTCGCCTTCCAGACCGGAGACGATCTCACCGCCTCGGGCATCTCGCCGGTCGCGGCCGCCGGGTTGGGAGCGCCGGTGATCAGCGGCAGGGTGGCGCTCTTGCGACAAGCCTCCGACCGGCCGCTCGATCTCGGGCTGTGGGTGGCGCTCTCGCTCCCGCTCGGGTCGGCGGAAGCGCTCGGCAAGGACCCAGGCCTCGGGTTGGCCTTCGCGCCTCAGCTCGCCCTCGCGCGATCGTTCGGGCCGGTGCGCGTCGGAGGGAACCTCGGCGGCGTGGTGCGCGAAACGAGGGTGTTGAGCCCGACCAGCACCGACATCGCCGACGAGATCGGCCCCCAGCTCACCTTCGGCGCGGTGGTGTCGACGACCCGTGAGCTCGGCGTCGTGCGCGGCGAGCTCGGGGTGCGCGGGCAGGTTCCCCTCAGCCGTTCGCTCGCGAGCGTCGAGGTGCTGGCCGGCGCGCGCATGAGCCTGGTGGACGACGCGCTCGAGCTCTCGTTGCTCGGCGGCCCCGGGTTGGGGCGCACACCGGGAACCCCAGCGTTCCGCGCGATGCTGGGCGTGACGTGGACGCCGTCGTTCGATCAGCGAAGCAGCTCGACGCCAAAACCGACGGGGGAAGACAGCGACGGTGACGGAGTGCCCGACTCGGTCGACCGCTGCGTCGCGACGCCCGGCATCAGCCAGCGCGATGGCTGCCCCGACACCGACTCCGACGGCGACGGGGTGATGGACTCGATCGACCGATGCCCGAAGCAGCAAGGCCTCTCGGAACGGCAAGGGTGCCCGTGAAGATCGTCGGCATCGAGGGGCTCACCGCCCAGCAGCTCCGCGACGAGGTGAACCGTGGAGGCCGCTTCGTCATCTACGGCTGGTGCGTCTCGCTGTTGGTGGTGACGCTGCGCCGGAGCAGCGACGTCACCTTCGTGCGCGCCGATCGGAGCCCGGCGGTGGCAGGCCTGGGGTGGACGGCACTGTCCTTCTTCCTCGGGTGGTGGGGGTTTCCCTGGGGCCTCGTCTACACGCCGATGGTCATCATTCAGAACCTGAGCGGCGGGAAGGACGTCACCCGCGAGGTGATGCTCTCGTTGAGCGCCGAGCTCGGTGGCGCCGTGCCGAGCGCCGCGGCGTCGCCCACCGGTCCTTCGACGACGCCAGGGCCACCGACGACGCGACCAGGCGCCGCCGCATCGCCGACCGGGCTTCCGACGCTGGCTGGAGCACCTCCGACGCCGGGCGCCCCCGCCTTTCCGCTGGGGTCTGGGGCTCCTCCGACGCCCGCCTCCTCACCGCTTCCCTCCGCGCGAGGGCCGAGCTCGCCGACTCCAACGAGCGGCACGGCGACCCGCGACATCGTCGGTCTCGTGTTGGCGGTGGTGTCGTTCTGCTGCGCGCCAGTGGGCTGGGTGAGCGCGCTGCTCGCGATCCTCTCGCTTCGAGACGCGCGGGCGAGAGGCGAGCGGCTGCCGATTCTGCCCGTCATCTCGATCGTGGTGGCCTCGCTGACGACCCTGCTGACGGTGGTCTTCGTGGGCCTCGTCATCGCCGACGAGACGAAGGCGAACCGACGGGCCGAGGCGGCGGCGAAGGAAGCAGCGGCGGGGCGCAGACACGAGACGCTCGACGCGCGCACCGCCTGCTCGCTGGCGACGGCCGCGCTGTGGAACGGGGCGTTCGAGCTGCACCGCAACTGGGACTCGCTCGACTGCGTTCCGCCGCTGACGAACGACGCGGTGACGCCTGCGATCGACCTGACCGCCAAGCGCGCGAGCCTGACGAATCACCTCACCGTGTGCTTCGCCCGCTCGAACGTGCGCTGGTACGTGCTGAGCGCGCGCGAGTCGACGGTGTGCCCCGAGGTGCTGCCCCTCACGGTGCCTTCGCAGGCGAGCGACGACGAGCTCGAGCGGCTCGAGCAGGACCAGCGGCGGCTGGCCGAGAACGCGCCCGACAAGCGCTTCAAGCCGAAGACGCCCGACCTCGTGGCCGAGCCGACGTTCGACGAGGGCGACGACCTTCGGAACCTGCAGCTGCTCGTGAACGACGTGGTGGAAGGCCAGAAGCCGTCGGCCACCCCGCCCTTCCACGTGCGCGGCGGCAAGTGGACCTACTTCGACGTCGCGCCCTTGACCGAGCCTGCCTGTGCGGTGCGGGTCGGCCTCCCCTTGCCTCCACGCTCGAACGACCTGGCGGGCCTCACCGACGTGATGGTGCTCCCACCCAGCCAGGCGAACGCGATCTGCTTCCTCGAGGCGCTGGGAGCCAGCTTCTCGACGCCGGTGCCCGAGGCAGTCCGCAAACCCAGCAGGCTCCCCCCGGTGAAGCTGGGCGCGGCGGTGCTCGGTCAGGGCCTCCAACGTGAGGAGGGAGGGGGCTTCACGACCCCGCCAGCCGGGCGCCCTGGCAACTGGGTCAGAATGAAGCTCTTCCTCCAGAGGGACCAGCGCGCGGCCGAGGTGTTCTTCAACGTGAACCTCGAGGCCGGCGTCGGCGAGCTCAGCGAGGCGGACGCCGCGTACCGGGAAGACCTGCTCGCGTTGATGCATCGAGCGCTGCTCGATGGCTGGTGATCAGCCGCCGTCGCGGGCTGGCTCCGGTTCGAGCACGAGCTCGTGTGGCCGAGCGAGCAGCGCGCTGATCCGCCGCTGATCATCCGCCTCGAGCGCGTCGAGCCACTCGGCCTGGAGCGTCGTGAGCCGCTCGAGATAGCCCGGTACGGTGTCGGGCAACCCTCGGGTCTTCTCGTGCCGCATGGTGATGCGCAGCTGGTCCTTCCCGAACAGCACATTGAACACACAGGACACGTCGTTCGCCCAAGGGTTCCCGGTCGCCGATTCACAGATCGATACATCGGCGCGCTCGGGGCCGGGTGCCGTTCTGACGGGCGCGGTGCCCATCAGCTCGATGCCGTTGGCGAGCTGAGCGCCCGAGAACTTCCCGACCTCCAGCGTGCCGGCCTTGACGACGAACCTCCGCTTCGCGGGCAGCCCCTTCATCGAGAAGACGAACGAGCCGAGCGACACGAGCGGCTTCGAGTCGAGCGCCTTCGCGTCCGAGAGCGGCAGGACGAAGGGCAGCGGCCCTGGCGTCCCCGCGAGGTCGAGCCGGAGTGGACCCTCGGTGTCCCAGCTGACGCCTCCATCGCGGCCGGTCACCTTCACCAGGCCTTCGGCCAAGCTGGCCTGCGCGCTCGCTGGACCCGTCGGGAACCCCATCGCCGCGAGCACCTCGGCCGCCATCACTCCGTGGAGCGTCACCCCGGGGTGGATCCGATCGGGGATGAGGTTCTCGGCGCGCTTGGCGGCCTTCCACGCGGTGATGGCGCGGGTGATCGCGTCGTTGACGGGCACGAGCACGACCTTGCGTTCCTCGGCGGTCTTCTTCGCGAACTCGAGGAGCTCGGCGATTCGCGCCACGCGCCGGCGATTGAACGCGTTCCCCGAGCCGACGGAGGTGTCGTACGGCGTGGTGTCGAGCCAGACGATGCGGCGCACCTTCGCGGCCTCGAGGCGCTCGAAGAGGGTGACGATGTTCTTCTCGAACGCCCAGTCGGCGGTGCCCTCGGGAAACGAAGCGTCGTTCATGCCGAAGTTCACGAAGACGACGGTGGGGCTGTGGGCGAGCACGTCGACCTCGAGCCGTTCGAGCGCGTCAGCCACCGTGTTGCCGCCGACGCCGGCGTTGACGAAGGTGAGCTTCCAGTCGGGGTTGCGCAGGCGGACCGCGACCTCGACCAGGCGCGTCCAGGTGTGGAGCACGGTGATGCTGTCTCCGAGGAAGACGACGCGATCACCGTCTTGAATGACGGGCGGCGGCGGCGCTCCAGCGAGCAGGAGTGAGAGCAGCAGCGGCGACGTCACGCAGCGCGAAGTGTAGATCGAACTCGGCGCCTCACGCAGAGAACGCCCTGGCCGCGGAGCCAGGCGCTTCCGAGACAGGAGCGTCGGCTTCGCCGCACCGAAGCCGGCCGGCTCGACTGCCAGTCGGCGACGACCTCACATGATCTGCGGCTCGCAGAACCCACCGAAGCACACCGTCGAACAACACTCCGCGCCGGTGGTGCAGCGTTGACCAATGGCCTGACAGACCCCGCCGTCTCCGACCTGCACGACGCCGGCGTCGATGCTGACGAGCGAACAGGAACCGCCGACGCACGTTCCAGCGCAGCAGGGGTTGGTCGCGCTGCAGGCGGCCCCGGGATTCGCGCACGGAGTGACGCAGAGGCCGGCCTGGCATTGGCCGCGGCAGCAGTTGCCCGCGCCTCCGTCGGCGGTGCACGCGGCGCCAGTGCCTCGACAGGTCTCCGCCGCGAAGACGCAGCGCGGCCGCGGGCGCAGGTTCTGATCACAGACGGCGCAGCAGGTCGTTCCGCCGCCCGAGGTGCAGGTCTCTCCCGTCGGTCGGCAGTTCGCCGTGTTCACCGCGCAGCGGCCCTGTTCACATCGGTGCGAGCAGCAGTTCACGTTCGCCGTGCAGTTCTCGCCCGAGACGGCACACAGCGCGCCTCCGCAGCGACCGCCGTTGCAGGCGAGCGAGCAGCAGTCGAGGGCTCGCGTGCAGGCGACGCCGTCGGCGAAGCAGGCCGTCATGCAGGCACGCTGGGTCGAGTTGGGAACGGGCTCGCATCGCGCCGAGCAGCACGCGCCTGCGGTGGTGCAGGGAGCGCCCGATGGGTCGCACGCGCCGCCCGACATCGGCCCACCGCAAACGCCCTGGGTGCAGTTGAGCGAGCAGCAGTCTTGCGGTCCGGCGCAGGCGCCCCCGAGCGGAGTGCAGATGAGCACGCCCGCGTCGTTCTGGTTGAACGGCACTCCACCCCCGACGTTCCCGCCGCCCGCGACCGTTCCCCCAGCCGCCGACCCTCCGCCAGTCACCGCTCCGCCACCCGTCGCCGACGCTCCGCCACCTCCGCCGGTCCCACCGTCAGCGAGTGGCGGCATGCCTCCGCATTGGCAGGCACACACGAAGACCGTCGAGAGGAGGGCGGGGGTCGAGCGCATGCGCGGAGTCTGCGTCGAGGCGCTTGGAAGTCAACGCTGATGCCCGTAGACGACGCCCGCGTCGGTGAACGACACCGAGGTGTACAGGGCGAGCCGCATGCGGCCGCGGTGATACGGGTCGTTCGCGGTGAGCGTCGCGTTCTGGAGGAAGAGATCGGTCACCTTGAAGCGCTTCACCAGGCTCGCGACGGTGCCGAAGTACATTCGGTAGTCGGCGACGATGACCTGCTCGAAGTGCGGCAACAGCAACGGCCCGAGCGGGTTTCCGAACGAGTTCTTCACCAGCAGCGCGCGCCGGCCATTCTTCACGTTGGTCTTCGCTGCCATCAGCGCCGCGTCGCCACCCATGTACACGAGGTAGCCCTGCGCCTTCTCGTCGAGGAAGCGGCGAGGTGAGGCGACGTCGTACTCGGCGCCCGAGTAGCTCACCGACTGGTACTCCACGTCGGGAACCGGGTACTCGGTCGGGTCCGACACGCGGGCGAGCTGCGGGTCCTGGGTCATGCGGAAGAGCGAGCCGAGGCTCGAGTCTGGGCTCACCTTCCACGCGAAGGCGCGGCGAGGGAGCGGCTCCATTCCCGCAGCGCGCATCATCGACCGATAGCCATAATACGCGCCGAGCCCAGTCCAGTGGTGGTCGGTTCGATAATAAATGTTCTCATCTGCGTGCGCCTCGAGCGAGCCGGCCACGTCGACCCAGGTGATGGAAGGCGGCAACTGTTCGCGCACGACCTCGAGGTTATGCAGCTCGTCTGCCGCGCGGTCGCGATGGCTCGCCGGCAGGTAGAACGCCGCGGCGCCGGGCACCATGACTGCGTAGACACGAACCCGAGGAAACGCGGTGCCGTAGCTCGCCAGCACCTTGCCGAACGAGCGGGCCGTGTCGTCGGAGGCGCTCAGCAGCATGAGGCCGCGCCCTCCGTGAATGAGCACCCCGCCCTCCTTCGTCGCCACCACCACCCCACCGTCCTCGAGGTCGAGGTCGGCCAAGGGCTCCGCGGGCGGTTCCTCGGCGCCTGCATCGTCCTCGAGCCCCGCGTCTTCCTCGGCGAACGGGTCGGGCACGATGGAGGCGTCGGGGCCTGGGGCGAGGTCGGGCCGCCACTGCTCCGGCGCCTCGAGTCCGCCGAGCGCTCCAGGCCCCGTCGAATAGACCGTCGTCTCGCGTCTCAGGCCGAACCCGGAGCGCACCACCCGAGTGAAGCTCACGAAGGTGTCGCGCGCGGGGAAGTGATCGGCGACGAAGAGCTCCACCTCCTTCGTGTACTCGCCGCGACGGAGCGCCTCGGCAGAGAACTCGGGCCACTTCGCGAGCGGCCGCGCTTCCACCATCGAGAACGTCTGCCGTGACGGGTCGACGAGGAACCAGGTGCCCAGGGTGGTGAGCAGCACCGGCACCACCAACGCGCTGAAGGCGAGCGAGGGGCGCACTCAGAACCGGTAGTACAGAAATGGGTTGTACGACTTGCCGACGAGCATCGCGGTCGCGAGCAACGTCAACCCTGCCATCGCGAAGCCGCGCACCACCTGGGCCAGCGGCCGATGCTGATGCGTGTCTGGGAAGACGAGCCGCTCGACCGGCGCGCAGAGCACCACCGCGAACGCCAGCCAGAACACCCGGCCGAGGAGCAGCTGCACGGAATCGGCGCCGAGCAGCGGAGCAGCCGAAGCGCCGAAGGCCAGCGAGAGGAACTCGCCCAGCTTGGACAGGTCGGTGAAGAAGAAGAGCGCCCACCCCACCATCACCACGAAGACGAGCCAGAGGTGCTGAAAGAGCCGCGGCAGTCGGTCGAGCACCTTCTGGAGGAAGGCCCGCTCGAGCGCGATGTGCACGCCGTAGTACAGCCCCCAGAGCACGTAGTTCCAGCTCGCGCCGTGCCAGAGCCCGGTCAGGCCCCAGACGATGAAGAGGTTGCGGTACGGGCGGTGCTGTCGCCCACCGAGCGGGATGTAGACGTAGTCTCTGAAGAACGTCGACAACGAGATGTGCCAGCGCCGCCAGAAGTCCGTCACCGAGCGCGCGACATAGGGGTGGTCGAAGTTCTCGAGATAGTGGAACCCCGTCATTCGACCCATGCCGATGGCCATGTCCGAATAGCCGGAGAAGTCGAAGTAGATTTGAAGCGTGTACATCGCCAGGCCAAACCAACCATCGAACACCGACAACCCTGCCAACGAGTCGGCGCCGATGGTCTGCTTCACCAGCTCTCCCGCGACGTTCGCGATGCAGACCTTCTTGAACAACCCGATGGCGAGCCGCATCGCCCCGGAAGAGAAGAGCTCGAGCGAGTGCACCCGCGCGTCGATCTGATCGGCGATGGTCTGGTACCGCACGATGGGGCCGGCGACGAGCTGATGAAACAGGCTGACGAAGAGGAGGAACTTGAACCAGCTGCGCTGCGCCTTCACCTCACCGCGGTACACGTCGACGACGTAGGAGATGGTCTGAAACGTGTAGAACGAGATGCCCACCGGGAGGCTGAACGGCGGAGGGGTGATGCTCGTGTGGAGCACGCCGTTGAGCGTCTCGACGAAGAAGCCGGCGTACTTGAACACCGCCAGGAGCGAGAGGTTGACGATGAGCGAGCCGACGAGCGCCACCTTGGCCTTGGGAGTGCCGTGCCAGCGCTCCACCAGCCGGCCGATGCCGTAGTCCACCGTCGTCGAGAGCAACAACAGCGAGACCCAGACCGGCTCGCCCCACGCATAGAAGAAGAGCGAGAAGACGATGAGCACCGCGTTCCGCCACACCGGGTTCGACCAGGCGAAGTAGAGCAGCAGGTTCGCCGGGAGGAAGAGGTAGAGGAAGAGGAGGCTCGCGAAGACCAAGGGCTGGTCGACTTCAGGCCGAGACCTCCGCGCCGTCTATTTTCTGGAAGCGCTCAGGGCGCGCCGCACGCGAGCCAAGTCAACAGTCGGGTGCGCTCGGCCACCGAGAGCGTCTGGTCGGTCGGCATCATTCCCGTCTCGACGCTCAACCGAATGGCGTCGGCGCTCGCGCGCACGTCGGTCACCGCCGGCCACTGGGCGTCGTGGCGATGGCAGGAGCCGCTGCACACGGTCGAGAAGAAGGTCGCGCCGTAGCTCGCGAAGGTGTCACGACAGTCGAGCGCGAGCCGGACGAAGGCGCCGCAGCTCGGGGTCTGCGCCGCTGCGCACTGAAAGCCGACCTTCGGGCTCTTCCCGATGCCGAGCCCGAGACAGCTCGCGCCCTCTGCGCACTGCATGGTGGTGGTGCAGTCGCGCCCACATCTCGGCTCGACACCGCCGAGACACCAGGAGCCCGCGCCGCAGTCCGAGGAAGCGACGCACGACGCGCAGAAGCCGCCGTCACGCGCAGCGCCGCCTCCGTCCCTCGGGCCCGCGTCGGCGACTCCCGAGTCGGCGCCCGAATCGACGCTCCCTCCGTCGAGCCCCGGAGAAGCCGCCTCACAGCCCATCACCAGCAGCAGCACCCACCACCTGACCATCGACGGGGCCTCGTTCTTCTCGAGACGAGCGGCTCCGGCGGCGGCTCGGCGAGCGCTCATCGTGTGCCGGGGCGCGACCGGCTGCAACGTCGACCCTCAGCGGCAGTATCCCGAGGGCTGACACGTGCGCGAGGCGCAGGCGATGAGCTGGCAGCGCGGCACGCACACGCCCTGTGAACCGGAGCCCGCCGAGAACTCGCAGACGTAGTCGGTTCGGCAGTCGGACTGGCCCGTTCCCGGCGCGCTGCACTTGGCGAGACACGCTCCGCCCACGCACCAGCCCGGCGCGATGAGCGGGAGCCCTCCGCAGTCGTACCCGTCGAGGAGGCAGCTCGAAGAACAGTAGCCACCGTTCGGCCACGTGGCGCGGCAGTTCGCGGGCGAGAACGTGCCCGAATAGCACTGGTTCGATTGCGCACAGGGCGCGCCGGTCGGACGTTCCACGTCGACGCATGCCGCGCTCTGACATTGTTGATATTGGCCACAGGTTTGACACGAATTCCCCTGTTGGCCACAGGCCGTGTCTTCACTGCCAGTCATGCACTGGTTGTTCTGACAGCAACCGGTCGGACAGCGCGTCGAGTTGCAGCTCACCTGCGCACCCACCGTCGCGGTGATGGTGAACGGCCCCGGCGTGCTGCCCTGCGCGGAGTCCACGATGATGAACGCCGTCACCGTGCTGGGCCCCAGGTTGTTCCAGAACGCCACGTCGGCGACGCCAGCCGCACCCGTGTTCGCGCCCGTCACGCACTGCGAGGCGCAGGCGCTCACGTCGGTGGCGATGGAGATGGAGGTGTCGAGCTGAGCGCCCTGCGGAGCCACCCGAACGTCGAGCCCTTGGCCCGGTCCGACCTGGAGCGCGTACACCACGTCGGCGCCCAGCCGGCCCAGCGTCGCGCAGCCCGCGCCAGCGGTGTAGTCGTTGGTGAAGGTCGCGCTGGTGCCGCCCGTCGCCACGCCCGAGACGAGCGTCGTCGGCAGTTCGCAGCGGTCGCCCGTCGTCAGCGGCAGAATCGACCAGCTCAGCGTGTAGCCGCCCACCGTCGTCGACGAAGAGTCGATGGTCACGAAGACGTCTTCACCAGTCGTCGCGAGGTCGAGGGTCTCGGCCGCTCCCGCAGTGCCATCGTCCACCGAGCCATCACACACCCGAGGGAAGGAGTCGCAGCGCGAGAGCCCCACCGCGCCGCTCATTGAAACGTCCCATGAGGTCGTCGGCGTCACCGTCACCGAGACGCGCGCCACCCTGCCCACTCGCAGGCGGTAGACCCGATCGAGCCCGCTGGCGCTGAGGCAGCTCGCGCTCGAGCCGTAGTTGTTGGTGAACCCCGTGAGGGTGCCGGTCGTCGAGCCCGGAGCGGTGAGAATCACCGCTGCGCCGCATGAGTCGCCGTTGCCCGAGACGGCGCCGCCGGCGGTCCCACCCGAGACACTGCCGCCTGCCGTGCCGCCGCCAGTCACCGAGCCGCCGCCGCTCACGAAACCGCCGCCGCTCGCGAAACCGCCTCCGCTCACGAAACCGCCGCCGCTCGCGAAACCGCCGCCGCTCGCGAAGCCGCCGCCACTCGCGAAGCCGCCGCCGCTCGCGAAGCCGCCGCCGCTCGCGAAACCGCCGCCGATCGCAATACCCCCGCCAGTCACGAAGCCACCCGCCGAGCCGCTCCCGGTGCCCCCGCCACCGCTCACGAAGCCGCCGCCCGAACCGCCCACGCACGTTCGCTCGCTCGAGCACGTGCCGCTGCACACCTGGCACGCCTGGCCGCCCCAGCCGCACGCCTCCGGCAACGTGCCCGTCTGGCACACCCCCGCGCTGCAGCACCCGTTGGGGCACGTCGCCGAGGTACACCCTGCCGAGCCGCCGCCCGTTCCGCCGACGCACGCGCCGCCCTGGGAGACGCCGCCCGGGCCCGGTGGAAACGCGCGGCAACTGCCAGCGCCGCAGCTCACGCACGCGCCGCCCTTCACTCCGCACGCAGAATCGAAGACACCGAGCTGGCACCGGCCCTCGGCGCAGCAGCCGGCGCAGCTCGTCGAATCGCAGCTGCTGCTCGTTCCCCCAGCCGAGCCTCCGCCCGCCGAGCCTCCGCCCGCTTCACCGCCGGAGGTGTTGAAGACCTGCTGCACGCACTGCCCGACCGAGCAAATCTGCCCCGCGACGAGGCAGTTGATGCACATCGTGCCGGCCGAACCGCACGTCGCCGGCTCCGCGCCCAGCTTGCACTCACCCGCCAGCGTGCAGCAGCCGGTGCAGTTTCGCGGGCCACAGGCGCCTGCCTGAACCGTCGTCTCACAACCGAAGAGCGCGACCGCCGCCGCCACCACCATCACTCTGAAAATCGTCGTCATGCTCATGGTTGGAACCGGCGCCCGAAAATTCTCTCGGCGACCTTTCGCAGAGCGGCGCTCCTCGGAGCAACCCCCACCCCGAAACCCGAGGCTCAGCGCTCGGTACAGCTCCCGTCGTCACTCCGCCACACGTCGAGGTCGTCGACTTCGATGGTGGCGCCCGGGAGCTGCGTCTTGTCGACGAACACGAGGAAGCCGACGTCACCCGGCTGGCCCATCGCGCTCACCACTCGCACGGTGGGCGGAACCCGAGTCCAGCTCGCGACCGGGCCGGGGAGATCGAACTGCTCACCAGCCGCCGAGCCTGCGGGCCCGAGATAGAGCCGCATCGTGATGGCGGTGGCGGTGCCTCGGACGAAGGCGCTCGCGCAGTGCCGGCCGGCCCGGGTGACTCGAACCGTCCAGGTCGACGCGAACTCGTTGTTGAAGAGCCCGCTCGCGGTGGTGAAGCGCAGACCATTGCCGGTGCGGCCAGCGACGACCTCGACCCGCCCGTTCCCACCGCTCGAGCGAAACGCCGTCGTCGCCGCGCACTCCAGCTCGCCGTCGCTCGCTTCGTTGGGAGGCCAGCGCGCCATCGAGCTGCACGGGCGACCAGCATCCACCGCGCCTGCGTCGTGCATTCCTGCGTCGCCGAGGCCACCGTCGAGCCGGCTGCCGGCGTCGGTCCCAGCGTCGATGTGCCCCGCGTCGAACGCACCACCCGCGTCGGCACGACTCTGCGGCGCGACCCTGCAGGCCTGGCACTCACCCGTCGCCGAGCAACAGCCAGCGCAGCTCGCGCGCGTGCACTCCACAGGAGCCGGCTCCACCGCCACGCCACAAGCTGCCAAGGCCATCACCAACACCGTCCGAGTCATCACGCCTCCGAATCGATGACTTGTGTTGGACCCGTGCCTCGGAAATTGTTGCCGGCCCTTCGATGCTCCCGCTGCTCCTCGTCCTCGCCGCGAGCCCGACCTCGCTCTCCTTCTCCTCGGACGGGACGTGTGGGGACGAGCGGGCGATTCGTGACGCCATCAGCGTGCGCCTCGGGAGAGACCCGTTTCGTGACGGCAGCACGGGCCCGCGCTTCGTCGCCACCATCACCAAGGACGGCGCTGGCTGGGCCTCGAACCTCTCGGTGGACGGCGGGCTCGCGCGCCGACGCACCTCGACCGACTGCCGGGAGCTGACCCAATCGCTCGCCCTCGCCATCGCCGTGGTGCTCGAGCTCGCGCCGGCGCAGCCACCCGAACCAGCGCCCACCGCCGCAGCCGCTCCACGCGTTCAGTTCTCCGCTGGGGGCGCGCTCTTCGGCAGCGCTGGCCTCTCTCCCCACCTCACCGCCGGCGCCGCGCTCCACGCCGGCCTCTCGTTCGGCGTGTTCCTCGCCGAGGCGGAGCTGCGCCTCGACGTTCCCGCGGCGCTCACCGTCGGGAGCGTCACCATCACCTCGCTCCCTGCGCTCGTCTCGCTGTCGCCCGGGGTCGAGCTCGGGCTGGTGCGCCTCCGTGTGCCGCTGAGCGCCGGCGTCCTCTTCGTGCAGGGCGCGTCGGGAGGCACGAGTCCACTCGCGCTGGGCGGCCTCGAGGCGGCGCTGTCGTTCAAGGTGGGCGACCAGTGGAGCATCGAGCCGTTCGTCCGCGTTCAAGCGTCGTTCATTCGCGTCACCGTTCTCTCGGGAACATCAACGGCTTGGGCGACCTGGCCGGTGGTCGGCTCGGCAGGCCTCGCGGTGCGCCACGATTTCTCGTCTGGCAGCGGGGCGGAGGAAAGAGAATCGACCGCCTCGTTCCAATCCCCTGCAGGCAGTCGACCCTCCCCATGACGATGGACTCACAGACGCTGGAGCGCGTGTACCAGGCCGAGCTCGGCGCGGTGCACGGCTTCCTCGTGCGGCTGGGAGCGCCAGCGGCCGACGTGCCCGACCTCCTCCACGACGTGTTCCTCACCGTCGTGCGGCGCTGGAGCACCTACGACGCCTCGCGACCGCTGCGGCCGTGGCTGTTGGGCGTGGCGAGCAACGTGTACGGCGATTGGCGGAAGACGGGCGCCCGTCGCTTCGAGGAGCAGCGAGACGAGCTGCCCGAGCGACGCGACGAAGGTGACTTGGAGGCGCGCGTCGAAGCACGAAAGACGGGCGCGCTCGTGCAGGCGGCGCTGGCCGAGTTGGAGGAGCCGCAGCGCGTCGCCTTCGTGATGCACCACTTCGAGGGCCTCTCACCGAACGAAATCTCCGAGGTGATGAACGTGCCTCCCGCGACGACCTACACCCGCCTTCGCACCGCCCGGCTCGAGCTCACGGCCGCCGTCCGGCGTCGGCAGACCCCTTCTGCAGGAGCAGCGGCATGAACGACCTCGAGCTCGAACCGTTGCCCGACGACGTCCTCTCGGCGCTCCAGCCGTTGTCCGCGCCTCCCGCGCTCCCACCCGGCGTGGCGGAAGGAGTGCTGCTCAAGGTGAAGGCGTCGGCGGGGCTGGCGGCGATGGCGAGCGGCGCGGCGGCGTCGACGAGCGCAGGTGCCGCGGCGGCGAAGGGTGGCGCGACGGTGCTGCTCAAGGTGTTGCCGGTGCTGACGCTCACCGTCGGCGTCGGGCTCGGTGTCGCGGCCGATCGATTGGTGCTGCGGCCCAACTCCGTCGAGAAGCGGGTGGTGGTGGAGCGCGTCGAGGTGCCCGCCACGCCCTCGCCACCCACGCCTGCGCCACCTCGCGTTCCCACCTCGGTTCCCAAGAAGAACCCAGCCACGGTGGACACCTTGGGCAAGGAGCGGGTGGTGCTCGACGTGGCGAGGTCGGCCATCGGCGCGAAGGACTGGAGCCAGGCGCTCGCGGCCGTCGCGTCGCACGAAGCGCAGTTTCCCTCGGGCCAGCTCGTCGAGGAGCGGGAGACGCTCGCGATTCAGGCCTTGGTGGGCGCTGGCCGAAAGGACGAGGCCAAGCGGCGGGTCGCCTCGTTCGTCAGCCGGTTCTCCGACAGCCCGGTGCGCGCGAGCCTCGAGGCGATGGTGCGCTGATCAGCGGAAGACGACCAAGCCGCTCCCCGCGCCACCCACCACCACCGCCGCGTCGTCGCGGAGCACGGTGAAGTCGACCGCGCCGAAGCTCTGGGTCGCGACGAGCTCGCTCGCGAACGTGCTGCCCTGCAGGGTGTGCAGCATCGTGCCCGTCGACGAGTCGCTGCTCACCACCCGGAACACCCCGTTGAAGTCGAACTTCGCCTTCCACACCGCGCCGCTCGGCAGCGAGAGCTGAATCGGGTTCCACCCGGCGGACTGGACGCGCACCTCGAGGCCGGTCGCGGTTCGCTCGACGTTGACGAGGTCGCCGTTTGGTTTGGCGCGCAGCAAGGTGACGGAGGGAGGTGCGCTCGAGAGCGTGCTCGTCGACCAGCTCGAGGTGCCGCGGGTCGCGAGCTGAAGTGCGCCGGTGGAGGTCAGCCAGGCGAGCCGCTTCGTCGTGGGCGTCGAGACGTTCCACACCGCCGAGGGAGCGGTGCTGAAGCCGCAACAGTCCTCGAGGTCGTGCGACAGCCTCCAGGGCAGCGCCGAGGAGACGTTCTGCGAGATGGCGGCGATGCCAGTCTCGGTCGAGTCGATTCCCGACCCATTGGTGAGCGAGCGGACCGAGCAGTAGCTCGTGTTGCACGAGTACACGTCGTAGCGCGTGGAGCTGATGGGCAGCCCGTAGCTGAAGACGCCGGTGCTCATCGACACGGCGAGCGGCGCCGAGCCCGAGCCGTCGGTGGCCGATTGCCAGCCGGTGCCGGTCGGCTCCTGGATCGCGCTCGTGCGGGTGAAGGCGTTGATGAAGGTTCGAACTGGCGAGCCGACGGTGCGCGGGTCGGGCTTGAGGAAGGCGAGGTAGGCCTCTGCGCTGACGATGTTCTCTCGAGAGGCGACCGAGAACTTCGTCGAGGACGCAGTGACGGAGGTCGTCGACCAGACGCAGCTCCCGGCCGCGCACACGCCCTTGCAGAGCGCTTCGCCTGCTGGGCAGCCCTGGCCGCAGACGCTCGCGCGACAGACGGGCGCCCAGGTGCCGGTGGGTGTCGTCTCCGCGGGGCAGACCTGGCACGACGGGCCGCACTGGGTGGCGTCGGTGTCGGGGACGCAGAGGCCCCCGCACGAGTTGGTGCCCGACGAGCAGGTGAGGGGAACGCAGCTCGCCTGGTTCGCGCCGCCACAGCTCGTGGTCGCCGCGCCGCTCGGGCACGACGCGCAGGTGCCCGCGCACGCCCTCGATCCTGCCGCGCATGCCGTGGCGATGCACCGGTTCTGCGCGTCGCAGCTCGTCGCCGTCGCGCCCGAAGGACACGTCGTGCAGACGCCGTTGCAGACCCGTGAGCCCGCGGCGCAGGTCGTCGCGACGCAGCTGTTCCCGCTGCAGGTCGTCGCCGTCACTCCGGCCGTGGGGCACGCCGCGCAGACGGAGCCGCACTGCCGGTAGTTCGCGTCGCAGACGCAGCGGCCCGTCTGGAAGTCGCAGCTGGCGTTCGCGCCGCAGCCGCCGCTCGTTCGACAGTCGACCGCAGTGCCACCACCGACCGTTCCTCCACCGACCGTTCCTCCACCGACCGTCCCACCACCGACGCCTCCACCGCCCACGGGTCCGCCCGCCGCTCCACCTGCCCCTCCACCGAAAGCGCCCCCACTCGAGCCCCCGCCAACGACGCCGCCTCCGCTCTGCGTCGTCCCGCCCCCCGAGCCGAACCCCGCTGGCGTGCAAGCGCCGAAGGAGCACGACTCCGAGACCGAACAGCTCGTGCACGAGCCACCACTGCGGCCACACGCCTGCGAGCCCGAGCCCGACTCGCACGTACCCGCCGACGAGCAGCACCCGTTGGGACAGGTCGACGGTCCGCACGGCGCCGAGACGGGACTGCACGCGACGAGAGCGCACCAGGCGAGCACGAAGACCGACCGCAGGCGAGTCAGCTGATCAGCCGAGCGACGATTACGCTGGAACATGTCTGGCTTACACTGAAAGCCAGCTCGATGTGAAAGGTCCCGGCGAACAACCAAGCCGAATGGTTCGACGGTCGCGAAGGCTGCGGTTTCGTTGGTGCGAGTCCAGCGGCGCGAACGCGGAGCTCGCCACCGAGGCTGACGCCACCAGAAGGAGTCGCCCTCGAACGAGGTGGCGCGCGCGCGCTGCTTTGACTAACTCCTCGGCAGAATGAGTGAGGGCGAAGAGTCGACGTCACCCCCGGTTCCCACCTTCGAGCCGCACGAGAAGGTGTGCGGGAACTGCAAGCTGTGGCGTCCCCACTCGCTCGACGCCGTGAAGGGCTGGGTCGGAGAGTGCCGGGTGCAGCCGCAGCGCTCGCTCTTTCCGCCCTCGGCGCCCATCTGCAACGCGTTCGCCGCGCGAGGTGAAGCGGTCAAGGTCGCGCAGGAAGCGGCCACCGCCCGGCCCAAGGCGCTCCGGTCGATCGCGCCCGTCGTTCGCTCGGCGTCGGGCACCGCGCGCCCCACGTCCGTCGGCCCCACCCTCGTCAATCGCGTCGACCCCTCCACGGAGATCGACTTCGAAGGAGACACCATGACCCGCCAAGAGCTGATGGAGCTGTTCCTCGAAGCCTCGGGCCTCGCCGACGTGCCGCTCGCCCAGAAGTGGGAAGGCGGCGTGGTGAAGATGCAGCCCGGCAACCCCGAGCTGCAGGCGAAGGAGCTGCCCATCGACTCGCTCTTCCACAAGGTGGTGATGTTGCGCGACCGGCTCCGCACCCTGGAGCAGAAGATCAACGCGCACCCGAAGCTGACCGACGCCGAGAAGGTCGAGATGCAGCAGTACGTCACCCGCTGCTACGGCTCGCTCACCACCTTCAACGTGCTCTTCCGCGACAAGAACGATCAGTTCGTCGGGCAGAAGGGTGACGAGTAGCGCTGCTCCAGCCGGTCTGGCGCACCACCGCGAGCGACGTCGACCGAATGACAGTGCCCGTTGCATCGGAATACGCCGCCAGCCTCCGGTGGGTGCGTCGGCGCCCCGATGACGGGAAAGGGAGTCGAGAACCGGTCGAAGTGCGGTCAGATGCGCCAGCGATGACGCGCGGGCTCATTCTTCTCGGAGCGTGGCTGAGCGCGTGCCCGCCGCCCGCGGTGCCGTGCGCGTTTCCGTCGAGCGCAGTGGTGATCGCGCCAAACCTCGATGACGACGACCGCGATGGACGAATCGACGGCGTGCAGGTGCGCCCTTCCTTCGGTGACGACGAGCTGATCACCTTCGACCTTCCTCCAACCTGCACGGGCCGGCTCACCGTCGACGCGCCGATGGGCGAAGTGCGGCTCTGGGCCACGGGCGCTGGCGGCTGGACTGCGGCGGAGGTCCTCGAGCGCTCGACCCATCGCCTCGCGGTCGAGGTCGTTCGCGGACGAAGCGCGGGCTGGAATGGACGCGCGGTGCTTCGGCTCTCGGGAGTCGACGGTGGACTCGTGCTCGAGACGCCCCCCTTCGTGCTGCGAACGCCCGAGACGCCGGTGAGCGAGGTGTGGGCCGCCGAGGTGACGCGGGCCGACGCGCTGCCGACGACGGCGATGCTCGAGGCGCTCGAAGCGGCGTTGCCTCGACCCGTCACGCTGCGCCGGCTTCGGAGTGACGCGGCCGGGGCGGATCGCTGGGTCCAAGACGCGTTTCAGTCGGCGATCGTCGGGACGCGTTCAGTGGTGATTCGGCTGCCGCGCGCAGGGCCGACGCGTGGGTTGTCGGAGCTGTCCTTCGCGACCGGGCTCCCACCCTCCATCGGGGTGGTGGGAACGGGCGTGCTCGCCGAGTCGCGCTTCGACTACGGCGGCAACCTCGAGGTGCTCTCGCCACACGGGCGGTTTCCGTCGGGGCGGTTGATCATCGGTGGCGAGGCAGACGGCCCGACTCCCGAGCTGCTCTCCTGGCTCGAAGCCCAGGGCGTTCAGACGCCGGCGCTCCGGGTTCCCACGAGCTGGCTCGAGTCGGGCCACGTCGACGACGTGCTGATGCCGGTGCCTTCGGCGTCGGGGACCGTGCGAGTGCTCTTCGCTTCGCCCGCGCTCGGGCTCTCGGCGGTCGCCACCAAGGACGCGGCGCTCGTCGCCTTCAATCGTTCGCTGCAGCGGCGGCTCGATGACGTGGAGTCGTCGCTCCGCGGCTCGGTTGCTCCAGCGCCGCTCGACGTGGTGCGGCTGCCGGTGCTCTTTCGCGCGCGCGCCATCGATGGAGGCACCGTCGCGACGCCGCTCGTCCCCAACCCGGTGAACGCGCTCGTGCTCGGAGCCACCATCTTCGCGGGGACCCTCGATGGAGGTGACGCCGCGCTGCTCCGAGGCGACGCCGATCGCCGGCTGCGCGACGCCGGCTTCGTTCCCCACTGGCTCGACGTCTCGGCCTACGCCCCGCACGGTGGCTCGGTCCATTGCGCCGTCGAAGTCATCGCCCGTTGATGCAGCTGGAGGGGCGGCGTGGTTCGCTCGGCGCGTGAACGAGCTCGCGCTGCTCAACGAAGCGAACGAACGCCACGCCGCCACCCGTCACCCGCGCTGGGCCCGCATCGCCGAGTGGGCGTCGAAGCGCCTCGACGCCGCCGAGCCCCGGCCGGTGAAGGGCGCGGGCGGCAAGAAGGCCGACGAAGAGGCCTGGCAGGCGGTCGACGCGGAGAAGGACCCCCGTGACGTGCCGCGGCTCTTCGCGGCCATCGTCAAGGCGGTGAAGTCCGGGGTCGCCGCCGAGCGCATCACCTCGCTGGGCAAGCGGAAGGACGCGCGAATCGTCTCGGGCATCCTCGCGGTCCTCGAGAACCCGCCGTGGCGAGCCGGCACCGCGCTGCCCTTCTTTCGCGCCTGCGTCGCCCAGCTCGTCGCCTCGAAGGACGCGCGCGCGTTCGAGGGGCTCTCCAGCTTGTCGAAGCGCTACCCCACCATCGTCGACAGCAGCATCGGCACCCAGATTGGAGAGCTCTGCGCTCGCGGCGTGAGAACGATGGGCGAGGTGCGCGTCGAGGCGCTCTCGAAGGACGACGAATTGCGCCTCGCCGAGCTCGAGCAGCACTTCGAGCCCGAGCGCCGCGCGGCCGACTCGACGCTCTCGGACAAGAAGCGGAGCGCGACGAGCGACGACGCGCTCCTGAGCGCCATCTACGAGAACCCCGACGACGATGGGCCGCGGCTCGTCTACGCCGACTCGCTCAGCGAGCGCGGCGACGAGCTGGGCGAGTTCATCACCCTCCAGATTCGACGCGCCCGAGGAGAAGGCACCTTCGAGACGCTCGCGCGCGAGCAGGAGCTCCTCGCGGACGGGAAGCGACGCGCCCGGCTCACCTTGCCGCTCTCCGCCGGCGGCGCGTGTCTCACCCACCGCGGCTTTCCCGTCGGCGTCGCGCTCACCACCACCGGCGCGAAGAGCGTCGTCGGGAGCCCTGCCTGGGCGACCGTCACCGAAGTCACCCTGCCGTACTCGCTGCCGGGCAAACACCTGCGCGCGCTCGTCGAGTCGCCCGCGATGAGCCGCGTCACCACGGTGAACAACGTCACCGGAGAGGCGCGCCGTCACCTCAGCGAACGCGTCTACCCGTGGACGGACGTGCACTTCGACGTGCAGGTGAACGAGAGCCTCGAGCCGCTGCGCGAGCGGTTCCCGCACCTCACCACCTTGCGGCTCGCGTCGCCCAATCGAATCCCCCTCTCGGCGGACCTGCTCAGCGGTTTGCCTCGCGTCGAGGCGCTGCTGCTCTCGATGTGGAGCGCGCTCCCTGCGGGTGACTGGCTCTCGCTCTTTCCCGCGCTGCGCTCGCTCACCTTGCGCACGAACGATCTCGCCTCGGTGTCCAACGCCGCGCTCCGGGCGCGCCCGCTCCGGGAGCTTCGCGTCTCGTACAATCGAGACCCTTCGCTCACCGAGGGGCTGAAGCTCGAGACGTTCGAAGTCGGCCACGCGCCGGGCGAGGTGCTCGTGCAGATCATCGAGCGGCTCGCAGCGGTGAAGACGGTGGTCGCGCCAGCCGCGGAGCTGAAGGGGCGCTGGCAGCCGCTCCTCGAGGCGGTCGAGAAGAAGGGAGGCACGCGCATCGAAGTGCACCCGCAGATCTGGCTCGAGCGGAGCGAGGGTGAGTGGAAGGTGAAGGCCGAGCTCAACTTCCCGATGCTCACCGTGCTCACCTCCCTCGCCGACGAGAGCGTGTTTCGTTCGCTCACGGTGTTTCCGTCGCACCCGAGCCCGCTCGAGCGCCCCGGTCAGCTTCCACCTCCCGACAAGTTCGCGCCGGTCGAGGCGGCTTGGGGCCGGCGGCTCACCGTGCTCGAGCGCAACCCGTACGTCCTCGAGGAGTCCTTGCGCGCCCCGCGGCTGCGGTGACGGTCTCCACGCCGATGGGGCTGGACTTTCGCTGACGGATGCCGGCTCATGTGGCCCATGCACGCACGGCACCTCGTTCCGCTCTCGGTTCTCCTCTCGCTCGGCTGTCCTCCGCCGATGCGCACCATCACGCCCGATGACGTGGTGAATCGCGGTGATTGCCCCGCGACGATGGGCGCAGGCACGGCGCACACGATGAACGTCACCGCCGACGAGACCTGGACGGCTGCTGCGAGCCCGCACGTCGTGAGCGCGCTGCGCGTCGAGGCGACCCTCACCATCGAGCCCTGCGCCGTCGTGTTGCTCAAGAAGGGCGTGGTGCTCTCGGTCGGGAACAGCGGCGCCACCGGCAAGCCGGGGAAGATCGTCGCGCAAGGCACCTTCGACGGCACCGCGCTCAAGCCGGTCGTCTTCCGCGCCGAGACCGCGGGCGAGCGCTGGACGAACCTCTTCGTGCAGGAGACCGGCAGCCTCGACCTCTCGTACACCGCGGTGCTCAACGGCGGGAGCAATGTGGCCGTGTCGACGAACGCCGCCATCGAGGCGCGTGGCACCCAGGCCAAGCCGCTCCAGAAGAAGCTCAAGACGAAGTACGTCGTCGTGCGCGACTCCGGCAGCCAGGGCATCACCTTGAGCGGCTACGCGGCTTTCACCGACGACTCCGAGGAGCTCTTCATCAGCGGCAGCGGCGCCGAGCCCGAAGCCGACGCGCGCTTCCTCACTGGCTTCCCGCTCGACATCGAGCCTGGCGGCGTCGGCACCATTCCGAAGAAGAGCGTGCTCACCGGGAATCGGCGCGACGCAGTGTTCATTCGCTCGGTGACGCGGCTCGCGGTCGACGAGCAGTTCCGCAACGTCGGGGTGCCGTACCGTGTGCACGGCGACTTCCTCATGTACGACTTGGACAAGACGCCGCTCACGCTCACCATCGAGGCAGGGGTGACGATCAAGTTCGAGAAGCAGGGCTCGGGCAACCTCGGCCTCACCTTGGGCAACAAGAGTTCGATGGCGACGGTGAAGCTCGACGCGAAGGGGACTGCGACCGCGCCGATCGTGCTGACGTCGGCCGAGACGCCTCCGGCGGTGGGTGACTGGCGCGGGGTGTACATGGCGAACGGCCCGGCGGACGGCAACGCGATGGAGTACGTGACCGTCGAGTACGCGGGCGGCACCACCGGCACGCGCGGCTTCGGCTGCGGGCCGGGCACCAACGTCGGCGGGCTGATGATGATCGAGTGGCGGCCGAACGACGCCTTCGTGAAGAACTGCACCTTCCGTCACCTCAACGGCGCGGGCATCGTGAGCGGGTGGAGCTCGGACCAGGACGGACCGTCGTTCGGCGCGGGCAGCACCTTCGAAGACATCGTCGCGATTCCGATGGAAGGGAGCTGCAACGTGACGAAGTGGGCGCGCGAGACCGGCGTCGCGTGTTCGAGCCGACCGCTGTGCGTGCAGTGACGGACGGCGCCTGACGGTCGCACCCGAAGAACGGTGTGTCAGGTCGAAGGGCGCGCGGCCTGCGAGAGGCGGAATGGATTTCTCAGATGTCGCAATCGACGGAGGTTTTGCAGTCCATCGCGACATTGAGGAAAGTCTCCTGGGTGGCGGCCGCGGTCGCGCTGGCGCCGACGATCGGAAGACGGTCGAGGCTCGAGGCGCGTTCGACGGAGTGACGGGCGAGGTCTTCCGCAGACTCTCCGACCGGAAGACGCTCGAGGCTTGAGGCGCGTGCGACGGGGTGACGGGCGAGGTCTTCCGCAGACTCTCCGACCGGAAGACGCTCGAGGCTCGAGGCGCGTGCGACGGGTGACGGGCGAGGTCTTCCCAGACTCTCCGACCGGAAGACGGTCGAGGCTCGAGGCTCGAGGCGCGTTCGACGGAGTGACGGGCGAGGTCTTCCGCAGACTCTCGACGTGCTGCGGGTGTTGGTTCACGAGCGTGGGCCAGTTGAGGCCTCGGTTCTCATGAGCACCTCCGCGTGAGAAGTCAGGGACGTGCTTCGGCCGTGGCTGGTGAGCGTCGCCAAGGCCCGCATCGCGCTCAACACCGGGGCCAACCGGAAGACGGAGGCACAACCTCGCGTCGACGTGCCGTACTCGACGCTCCATCGCTACGCGGTCGAGGGCTCGGCTTCGGTCGCAAGGCGGCGACGTAGCTCGTCATCGACGGGAAGCTGGGCGACGAGCTGCCGCTTGACGAGGGTGCTGACGCTCATGCCACACGCGAGCGGTCCTCGGCGGCGACGGAGCTCGTTATCGACGGGAAGCTGGGCGACGAGTTGCCGCTTGACGAGGGTGCTGACGCTCATGCCACACGCGAGCGGTCCTCGGCGACGACGGAGCTCGTCATCGACGGGAAGCTGGGCGACGAGCTGCCGCTTGACGAGGGTGCTGACGCTCATGC
>JBPOIJ010000116.1:0-19599 GCA_052034585.1 Myxococcota bacterium
CGCGACGGGACGCGCGCCGTGGGGCCGCCCGATCCCGTGGGTGCTGACGCTCATGCCACACGCGAGCGGTCGTCGCCGGCGACGGAGCTCGTCATCGACGGGAAGCTGGGCGACGAGCGGCCGCTTGACGTGGGTGCTGACGCTCATGCCACACGCGAGCGGTCCTCGGCGGCGACTGCGAGCGTCGATTCTTCACGCCGAACGTGTCGCGGTACCGCATCGTGGAGCCGTGCGAGCAGGAGACGAGGACCTCGGCCATCGCGGCGTGCGATGCCGCAGGGAACGTCACCCACGCGCGGGAGACGAGGCCGCGAGAGGACTCGGCGGCGCTCGCGGCTGCCGAAGGAGCAACTCGTGACGGACGAGAAGCCGCGTCTGCTCGCCGCACCCAGCACTCTCGACGAAGCCCAAGGGTGTCCAGAGAGAGACCTCTTCGGCGCGCTCGCCGTACTCGCCACCAACGCGCCTCATCGGCCGCACATTGACCGGAGACCTCGTGCGCTTCGTCAATGTCGAAGACCACTCCACAGGTCGCAGCCCTGCTCGAAAGCTCCTCACGCTCGACAGGTCAATCGACGTTCAACACTGAGGAGAGCGCCTTCACAGGATCTGCCTGACCGAGCGCTCGCCAGCTCAAAGACCGAGCCGACCCGTCGCACGTGGGCCACGACGCCTCTCCGGCCCATGCACTTCGACCGCCCGGTCGTCGACGGAGGCGCCTCGGGCGGGAGCTCGAACGCGAGCGGCAGAACGCCCACCGGGACGGCGGGTGGTTCAGCGGGAACGGGTGGCGGTGCTTCGGGTGACGCGGGAGTGCTGGTGAACCTCACCGGCGAGCTCGGTGGCGTCATCGAGATCGCCTCGTCCTTTCAGAACGTGACCGACGCAGGCACGGTGAGCCTCACGCCACGGGCCGGACAGTCGCTGGTGCTCGACGCGATCTTCACGTCCCCAGGAGCGCCTTCCCTTCGACCCGTGACCGAGCAGACGCCGGGCGTGCGCTGCGGGCTGACGGTGAGCGAACCAACGAGCGGTGGGGAGCGACCCGTGGCCGCCACCCAGGCGACTTTCCTCAGTGTCGCGACCTACTGTAAAACCTCCGTCCTATGCGACACGTGAGCGACTCCTCCCGGGCCTCCGCACCTCACGGCCTCCTGGACCCGGTCCACCGCGGCACTCCCTCGAACCACGGGATCCCGTGATGCGGCCCTTCCGTTCGCCACTCGACTTCATCGCCCGGCACGAGGTCTTCACCCTCGCCGAGTACCGCGCGGCCTACCGATCTCTCGGTCGCAACCCCGCGGGCGCGCACGACAACCTCGCCTACCACGTGCGCGTGGGGAACCTCCTCCCTCTCCGCCGGGGGCTCTACGCACGGCCCGGCGGCGTCGACCACCTCGTGCTCGCCTCGAAGCTCACCGACGACGGCATCATCTCCCACGAAGGGGCGCTCGCCTTCCACGGGCTGGTGCACGTCGAGCACCAGGTCAGCTTCCTCACCAGGCGCCGCATCGCCGAGTTCCACTTCAACGAGGTCATCTTCAAGCCGATGACGGTGAAGCCTCGCCGATACGCGCGGCATGCCTTCACCACCGAAGAGCGCGGCGCGACCACGCTCCGCGTCTCCACGATCGAACAAGCCCTCGTCGACTGCCTCGACGATCTCGACCGCGCACCGCGCACCGCCGTCGAGCTGCTCGCGACCTTCCGCGAGAGCCGCGAGCGCGTGAAGGTGCACCACCTCATCGCCGCGGCGACCGAGCGGTCGAGCCCACTCCTCGTCTCCCGCGTCGGCTACTTCCTCCAGCGCACCCACCCCGAGCTGGCCGACGCCGAGCTCCGCGCCCTCGAACGCAAGGCGCTCCCCGCGCCCGACTACTTCGTCCGCAAAGACCGGCGCAGCACCGACCAGCTCGTCTCTCGCTGGAACCTCATCGTTCCCCGCTCCCTCGCCAACGCGAAGTGACCTCGTGGCTGATGACAGCTCTCTCGGTCGGGCGTACGACGTTCCTCGCACACCTCACAGGAGCGTCTTTCCATGGGTCAAGTCAGCGAGCCTCGAGGCGTTCGACGCCAGCTCGAGCAAGGCGCGCGTGGAGCTCGCGCACTTCGAAGGCGTCCGACGGGGCTGCGCTTCGCACTCGTCGCCGTCCTCTCGCTGGCTGGGTGCAAGAAGGACGAAGCTCCGCCGACCACGCCGCCGCCGGCGACCCCTCCCGCCGCCAAGGCCGCACCGCGCGTCATCGAGCTCAAGGTGACCGAAGACGGCTTCCAGCCGGCCAACCTCACGGTGAAGAAGGACCAGCCGCTCAAGCTCCTGGTGACTCGAGTGACCGACGCCACCTGCGCGACCGAGCTGCTCATCGAGGGCACCGACATCGACGTGAAGCTCCCGCTCAACGCGCCCGCCGAGATCGCCTGGACGCCCACCACCGCCGGTAAGGTGAAGTTCGGCTGCGCGATGGACAAGATGGTCGGCGGCATTCTCCTCGTCGAGTGACGGCGTGGCCGACAAGCGCCGCTTCGAGCTCTTCGCCGATCTCCTGGTGAGCCGCTTCCCCGACGCGCGCCGCGTCTTCGACGTCGCCGGAGGCATGGGCAAGCTCAACGAAGCGCTCGTCGCTCGCGGCCGCTCCTGCCTCACCTTCGATCGCCGACACAAACACCTGCCCGTCGACTACGCGCTCCGCGACTTCACCCTCGATGAGCCGTGCGAGGCCGAGCTCGTGGTGGGCCTGCACGCCGACGGCGCGACGCGGTTGATCATCGAATACGCCGCCAAGCATCAGGTCGCCTTCGCGGTGGTGCCCTGCTGCTCGGACAACTCGATGCCCTACAACCCGTGGATGCGGCACCTCGGCGAGCTCGCCGTCGCGCGCGGGCTCTCGGTCGAAGAAGCCACCCTGCCGATGGAAGGCCGGGCGCGCGTGCTCCTGGGCGCGGTCAGGCGTTCTTGAACGCGCTCGCGTCGGGCAGACCGCTCCCCGAGAGGTCGGCGCCCATCGCGTGCAGCACCCCGGAGAAGATGTCGGGCTCGTTGCTGGTGAGCTTCCCCGGCTGGGGCGCTCCAGTGCGGGCATCGAACCCGTAGGTCAGCCCGGTCGACGCATCGACGCCGCCGAGCACCGTGTTCCCCTTGACCATCGGCGAGAGCATCACGAACCCGTTGTTCAAGTCGTGCCCGCTGCCGAACTCGGTCGCGTTGTCGGGTCGGCTGCGGGTGCGGCCAAAGTCGGTGGCCACGTAGATGAGCGTGCGGTCCCACAGGCTCTCACCGGTCGCCGCGTCGAACGGCTCGGCCTTGAGCAGGGTGATGAGCTTGTCCGCCGTGTCGAGAATGCGCTGCCACATGAAGGCCTGCCCGGCGCGGTGATCGTTGTGGCTGAAGTCGAACGCGAGCGGAGGGTTGGCGAGGCCAGCCGCGCCGCCGAGCACGACGTTGAAGTCCGGCCCGATGGTGACCGCCGCCGACACCCGATACTTGAGGAGCAGGAACGCGAGCGCGGCCTGGCCCTGGAATGGGTCGTCGAAGAAGCGCGGGAAGGCCGCCCGCAGCGCCGCGCCGTCGGGAGAGGTCTCGAGCCCGTACTGGGTGAGCGGGATCTGCGGCGGCATGTTGGGAATGACGTTGAGCCGGGTGATCAGATCCTGCTGCTCGAGCCGCGAGGTCTCCTCGCGCTGCGCGACCCAGCGCTTGATGACGCTCGACTCCGAGAAGGTGGTGCGGAAGACCGACGCCGCGTCGACGTCGTCCCTCGCCTTGCGCGCGAGCGTCACCACGTCCTTCGCGGGCGCCCCCGGCACGCCCCGCGCTCCATCGAGCCCGAGCGGCCAGAGCGACGGCTTGGCGACCGCTTCGGCGTAGACCGAGGCCGGCAAGGAGCCGTCGGTGCCACGCTCGGTGTACCCGCCGACCGCCATGTTCACGCTCGGCAGCGGCAGGCCCTGCCCCCACTGGAGCGCGACGCATTCCTGCAGGGTGCGCCCCTTCCACGCGCCGTTGCCGGTGAGCGAGCGCTTCTGGGCGATGACGTGGTTCACGCTGGTGCCGACGCTCGTCGCCACCAACAGGTCGTCCTTGTACTTGTTCACGAAGGCGAGCTGATCGGCGCGCACCGCGATGGGAATGCTCCCGAGCTTCGGCGCGTCGACCCTCACCGCCCGGAACGGGCTGCCGCTGACCGCCTGCACCTGCGCGTCGGGGAAGCAGTTGATGCGCGCGGCGTTGGGCCCCGACTCCGAGGCCCGCACGGCGAGGAAGCTGTCGACGATGCTCGCGCCTCCGGCCGCGGCGATGACGATGAGGAACTTGGGCTTGCCGTCGAGCGCGTCGCGTCGGAGCCCACGCTCGAGCTCTTCCGGCGTCTGCAACGACTGCCGGCACCCAGCGAGCAGCGGGCTCAACGCCGTCGAACCGGCGGTGGCCATCGAGAGCGCCTTGATCAGCTCCCGGCGAGACAGCTTTCCATTCGTACGCAGCGCCATGGGACGACCTTTCAGTAGAAGACGGACTCGGACGAGGAGAGGACGGCGAAGCAGAGCGACACCATCCACGCGCGGGCGGGCTCGGCGGTGCCCGAGCCGTCGAGGTCCTTCGCGAGCTGCACGTAGCGGGTGACCTCGTTCTCGTACGGTTCGCGCAACAACCCGCGGCGCGTCATTTCTCCGATGATGGCCACCACCTCGGCGCCGTCGGGCTTCGTCAACCTCGGGCCCGTCATCGGCAGTCCACGGAAGACGACCGCGCTCGAGGGCGCGACGAGATCCTTGTCGACCCGCTGCGCACAGGCGCCCCAGGCGAGGCGCTCGACGACCAACGGGGTGGTGACGGCGGTGACCGGCGAGGGCTCGTAGACACCCGGCCCGTACGGGTCGACCCCGCCCATCGCCAGGTTGTGCACGCCGACGCAGGCGTACTGGCCGAGCTCCTTGCAGACGTCGGCCGGCTGCAGCTCGAGCGCGGCCGCGAAGTCGGCGTTGAGCCGCTCGGGCCCCTTGAAGCGCAGGTTGCCGGTGACGGACCTGGCGAGGCCGCCCGCGTCGGGCTGCTCCATCACCACCGGCGGCGGAGGCGGGTCGACCTTCGCGGGAGGACAGGCGCTCAGCAGCAGCGCCACGACGACCGTCGAGAGCTCAGGGCGCACCGTAGGCCTCCGTCTTCACCAGGTCGTGCAGGAGCTTCTGCACCCGGTGTTGGTGTTCGTTCTTGAAGCGCTTCCAGGTGGCGACGAACTCGGCGTTCTCCTCGGGCCGCGGCGGGTGCCCGATGAGGAGCTTCCAGTAGTCGGTGGTGGTGGCGATGGCGAAGGCATCGCTGTCGGCGGCGACCTGGGCCCACTCGCGCAGGTTCGCCACCCGCTGGTTGAAGATGAACCCGGCCTCGGGGGTCTGGCCGATGCGCGGGGAGACGTCGCGGAAGCCGAGCTCGAGGCGGTTGGGCACGTACTGCGTCTCGTACATCGCGCTCGAGATGCCGTTGTAGTTGCGGAACGGATAGGTGAGCGGATCGAGCGTCGCGTGGCACGCCGCGCACGCCGCCTGCTGCACGCCCTTGCCGTCGTAGTCCTGAGGCTCGTTGGGCACGGCGAAGAGCCCCTCCTGCTTCGCGATGTCGAGCCCGAGATAGGCCCGGTACATCTGTGAGGCGGCGTTGCGCGGGAGCGCGGTGAACATCACGAAGTAGGTGAGCGCCCAGTCGGTCGTCATGTTGCCGGCGCGGTGCGCCTGGTCGCACTTCTGCGAGGCGAGGGCCTGCACCTTCTCGTAGCGGGTCGGTCCGGTGAGGCGGCGCACGAAGAAGTCGGCGGTGAGCACCTCGCGCGCGTCGTGATCGTCGGTCTGCGACCAGGCGAAGAGCGCGTAGTCGTCGTAGTAGTCCGAGAGCGGAATCGCGCCGGGGTCTTCACCCTGCTTGAGCGAGCCCACCGGGCGAATCTTCGGGTGCGCGACCTTCCACAGCTGCCCGTTCTTTCCACGCCAGAACTCGCTGGAGAGGCAGCGATCGAGCTCGACCTCGAGGAAGGCGCGCCGCTCGTCGTCGCTCGGCCGCTCCTTGAACGTCTTCAGCTGGGCGAAGGTGGGCGAGGCGCCGCAGAAGTCGAGCAACAGCCGCCGGTAGACGAAGCGGAGGTCGTACTTGCACACCTCGTACTGTGGGTTGGTGCCGCTCCCACAGGGTGTCGAGGCGGCGGGCACGCTGTTCCCGTCGGCGGGCAAGGTGCCCTTCTGAATCTCGGAGAGGTTGGTGGCGCCGTCGCCGTCGGCGTCGAGGCTCTCCACCGCGGTCAACGCAGCCGGCAGCGCCATCGCGAAGTCGCCGTCGGAGAGCGGCCGCGCAGCACCCGGAGCCAGCCGCTGTTCGAGCGAGGCGCCGAAGACGTTCCGCTGGGGCGCGGCGACGTGACAGAAGGTGCAGGCCGGCTGGCGGCCCGCGCACTCCGGCGAGGTCGGGTAGGTCGTGCAGAACACTCCAGCGGCTGGCGGCTTGGCGGTGGCGACGGTGCTCAGACCGATCACCAGCGCGACGACTCGTCGATCCATCGAACCTCCTCGGGGGTGAGAGACGGACACGGCGGGGGCAAGAAACGGAAAGCGGGGGAACGCAGCCTTCATCAACCCGCGGGTTTCACCAAGGTTGCGGCCCTCGGTGACGTTCGGTGAGGCAGCGTTCGTGCGGGTGGCCCGCCAACGACTATGCTCGACGGCTCGTCCGCGTGGCACTCGAAGCTGGCACCAAGGTTGGCCGCTACACCATCGCTCGTCTGCTGGCGCAGGGGGGCATGGCCGAGGTCTACCGGGCCGAGCAGGAGCTCACCAAGGGCATCACCCGGCCCGTCGCGGTGAAGGTGATTCGGCCCGAGTACTCGGAGTCGCCCGACTTCCGCGAGATGTTCCTCGACGAGGCGCGCACCGCCTGCACCCTCACCCACCCGAACATCGTGCAGATCTACGACGTGGGCGAGAGCGACGACGGCCTGCTCTACATGGCGATGGAGTTGGTGCCCGGCGAGACCCTGGCCACCATCAACCGCACCCTGCGCGACTCCTCCGAGCGCTTCGCCGACGAGGCCCTCTTCGCCATCGGCATCTGGACGGCGAGCGCGCTCGAGGCGGTGCACTCGCTCCAGACCGAGGGCGGGAAGCTCGGCCTCGTCCACCGCGACGTCTCTCCGCACAACCTGCTGCTCTCGGCGAAGGGCAGCCTCAAGCTGATCGACTTCGGCATCGCGAAGGCGGCGACCAACCGCAACCTCACCATGCCCGGCGTCACCAAGGGCAAGGCCGGCTACTTCTCTCCCGAGCAGGCGATGGGCAAACGGCTCGACGGCCGCTCCGACCTCTTTTCTCTGGGCGTCACGCTCTACAAGCTCGCCTCGGGGTCGACGCCGTTCGACGAGCACCCGAACCACGGAGAGCGACACGCGGCCTTGGTGCGCGGCCAGTGGAAGGACCTCGACGAGGTGTTCCCCGGGCTGCCGCCGCCCTTCTACGACGTGGTTCGCCAGTCGCTGATGGTCAAGCCCGAGGAGCGCTTCCAATCGGCGGCGGAGATGCGCGAGGCGCTCGAGAAGGCGGCCTTCGACTCCGGTTTTCGCGTCGGCCAGTCGGCGCTGCTCGGGTACGTCGACCACGACGGGGAGATCACCGCGACTGGCGGCACCCGGAGCTCGGCTTTTCCCGCCATCACCGCCGCCCCGTCCGACGTCTACGCGAAACCGCCGGTGGCGACCTCGACCTCCTCCACCAAGGCCTCGTCGCCGAGCATGAAGGCCGCCGCGACGACGGCCGCGCCACCCGCGAAGAAGCACAACACCGAGCGCGTGCCTGCGGCCAAGCCGGCCCCGCCGAACAAGAAGCTCGCCTTCCTCGTCGCCTTCGGAGCCGCCGTCTTGATCGGCGTGTTCGGCACCCTGCTCCTCGTCACCGCGAAGGACGACGCGCCGGAGGTCAGCATCGCGCCCGAGGTGACGGTCGTCGACGAACCGGTGGCGGTGAAGACGCCGGCCGAGGGGCCGGTGCGGAAGGACCCGGTCGTCGTCGTCGTCGAGCCGCCCGTCGAGCCCAAGCCCGACAAGCCGCCCGAGGTGAAGAAGACGGTCGCCGTGAGGACGACGCCCAAGATCGACCCCAAGCCGCCCGTCGAGCCCGAGGTGAAGAAGCCACCACCGCCGCCTCCGCCCGACGACGTCATTCCCGACGGCACTGGCACCATTCGCATCGCGATCCAGGGCGACGACTCCGGCGCGAAGGTGGTGGTGCGCGGAGGAAAGAACTTCGAAGAAGCGCCGCCCTTCAGCAACAAGGTGCCCTCGGGCATGTACACGGTGACGGTGCGGCTCGGGAACGGCAACGTCTCGCCGCAGTGGCGCGGAGCGGTGCGGCCTGATCAGCAGAAGAAGCTCACCTACGACGTCGCGCTGGGGCGGTGGAACGAACGCTGACTGGCGGTCGCGCGCGCCCCCGAAAGCCAGTACCTTGGTGCGTGGGGGAGCTCATGCACGTCACGTATCTGCTGGGAGAGACGCTCGAGGGACGGCACGAGCGCCTCGTCACCACCCTCGACACGATCGATCAGGGCCTCCAGATCATCGGCCCCGACTGGCGCTACCTGTACTTGAACGAGGCGGCCTGTCGTCACGGGCGCACCACCCGCGAGGCGCTGCTCGGCCGCACGATGCCCGACGCGTACCCAGGCATCGAGAAGAGCTACCTCTTCGAGCGGTTGGTCGACTGCATGCAGAACCGGGTGTCGGCCAACCTGGTGAACGAGTTCCAGACGCCCGACGGAGTGAAGGCCTGGTACGAGCTGCGAATCGAGCCGCACGCGCACGGGCTGATCATCTTCTCGAACGACGCGACCGAACGAAAGCTGCTCGAGCAGCAGTTCCTCCACACCCAGAAGCTCGAGGCGGTGGGGCGGCTCGCGGGCGGCATCGCGCACGACTTCAACAACCTGTTGTCGATCATCCTCACCTGTACGCGCTTCGTGCTCGACGACCTGCCGCCGCACAGCCGCTACCGCGACGACTTGACCCAGGTCTTCGGAGCTGGCGAGCGCGCCGCGGTCCTCACCCGGCAGCTGCTCGCGTTCGGCCGGCAGCAGGTGATGCAGCTGCGCGCGCTCGATCTCAACGAGGTGCTCTCGTCGTTGAGCCTCATGCTCCAGCGGTTGGTGGGCGATCACATCAGGGTGCGCATCGAGGCGAGCCCCCAGGCCCTCGTGGTGCGCGCCGACGCCGGGCTCCTCGAGCAGGTGCTGATGAACCTCGTCGTCAACGCCCGCGACGCGATGCCCGCAGGCGGAGAGCTCACCGTGCGGCTGGTGCAGTCGGGCGCCAACGCGAACCTCGAGGTGAGCGACACCGGAATGGGCATGGACGAGAAGACCCGCGAGCGCATCTTCGAGCCCTTCTTCACCACCAAGGGCGGGCGCGGCACGGGCCTGGGGCTGTCGACGGTGTTCGGCATCGTCTCGCAGCTGGGCGGCTCGGTGTCGGTCAAGAGCGCGCCGGGCGCTGGCTCCACCTTCGTGGTGAAGCTCCCGCTGTCGGGGGCGTCGCCCGAGGCCGCGCAGACGAGAGCGCCCTCGCCGACGACCTCACCTTCGCGCGCCTCGGTGCTCGTCGTCGACGACGAGCCGGCCGTGCTCAGCCTCGCCTGCAAGATTCTCGAGCACGCCGGCTACGAGGTGATGCGCGCGTCGTCGGGTGCCGAGGCGGTGCAGGTGGCCGCTCGTGGCGGGCGCATCGACCTGCTCCTGACCGACGTCGTCATGCCTGGCATCAGCGGACGCGAGCTCGCCGATTCGCTCCGCACGCTGCGACCCGAGCTCGAGGTGCTCTTCATGTCGGGCTACGCCAACGACGGCGTGCTGCACCAAGGGAGCCTCGAGGAAGGCGTCGAGCTGCTCGAGAAGCCGCTCCTGCCCGAGCCGCTCCTCGCTCGGGTCGCGCGCGTGCTCACGAAGAAGCCGTGACGGAGCGCGCCGCCGCTCGGCGACCTCAACGCGCTGCCCGGTGCCGTCGCCAGAGCGCCACCAGCAGCACCACGAATGGAGCTCCCGGCAGGGCCGCGCAGCCGGTCTTCTTCGGCACCAGGTCGTTGGTGGCCAGCGTCGGCGTGCGGCGCGCCGTCACCGACGCGCGCACCGAGCGGCTGTCTGCGTCTTCGGCGATGGCCTCGAAGGTGGTCTCCCCCTCGGGCAAGGGGAGCTTCACCACGAAGCCGTTGCCGAAGAGCATCGCCGCTTCTCCATTGACGGTGACCGACGAGACCTCGAGCCCGCTCACCGCGCCGGAGATGGTGATGGTGTCGACGTCGAATGGGCCCTCACCCTTGGGCTCGATGAAGCGAATCGCCGGCGTCTCGCTCGTGCCAGGCGTGAGGCCCACGTCGACCTCGGTGCGCTCGTCGGCCGAGACCGCGAGGAGCAGCTCGCGCAGCGTGTAGCCATCGGCGACCACCTCGAGCACCGCCGGGCCGCTCGCGAGGGCGTCGAGCTCGAACCGGCCCTCGTCGTCGGAGCTCGCGTGGCCGAGCACCTCGTTGCTGCCGACCGCGGTGAGGGTGAGCGACGCGCCCGAGACGATGGCCGCCGCGTCGTCGAAGCGGTGCACCCGACCGAAGAGCCCCGCGCGGAAGCGACCTTCCCAGGTGGCCGTCGTCTGGAGGCCTTGCGCATCGGTCGCGGTGACGGTGACGACGTTCCTGCCCGGCAGCAGCTGGAGCGGCGTGCCGAAGGTCCCGTTCGTCACTGGAACGTCCTTCGAGGTCTGACCGTGGACGACGCGCACGGTCGCGATGGCGCTCGCGTCGTCGCTCACCGTGCCGCTCAGCTCGACGTGGGCGACCTCGAGCGCGGCCATCGGCTCGGGAGAGGAGAGCGTGAGCTCGGGGGGCTGGTTCGCCACGCTCGGCTCCAGCTCGACGGTGAGCGTCTTCGTCACGCCCGCGACGATGGCGGCGGTGGTGGTGACGCTCAGGAAGCCGGCCTTCGACACTCGGAGCGAGGCGGTGCCCGCGGGCAGCATCACCGAGAACGCGCCGGTGGCATCGCTGGTGAGGGTCTGCCCGCCGACGACGACCGAGGCTCCGGCGATGGGCCGGCCCGGCGCGCCCTTCTCGACGACGGTGCCGGCGAGGGTGCCGGTGGTGACGACCGGCGAGAGCGACATCGAGGCCGAGACGCTGCTGCCGAGCACGACGGTTCGAGAGACGCTCGTCGAGCCGAAGCCGCTCTTCGTCGCGGTGACGGTGAAGGTGCCCGCCGGGAGGACCAGCTCGAAGGCGCCGGTGCTCGAGGTCGTCGCGGTGCTTCCGCCGCCGGTGACGGTCACTCCAGTGAGCGCCGCGCCGGTGCTGCGGTTGGTGACGGTGCCCGAGAGTTTTCCCGTGGTGGGGCAGCCGTGCACCGCGAAGCCAGTGGTGGGAGACGCCGCCATCGCCGCCTCCGTCTTCGGCCCCCAGTCGCCGTCCTCCGCCAGCTTTCCGGTCGAGTGGTTCCGGTTCCACAGCTTCTGGAACGCGAGGATCGACTTCGAGGCCACGTTGGGCGACGCGAGATGATCGAAGTGCACCAGGTCGGAGCTGCCGAGCCATTGCCAGCCCTGCGCCGCGAGTGACGAGCGCCAGGTCGAGTACGACGGCGTGTCGATGGCGCGGCCGCTCTGATGGTTCGAGGTACCGGGGACGGCGGCGACCTGAATGCCGCACTGGCCGGCTCTCCACCACTTGTAGAGCAGGTACTGCTGACCGAGCGTGCGGTAGGCCGAGCTGATGGGAAGGGTGGCGCCGCGCGCGCTCGTCGCGTCCTTCAGATCCTTCGCGGCGTCGGGCGCGAGCCAGGGGAGCACCGAGGCGTAGAGCGTCACGTGCGAGCCCGAGAAGTTCGCCATCAGGTTGGGCTGCACGCAGTTGAGCTCCTCGACGAGCTGCGCGCTCAACCCGGCGGCGATCGAGGTCGAACACCCGCCGGCCGAGGCCATCGACAGCTCCGAGCGCAGCTGACTCGCCGGCTCGAACGCCTCGAGCTGATCAGGCCCACAGGCGACGAGGGCGAGGGAAGAGAAGAGGAGAGCGACGCGCATGCGGGGCACTCTCGGTCGATCCACCGACGCGCTCCACCGACGTCTCGAGCGCGTCGCCTTCGGGTGACGCTGGGTCGTCAAGCGGCGCCTGACACGGAGCAGCGATGCTCCACCGCGGTCGACGCCAAGCCCCTGCATCGACGGGCGCTCCGAGGTGGCGACGTGCTTGCACGACCGCCGACGGATGCGGCTCGTGCTCGTCGGCGCGCTCGGCGCGATGGGGTTGCTTGGGTGTGAGGGCTCCATCGTCGGGCCACGGTCGGCTCCCGAGCCGACGAGTCCAGCGGGCGGCGGCACGGCGATGATGGGAGGCGGTGGCGGCGGAGTGAGCGACGGGCTCTCGCTCGTGGACGCGCTCTGTCCGACGCCGGTCGATCCCCCGCCCACCAAGCAGCTCCGCCTCACCCGCACCCAGTACCTCGCCGCGCTCGAGCAGCTCTTCGGCCCCACGGTGGTCGCGGCGGTGCGCACCTCGGCGCTCCCCGACCCGCACGTTCGCCGCTTCTCCAGCGAGCTCGAGGAGGTCTCCACCGCCGAGGTCGAGGCCTTCGACGCCCTCGCCTTCGAGCTCGCGTTCTTCGTCGCCGATCGACCGGCCGAGCTGCGCGCGCTCGAGCCCTGTCTGGGGACGGCGCCGGTCACTCCGTCATGCGTGCAGACCTTCTTCCAGCGCTTCGGTCGCGCGGTGTTCCGCCGGCCGATGAACTCCGCCGATCTCCAGCGGCTCCAGCAGGCGTACGACCTCGGCGCCACCACGAGCGCAGCCGAGGGCGTGGGCACGACCCTCCTCTTCGCGCTCACCGACTTCGAGTTCCTCTACCGGCTCGAGCAGGACGGCGCGGGCACGACGCTCCTCACCCTCACCGATCAGGAGCTGGCGAGCCGGCTGTCGTTCACCCTCTGGAACGCGCCGCCCGACGCGCTCTTGAGCGCGGCCGCCGACCGGGGCTTCACGCCGACCGAGCTCGAGGCGCAGGTCGACCGGCTCCTCGCCGACCGTCGGGCCCGCGCGACGCTGAGCCGCTTCTATGACGAGTGGCTGGGCACCACTCGGCTGCCTCCGCTCGCGCCCTCGTTCCAGACGGCTGATCCGGTTCGCCTCCAGGCCGCGATGGTGCAGGAGCTCCGCGACTTCACCAACGCCGTCACCTTCGACGAGAACGGCAGCTATCGCGACCTGCTCACCGACCGGCGCTTCTTCACCGACGACGCCGAGCTCGCCACCCTCTACGGCGTCGCCAAGCCCACCGCTGGCCGGCCCACCCTCCTCCCGGCGACCGAGCGCGCCGGGGTGCTGACGAGAGCCGCCTGGTTGATGACCGCGCCGGTGAAGCGCTCGAACGCGGGCCACCTGATCAAGCGCGGAGTGCGGATCGGCGAGCTGATCTGCCGGCCCTTGCCGCCACCGAACCCGAACCTCTTCCCGCCCAACGATCCGGCGGACCCGGCGACGAACCCCAACGCCAACGTGCGGGAGCGCTTCCACGCCCTCACCAGCCAGCCGCAGTGCGCGGGCTGTCACGACCGCATCGACAACTGGGGCGGCAGCTTCTCGCACTACGGCTCGGCGGGTCAGTTCCTCCAGAGCGAGAGCATCTTCGACGCGCAGGGGGCGGTCGCGAACCAGGTGCGGGTCGACGCGACCTCGAGGCCGGATCTCGATCGCACCTTCGAGCCGGGCGCCGTCGACGCGGTGGAGGTGAGCGTGCGGCTCGGAGCGAGCGCCTCGGGGCCTCAGTGCATGGCGAAGCAGCTGGCGAACGCGTTCACTGGCCGCGCCTACACGCCCGCCGATGGCTGTTGGGTCGAGCCGGCGTCGGTCGCGCTCCAGCACGGCTCCATCAAGTCGGGGCTCAAGGCGTTGGTGCTGGCGCCGCAGTTCCGGCTCAAGAAGCTCTGAGGCCCCGATGCGAACTCCCTATCTGCTCCAACGCCGTTCCTTCCTCGTCGGGGCCGGCGGGCTGGCGTTGGCGATTCCCTTTCTGCCCTCGCTCGCGCGCGCCCAGACCGCGCCGGTGCAGCGCACCTTCTTCACCTGGCGAATCGCCAACGGCTACTTCGGGCAGCACTGGTACCCCTCCGACGCGGTGCTCGCGACCGCCCAGCTGGTCGAGCCCAACGTGCGGGAGCTCGCGCTCTCTTCCATCAGCGGGCCCATCTCCCCCATCCTCGACGCGAGCTTCGACGCCTACCGCAGCCAGATGCTGCTCCTGCGCCACGTCGATCACCTCGCCTACGAGACGGGGCACGCGCCGGTGACGGGCCTCACCGGCTTCAACACCTCGACGACGGCCTCGACGTGGAACGATCTCAACCCCGGGGTGAGCGAGGCGTCGCTGCCGCCGAGCATCGATCAGCTCATCGCGGCGAAGCTGTCGGGGCCGGTCACCAAGCCGCCGCTCAACCTCTCCATCAACTACACCGGCAACGGCGGCTGGTCGTGCTCGTACAAGAAGGGCAGCACGGGGAGGTTCGAGCAGCAGCCAGGGCTCTACCCGCGCACGGCCTTCGATCTCCTCTTCGCCAACCTGCCGGGCACGGACCCCGTGGCGGCGCGCCGGTTGCGTTCCCGCACCTCGGCCATCGACCTGGTGAAGAGCCACTTCGACGCGGTGCGGACGAACCCCAAGCTGTCGTCGGAGGACAAGGCCGCGCTCAGCCGGTACGTCGACGAGCTGCACCAACTCGGTCAGCGCCTCGACGCCACCGGCCAGGGCCAGTGCACTCCACCCGGAGCGCCCGCCACGCTCCAGCCCACCGAGCAATCGGTCGACGCGATGGCCACCGCGCACGTCGACATCGCCCTCGCGGCGATGAAGTGCGGGCTCACCAAGGTGGTGAACTTCTACCTCGACCCGGACGTGGTGATGCCCGGCATCGGAGGACGCGGACACCACTCTCTCGCACGACAACACGCCGGCCGACCTCCAGGGGCTGCTCACCTGCCATCAGTGGTCGTTCCGGCACCTGAAGCGGCTCCTCGCGGGGCTCGCGAGCGCGGTCGACCCGAGCAACGGGCAGACGTACCTCCACAACTCGCTCGTCTTCGTGAACAACGAGATCGGCAACCAGTCGGGCCAGAGCGGCACCAGCGGCATCGACAACAACCACCTCTGCATCGACGGGCAGTACGCGCTCTTCGGCACCGCGAACGGCTACCTCCGCACCGGCTACCTCGTCGACTACCGCACCGACTTCACCCGGCATCGCTGGAGCCAGTACGTCGGCACCGCCTACAACCGGCTGCTCGTCACCAACATGCTGGCGATGGGCCTGGCGCCCGCTGACTGGGAGGTGAACGGCCAACCGGGGTACGGCTCCTTGCGCGGCTCCATCTACGATCTCACGCCGCCCGGGAAGGTGGTGGTGGGCGACCTGCGCAGCCCGCTCCCGCGACTGAAGGCATGACCGTCGAGGTGGGCGCCGAGCGAGCGCGGCGGGGTGCGGTGTCGACCCGTCACGGAAGCGACGTAGACTCGGCCCGAGTGCGTGAGCTGCTCGTTCTCTTCCTGCTGCTGGGCGCGCCGGCCGACGCCACCGAGTACCGGGTGGGGCCGGGTCAGGTGCTGGGCTCGCTCGGGCAGGTGCCGTGGGAGTCGCTGGGCCCTGGCGACCTCGTGCTCGTCTACGCCCGCCCGGCGCCCTACGCCGAGAAGTTCACCGTCACTCGCAGCGGCCGTGCCGACGCGCGCATCGTGGTGCGGGGCGTGCCTGATCCGATGAGCGGCGCGCTCCCCATCGTGACCGGCCTCGAGGCCACCACTCGGCCGGGCCTGGTGATCGACAACGAGAACGAAGGCGTCGTGGTGCTGGGAGGTGGCGCTCGGGTCGACTACCTCACCTTCGAGTCCCTGCACTTCCGGCATGCGCGCGAGGCGCAGAGCTTCTACTCGCAGAACGGCTCGTACCGGCCGTACCTCTATGGCGCGGGCATCAACGCGATCGGCGTCTCGAACTTCGTGGTGCGCAAGTGCATCTTCGAGGACTTCGACGTCGGGCTGCGCGTGGGGCCGAACGCCACCGACGTGCTCATCGAGCGCAACGTCTTTCGGGCCAATGGCAACGCGGGGCCCAGCTCCAACCTCGACCTCGGAGTGCTGCGCGCGCGAGTGCAGTTCAACGACTTCGGCGCGCCGACGCCAGCGGCCGACAACGTGCGCGACGCGTCTGCCGGAGTCGTCTACGCCTACAACCTGTTCCGCGCCGGGAGCCGGATGATCGACTTCCTGGCGAGCTCGCACTTCGCCGCGCCCGAGTACCAAGCGACCACCGTCGTGGGGAACCTCTTCGTCAAGGACGCGACCGGGCTGCTCGACCCCATCGTGAAGGTCGAGGCCAACGCCGCGCAGCGCGAGCTCCGCCTCGCCTACAACTCCTTCATCGGGCGCCGGGCACAAGTGCAGATCGTCCAGGTCGCCGACACTGCGCCGGGCCTTCGCCTCGGGGTGATCAACAACCTGATGACGCGCACCCAGGGCCTCACCTTCTGCGACGGGCCCGCCGCCGTCACCCACGGGGCCAACTGGGGAACGAGCGGGCTCGTCGGCACCACCACGCCCTCGGTCACCACCTTCACCGCGCTGGTGCCCGATCTCTTCGGCAGCGACGCGGGGCTCGTGGACGGCATGGGTGAAGACTTCAGGCCGACCTCGACCTCGCCGCTCGTCAACGCCGCCATCGCGCTCCCGGCAGGGTGGGAAGCGCCGATCTTCGAGTACCGGCATCAAGCCGCCTCGGTGCCGCGCGACGGCGGCGGCGCGCTCGACATCGGCGCCTTCGAGTACGGCTCGCCGCTGCTGCCCATCGAGCCGGTGGAAGACGCCGGGGTGAGGGTCGAGCCCGACGGAGGCCACGATGGCGGCGATGGCGGCGATGGTGGAGGACCCGTCGGAGGCCCCGATGCCTCGGTCGCCGACGCTGGAGTCGCCGACGCTGGTGACGACGCGGGCCGGCCAGCCGATGCGGGGAACGCGGTCGATGGGGGCGGCCGCGCGACTGGGCTCGCTGGGTGGCGGCTGGGCTGCAGCGGCACCGAGGTTCCCTTCGGCACCCTCCCCTTGCTGCTGATCGCCGGGTGGTTGGGACGTCGACTTCGCCGGTGATTCGTCTACCTTCTCTCCACGTGAGCGAGCTGGACGACACCCAGACCCACACCATCACGGCGCGCGGGCTCGACGCGGTCGAGTTCCTCGAGACGACCGTCAAGCTGCAGCGCGGGTCTGCCCCGGCGAAGGAAGCGAAGCTCGGGCTGACGCCGCTGGTGGTGGGCACCGACTCGACCTGCGAGCTGGTGTCCGACGACCCGGTGGTGTCTCGCCGACACTGTCAGGTGCTGCGCGATCCCGCCGGCTTCCGGGTGAGGGATCTCAAGAGCAAGAACGGCTGCCGCGTCTCGGGCGTGCGGGTGGTCGACGTCTTCTTGCAGCCGGGCCAGGTGCTCGAGCTCGGCGCCTCTCGCCTGTGGATCGAGGTCGGGCCCACGCCGACGGAAGTGCCGTTGGTTCCGGCGAGCACGTTCGGTGAGGTGGTCGGCAGCGGAGTGGTGATGCGCGCGCTCTTCAAAGTGCTCGAGCGGGCCGCCGCGACCGAAGCGACGGTGCTGTTGTCGGGTGAGACGGGCAGCGGGAAGGACGCGGTGGCTCGCTCGATCCACGCGGCGAGCGCGCGCGGTGACGGGCCCTTCGTCGTCTGCGACTGCAGCACGCTCGCGCCGAACCTCATCGAGAGCGAGCTGTTCGGCCACGTGAAGGGCGCCTTCTCTGGCGCCACCAGCAACCGCGAGGGGCTCTTCGTCGAAGCGAACGAGGGCACTCTCTTCCTGGACGAGGTCGGGGAGCTGCCGCTCGAGCTGCAACCCAAGCTGCTGCGCGCGCTCGAGGCCCGCAAGGTTCGGCCAGTCGGAGGCGCCACCGAGCGGCCGGTCGACGTGCGCATCATCGCGGCCACCCATCGCGACCTCCGCGAGGGCATCGGCAAGGGCACCTTCCGGCAAGACCTCTACTTCCGCCTCGGGGTCATCGAGGTGCGGGTGCCCCCGCTGCGGGAGCGGCTCGACGACCTGCCGCTCTTGGCCGAGCACTTCCTCTCTCGAATGAGCCCGCCGGTCACCCTGGCGCAGCTGCCACCGAACGCGCTCAAGCTGCTCGAGGCCTACGACTGGCCGGGCAACGTGCGCGAGCTTCGCAACGTGCTCGAGCGGCTGGTGATCAGCGGGAAGGTGGAGCACCTGGCGGAGACGGTGCTGCCGCTCCTGCCCTGGCACGAGGCGCGGGCGGAGGCGCTCGCGAAGTTCGAGATCTCCCACCTCAAGCGCGCGCTGGCGCAGAGCAACGGGAGCCTGGCAGCGGCGGCCCGTGCGCTCGGAGTGTCACGGCAGCTCGTTCACCAGCTCGTGACCCGGCATGGCCTCTGAGGTGCGCTTCGGGAAGTACCTGCTCGGCGCGCGCCTGGGACGGGGCGGCATGGGCGTGGTGCACGAGGCGACCGCGCCCGACGGCTCGCTGGTGGCCATCAAGCGGCTCAGCATGCACGTCGAGGGGACCAGCCGCGGCGGTGTGCATCGCTTCCTCGACGAGGTGAAGCTCGGCGCGACGCTCGACCACCCCAACGTGGTGAAGACGCTCGACGGCGGGCTCCTCGACGGAGTGCCCTTCCTGGTGATGGAGCGCCTGCAAGGGGCCTCGCTCGCGACCCTCTTCGAGGTGCCGACGGAGCCGCTCGACCCGCCGCTCGCGCTGGAGATCGCCGATCAGCTCTTGTCGGCGCTCGCGTACCTGCACGGCAAGGGCATCGTTCACCGAGATCTGAAGCCCTCGAACGTGTTCCTCTCCGAGACGGGCGTGGTGAAGGTCATCGACTTCGGCATCGCGCTCACCGGCTCGGTCGAGGCCACCGCGACGGCGACGGGCACGGTGCGCGGGAGCCTGCCCTTCCTCGCGCCGGAGTACCTCAAGGGCGAGCCACCAGACGCGCGGTCCGATCTCTACGCCCTCGCCGTGTTGCTCTACGAGCTGCTCACCGGCGAGCGCCTCTTCCCTCAGCCGAACCACGCGGCGTTGATGAGCGCGATCCTCTTCAACCCGGTGCTGCCGGTGCGGAGCAAGCGGCCCGAGCTGCCGGTGGCGCTGGAGACGATCCTCGGCAAGGCGATGGCGCGGGAGCGCGCCAAGCGTCACTCGAGCGCGCTGGAGCTGCAGGCGGCGCTGCGAACGTTCGAGCGGAGCGGGGCTGATCAGCTGGGGAAGTGGCTGCGAGCGCGAGCGGCGAAGGTGCTGCAACAGACTGGCGAGCTCGACGCGCCCTCTCGACCGTCGCTGCCGCCGCTGAAGGTGGACGAACCGGGCCTCTCGACGTCGGCGGTCACGCTCCCGACGCCGAAGCGGGCGAACTGGAGGCCGTTGCTCCTCGCGGCGGTGGGCGCGACGTTAGCCCGCGCGCGGGGCGTGAACGTCCTCCCGCCTGCCGGGTCACGGCGCGACCCCCAGCCCCCCGACCCACCCAACCGGTGCACCGC